>JBBIOB010000014.1:0-58263 GCA_037443565.1 Armatimonadota bacterium | reverse complement strand
CGACGTCGCCTTACTGGCATCCACACCCACGTATAGCATCTTGTGCACCGTCCCCTCGTGAAGGCTCGGCTTCCTTTTCCCTTACTACGTCGGTGCACAAGCGCTTTCATCGTGCCTCTCCATCCCGAGTTTGGAGGGGAGGGCTTACCATGCGGGGCTCCGTCGTGCGGCGGGGTGACACAGTCTACGCAGTGCTGTACCCGGGTTTCGAGGCTGCGACGGGCAAGCGACGCTACAAATGGATCTCTGGCTTCAAGAACGAGCGGGAAGCCGAAGCGTTTCTTGTGCACGTAGCAACGAACCCCGGGTACGGTTCGGGTGTTGGCCCTCGCGGGTCTACGCGCCTGCGCCTCGCAGATTTTCTCGACCGGTGGCTTCGCACGGCAGCGAAATCGCGTTGCGGTGAGGTTGAGCTCCGCGCGAGAGAATGCCTGATCCGTAGGCACATCAAACCCCGGCTCGGGCACATTCCCCTTGCGAAACTTGCCCCGGCGACTGTCGAGGACTTCTTCGCCACGTTCCAGCGGGTTGATCCGCAGCGGATCTTCAAGATCCTTCGGGCCGCCCTCAACCATGCAGTTCGGCTTCAACTCATCCTCGCCAACCCCTGTGATCCCATTGAGACGCCCAAGGCTCGGGAGTACCGGCCGGTTCTATGGACGCCCGAGGAGGCGCTGTGGTTCTTAGGAGAGGCCAGACGGTCTTCTCGCTATTACCCGGTCTATTTGCTGCTGATCACGACAGGTATCCGGCCAGGTGGAGAAATCGTGGCAATCCGCCGCCGGGACGTGGATCTCGATCACGGCGTGCTGCATATGAGCCAGAGTCTTGAGCGACCTCGGGGTGGCGGATTCTCCTTCTCCACCCTGAAGACGCCACATTCGCGGCGGCCGATTCGCTTGCCTGAGGAAGTCGTCCGCGAACTCCGAGCACTACTGAGGCAGCAGGCCGAGGAGCGCCTTCGAAGAGGCCTGTGCACCGATGAAGAACGATGTCGAAATCCCCGATGTCCGCGCTGGCATGATTTCGATCTGCTATTCACCCAGCGAAACGGGCGGCCACTCCACTGGCACAACGTGGTGCAGCGTGACTTCAGCGCTGTCATCGAGCGGGCCAAGGTGCCCCGTATCCGGCCATACGATATACGGCACTGGCACATCACGCGGCTGGAGGCCGAAGGTGTCCCGATCAAGGCGATCCAGGAACGGGCCGGTCACAGCCGAGCGGCGTTCACTATGGACCGGTACGCGGCGCACTTGCCGGATCAGCAGGTCGAGGCGGCCCGGGTGATGGACCGAATCCTATCTATCTAATCAGTCTCTAATCAATTCGGTGGCTTCTGGGAGGAACCCCAGGGGCGGGGGGTAAGCCAAAAACCGCGTCCTGACTGGGGATTCTGGCGCGCCCGGCGGGACTTGAACCCACGACCTTTGGCTCCGCAGGCCAACGCTCTATCCGCTGAGCTACGGGCGCGCGGTGAAGCAGCCACCGGCATACGCCGGTGGCCAGCATCGGGTATTGTAGCAGGTCACCGTCCGCCCTGCCAGGGGACGCCGGACCGCCCGCGGACAGGAGTTCGAAGCGTCGTCCGCCAACAGACCCCGGCACGGACCGTGATCCTCAGCGCAGGTATCGCGTCTGCTCGCCGGTTGCTCGTGACCAGGTTGTGCGCCAGGGTTTGACAGGCAGTCGGGTATGACACATCGTCATGCCTGCAGGTGTTCCGTGGCTCGACCCCCAGGCCGAAGAGGCCGTGGCTGAAGAGGGCATGTCCGCGGAGCTGGCCTCGTGGCCCGCATACTGAGACCGCATCTGCTTACGCGCATTGCCCCTGCGGTCTTCGCCTTCGCGTGGCTCGTGGTCACTCCCCCCGCACTTGCCGCCCGGGCGCCGGGGCTGTATGACGGGCACACCGGGCAGGCCGTGAGCCTCGAACGGGCGCTCGCTGGTGTCCGGCCCGGGTACGTCATCGTCGTCGGCGAGCAGCACAACCTCGCCGGCCACCACGTCAACCAGCTCGCGGTGCTGCTCGTGCTTCGGGCCCGCGGATTGAACGTCAGCGTGGGGCTCGAGTTCCTCTCCTACACAGATCAGCCCTGGGTTGATCGCTACACACGCGGCGAGATTCCCGAGGACGAGTTCCTGCGGGCGGTACGCTGGGGCGGGTATCCCTTTGACTGGTACCGGCCGCTGGTCCTCTTCTCCCGGGACGTCGGCGGTCGTGCCCTCGCCCTGAACGCGCCTCCGCCCTTGACGCGGGCGCTCGCGCAGCGGGGCCTTGCGGGTCTCTCAGACGACGAGCGCGGCCTGCTGCCGCCGGACTTCCAGCCGGGCCGCGAACGCTACTTCGAGCGGTTTCGGGCGGCCATGGGGCAGCACGGCGCGATGTCCGAGGCGGCGCTGCGCAACTACTTCCTGGCGCAGAGCGCGTGGGACGACACCATGGCGTGGCAGGCGGCCGAGTTCGCGCGGGCCAATCCCGAGCAGGTGCTGGTTATCATCGTCGGGGACTTCCACGCCAGCTACGGAGGCGGGCTCCCCGACCGGCTGCGGGTCCGCGGGCTCCGCGACGTCCTGGTCATCTCCCAGGTCAACCGCTACGGGCTGAGCGATGAGGACGCGCGCGGACTCGTCATGCCGGATCCCCGGCATGGTCCCAGGGCCGATTTCGTGTGGGTGACGGAGGAGCGGTAGCTACCCGGCGTTCGGATCGTCCTGCCAGATCCCGAAGGTGTTCATCTCCGGGTCGGCCACCACTGCGAACCATCCCATCTTCGGAACCGGCGTCTTCGCCCGGAGCACCGACCCACCGAGGCTGCGCAGTTTCTCAACGGCGGTGTCGAGCGAGGGGACCGATACGTAGTTCAGCCACTGCCGAGCCTCGGGCATCGGGCGCTTCATCATGCCGCCGTTGATCCCGCCGGGCTGCGTGGGCATGCCCTTGTCGTCGGTGGGGACAGTGGAGATCATCCAGTACTCCATGCCCGGCACCGATTCGATCTTCCAGCCGAACAGGTCCTGGTAGAACCCCGCGAGCTTCTGGGGGTCATCGCCGTAGATCTCGAAGTGCGCAACTGGATTGGACATGCCATCCCCTTGTTCTGAGCTTACGACCACACCGCCAGCAGCGCGCCCATGATGACCAGCGATGCCAGCGGGTATCCGGTGTTGATCCAGTAGAGGCGCGCGGGCCGTCCCTCAAACAGGTAGTTGACGCCGTGGGTCGTCGCGACGAAGCCGAGCCACGCCAGCAGGCCGATCGCCGCGCCGCCCGTCACCGTGGCGACCCCTGAGTACCATACGATTCTGGCGAGCGCGTAGGCCATCAGGAGGGAGGCGACAAACGCGAGGCCATACATCCGGGGGGCGCCGGCCATCCGCCGTTGGACGTCTTCAGGCTTGAGCCCGACCAGATCCATCCACCGCTTGCCCAGGAGCGCGGGAGAGTACCAGAGGGCGCCGATGACCATGTTGAGGACTGCCGCGACCAGCACTGCCGGGTAGTTGAGGCTCGCCACGCGGTCTCACCTCCGCAGATGGGGGGCTGAAAAGCGATGGCGGAGGAGGCGGGATTTGAACCCGCGAGACGGGCTCATCACCCGTCCACCCGCTTAGCAGGCGGGCCGGTTACCGGGCTACCGTACTCCTCCGCGACCAGCTTAGCGTAGCATACGCGGGGTATCGGTTCCAGACCGCGCATTGCCTCACCGGAAATCTCACTTTGCGCGGGGCGGTTGCCTCATCGAAAATCTGACCGAGCTCATCTCCAGGATCGGAGGTTCGGTCAGGCCCATGTCGCCCCTTGCCAAGCGCCAGCTCCTCCACGCCCTGCATCCCCACTACCGCTCAGCCCCCAAGCTGGAGAAGACCAGGATCCTGGACGCCTTCACGATGGCCACCGGCTATCACCGCAAGTACGCCCTCAGTCTCCTGCGCCATGGGCCTCCGCCCGCGCGCCCGCGGCGCCCGGGCCGGGTCCGCTATGACGCCCCGGTCGTCGACGCCCTCCGGCGGCTCTGGGAGGCCTCCGGCGGCCTGTGCAGCAAGCGCCTGCACCCCTTCCTCGGGCCCCTGCTGGAGACCCTGGCGCGCTGCGACGCGCTGCAGCTCCCGCCGCGCATTCAGGCGGCCCTGCTCCAGATGAGCCCGGCGACGATCGACCGCAAACTGGCGCCCTATCGTCGCCGCCTTAAGCCCCGGGGCGTCTCCACCACCCGACCCGGCAGCCTGCTCAAGCTGCACATCCCGATCCGCACCTTCGCCCAGTGGGATGAGCACCACCCTGGCTTCACGGAAATGGATCTCGTCGCCCACTGCGGGGCCTCCGCGCACGGCGAGTTCGTCCAGACCTTGTCGGTCGTCGATATGGCCACCGCCTGGTTCGAACCGCAGGCCCTCGTCAACCGCAGCCAACGGCGCGCCTTCCAGGCCCTCACCACCATCCGAGCGCGCCTGCCCTTTCCCTTACGCGGCCTCGACGCCGACAACGATCTACGATGAGTCAACAGGGCCATGGAAAGTAAGGTTTTGAGATGAGTCAACACGGGGCCGGTTGACCGGACCCTGCCACGCCGCTTATGATTCGCTATAGGGACAATATGTCCGTATCGCGGACAACGAAACCCTGCAGCACCGAGACGCTCATCTCTGGAGGTGAGTGGAGATGCGAAAGGACCCATCGTCCCTGCCCAGGCGACTCATGGCCACGCTCGTCGTGGTGCTGGTCGCCGGTACGTTCATTCCCGCCCAGGCCGGCGAAGCCGTCACCCTGCGGTTCTCGAACTGGCACCTCGTCGAGACCGTCTGGGGCCGGTCGCTGCGTGAGGCCATCAGCATCTTCGAGAGCCAGAATCCGGGCATCCGAATCACGGCCGAACCGATCTCCTACGGCGAGAAGGAGCCCCGGTACCAGGCGGAGTGCGCCGCCCGCCGGATGCCGGACGTCGTCAAGCTGCACAACTTCTCGCTGCCTATGTTTTTCGAGCTGGGGTGCGCCGCGGACCTGACGCCCTTCATCCAGAGGGAAGGTCGCGGCTTCCTCGATCCCTGGTACGAGTTTCCCATCAAAATGCTGACCCACGACGGCAAGCTCAAGGCGATGCCGGGCGACTTCATGTCGATGGTCCTCGTGTACAACCGCGAGATGTTTCGGGCCGCGGGGCTTGACCCGAACAGGCCTCCGAAGACGTGGGCCGAGTTCGTCGACTACACCAAGCGGCTGACCCGCGACTCGACCGGCGACGGGCGCATCGACCAGTGGGGCTTCAGTATCCCCGCCTCGAAGAACCCGGGGCTGCCTCTGCGCATCGCGCCGTTCGTCTGGAGCTTCGGGGCCGACTTCCTGACGCCTGACGGCCGGCGGTCGGCCATGAACACGCCCGAGTTCCAGCGCGCCTTCAACTTCATCGTCGAGCTGGCCACGGTGCACAAGGTGCTGCCCCCCGGCGTGACGACCTTCGGCCCCGGCGACGTGCGCACGCAGATGGCGCACAGCCGCGTGGCCATGAAGATCGGCTCGGGCTGGTCCTATCCGATCATCAACAACATCAACCCGGCGCTGAGGGCGGCGACCACGCTGGAGGCTACGGCCGTGCCCGTGGCGCCTGGCAGCAAGCCGATCACCGCCGCCTGGCTGTCCGGGTGGATCATGAGCCCGCACACCCGGCATCCGGACGCCGCCTGGAGATTCATCAAGTTCCTGACCAGCAAGGAGACCGAGAAGAAGTTCTTCCTCGACAACCGGGTCATCTCGTCGCGCAAGGACGTGAACGTCCTGCCCATGGTGCAGCAGGACAAGTTCTCGCGCGTGATCGTCTCAGAGTTGAAGAACGCCAGGCTCGAACCGTTTATCCGGGAGTGGCCCGAGATCTTCGACGCCTTCGCCACTGCGCTGCAGGAGGCCATCACCGGCGCCAAGACGCCTGAGCGGGCGCTCGCGGACGCCCACGCCCGCGCCAACGCCGCGCTGGGCGCACGCTAGCTCGTCCTCGGGGGGAGGCCGGCGCATGCCTGCCTCCCCCGCTTGATCCCGCGGGGAAGCCATGCGAGCCCTTCGCCTCAGGGACCGGCACTTGGGATACGTCTTCATCGCCCCGACGATCCTGATGCTGGTCGTGGTCCTGGCCTATCCGGCGTATCACAGCCTGCGGATGAGCCTTGCCCCCCGCGGGCGGCCGGGGTTCACCCTGGATCAGTACATCACTCTGCTGCACGACGGGCTCTTCGGGCAGGTGATCTGGCAGACGGCGGTATTCGTTGCAGCGAGCGTGGCGCTGCACGTCGTCGTCGGACTCAGCATGGCGCTGGTGCTGAACCGGCCCATGTGGGGTCGTACCGGCATCCGCATCCTGGCGCTGCTGCCGTGGGTCGTGCCGGACGTGGTGGCCGGGATCATCTGGAAGTGGATCCTCAACCCCCTCTACGGCGTGCTCAACGATGCGCTGCTCCGGCTGGGCCTGATCGCCGCTCCCGTGGATTGGCTCACCGACTCCAGCCTGGTGCTGCCCAGCGTCATCCTGGCCAATGTCTGGCGCGGGTTCCCGTTCATCATGATCATCTTCCTGGCCGGGCTGCAGAGCATCCCGCTCGAGCTGTACGAGGCCGCCGCGATCGACGGCGGCGGGTCGCTCCAGCGGTTCCGGCACGTGACGCTGCCTGGACTGCGGCGGGTGTTCATCGTCGCCCTGGCGCTCGACACGATCTGGGAGACGCGCCGGTTCGGCCTGATCCAGGCGATGACCGGCGGCGGACCGGGTACGCTGAGCGAGGTGCTCTCGACGCAGGTCTTCAAGCAGTACTTCCAGTTCTTCAAGTTCGAATATGCGTCGGCGATGGCGATCGCCATGACCGTGTTGTTGCTGCTCGTCTCGATCCCCTATGTCCGCATGGTCGTCCGGCAGGAGTAGGCCATTGGACTCGCCGATCATCTACAGCCGCTCCCGTCTCACGCTGACCTTCGTCTACCTCTTTGCCGCGCTCATCGGGATCTTCGTGTTCTTCCCGTTCGTCTGGATGATCCTGACATCGCTGAAGACCGAGACCGAGGCGCTCAAGATCCCGGTAATCTGGCTGCCCGAGCGGCCGACGCTGGCAGCCTACATCACGATGTGGCTGCGGAAGAACTACGCCACGTACTTCTTCAACAGCACGGTGGTATCGATCTCGACCGCGGCGGTCTCGACGCTGCTCGGCGCCATGGCCGGCTACGGGTTCTCGCGGTTCGCGCTGCGCGGCCGCGGACTGCTCATGGGCTTCATCCTTACGACCCAGATGCTGCCGGGAGTGCTCGTCGTCGGCCCGTACTTCCGCATCCTGGCCGGCCTCGGCCTCTACGATACGCGAACCGGGCTGATCATTGCCTTCTTGACCATCTGCCTGCCGTTCGCCACGTGGATGCTCAAGGGCTTCATCGATGGGATTCCCTCGGAGCTCGATGAGGCTGCCATGGTCGACGGGTGCAGCCGGTTCCGGATCTTCTTCACCATCATCCTGCCGCTCGTGCGACCCGGCATGGTCGCGACCATGCTCTTCGCCTTTCTGCTGGCGTGGGGGGACCTGCTGTGGGTGCAGACGCTCACGAACAGCGAGGCGATGGTGACGGTGACCCTGGCGATCGCCCGCACCGTGCAGGAGTTCTACGTAAACTGGCCCGAGCTGATGGCCGGTGCGCTGATGGGCGGGCTGCCGGGCATCGTGCTGTACCTGCTGCTGCAGCGATGGCTGGTCCAGGGCCTGACCGCCGGTGCCATCAAGCAGTAGGACGTGATCGTGCGGAGGGGGGACGACGCATGCGCGGGGTCATAAAGACCGGCCGGGGGCCCGGCCTGGTGGAGGTCCGGGAGGTGCCTGAACCGTCGCCGGGGCCGGGCGAGGTACTCATCGAGGTGGCCGCCGCCGCCATCTGTGGGAGCGACCTGCACATCCTCAAGGACGAGCACCCGTACTGGCCGCCCGTCATCCTCGGTCACGAGTTCGCCGGAACCGTGCGGGCCGTGGGGGACGGGGTGACTGGCTATGCACCCGGCGATCGGGTCGTCTCGGAGACCAGCACCGGGAGCTGCGGGCGGTGCTTCCTGTGCCGGAGCGGCAACCGACAGATCTGCGAGCACAAGCGTGCGCCGGGCATCGGCATCAACGGCGCGTTCGCCAGCCACGTGGTCATGCCCGCGGCGCTGCTCCATCAGGTGCCCGATGGGCTGCCGCTGCGTGAGGCGGCGCTCTGCGAGCCGACCGCCATCGCGGTCCACGCGGTGATCGAGCGGGCGCGGGTGCAGCCCGGCGAAGTCGTCGTCATCACCGGCCCCGGTCCGATCGGGCTATTGTGCCTGCAGGTGGCCAGGGCCGCAGGCGCCGGGATGACGGTCGTGAGCGGCGCGCCGAGTGATGCTGCGCTCAGGCTTCCGGTGGGCAGGGAGGTCGGCGCGGATGTGACGGTCAACGTTCGCGACGAGGACCTGGTCGAGCGCGTGATGGCGCTCACCGCGGGCAAGGGCGCCGACGTCGCGATCGAGACTTCGGGCGCGGCGCCCGCGATCGAGATTCTTCCGCGTCTGGTACGTCGTCTTGGACGCATCTGTGCGGTGGGCATCGCGGGCCGGCCGGTGGTGTCATTTCCATGGGATACCGCGGTGTTCCGAGGGCTGGAGGTGCAGTTCTCGTTCAGCAGCAGGCACACGAGCTGGGTCACCGCGCTGCGCCTACTGGCTTCCGGCAAGGTCCGTGCCCATCCGCTGCTCTCCATGGAGGTGCCGTTGGAGCGGTGGCACGAGGCCTTCGAGGCCCAGGAGCAGGGCAGAGCCATCAAGGCCCTGCTGGTGCCGACGCCATGAAGCCGGCGGCCTCCTTTGAGGGCTCCCCGGCGGAGCACGCCGCGGCCCGCGACCTCGCGGGGCGGAGGGCGATCGTAACCGGTGCTGGACGAGGGATCGGGCGCGCCATCGCATTCCGCCTGGCGGACGCCGGGGTGTGTGTCGTGGTGAACGACGTCGACGAGTCGCGCGTCAAGGCCGTCGTTGAGACCATTCGACAGCGCGGGCAGCAGGCCGCGGCTGCGCCCGCCGACGTGGCCGACTGGGACCAGGTCCAATCGATGACCCGGATCGCGCAGGAGGCGTTCGGCGGCCTGGAGATTCTCGTCAACAACGCGGGCATCATCCGGCGCGGGACCATCGAAACCATGCGCCTGGAGGACTGGCACCAGGTGATCACCGTGAACCTGACCGGCACCTTCTACTGCTGCCGGGCGGCGGTGCCGCTGCTCAAGGCCTCGGGGTACGGGCGCATCGTGAACGTGACGTCGATCGCGGGCAAGATGGGCGACATCACCTCTGCGCCGGGCTATGGTCCATCGAAGGCCGGCATGATTGCGTTGACCAAGACCCTTGCGCGCGAGCTCGCTCGGTGGGGGATCACGGTGAACGCGGTAGCCCCGCACGCGGTGGAGACCGAGATGAGCGGACAGTGGTCGGCCGAGACCCGGGCCGCGGTGCTGGCAGGCATCCCACTGGGCCGGTTGGCGACTGAAGAAGAGGTGGCCGAGGCCGTGCTCTACCTGGCGTCGCCGCTGGCCGGCTTCATTACTGGCGAGACGCTGGACATCAACGGGGGGGCGTGGATGGATTGATGGACACCGAGACCACGCGATTCGCATCCGACGTCCTGCGGGACTTCGTCATCCGGGTCCTGGAGCGCGCCGGAGCCCGGCCGGACGACGCGCGGCTGGTCGCCGAGGGCCTGGTTAGCGCCGACCTCCGGGGCGTGCACACGCACGGGGTGCTACGGACCGAGATCTACGTCAACCGGCTCAGGCAGGGGTCGATCAACGCCAGCGCGACCCTGCGGACCATTCAGACGCGTGGCCCGATATCGCACGTGGACGCGGACGCAGGCTTTGGGATCGCGATGGCGGCGCGCGCGATGGATCTTGCGGTCGACCTGGCCCGGGCGCACGGTGTCGGAATCGTCGCCGTGCGCAACAGCAACCACTGCGGGATGCTCGCCGCGCTCGCGCTGCGCCCGGTCGCGCACGACATGATCGGTGTCGCGCTCAGCAACGCCGACGCGCAGGTCGCGCCGTGGGGTGCGAGAGCCAAGTTCCTGGGCACGAACCCGATGGCGATCGCGGTTCCCGCCGGCGCTGAGCCGCCGATCGTGCTCGACATGGCCACGAGCGTGGTCCCGCACAGCCGCATCCAGGCGGCGCAGGCGCGGGGGCAGACGATTCCCACCGGTTGGGCCGTCGACCGCGAAGGCCGGCCCACAGAGGATCCCACCGAGGCGCTGCGCGGCGCGCTGCTGCCGTTCGGCGGCCCCAAGGGATCGGGACTGTCGCTGATGATCGACATCCTGGCCGGCCTGCTGCCAGGTGCGCTGTCGGGGCCAGATGTCACCCCCCTGTACGAGGACCTGGACCGCGCGCAGGGATTGGGACACTTGCTCATTGCGCTCGCAGTTGACACGTTCGGGCCCCCTGGGGCGTTTGCCGCGCGCATCGACGCGCTGATCCGGCAGGTGAAGTCGCTGCCGCCGGCGCAGGGATACGATCGGGTGTACCTGCCGGGAGAAATCGAGCACGAGAGGGCGAAGGAATACAGCCGGAGCGGCATCCCGTTGCCGGCCGAGGTACGGGCGGTCCTGGATCGCCTGGCCGCCGACCTTGGGATGACCCCGGTGCAACCCATAGGCCAGTAGCCGACGCGATGTGAGGGACACAGGACGACGGATCATGAGCACACACAGACGTCCAGCATCTGCCACGCCAGCACGATCCCAGCCCACCGCCGTCCGGCACGACGGCCGGGGTCTCGGAGTGCGGAACCCCGGTACTCGGGGCGTCGTGCAGTCGGTCGAACGGGCCATGGCCCTGCTCGGCGCGATCGGGCAGGCCGGCCGCCCGCTGAGCGTGCGCGAGCTCGGCCTGCAGGTATCGCTGCCGCGGCCGACGGTCTACCGGCTGCTCACAACCCTCCAGGACGCCGGCATGGTGACGCCGGTAGACGGCGGTTTCACGATCGGCCCGCGCGTGCTGTGGCTGGCGGCCCGCCGGCTCGAGCAGGCGGAGCTGCGCGCGGCCGGCCGCCCCCACCTGCTGGACCTGCGCGACCAGACCGGCGAGACCGTCCACATGGCCGTGCTGGAGCAGGGGCAGGTGGTCTACATCGACAAGGTGGAATCCGGCGGCCCCATGCGCATGGCGTCGACGATCGGCGCGATCATGCCGGCGCACTGCACCGCGCTGGGCAAGGCGATGCTCGCGCACCTGCCGCCGGACGAGGTGCGCACGATCCTGGCCCGGCACGGCATGCCGCGCCGGACGCCGCAGACGATCACCGAACCAGACAGCCTGCTGGCCGAGCTGGAGACGATTCGGGCGCGGGGCTACGCGATCGACAATATCGAGAACGAAGAAGGCGTGCGCTGCGCCGGTGCGGCCGTCTTCGACCACCAGGGCAGGGTGGCGGGCGCGATCAGCGTTTCGGGATCCGTCCACAGCCTGAGCCTGGACCGCATCCGCCGCGAGGTCGGGCCTCGGGTCAGCGCGACCGCGATGCGGATCTCGCGGGCAATGGGCTGGCAGGGCGGTCCTGCGTCCGGTCGGGCCGAATAGCCGCCGGTCCGGTCCCTATCCCGCAAACCGCTCCAGGATCAGCGCGACGTGCTTGATCCCCTGGAGGTAGTCGCCCAGCCGTATGTTCTCGTTCGGCCCGTGGGTGTTGGCCTTTGCGTGCCCGACGCCCGTGCCCACCGCCGGCATGCCGCGCGGACCGCAGACGACGTGCATCGGCCCGGTCCCGGCCATGGTGGGCAGGATGATCGGCGGGGTGCCGTAGACTTCTTCGGCGGTCTCCGCGACGACGTCCACGATCGGCGCGTCAAAGGGCGTCTTGTAGGGTTCCTCCATGCCGAGCGGACGGACCGCAATGTCGCCGTACGTCTCGCGCCGCAGGTGCTCGCGCAGCTTCGCCAGGATGTCCGCCGGATGCTGGTCGGGCACCAGCCGGAAGTCCACCTTTGCGCTGGCGCGGCGCGGCAGCACGGTCTTGGAGCCCGGACCCTGGTAGCCCGCGGTCAGACCGCAGATCGTGCACGTGGGCTCGAACAGGTTACGCCGCACGAGGTTGGGGCCGGTCAGGCCTTTGACGAAGACCGGGATGCCGAGATCGCGCCGGATCGCTTCGTCGTCGCGCTGCGCGGCGATGCGTCGGACCTGCTCCAACTCGGCCGGGCTGGGCTGCGCCACGTGGTCGTAGAACCCGCCAATCCGGACCTGCTCGTGCGGTCCCTTCAGCGTACCGAGCGCCCAGACCAGGCGCCACGCCGGATTGGGGACCATCCCGGCCGAGGCCGAGTGCAGGTCGCGGCGCGCGCCGGTCGCCTCGAGGTCGACGTACAGGATGCCCTTGACACCCAGGTAGATGTTGAGGACGTCCTTGTGGTCCTTCGCGCCCGACTCCCACAGACACGCATCGGCGCGCGCCAGGTCGGGCCGCGCCCGCAGCGTCTCGCCCAGGTGTGGACTGCCGATCTCCTCTTCGCCCTCGATGAGAAACTTGACGGTGACCGGCAGGCGACCGCGCACGCGCAGCCAGGTCTCGACCGCGGCGACGCGCGCCATGATGTTGCCCTTGGTGTCTTGCGCCCCTCGGGCGTAGAGCCGGCCGTCGCGGATCTCGGCGGCGAAAGGGTCGGACGTCCACTCGTCCAGCGGTTCGGGCGGCTGCACGTCGTAATGGTCGTAGATGAGCAGCGTGCGGGGGGTGTCTCCAGGGACCTCGGCGACGACCAGCGGCGGACCGCCGTCGACCGGCTCGGTACGTGCCGGGATTCCCGCGGCCTGCATCTGCGCGACGAGCAGCGCCGCGCACTCCTCGAGGCCGATCCCCTGCGCCGAGATCGACGGCTGGCGGCAGAGCCGCTGCAGGTCGCGGACAAACGCGTCGGCGTTCGCGTCCACGTGCCGGAACAGGTCGCTCATCGCGCACCTCTCGACGCACCTCTTGCGCCTTGGCCCGGCCGCGCGCGCCGCAGCGGCGCCTTGGGGATCTGGGAGGAGCGCAGCACGCTGCCCGGCTGTCCGGCGTCTACCTGTGCCTTCCATGGAGCCAGGCGCTTCACCCACCGATCCACGTCGATGCCGTCCTTGGCCGGGGAGAACCGCTTCAGGTGCTGCAGGCCCGCGTTCAGTTTGGCGCGGGCGCCGTGCCGATTGCCCTTCTCGAAGTGGTAGAGACCCGCGGCGATGAGGATGATCCCCTGGTAGAAGTCCCTCTCATGCTCCGGCGCGCGGCGCCAGATCGTCTCGAAGTACTCGTGGCACTCGAAGAACAGACCGCCGTCGAAGAGCGCGAGCCCACGTCTGATCGCGCCCGATCGTCCCCGCGGCGGGGGTGATGACGCGAGCCCGCGCAGGACGGCATCGAGCCGGCCCACCTGGCGGCGCAGGTAGGCGAGATGAGGAGCGTACCCTTCTGGCAGCACCACAACGTCGCCGTGCCGGTTGAGAAATCCTCGTCGCACGAGCCATCGCTGGGCGGGGACGACATCGGCGCCCCTGCGACGGGCCCGCGCGGCGAGCGCCCGGACCGGTACCGGGCCGCCTTCACCTCCGGCCGCCTCGCAAAACGCCCGCAGCACGACGGTCGCGTCGTGGTGCAGGCCGCGGCCCGGCCGCCGAATGGCCCCGAGCGCCAGCGCGCTCAGGCCGTGCTTGAGCCGGACGTACATTGCCCGCGAGGGATCACGACGTCCCTTTGCTCTTCTGCTCGACGAAGTTGATTCTCAGATTGGCCAGCAGCGTGTCGAGCTCGCGCCGGGCCGGGTCCTCCAGACGCGGTTTGATGACCCCAACCAGCGCCGCGGCGGCGTCGATCGCCAGCTGCGCATCGCCCAGGTTGCGCTCGACCTTCTTAGTCTCGGGATTCGGGACCAGTCCCATCGCTTCCCAGGCCTTGGCCGCCAGCAGGCTGATGCACGTCGTCACCAGGGCCGGAGCGTCGAGGGCCGCTGGAGCCTCGGTACGGGCATCGGGCTGAGCTTCGGGTGGAGCGTCGGTGTGGGACTCCGGCTGGGCCTCGGGGCCCGACCCCGAGGTCGGGTCCGGCGACTGCGACTGGGGATCGGCCATTGCGCTCACCTCGTCATGCCGGGTTCGCCCGGCTACCTCATCCGGCCTTCGCCGGCACGGCCCTGTGGCGCGTGTACCACTGAATCACGCCGACGCCGAAGATCGTCGCAATGGCGATGGCGTCCTGCAATCCTGACGGGTAGATCAGGATCACCCCGGCGACGGCCATGACGATCCGCTCGAGGATCGTGGACTGCCGGACGAACCAGCCCGTCATCGCGCTCGCGAACGCGGTCAGGCCCAGCGTCGCGAGCACCAGCATGTGCGCCACCGTCTGCCACGGCGCCTGCAGGAGCAGGCCCAGCCCGTCGGCGTGCGTCGTGAACATGAACGGCACCACGAAGGCCGGCAGCGTGTACTTCCAGGCCATCATCATCGTCCGAAACGGCCGGCCGCCGGTCAAGGCCGCGGCCGCGAGCGGCGCCAGGCCCACGGGCGGCGAGACCTCGGAGAGGATGGCGTAGTAGAAGATGAACATGTGCGCGGCCAGCTCGGAGACGCCGAGTCGGGTGAGCGCTGGCGCCACGATGACCGCGGCGATGATGTAGGTGGCGGTGATCGGCAGCGCCAGCCCAAGCACCCACAGGGCGATGCCGGCAAAGATGAGCGTCGGGATCAACTGCCCGCCGGCATAGGTGATGATGACGTCCGACAGCTTCAGCCCCAGCCCCGTGAGGTTGACGACCCCGACGACGATGCCGGCCGCCGCGCACGTCACGCCGACGTTCAGCACCTGGCGGCTGCCGTTGTCCAGCGAGCCGATCAGCCCGCCGGGGTTGAACACGACGGGACCCAGGCGCGTCCCGCCGTCTTCGGCGCGCAACCCCCGGTCGCCCGCCTTCGCGCGGCGCAGGGTGAGCAGCGCCGTCTCGCGCCGGAGCAGGCTGGTGACCACGGCGACGATGGTCGCCCAGAACACGGCCTTGATGGCGGTGAACCCGATGACCATGAACACCGGGATCAACACCAGCGAAGAGAGCAGGTACCAGTACCGCAGGGCTAGCTCCTTCGCATTGCCCGCGACGATCTCGACCCGCCGCAGCGCCATGTTCCGCGCGTCGAACTCGATCATCAGCAGGATCGAGAAGTAGTACAGCACCGTCGGGATCGCCGCCATGACGATGACTTTCAGATAGGAGATCCTCAGCATCTCCGCGATGATGAAGGCCGCGGCGCCGAGGATCGGCGGCGAGATGACCGCGCCGATGCCGCCGGCCGAGAGCAGGCCGCCGGCCGACTCCCGATCGTAACCCGCCCGTTTCAGCATCGGATAGGTGATGGCGCCGACCGTCACGGTGGTCGCCACCCCGCTGCCCGACGGTCCTCCGAGCAGGAAGGAGGCGACGGTGACCGCCTGTCCGGGACCGGTCCGGCGGCGACCGGTGAGGGCCAGGGCCAGGTCGACGAAGAAGCGTCCGGCGCCCGATCCCTCGAGGATGGCGCCGTAGATGGTGAAGAGGATGATGAAGGTCGCCGAGACTTCCAGCGGGACGCCGAAGATCCCCTCGAGGGTGATGTAGAGCTGTCCCACCAGGCGTTCCAGGTCGTACCCGCGGTGCGCCCAGGGCTCGGGTAGCCAGGGGCCGACGAACGCGTACGCGAGGAACCCTACCACCAGAAGCAGCAGCGCATTCCCCACGGTCCGCCGCGTGGCCTCGAGCACCAGCAGGATCGTGACGATGCCGAAGACCATATCGAGCCGGGTGGGGATCGATCCTCTATAGACGAACGCTTCGAAGTCGACCAGCGCGTATCCCAGCGCCACGACGGCGCCGAGGGCCAGCACCGCGTCCCAGAGGGTCGGCGACCGCCGCTTGAGGGAACCCCGCGTCGCCGGGTAGAGCAGGAAGCTGAGCACCAGTACGAACATCAGGTGCACCAGCAGATGGATCTGACGGATGAAGGTCGCCTGGGCCGAGTAGAGGTGATACAGCGACATGACGACGGCCAGCGCGGCCACCGCCGCACCCCGCCGCCCGCCGAGCTTGCGGGTCTTGCCCTCGTACTCCTCGACGATCTCCTTGAGCTCTTCCTCGGATTTGGGTAGCGCCGGTTCGTCGCGATGCTCCATGGCCCGCTCCTATGGGGCGCCCGGGCGCTGCACGAGGGCGATCAATCGCGGCATCCGCGTCACCCTCACGCGCACCGCTTCCCCCACGCCCAACTCGTACAGCGGGAGGGTCCTCCGGCCGATGAGGAGCCGCTGCTGGCCGGTCTGGCCGATCCGGATCGTCAGGTCCTCGAACATCGGTCCCTGACGCCTCGAGACGAACCGCCCGTCCCGTTCCTCGTAGGGCGGCTCCAGGACCAGGTACTCGAGCACGGCCTGGCTCGTGCTGCTGATCTCGGTGAGCCGCAGCAGGCCGCCGGTGACGACGAAGTGCTCGGTGGTCGGCGCATCGAACAGGGAGTTGATGTAGTCGAGGCGGACTTCGCCGCCGTTGGCGACCGGCACCTGCCACAGCAGGTCGCCGGTGGCGGCGTTGGTCACGCGCAGCACCGGTACCGGGATGAGCAATGCGGCGGCCGCGGCCGCCACTGCGACCGCGGCCGCGATCAGGAGGAGGCGGCTAGAAGCCCTCGACCCCACGCTCCCTGTAATAGCGGATCGCGCCGGGATGGAACGGGACCGGGGAGCGACCCGCCAGGCCGATCAGCGTGATGTTGGCCGCTTCCTTGTGGACCTGGGCCAGATCCGCGCGCTTCTCGAAGAGCAGCTTCGTGATCTGGTAGGCCATCTCCGCGTTGAAATCCTGGTGGACGACTAGCAGATTGGCGACGCCGATCGTCGGCGCGTCCGCGGGCATGCCCGGATAGAACTCCTTCTGAATCACGGAGCGGAAGTAGAGGTTGCCATACTTGGCCTGCAGCGCGGGTACCAGGACGTCGAGCGGCACCAGCTGGATGCGCACTCCCGGGGTCGCGGCCAGGTCGAGCACCCCGGCCGTGGGCAGGCCGCCGCTCCAGAAGAAAGCGTCGATCTTCTTGTCCTTGAGGGCATCGACCGAGGGCGCCACGCCCAGCCGCTCGCGGCGGATATCGCGGGCGGGATCGATGCCGGCGGCCTCGAGGATGCGCAGGGCGGTGATCTCGGTCCCGCTGCCGGGGGCTCCCACCGACACGCGCTTGCCCTTCAGGTCGGCGATGGTGGTGATGCCGGTGCCGTCCACGGTCACCAGGTGGTTGAAGTTGTTGTAGAGGGGCGCCAGCGTGCGGATCGGGATCGGCGCACCCCGGAACGCTTCCTGGCCTTTGAAGGCGTCAAACGCCGTGTCGGCCAGCGTCAATGCCAGATCCGCCCGCTTGGCCGATATGAGCCGCATGTTGTCCACCGAGGCGGGCGTAACCTCGGCCGTGGCGCTCACCCCAGGGATGGTCTTCGAGATGAGCGACGCCAGGCCGCCGCCCAGCGGGAAGTAGACGCCGCCGGTGCCGCCTGTCGCGATGGAGAGCCTAACCGCCGGGCCGGCGGTCGCGGGGACGAAGGTCGCGGCGAGCATGAAGGCGATGATCGCCGCAGCGATCACGAGGAGTGGTCCCTGTCGTCTCACCTGTATCCCCCCTGTGTGACTTGTGCCTTCCCGCTGCTGTGCGGGACGCCATGAGCCGAATGGCTGTGACTGTGACCAAGGCACTTCTCACACCGCAATGCGAATCCCTGCCCGGGCGGCTCTAGCTCTCCACCGCCTGCCGGACCGCCTTGACGTTCGCCTCGGGGGCGTCGATGGGGATGACGCAGCCGGCGGTCGCCACGAACTTCGTACCGCCGGTCTGCGTGATGGCGTCCTTGACCTCGGCGATCACCTGCTCCGGGGTGCCCTTCCCGATCGTATCCATGGCGTCGATGCCGCCGGCCAGCGTGCCGGAGAACTGCTCCCGGGCTTCCTTGAGGCTGGGGTCGGTGCGGCGGTCGTGCCAGTTGATGATCTGCACCGGGTAGTCGGTGAGCTGCTCGAACATGATGCGCTCACCGTGGATGTGAAGGAGGATGATCTCCGCGTGCCGCGCCGCGTCAAGCACCCGCAGGTCGTAGGGGCGTGCAAACTCCTCGTACTCCTCGATGGTCATGTACGCGCTCGAGGCGCACTGCGTGGCGAAGAAGAGTCCGTCGGCGCCCGCGGCGAGACACTCCTCGGCGAACTTCGCCGTGGCTTCGGTGATGATGTCGAGCCCCTCGTGCATCTCATCGACCGAGTCGCGCAGGTAGCGCAGCAGCGCCGTCTCGCCGGCCAGGGTGCGGGCGATCGACAGGGGGCTGAAGACCGTGGCCAGGATGATCTCATCGGGCAGGGCCTTGCGGATCAGGCGCAGGGCTTTCAACTCTCTGCCGTGCGCGCCGGTCGTGACGTCGATCCGCTTGAGTCGGGGCCAGTCGGTCTCCTTCCGCACCGGCCGGTCGGTGTAGTGCCTAACCCCTTCGCGATTGGGCTTGTACGTCGACTTCAAGCCCCAGTCGTCGCCGTAGAATCCGCTGGCCGACGTCACCTTGAGGAAGTCCCAGTCGAACTGCTTGAAGAACGCAACATGGGCCTGGGCCAGCGACTCGGCCCGCTGGTCGTCCTGCGGGAAATGCCGCCACAGCGCCGCCGGCGGGCGGTCCACCGGCTTGCCGTCGATGGCCGCATACACCCGCTCTCTCCTGGTCACCTATCACCGCTCCCTTCGCGCGCAGGATCAGGCATGGCGCTCCCCTCGTCCGAGAGGATTGCGCGCAGCCCGTCCATCGAGATATTCCCTCCACTGAGGATGAGTCCGATGTTGCGATTGGCGATGCGGTCCCGCAGGCGGAGCGCCGCGGCGACGGGGGCCGCGCCGGCGAGTTCGGCCACCTGCCGGGTCGCATCGAGGAGAATTCTCACGCCGTCTGCCATTTCCTCGTCGCTGACCAGGATCATGTCGTCGAGACCGGCCCACATCATGGCCAGCGTCAGGGAGAATGGGGCCCGCGTGGCCAGCCCCTCGGCCCGCGTCCGAATCGCGTCCGCGGTCACGGTCTGGCGCTCCCGCCACGATCGGGCGACCGCTGGCGCGCCCTCGGCCTGCACGCCGATGACCCGCAGCCGCGGGTTGATCGTCTTCGCGGCGATGAGGTGGCCACACGCTCCGGACCCGCCGCCCACCGGCACGATCACGTCGTCGAGGTCCGGGACCTCCTCGATGAGCTCCAGGCTGGCGGTGCCGACCCCGGCGATCAGATAGGGCTCGTTGCCCGAGTGGACGTACCGGTAGCCTTCGGCCGCCGCGGTGCGCTCGACCCACTCGCGCGCCTCGTCGAAGTCGGCGCCCACCTCGACGATCTCCGCGCCGAAATCCCGCATCGCTTGCAGCTTCACCGGATTGGCGCCGACCGGCACCCCGATGACGGCACGCACGCCAAACACCCGCGATGCGTAGGCGATGGACTGGCCGTGGTTGCCGGTGGACGCCGAGATCACACCCCGCCGCCGCTCCTCGTCTGAGAGGCGGGAGACCAGGTTGATCCCGCCTCGAACCTTGAACGCGCGGGTGGGGTTGGCGTTCTCGCACTTCACGTACGCGCGGCACCCGAGGAGGCGGTCGAGCCCCGGCGAGGTGACGACCGGGGTCGGCCTCAGGTGCGGCGCGATGGCGCGCCGGGCGTCTATGACGTCAATCAGTTCCGGCCAGCCGTTGGGATTCATGCGTCTGCTCGTCGATCGCGGGGGTCCCCGGTCGCTCCTGAATGGGGTCTCGCCTACGGCAGGTACCGCGTGGGGAAGTCCTGGACCAGGTAGAACCGGCCCTCCAGGTAGTCGATGATTGAAAGCGCCAGCGGCGGCAGCGCATCCACCTGGTCGCGCTGGACTGCGGTCTGCATCAGGTGCCCTCGAAAGGCCAGCAGGATGACCGGATGGCTGATAATCAGCGCGGACCGACCGTAGTGCTGGTCGGCGATCGCCCGCAGGGCCGCGGTGAGGCGCTGGACGCCGTCGGCGAGCGATTCGCCCTGGTCCGAGAGGGCGTACGTCTCGAACAGCCTGTCCAGCCAGGCGCTGTACGCGTCGGCGTTCTCAGGGAACGCCGCGCTCCTGATCTCGTCCAGCGCGTCCCGCCAGACCACCGCGACCGGCCGCTGAGCAAGCACCGCTTCGACCGTCTCCTGGCCTGCCCGCTGCGGGCTGGAGACGATCACGTCGAAATGCGGGAGCGCTGCGGCGGCCACCTCGGCGTCGCGCACGCCTTCCGATGTCAGCGGTGGGTCGCCGCTGGTGCCGCGGGTCCAGTCGAGCGCGCCCCGGCACAGCAGCAGGAGCCGGGTTCGTAGCGGGCCGGCCGGCATCACGCTCATGCGTATCCGTCCGCGTTCATGGGCGCAGGGTGAGCTTCATATGGTGCATGTACGTGGCAAAGCCCAACTGCTTCCAGAACGCCACGGCCTCCTCGTTGCGGACGGCGACCGTCAGCTCGACCAGCGACACCCCGGCGTCGCGCATCCAGTCCAGGAGCGCCCCGACCAGCCGCCTGCCGATCCCCCGGCGCCGGTAGGCCTCCCGCATGACCACGTCGTGGACATATCCCCTGCGCCGGCGTTCGAAGAAGGCCGGTAAGGTCGAGATGCGGCCCACACCGTAGCCCACGACCTTGCCGGCCTCTACTGCGACGACGGCCAGCGCGTCGTCGCGGCCGATCAGCGTGCGGATGAACTGCCGGTATTCCTCCTGCCAGCGCACGGAAGGCGCGAAGGCCTCGTCGAGCTGCGCGTGATGGAAGGCCAGCTCTCCCCAGATGGCGACGATCTCCGCAATATCGGAGCCCATCGCGGCTCTGATCACGCTGCCGGCGGAGCGGTCGGAAGACACGTCTAAGGGGATCGCCATCGCGGTGTCCCGTGCACGGTTCTCCAGGAGGGTTCGGCCGCGCACTCAGGACTCCTCCGGGCCCCGCCCGGATGTCACCGGACCCCAGGCCTGCTATCGTCGTGGTGAAGACCGTCCGGGAGGTGCTGCGAATGTCGCGGGGACTCATCCTGTCTCTCGTTCTGGTTGTCGTTGTGGTGGCCGTCGCCCTACCGGCGGCCGCGATCGAGATGCGCGCAGGCCCGACGGGCCGCGTGGCCTCGAACGAGATCATCGACGATGACCTGTACATGGCCGGGATCCTGGTCGCGGTAGACGGTCGCGTGCGCGGCGACCTGGTCGCACTCGGCAGCACCGTGGACGTCCGCGGCCCGGTAGACGGCGGCGTGCTGGCCGCCGCGGCGTCGGTGGATATCACCGGACCAATCGGCGCCGCCGTGCGCGCGGCAGGCGGCACCGTGGTCATCCGGGGCGCGGTCGGCGGGGACGTGGTGGCGGCCGGCGGCACGGTGACCGTGGCGCCCTCGGGCCGCATCGCCCGGGACGCGGCGCTTGCGGGCGGCGCCGTCTCGGTCAACGGGACCATCGGCCGGAATGTCCGGATCGCGGGCGCGCGGGTCGAGATCAGCGGGACCGTGGGCGGCAACGCGGTGATCAGAGCAAGCGAGATTGCCCTGTTGCCTTCGGCCGAGATCCGCGGCGACCTCAGGTACAGCAGCGAGCGGCCCATTGAGATCGCGCCGGGGGCGCGGGTGATGGGCCAGACGATCCGGGACGCCTATCCGGCGCGGCCGATGCCATCCCGGCAGGCCGCCAGAGGGCTGCGCATCGTCTTCGGCATCGCCGACTTCTTCTGGATGCTGATCATCGCCCTGGTCCTGGTGGCCGTCGTCCCGGGGGCGCTCCAAACGACAGCGGATGCGCTGCGCGGCCGGCCGTGGGCGTCGCTCGGGTGGGGCGTACTCCTGCTCATCGTGGTGCCCCTCGGGATCGTCGCGCTGATGGTCACATTGGTGGGGATCCCGGCGAGCCTGCTGGTGCTGCTCGCGCACATTCTCGCGCTGTTCATCAGCCATGCGGCCGCGGCGCTCGCGCTCGGGCAGGCGGTCGCGCCCAGGCTGCAGTCACGCTATGCCGAGGCGGCCATCGGCGTGGGCATCATCGCGATCGCGACCAACCTGCCGTACGTGGGATGGCTCCTGCGCCTGCTGGTGGTCGCGGTAGGGTTCGGCGCGGTCGCCCTCGCCCTATGGGGCCGGCGGGCGACACCGGTGGCGCCGTCCGCGCCGTTGCCAACCGGACCGACGGTGGCCTAGCCGGCGCTGGCTCAGCCGCCGGGTGCCCAACCACGTCATGCTCGCGTTCGTCTATCGGGTAGGTGGTGGGGGAACCGTATTATAAGACCGACCACGCCGGAGCGTGAGGCGCCATGCAGCAGATCCTTCCGAGGTACACACCGACTTCTTCGGATCCCTGGGATAGAACCAAGGCCGCCCATCTGCTCAACCGTGCGGGATTCGGAGGCCGGCCCGAGGAGATCGACCACGTCCTGCGGCTTGGGCCGGAGGCGGCCGTAGACGACCTCATGGCGTTCGGCCGCGTGCCCGAGTCCTTCGCACCTCCCGACTTCACAAGTCTGCGCAGCCTCTGGGAGACGGTCGCCGGGCTCTACCGCACCAACGCTTCGAACCGGCAGCGGTTCGAGGCGCGGGCGATCGCGCAGCGGGCGGACAACGAGAAGCTGCAGGAGCTGCGCGAGTGGTGGGTGAGCCGCATGATCCAGACGCGCCGCCCCTTGCAGGAGAGGATGGTGCTGTTCTGGCATGGTCTGCTGGTGTCTGGCCGGCCCGAGGTCCGGTTTGTGGAGAACCTCTACAACCAGAACGAACTGTTCCGGCGCCACGCGCTCGGCAACTTCAAAGCGCTGATCCTGGCGGTCGCCCGCGACCCGGCGATGCTCGAGTACCTCGACAACGAGAGCAACCGGAAGGGCCGGCCCAACGAGAACTTCGCCCGAGAGCTCCTGGAGCTCTTCACCATGGGCGTGGGCAACTACACCGAGGAGGACATTAAGGAAGCGGCACGGGCGTTCACCGGATGGACGCGGCGCGACTACCAGTTCTTCTTCGACGCGCGGCAGCACGACGATGGCCCAAAGACCTTCATGGGCCGGACCGGCAACCTCGATGGCGGTGACATCGTCGATGTCGTCTTCGAGCAGCCAGCCACCGCACGCTACCTGCCGCGACGCCTCTTCGAATACTTCGGCTACCTGCGGCCCGAGGACGACGTCGTCGACGGGCTGGCTACGGTCTTCCGCCAGAGCGCCTTCGAAGTCGCGCCGGTGGTGCGCGCCATCCTCACGTCGCGGGCATTCTATTCGCCGAAGGCGATCCGGACTCAGGTGAAGTCGCCAGCTCAGCTCGTCGTAGGCACGGTTCGGCTGCTCGGCGTGGACGCGATCCCAATTGCCCAACTTGTCCGCGCGATGGACCTCATGGGCCAGGCACTGTTCAATCCACCGAACGTGGGCGGCTGGCCCCGGGGCGAATCCTGGATCACGACGGCCACGATCCTTGCACGCTACAACTTCTCGAGCCTGATCCTGACCGGGGGCATGTTCGGCGTTGCCCGCCGGCCCGCCACGCGGCCTGCGCTGCCCCCAGAGGCATTGAAGGCCGCGACGGTCTCGCAGACCGCCGGTGATGCGGTGGATCGGCTCACGGCCCTGCTGGTCAACGGTGCCATGGGCGACGCCAAGAAGGCACCACTGCTCAAGGCGCTCGGCGCTCCTGGGCCCCGGGCGGGGTTTTCGGCCGCGAGCGCCGAAGGCGAGGCGAAGTTCCGAAGCGTGCTGCACCTGCTCATGTGCAGTCCCGAGTATCAACTGGCGTAGAGACAGCCGATCAGAGGGGCGGTCAGATGAACCAGGGGATGACGCGTCGCGAATTTCTGCAAAAGGGCCTCACGATCGTCGCGATGGGCGCGACCGCGCCGAGCTTTCTCACGCGCACGGCGTTGGCCATGGGTAACCCGTTCGACGTCGCGCAGGTGAGCAACCGGCCCGGTGTGCCCGATGATCACGTGCTCGTTGTCGTGCAGATGGGTGGCGGTAACGACGGGCTCAACACCTTGGTGCCGTTCACCGACGACGCCTACTACCGGGCCCGGCCGCGTCTCGCGGTCTCGCGCAACGAGGTGATCCGGATTACCGGTGACCTCGGCTTCCATCCCCGTATGGCCAAACTGAAGGAGATGCTGGACCGCGGCAACATGGCGGTGATCCAGGGCGTCGGCTATCCGAACCCCAACCGCTCGCACTTCAAGTCCATGGAGATCTGGCACACTGCGGATCCCGAGGGCCGCAGCCTGCGCGTCGGATGGATCGGTCGGTACTTTGACAGCAAGTGCCCGGGCTGTGAGCAGCCCACGGTGGGCTTCAACGTCGGTCCGACGATGCCGCTCGCGATGCGCTCGGAGGGCGGCCAGGGCGTCACGCTCGACAACCCCGATGCCTTTCAATGGATGCCGAGCGTGGACGGCATCGGCGCGCGCGAGGAGCTGGAGATCTTCAGGATGCTCAACGCGCCCGCGCCCAACGAGCCCGGCACGATCGACTTCCTCCGGCACACCGCCATGAATGCTGTGCTGTCGTCCGATCGCGTGCGTGAGGCGATGCGCGCCTACCGGGGCGGGATCGACTATCCCAACAACCGCTTCGCGTTCAGCATGCGCCTCATCGCGCAGATGATCGCCGGGAGGCTGCCGACGAAGGTCTACTATGCCCACATGACCGGCTTCGACACGCACGCCGGGCAGCAGGGCGTGCACGACGCATTGCTGGAGCAGCTCTCGACCGGGGTCGAGGCGTTCTACCGCGACCTCGAGGCGCAGGGAAACGCCGAGCGCGTGCTCGTGATCGCGTTCTCCGAGTTCGGCCGGCGCGTGGCCGAGAACGGTAGCAACGGCACCGACCACGGCACCGCCGCGCCGGTCCTCGTCTTCGGCAAGCGGATTCGACCGGGACTCCACGGTCAGCAGCCGAGCCTGACCGACCTCCAGAGCAACGATCTCAAGCACCACGTTGACTTCCGATCGGTGTACGCGACGGTGCTCGACGGGTGGCTGGGCGCCGAGCCGGCGAAGATCCTCGGCGCAGATTTCGCGCGGGTGCCCTTCCTGGTGTAGACGGCGCATGATGCTGTCCAGGACACTCTCAGACACGACACGCTTCGCGCTCGACCTCGCTCGCGAGAGCGGCGATCTGGTCATGCAGATCCTGCCGGCCTCTGCGGCCGACAAGGACGTGCAGTACAAGACCCCGACCGATCTCGTCACACGGGCCGACCACGAGGCGGAGCGTCTGATCGTTGGCCGCATCCGCGCGCGGTATCCCGGGCACGACATCCTGGGCGAGGAAGGGGGCGGCGCCGCCGGCTCCGCAGGCATCCACGCGGACGGCGGCCGACCCCGCTGGATCGTCGATCCGGTGGACGGCACCGCCAACTTCGCGCGCGGCATCCCCTGGTTCGCCATCTCGATTGCCTTCGCGGAGGGCGGGGTGACGCAGTGTGGGGTCGTGGCCGTGCCGCCGATCGGCGAGTGTTTCGTCGCCGAGCGCGGTCGCGGGGCGTATCAGATCCGGAAGGACGGCGCGTTGGTCAGGCTCGGCCCGTCACAGACGGCTGAGATCCGCAATGCCATCGTCGCAACGGGCGTGCCTAGCGCGCCGGCGCGCGACCCGCACGTGCCCACGGTCGCGCCGGTGATGATGCGCGCGATGGAGGTGCGGGTCATGGGCGCGGCCGCGATCCATCTGGCCTACGTCGCGGCCGGACGGCTCGACGTCTTCTGGGAAGCCGGGCTACACCCTTGGGATGTGGCAGCCGGTATCCTCCTGGTCGAGGAGGCCGGCGGGCGTGTGACGGATTGGACGGGACGACCCCTGCGGGCGGCTTACGATCGGCTGCTGGCCTCCAACGGGCCTCTGCACCGGACCATGGTGGAACTGCTGCAAGAGCACCACGGCTGAACAGGCAAGCGTGGGTGCAGTCACGACCTCTTCTGGCGCGCGGATGAGTGTGGGGGTGGGCCCGCATTGACCCGCCGCGCCGGTCTGGCAAAGATCCCGACGCCCACAAGGATCAATTGCCAGAGCCCGATAACTCCGAGCAGCGCGTACGCCGCCGCGTATCCGGCCATCGTCGGCGGGCTCGGCTCTCCGAGTACGCCCTCGAACAATCTGGGCATCTGGAGCGCCGCGGCGGCGGCGTGGACCGAGGCGAGCACCGGGAGCGCAATCAGGATCATCGCCCACCCGCGCCCCGGTGCGGAGGCCGCGCCCAGGATCCACGACGGCGCCATCACGTCGAGATCGACCCCCGCGAGCGCCCGGCGCAGCACCTGAATCCTGCGCAGGCGGAACAGCGCGGTCACCGCCAGGGCGCCGGCCACTATGGGGTACACCCGGATCCATCCGTCGAGACCCAGCGGAAGCCATGACAGGCGCTCGGCAAATGTGCCAAGCCGATCGCGCAGCTCCCGGTGGCGCCCGGCCAGCGCCTCCGCGCGGGCCTGCGCCGCGCCCTCCCGGCCTTTCAACGCCGACAATGCGGTCGCCAGGCGCGCCTCGGTAAGGCGGAGCGCCTCAGCCATACCCCTTGCCCACTCTCCCGCCCGAGGCGAGGCTGGCGCGAACGTGTCGCCGTCCAGCCGCTCGTAGAAACCCGCATCCGTGTCGAACGCCTCGCGCAGTACCTCGTTGAGGACGAGCGTGTGGCGCCCCAATCCCTCCTCAGCGGTCCTCATGACCTCCATGACCTCACGGGGAGGACTCCGGGGCACCCGCAGCGGCTCGAGCATGGCATCGAAGGCCAGGCTCAGCGCCTCGACCTGACGGCCGATCTCCCTCCGGATCGCCTCGCTGACCTGCACGGTGTCAGCCGGGGCTGCGGCCGAGCCTTCCGCGGCGGCCCGCAGGGAGACCCGAATGCTGGCCGTGTACGGATCCTCGCCGGGTCCAGCCGCGTCCCGACCCAGGTCGACCAATGCGGTGATCGCCCGGCGCAGCTCGAGTGGCGCGGATTCCAGGGCCCTGCGGTAGCGCATGAGCCCGACCGTCGCGGCCTCGATCGCTTTCTCCCCTTCAATCGCCGCCGTGGTCTCGCGCATCGCCGCCGCGAGTGCGGCGTCGAGGGCCGGGGCCGCCGCGTGGAGCTGGACATATGGCGTGAGGACGAAGAGGTGCAGGACGGCCAGCAGGACGAGGATGGCACCGAAGAAGGTGTGAAACGCGCGCACTTCGCCGGCGTACGCGGCGATGCTCCGTTCGCGGTCGGCATTCTCGGGCACGTGGTGTCCTCCGTCGGTGAGAAGTCTGCCGAAAGAGATCGGGCCTGCGGGATTGCTTTGATGCCGGGACACCTGAAGCCTCTGTCATGCCGCCGGCAGCGCCCCCAGAGGCTGCCGGCTTCCTTGCTTGATTGACACCGCACGCAGCGCCCGGTAGTCTTTCTTTAGACCGACACGTCGGTCTGAAGCTTGCAGGAGTGCCGGCAGAGTGCGTTCGCGGCTATGGCCAGAAGAGCCACCCTCGACACCCCGACCCGTGACCGTCTGATCCAGGCGGCCATGGACGTCTTCAGCCAGCGTGGCTACCATGGGACGACCGTCGACGACATCGTCGCGGCATCGAGGGCCTCGAAGGGCGCCTTCTATCACTACTTCGCGAGCAAGCAGGGGATCTTCGTGAGCCTGCTCGATCAACTCGTCACGATGGTCGAGGCAGGCGTGGAGGTCGCCATCGATCGCGAGCACGGCGCGCTGGCCAAAGTCGAGGCCGCGCTGCGGATGGTGCTGGAGGTGGCGGCCGAGCGCCGCGATCTGGCGCGCATCCTCCTCATCGAAGCCGCGGCGCTCGGCCCCGAGTTCGAGCAGAGCCGCCTGGCGATTCATCGGCGATTTGCGACGCTGATCCAGCGGCATCTCGATCGGGCCATGGCCGACGGCGCGATCCCATGCCAGGATACGGGGGCAGCGGCGGCGGCATGGATCGGCGCCATCAACGAGACCGTCACGCAGCAGCTCGCGCGGGGCGGCGATCTGAAGGCCACGCTGCCCGCGCTGCGCCTGCTGCTGTTGCGGAGCGTCGGCGCGAAGGTGCCGGAGTGAAGGGGACGGACGCTGCACCGTCCGACGCGAGGGCTCCGCGCGTCATCGAGCTCGGCGCAGGCGGCGACCCCGCGGCCGGAGTGCTGCTCACACGGGCGCGAACGGCGGCGCGCCGGGCCGCCTCGCAGGGGCATCCCGTCATCGCGTGGACCACCGTGGCCGTCGGGTCCCTCGATCCGGTGCGCGTCTTCGGGTGGGCGGCGTCGGCGGGGCATGATCCCATGCTCTGGATGCGCCCGCACGACGGCGAGGCCCTGGTAGGCGTCGGCCGAGCGTGGGAGTCCACTGGGGCGGGACCCTCCAGGTTCACCGAGGCGCGTGATGCGTGGCGCGCGCTGGCCCGAAGCGTGGTCACAGAGGGCGAGAACGGTCCTGTGCTGATGGGCGGGTTCGCGTTCGCAGCCGAAGGGCCGCAGGATGTTCGATGGCAGGGGTTTGGGGCCGCGTCGCTGGTGCTGCCCAGGATACTGATCTCGGTCCGCGACGCGGGTGCGACGGCAACGCTGTGCGTCGCGGCGCATCAGGACGATGATGCCCGACGCGTCGAGGACGAAGTGGCCGCCACGCTTGGGCTCCTTGGGGCGGCTGTGCGCAGCGGCGATGGATACACGGGATCGGGATGGCCTTCCTTGGGATCTCGCGCAGAGATCGCGGTCGACCGTGCGGGGCGGGTGTCCGAGGAGCTCAACCCTGCCGGCCGGTGGAAGGCGCTCGTGGCCCGGACGGCGCAGGCCGTGCGCCGCGGCGAATTCGCCAAGGTCGTCGTCGCGCGGGCGCTGTCGGTGCGCGGGGTCGGATTTGACCCGGCCCAGACTCTGGCACGGCTGCGGGCCGGATACCCGACGTGTGCGCTGTTCGGCGTGGCCCGCGGCGGGCGCTGCTTCGTCGGCGCCACCCCCGAGCGGCTGGCGCGCGTGCGCGGAGACACCGTTACCGCGATGGCGCTGGCGGGCTCGGCGCCGCGGGGGACATCGGAAGAAGAGGACCGCCGGCTCGGCGAGGCGCTCCTGGCGAGCGCGAAGGACCGGATCGAGCATGCGGTCGTCGTGGACGTGGTGCGCGCGTCGCTCGACGGGGTGTGCACAGACCTTTCAATCCCGTCTGCGCCGACGCTGCTCAAGGTCTCGAATGTCCAACACCTCCACACGCCGATTGCGGCACGCCTGCACAAGGGTTCCACCCTGCTTGATCTCGTGGATAGGCTTCACCCCACGCCCGCCGTGGGTGGCGTGCCGCGCGAGGACGCGCTGGACTGGCTGCGCCGCCACGAGGATCTCGACCGGGGATGGTACGCCGGGCCGATCGGTTGGATGGACCACAGGGGTGACGGTGAGTTCGCGGTCGCCATCCGCTCGGCGTTGCTGTCGGGGGATGAAGCCGTCCTGTTCGCCGGCTGCGGCATCGTCGCAGATTCGGATCCCGAAGCCGAGTACGAAGAGTCGCGCCTCAAGCTCCGGCCGATGCTCTCGGCGCTGGGCGCCAACGGCGAGACGTGAGACCGGGCCGATGCCGATGACCCCCGAGAATGCCGCGTATGCCTACGTCGGCGCGTTTATCGATGAGCTGGCGCGCGCCGGGGTGAGGGCTCTGTGTCTGTGCCCCGGGTCCCGCTCCACCCCGCTGGCCCTGAGCGCCGCGCGGCATCCGGGGATGAAGGTGTGGACGCTGATCGACGAGCGGTCCGCGGCGTTCTTCGCGCTCGGCTTGGCCCGCGGGATGCGCACACCGGCAGCTCTGCTGTCGACCTCCGGTACGGCGGCGGCCAACTTCCTTCCGGCGGTGGTTGAGGCGCGCTACGGACGGGTCCCCCTGGTCGTGCTCACGGCCGATCGGCCGCACGAACTGCGCGAACGCGGGGCTCCCCAGACCATCGACCAGATCCGGCTCTACGGCCCCCATGCCAAATGGTTCCTGGATGCGGCGATTCCCGAGGCGTCGGAGACCGCGCTGCGCTACATTCGCACGATCGCGGGGCAGGCGGTGGCGATGGCCTCCGACGAGCCTGCCGGACCCGTGCACCTGAACTTCCCGCTGCGCGAGCCGCTCATACCGGTGTCCGCGGTCGAGCAGGTACCGCCGGCGGATGAGCGTTCCGCCGCCGCCTTCGGCGGGCGCGGCGGCGGGCGGCCGTATGCCGCGACGATGCGCGCGCGCCGCATCCCCGATCCCGATCTGGTGGCGCGCCTTGCGGCCGACCTGCGCCGGTCCCCGCGAGGGGTGATCATCTGCGGCCCGCTCGACGACCCCGCGTTGCCGCCGACCGTGACACGCCTGGCCGGTGCGCTGGGCTACCCGGTGCTCGCGGATCCGCTCTCGCAGGTTCGCTGCGGGCCGCACGACCGCGGGCCGGTCATCGACGCCTACGACGCGATGCTGCGCGTCGGCGACCTGGCCTCACGCCTCGCGCCCGAGGTCGTCCTGCGCTTCGGCGGGGTGCCGGCTTCGAAGCCGCTCGTGGGGTATCTCGAATCGCACCGCCGGGCGCGGCACGTCGTCGTCGACGCCGGCGGCGGCTGGAACGATCCCACCCTGCTCGCCGAAGAGGTTGTCTGGGCCGATCCTGCCGCTCTGTGCGACCGGGTGCACGCCGCGTGTGCGCAGGAGCGCCCGATGGGCGCGACGCCAGACGAGGAGTGGCTGACGACATGGCAACGCCTGGGAGCCCGCGCGCGCCGCGCCCTGCACGAGGGCCTCCAGGCCACTGTCGAGCCGTTCGAGGGCCGGGTCTTCTCTGAGCTCGCAGAGCTGCTACCCGATGGTGCCGTCCTCTATGTGGGCAACAGCATGCCGGTGCGCGACGTGGACTCGTTCTTCCCCGGATCGGCGCGGTCGATCCGGATTCTGGGGAATCGCGGCGCGAGCGGCATCGACGGGTTGATCTCGAGCGCGCTTGGGGTGGCGGCGGCCGGTGTTGCGCCCGTCGTGCTCGTGGTCGGGGACCTTGCGTTCTACCACGACATGAACGGGCTGCTGGCCGCGAAGCTGCACGGCCTGCGGGCGACCATCGTGGTGCTGCACAACGACGGCGGCGGGATCTTCTCATTTCTGCCACAGGCGGCCTACCCCGAGCACTTCGAGATGCTGTTCGGCACCCCGCACGGCCTGGACTTTCGGCACGCCGCGGCGCTCTACGGCGCGGAGTTCGCCAGGGCCACCGACTGGGCGGCATTTCGGGAAGGCGTGGGCCGGGCGCTGGACGTAGACCACCTCTCGATCATCGAGATGCGCACCACGCGGGATCGGAACGTTGCGCTCCACCGTCAGATGTGGTCTGCGGTGGAGCAGGCGCTACGGGTCGAAGCTCCCCAGGCGTCGACGGGACGGGTCGGTTGATGCCGCGGGTCGTGAACGATGACGCGGAGATCAACGTTGAGACCGACGGCGACGGCCGGGCGCTCGTGCTGCTGCACGGGTTCACCGGCAGCGCGGCGTCATGGACCCCACACGTCGACGTGTTTGCGCGCCGGTACCTGGTCGTGACAGTTGACCTGCTGGGCCACGGCAAGTCCGACGCGCCGACCGATCCGAGGCGCTATGCGCTCGCGCACTGCGTCGAGGACATCCTCGCCGTGCTCGATAGGCTGCGGGTGCACCGCGCGGCGGTGCTCGGCTACTCGATGGGCGGCCGGGCGGCGCTGGCGCTGGCGATCGCGGCCCCGGACCGGCTCTGGGCCCTCGTCCTGGAGAGCGCCTCGCCCGGGCTTCGCGAGCATGAGGCGCGGATGGCGCGCGCCGCGCAGGACGCGGCGCTGGCGGAGCTGATCGAGCGTGAGGGCGTCGAGGCCTTCGTGGACCGCTGGGAACGCCTCCCCCTGTTCCGGCACCAGGTGGTTCTTCCCGACCCTGCGCGCACCGCGCTGCGATGGCAGCGTCTGCAGAACACCCCCACGGGGCTGGCCAACAGCCTGCGGGGCTTTGGGCAGGGCGCCATGATGCCGATGCATGACTTCCTGGACGAGATCCGCACTCCGACGCTGGTCATCGCCGGCGCGCTCGACGAGCAGTACTGCGCGCTGGGCCGCGAGATGAGCCAGCGGATCCCGGGTGCGCGGCTCGAGATCGTGGCCGGGGCGGGACACACCGTGCATCTCGAGCAGCCCGAGGTGTTCCAGGAGGTGGTCCTGGAGTTCCTGGCCGCGGTCAACCCGTGAACGCCCGATCGAGGTGACGATCCGATGCCTGTCGCATGGAAGACGGTCCACGACTACACCGACATCCTCTACGAGCACGGCAAAGGGGATGCCCGGGAGATCGCCCGGATCACGATCAACCGGCCCGAGGTGCGCAACGCCTTCCGGCCTGAGACGGTCATGGAGCTGATCGACGCGTTCGCGCGGGCGCGCGACGACGCCGGCGTCGGCGTGATCCTGTTCACCGGCGCCGGGACCGAGGCGTTCTGCTCCGGCGGCGATCAGCGGGTGCGTGGGACCGGCGGGTACGTCGGCGGGGATCGCATCCCGCGGCTGAATGTGCTCGACCTTCAGCGGCTGATCCGCGTCATCCCCAAGCCGGTCATCGCGGTGGTCGCGGGATACGCGATCGGCGGCGGCAACGTGCTCGCCACAGTCTGCGACCTGACCATTGCCGCCGAGAACGCCATCTTCGGACAGACCGGGCCGAAGGTCGGCAGCTTCGATGCGGGGTATGGCTCGACGTACCTGGCGCGGATCGTCGGGCACAAGAAGGCGCGCGAGATCTGGTACCTGTGCCGGCAGTACGACGCGCGGCAGGCGCTCGAGATGGGCCTGGTCAACGCCGTGGTCCCGCTGGAGCGCCTTGAGGACGAGGCGGTGGCGTGGGCTCGCGAGATCCTGACGAAGAGCCCGCTCGCGATCCGCCTGCTCAAGGCCGCCTTCAACGCCGACACCGACGGCCTGGCCGGCCTCCAGCAACTGGGCGGCGACGCGACGCTGCTCTACTACCTGAGCGACGAGGCGAAGGAAGGCCGCGATGCGTTTCTGGAGAAGCGGAAGCCCGATTTCGGCAAGTTCCCCCGCTACCCGTAGTGGCGCCGCGGGCTCTGCGGCCGTCGCGCGTGGCTCGTGGCGCGCGTGGCTTCTGGCCGCGCGCGTCCCGACGCTGACCCTAGGCGTGGCCCCCGTGCTGGTCGGAACCGCGGCCGCCGCGGGCTCCGGCATGTTTCAGCCCCTCGCTGCGCTGGCCGCGTTCGTGGGCGCGGTCGCCATCCAGATCGGGACCAACTATCACAACGATGCCGCGGACTTCCTCCACGGCGCGGACGACGCGCGGCGCTGCGGCCCCCAGCGCGTGACCGCGAGCGGCCTCCTGCCCCCGGGCCGCGTACTGGCAGGCGCGTACGCGGCCTTCGGGATCGCCGCGGCCGCCGGGCTGTACCTCGTCTGGCTCCGGGGGTGGCCGCTGCTGATCCTCGGGCTGCTCTCCATCGGCGCGGGCATCGCCTACACCGCGGCGCCGCTGCGGCTCGGCTACCGGGGGCTCGGCGAGCTGTTCGTGTTCGCCTTCTTCGGCGTCGTCGCCGTGGCTGGCAGCGACTTCGTGCAGACCGGCCTAATCCGGCCCCAGGCCGTCGCGGCCTCGGTGCCGGTCGGCCTGCTGGCGGTGGCTGTGCTGGTGGCCAACAACCTGCGCGATATCGAGACCGACCGCGCTGCGGGGAAGCGGACGCTTGCTGTACGGCTGGGTGCGCCGGCGACCCGCATGTTCTACACTGCCTGCCTGGCCGGAGCCCTGGCCGCGCCGCCGGTAATGCGCGCTGCCGGGCTGCTCGGGTCGCTGTACTGGCTGCCGTGGCTGTCGGCGCCGCTGGTGGTGATCCTGGCTGCCACAGTCTATCGGCGCGACGATGCTGCGGCGCTGGTGTGGGTCCTCAAGCGCACCGCCCGGCTCGCGCTGCTCTACGGCGCGCTGCTTGCGCTGGCGTTGCTGGGGGGGCCTGCATGACCCTCCCCGATTGGCTCGCGTCGCGCGCCGCCGGGGCGTCCGACCGTCCCGCGGTGATCACCGGGCGCGGCAGGCTCACGTTCGGCGAACTCGACACGGCCGCGTCGTCGGCCGCACGCCGTCTGGCGGCAATGGGAATCGCCGCCGGCATGCGTGTGGCCCTCGCCCCTGGCAACGGCGCGCGGTTCGCGGTGCTGACCCACGCGCTGGCGCGCCTTCGAGCGATCACGGTGCCGCTGAACACGCGGCTTGCACCCGGCGAGGCTGCCTGGCAGCTGGCGGACAGTTGTGCGCGCGTCGTCGTCTGCGACGAGATGCACGCGGGCCCGGTATCCTCGCCCGCGCGTGCCGCAGGCACCCGGGTTCTTGCGCTGGAGGAGCTGGATGCCGCCGCCCAGGCAGATGTGCCGCTTGTCGAGCACTTGGACCTCTCCGCGCCCCAGGGCATCATCTACACGTCCGCGACCTCCGGTCGGCCCAAGGGCGCGATGCTCTCCTTCGGGAACCACTGGTGGAGCGCCGTGGGCTCGGCGCTGAACATCGGGCTGCGGTCCGACGACGTGTGGCTGGCGCCGCTGCCGCTGTATCACGTCGGCGGGCTGGCAATCCTCTGGCGCAGCGTCATCTACGGCATCCCGGCGGTGATCCACGACCGCTTCGACCCCGACGCGGCGAACCACGCGATGGACCATGGCGGCGTGACGATTGTCTCAGTCGTCAGCACGATGCTGCAGCGCATGCTCGACGCGCGTGCGGACCGGCCGTACCCGCCGACACTGCGCTGCGTGCTGTTGGGCGGCGGGCCGGCGCCCGCGGCGCTGGTCGAGCGCTGCCTGGCGCTGGGCGTACCTGTGGCGCCGACGTACGGCCTCACCGAGGCGGCCTCGCAGGTCACGACGCTGCCGCCTGAAGAGGTCGCGCGGCGACCGGGATCGTCGGGCCGGCCCCTGCTGCCCATCGAGGTGCGGGTCGATGCGGGTGAGATCCTCGTCCGCGGGCCGATGGTGATGATCGGGTACGCGGACCGTCCCGAGGAGACCGCAAACGCGCTGCGCGACGGCTGGCTGCGCACCGGCGACCTCGGCCGCCTCGACGATGAGGGTTATCTCTATGTGCTCGACCGCCGCGAGGATCTCATCGTCTCGGGCGGCGAGAACGTCTACCCGCTTGAGGTAGAGACCGTGCTGCTGCAGCACCCGGCGGTGGCCGACGCCGGGGTGATCAGCATGCCCGACGTCGAGTGGGGGCAGGCGGTGATCGCCGCGGTCGTGCCGCGGTCTGGTACCCGTGTCGACGAGGCGGCGCTCCGCGCGTTCTGCGCGGAGCGCCTGGCGAGATACAAGGTGCCGCGCCGGATCTGGACCGTAGAGGAACTCCCGCGCACGCCCGGCGGCAAGTTGCTGCGCCGAGAGCTGCGAGCCCAGGCCGCCGCGCGGATTGGTCAGCAGGGCTGATGGAAACGGGGGAGGAGCCCAAGGTTCTGTCCGCGCCGCCCGCGGAGCGACGGCGCTGGGTGCGCGACGCGTTCCACGGGATCGCGGGGCGCTACGACCTGCTGAATACCCTGCTGTCTGGCGGCGTCCACCACGCCTGGAAGCGCCGCGCGGTGCGCGCGGCCAGCCTCGCGGCCGGCCGCGCGGCCCTCGACGTCTGCTGCGGGACCGGCGATCTCGTCGTCGGCCTCGCGCGCGTGGTCGGGCCGTCAGGACGGGCGATCGGCCTGGACTTCGCGCCGGGGATGCTGGAAGTTGCGCGTCGGCGCGCCGACGCCGCGCGGCGTGGCGTGGGCGCGGCCGGCGTGGTCAGCCTGATCGGCGGCGACGCCGAGGCCCTGCCGGTGCGGGACGCCGCGCTCGACGCCGTGACGATCGCCTTTGGCCTGCGTAACGTCGCCGATCCCAGACGCGCGCTGCACGAGTTCGCGCGCGTGCTGCGGCCGGGCGGGCGCCTGGTGATCCTGGAGTTCGGCCGGCCCCGATCGCGGTGGTTCCGGCGGATCTACGATGCGTACTCGCGCCGGATCATCCCGCGTGTGGGCGGGTGGCTGTCGGGCCGGCCAGATGCGTACCGGTACCTCCACGATTCAATCCGGCAGTGGCCCGATCCCGAGGCGCTTGCCGTCCTGATCCGGCAGGTGGGGCTGGGGAACGTCGAGTACCGACTCATGACGGGCGGCATCGCGGTCCTGCATCGCGCCGAGAAGCCCTGATCTGACGACGCCGCGGATTGACGGGGCGGATCGTCGTGCTCGGCGAGGCCTACGTGGGCCGCTTTGTCCATGAGCCCGGGTGGCGCGGGTCACGCCTCGAGTACCCGTACCTCGCGTGGCAGCGCGCTCAACCGCTCCCCGCCGGCCACGGTGACCACCACGATCTCCTCGAGCCGGACGCCGAGCTCTCCCTCCAGATAGATCCCCGGCTCGACGCTGAAGACCATGCCCTCCTGCATCGGCATCTCATTGAGGTGCGTGACCGAAGGGGGCTCATGCACACTAATGCCGATGCCGTGACCGGTGCGGTGGATGAAGCGCGGGCCGTATCCCGCGGACTCGATGATCCCCCGCGCCGCGCGGTCCACGGCCGCCAGCGGCGCGCCGACCCTGACCGCGTCGATCCCGGCCCGGACCGCCCGCTCGACGACTTCATGGACTTCCCGGTAGCGGCTCGACGGCTCGCCCAGGAAGGCCATGCGGGTGATGTCGGACCCGTAGCCGTCCAGTTGGCCGGCCAGATCAACCAGCACCGGCTCGCCGGCGGCGAGTGGCCGGCTCCCCGAGGAGTGGTGGGGATACGCCGCGTTCGGGCCGCCGGCGACCGTGGCCGCCCAGACGGCGGACACCCCCTGCAGGGCGAAGGCGTCCACGATCACGCGGGCCACCGCCGTCTCGGTCACGCCGGGCCGCGCAGCCGCGAACGCCGCGTCCACGGCGACGTCGGCGGTCGCCGCCGATCGCCGCATGAGGTCGATCTCCTCGGCGCTCTTCATCATCCGGACCGGCGCCATCACCTGGGCACCCGGGATGAACTGGCTCTTCGGCCAGCGATCCTGGAGCAGGAGCAGGAAATCCGCGCGCATCGTGTCGCCCACACAGATGCGCTCCGCACGGCCCAGCCGGTCCGCGGCCTGCCGAAGCGCGTCGCCCGGGCCCTCGGCGTCGGAGTACGTCAGCAGGGGCAGGTCGACGTGCGCGCGGGCCTGCCCGGCGTTGAGGTCGGGCACGACGAACACCGCGTCGCTCGCCGTGACGAACAGGTAGCACGGCCGCTCGTCGGCGTGCGGGCTGTAGTTGAGCAGGTAATGGAGATCGTCGCCCGGCGGCAGGCTCAATAGTCCCGCTCCCGCGGTCACCATCTGCGCGCGTATGCGCGCGAGCCGCTCCTGATGCATGGTCTGGAAGCTCCTTCGGTCGGAGGCTTTGAGTTGAATTTCGCCGATATTGTAGCACGTGGGGTTCGAGCCGCCGGTGCGTACGAGGAACCCCCGAGGAAACCCAGGGGAGCAAGGAGACCTCAGAGCAGGATAGATTCCGTCGGGCGCCGAAGGCGCCGCGCAGTGCCCAATCCCGTCGTCGCGTCCGCCCGCCCGTCTCGTCTGGATCCGCCGAGGTTCCCCACCGGGGAGTCCCTCGCCCGGACTCGAGCGCGCGCGCGGAAGATCGCGACATTCCTGGAACAGCGCTACCCCGTCACCCGACTGCCGCTGAAACACCGCAACCCGCTGCAGCTCCTGGTGGCGACGATCCTGTCGGCGCAGTGCACCGACGCGCAGGTCAACAAGGTCACGCCCGCCTTGTTCGCCCGGTACAAGACCGCAGCCGACTTCGCGGGCGCCGATCCCAACGAGCTCGAAGGGCTCATCCGGTCCACCGGGTTCTACCGGCAGAAGGCTCGGTCGATCGTGCAGATGGCGCGGGCGTTGGAAGAGCAGTTCGGCGGTATCGTGCCCCAGACGATGGAAGACCTGCTCCGGCTGCGCGGCGTGGGACGCAAGACCGCCAACGTGATCATCGGCGGGGCCTTCGGCCGGCCGGGGATGGTCGTGGACACCCACGTCCGCCGGATCAGCCGGCGGTGGGGCCTGACGGCGTACGACGATCCCACGAAGATCGAGCGGGATCTGATGGCGCTGCTGCCGCCGGAGGGGTGGTCGGACTTCTCGCTGCGGGTGATCTACTTCGGACGGCAGATCTGCACCGCGAGGCGGCCGCAGTGTCCGGCCTGTCCTCTCAGGGCGCTCTGTCCGGCCGCGCGCTTCGCCGGTTCGCCGCCGTGGATGGGACGGCCCCGGCGCGTGCCGGGCGCGCAAGCGCAGGGTAGGAGCGACACACGGCGCGGACAGGGCAGACGGGGCACCGTGGGCTTCGCGCCACGCAGATCGTCGCGCCGAGGTCCATCAGAGCCTGGTTGAAGTCGGGGGCCGTGCGCCGGGGCAGGAGCGCCTCAGCGGCTTTCCACAGGTGGCCGTCGCGCTGCCTGGTCGGGCCGTAGAAGACGCGCTGCAGCACGCGGCGCACGTTGGTGTCGAGGATGGACGCGCGCCGGCCGTACGCGAACGAGAGCACCGCGCCCGCTGTGCACGGCCCGATCCCTTTGAGGCTGAGCAGGACCTGACGGTCGTCTGGGATGCGCCCGTGGTATCGGGCAACGACGTCGCGCGCGATCGCGTGCAGCCTGACCGGCCGGATGTTGTAGCCCAGCGGATACCAGGTCTCGCGTACCTCACCGACCGAGGCCGCGGCCAGGGCCGCGACGGACGGGTACCGCCGCAGGAACTCGCGGTACTTCGGAATCACGCGGTCGACCTGGGTCTGCTGGAGCATGACCTCCGACACCAGGATGCGGTAGGGATCGGTGGTTCGGCGCCACGGCAGGTCGCGCTTGTGCGCACGGTACCAGGCCAGCAGCCGGCGGATGAAGAGCCGGCCGCGATCCGCGCGGAGCCCGCGTGGGAGTGGGCGCGCCGGGCGTCGTGACGCGCCGCTCACAGTGACCTTCTGCCAAAGCCGGCGTACTGGCCCAACAGGCCGATGACGAGATGCACGACGTTCGACAGCAGCGTCACAGGGAACCACCCCAGCACGGTGGCGCCGTCAATGAGCCCGATGACGGCGATGAGGGTGTAGCCCATACCGGAGACCTGCGCAACCAGCCTCACCGCGGTCCCCGCGGTGCCCGCGGCCATCAGGATCGATCCTGACAGCAGATACGCGGCGCCGAGCCGCGGATCTGGGGGAATGCCCAGGCGCGTGATGGCGTGCGGGAACGCGAGGCCCGAGAGCCCCAAGACAACAAGGAACGCGCCGATCCGCGTGCCGTAGAGCTTCGCCACATCTGCACCTCGCGTTCAAACACCGAGAGAGGAGCGGCGCCCCTCTCTCGACTTGCGTCCTGCCCACGACGGACGGCGGGCTAACCCTTGAAGGCCTCGCGGTTCGTGAAGATCTGATAGAGCGCAGACAGGCCCACCAGGACATAGATGATCTTCGGGATGATCGCCTGCATACCACCGAACAGACTCCCGATATCCCAGTTGAACAGGCCGACCAGCAGCCAGTTCAGCCCGCCGATGACCAGCAGGAGGAAGGTCAGGCCCTTGAGGCTCACACGGTCCCCTCCGGTAGGAGATTCACTACGAAGCCACCAGATATCATAGCATACAACACGACGCGGCTGGGCCACGCACAGCGCAACTCTGCCCGCGCAGGACCGGCATTTCGCAGGCGCGAATGGGCAACCGGGGTGATACGGGCATGCTGATCGGACGCTCTGCCGTGCACGCACGCTGCGGCATGGTGGCCACCGGTCATCCACTGGCGTCCGCCGCCGGCCTCGCGGTCCTCGCCGAGGGCGGGAACGCGGTCGACGCGGCGGTTACCGCGGCCGGCGTACTCGGCGTGGCGCAGCCGATGATGAGCGGACTCGGCGGCGACACGTTCATGCTGGTGTACATCAGGCGCGACCGCCGCGTGTGGGCGCTGAACGGCAGCGGGCCGGCGCCCGGGGGCGCGACAATCGAGTACTTCACCGGACTGGGCTACGAGACGATGCCGCTCCGCGGCGTGCTCTCCGCGTCGGTGCCCGGCGCCCCGGCCGCCATGGACGCGGCGCTGCGGCGGTGGGGCAGTGGCCGATTCGACCTGCACCGGGTACTCCACCCCGCGATCCGGTACGCCGAGGAAGGCCTGCCGGTGACACGCATGGTGGCGCGGTGGATGCACGAGGCCCAGCCGGTCCTGGCGCGCTACCCCTCGTCGGCCTCGATCTTCTTGCCTGAAGGCCGTCCCCTCCAAGAGGGCGACCTGCTGGTCCAGCGCGACCTCGGCGCCTCGCTGCGCCTGGTGGCGACCGGCGGCGCAGACGCCTTCTACCGGGGCCCGATCGCCGAGAAGATCGGCGCGTACTGCCGCGCGCACGGCGGCCTGCTGTCCGCCGCCGACTTCGCGGACTACCAGGTGGAGGTACACACGCCGCTGCAGACGACGTACCGCGGCATCACGGTGCACGCGACCGCGCCGCCGTCCCAGGCCTTCCTCCTGCTCGAGATGCTGAACATCCTTGAAGGATACGAGCCCGCGCCGTGGGACTCGCCCGACGCGATCCACCGCGCAGTGGAAGCGAAGAAGTTGGCCTACGCGGATCGGTTGGCTTTCGCGGGAGATCCCGCCTTCGTGCGCAACCCGATGGAGACGCTGCTCGATAAGGGCTATGCGGAGGCCCGGCGGCGCGCCATCGATCCGGCGCGGGCGGCTGACGCCCCGGCCGGCGGCATGCTCGCCGAGGTGCCGGGCGACACGACGTACCTCTGCACGGCGGATGCCGAGGGCAACCTGGTCTCGTACATCACCAGCCTGTCCGCAGCGTTCGGCTGCGGGGAGATCGTCGAGGGTACCGGCATCATGTTGAACAACCGGGCCGGCCGGGGATTCGAGCTGGTGCCCGGACATCCCAACTCCATCGCGCCGGGCAAGCGGACGATGCACACGCTCTGTCCGTACATGGCGTTCGAGGGGGACGAACCCTGGTTGGCCTGGGGCACCCCGGGCGGCGACGCGCAGTCACAGTGGGATCTCCAGATCTTCTGCAACCTGCTCGACGGAGGGATGGGCGTGCAGGAGGCCATCGAGGCGCCGCGGTGGACGAGCCATCCCGGCACCGATCCTTCGACCCGGTCGACGCCGTTCGAGCTGCGGATCGAATCCGGTTACCCGGTCCAGACGCTGGCTGAACTCGCGCGCAGGGGCCACCGCCTCCAGATACAGAGCACCCTTGGGGGTGGCGGGGGCGTCCAGGCGATCCGGGTGGATCACGAGCGCGGGACGTACACCGGCGGCTCGGATCCGCGCGTGGACGGATGCGCGATCGGCCTGTAGCACGGGCGGCCCGTGGGATGGGAGCGCGCGCGCCTACCTGAAGGCGTCGCTCTGTACGCTGAACCGTCGGTCTGCGGGCAACAGTTCGATCCACACCGGCCCGGGGGGGAGCACGACCGGACGGTCGCCGGGGCCGGTGAAGGCCAGCGGCCGGCCTTCGGATCGAGACCATCGCCCTTCGAACATCCGCCCCTCGGTGATGATTGCCAGCCGGCCTTCGCCGATCAGGTCGATCTGGCTGCTTGGGCGGCGGTTGACCCAGACGTCGCGCCATTGGACGAAGGGCACGAGCACCGACGCGGCTGCGACCTGTCGGCCGTTCGCGTCCAGGTGCGGCCGGCCGTCCTGCTCGCGGAGATAACGCTGCAGCCCGGTATCGTACCGGTACGTGGCCGCGTAGAGGGGGCCGTAGTCGAGGGTGACGACCGAGGCCGGCTCCGCCGGTACGGCCTCGGGCGCGTCGTAGGAGAACACGAACGGGAGCGGCTTCGGCTCGGAGACGAGTCCCTTCCGGGCCGCGGCCTGACGGAGCCGGTCGAATCCCGTGTACAGGTTGTGCGGCATCGACCGCTGCCCGTCCCGCCAGAACGGCTCCGGCATGCTGAACTCGTTGATCACAGGCAGCCGTTGTCGCGCGATCATCGCCTGGGCCTCGGGGCTGTAGCCGACGTGGACCAGGATCGCACCCAGGTCTCCGGCGATCTCGAGCATGTACCGGCGGGCGCTGCGGACCGGGCCGATGATCCCCGGCGTCCGGGCGCAATATGCGGTGAGGAAGCGGGTGATGCGCGCCTCGGTCGGCACGGCGTAGACCAGGCAGGCGTCGCTCACGCCGGACTGCGGCCGCGCCTCCGGGGAGTTCTCGATGACCACGAGCAGCATCGGCCGTCCGTTGGCTCCAGGGTGCAGCACCTGGTTGGGGTCGGGCAGCGTGAGGACCGGTGCGCGCAACGCAAGCCACGGGAGCTCTGATCTGGCGCGCCAGGCCACGGCCGCGGCCACGAGCCCCACGGTCAGGCCGGCGGCCACGACGATGATGATCACCCGTTTCCTGATCGGCATAGACGAGTAAGATTATACCGGCGGGTCCGATCCCGCGCGACTAGTCGGAGGTGACGCATGTCCGACGTACGGCACGAACGTACCCTCGTCTTCTTGAAGCCCGACGGCGTGCAGCGCGGGCTCGTGGGCGAGGTGCTCGGCCGCTTCGAGCGGGCGGGTCTCAAGATCGCCGGCCTCAAGATGGTCCGTCCCGGTGCCGCCCTGCTCGAGCGCCATTACCCCTCGGACGAGGGATTCCTGCGGACGCTCGGCGGGAAGACGCGCGAAGCGTTCGAGGCCGCGGGCCGGGACGTGCGCGCCGAGACCGGCACCGACGATCCGATGGTCATCGGCCGGCAGGTCCGGCAGTGGTTGATCGACTTCGTGGCGTCGGGTCCGGTCGTCGCGTTCGTGCTGGAGGGCACGCACGCGGTCGCGGTCGTGCGCAAGCTCGTGGGCGACACCCTGCCGTTCCGCGCGGCCCCCGGCACGATCCGCGGCGACTTCTCGGCCGACTCGCCCACGGTGGCCAACCTCCAGAAGCGGCCGGTGCGCAACCTGATCCACGCCTCGGGCTCGCTGGACGAGGCGGCGTTCGAGATCGGTCTGTGGTTTGCACCCGAGGACCTGCACGACTACCGCCGGGTGGATGAAGCGCTCGTGCTAGGGTAGGACCTCGCCCAAGACCCATCCGCTGCCAGCGAGCACCATCCCCGCGCGCGGCTCGGTGGGCAGCACCCCGCGATCCGCGACGAGCGACAGCGTCACCTCGGTGGTCGCGACGCGCGTCCACCAGTACGGCGCGCCGGTGGCGGCATTCGTCAACGCGCGCGCCTCGCTCACGTAGCCGGTCACCAGCGCGGTCGCGTCGGCAGCGCTGTCAGGCTCGTCCAGCGATGCGTGGATGCTGGAGGCGAACGACTGCACCGGTGGCCGGTACGAGACCTGCTGCACCGCCTCGTACGCCCGGGCGTCGGGATAGAGCAGCGCCTCGTGCAGGATGATCGCGAGCCGCAGGGACACCAGCGCCTCTGGCCGGAGGCGCGCGCGGACCGCCGCGTAGTTCACCAGGTCCACGCGGAGCGGGAAGGCGCCTGAGTACGGCTCGTCCTGCTCGGTGGGATTGAGCCACCCATCGACCCACCCCTCGAACCCTTCGTCGTCCGAGCGGCCGGCGCCGGTGATCGCGATGCGGTAGATATCATCAGTCGCAAAGAACGGCGTGGCCGCCACAGGGTCACCCGCGGCATCGGCCTGCGCCCAGACCTCCGGACCGCCGCCCGGGGCCCATCGGACGAGCGTCCGGCCTCCGGGGACCTCGATACGATCGCCTGAGGCCAAGGCGCGGCGGGCCAGCGCCCAGTACTCGCGCATCTCACGCACGGGAAATCCGACAGCGGTGAAGTGGCTAGACATCCGGCATCGCCAACGAGCATTTCCCGGATGCGTGCTTGACTCCCTCCCCATTGCTGCAGGGAATCCCAAGGGGGTTGGTAGAAGCAGAGCTGTGCGGCGGTTTGGCCGCAGGTGTCGCAACAGAGGCGTTGAGGAAGGAGCCGTCGTCGATGCGCGTGCGGTTGCTCGTGATCGCAGGGGTCGGCCTGCTGGCGGGAGTGCTGATCGGGGCCCTCCTCGTGACGATTGCCATCCGGCAGCAGGAGGCCCGCCAGACCTTCTTCCGGATCGTCGAGATCGCCGAGAACGAGCCCGACCCCGCCGTGTGGGGCCGCAACTTCCCCACGCAGTACGAGGCCTACATCCGGACGATGCGAACGTCCGAACTGGTCCAGTACAGTCAGTACGGCCGGTACGGAGGCTCGGAGGCGTTCTCGAAGCTCGAGAAGCATCCTGACTACGTCAAGATCTTCGCCGGGTACCCGTTCAGCGTCGAGTACAACGAGGAGCGCGGGCACATGTGGACGCTCCGGGATGTGCTCGAGACGAAGCGGCTCGGCGATCAGAAGCCCGGTACCTGCATGACCTGCAAGAGCAGCGACGTGCCGCGCCTGATGCAGCAGCTCGGCGCCGCCCAGTTCTACGCCACGCCGATGAAGGACCTGGTGGAACGGTACGACATCAAGCACCCGGTCACGTGCGCCGACTGCCACGACGCGCAGACGATGGCCCTGCGCATCACCCGGCCGGCCTTCGCCGAGGCGATGGCGGTCCGGGGGATCGACCTCAGCCGCGCGACGCGCCAGGAGATGCGATCCTATGTCTGCGCGCAGTGCCACGTGGAGTACCACTTCCGCGGCGAGGGGCGCTACCTGGTCTTTCCCTGGGCGAAGGGGCTGAGGGTCGAGGAGGTCGAGGCCTACTACGACGGGCTCGGGTTCAAAGACTGGGAGCACGCCATCACGAAAGCACCGATGATCAAGATCCAGCACCCGGAGTTCGAGCTGTGGTCCACGGGCAACCACGCGCGCTCCGGCGTCGGCTGCGCCGACTGCCACATGCCCTACCGGCGGGTCGGCGCGGTGAAGATCACCGACCACTGGATCCGCACGCCGCTGGTCAACATCGAGAACACGTGCATGACCTGCCACCGCCAGAGCGAGGCGGAGCTGCGGGGCCGGATCCTCGAGGCCCAGGACCGCACCTACCAGCTCCTGACGCAGGGTGAGCAGGCCCTCATCGCAGCCATCGCCGCCATCGAGAAGGCGATGGCCGAAGGCGTCAGCGACGAGAACCTGGCCGAGGCCCGTGGGCTGCACCGCAAGGCCCAACTGCGCTGGGACTTCATCAGCGCCGAGAACAGCATGGGCTTCCACAGCCCCCAGGAGGCAGTCCGGATCCTGGGCGACGCGATCGACCACGCCCGGCGCGCAGAGCTCTCAGCGGTGAGGGCGCCGAGGCCCAGGCCGTAGGGGCACGGCATGCGCACCTGGGGACTCCTCAGCCTGGGTGTGGCGATAGCCGTCGGCCTGGTCGGCGGCCTGGGCGTGTTCACGTTCGTCTACGGCAAGGGCTACTCGTACCTCTCAGACGACCCTGCGGCCTGCGTGAACTGCCACATCATGCGGGACAACTTCGATACGTGGACGGTGGCCACGCACCGCAGCATCACCTGCAACCAGTGTCACGTGCCGGAGAGCTTCCCGTGGAAGTACACCTCGAAGGCGCGCAACGGTTGGTTCCACTCGTACGCGTTCACATTCCAGGACGTTCAGCTCATCCGGATCAAGGCCGCGAACCAGGAGACCCTGCAGCGGAACTGCGAGCACTGCCACCAGCGGCTGGTCATTCACATGCAGCCGCCAGGCGCCCAACGGGTCAGGTTCTGTTTCGACTGCCACAAGGGCGTGGGGCACGGTCTCTGACGCGCGGGCCGTCGGGTCACGATCCGCCGCGCGCCGTGAAGTAGTCCTCATCGAGAATGGCGTACGCGATGGTGTCGTGCCATCGGCCCTCGTTCCACGCGCGCTTGCGGCAGACGCCCTCGCGCATGTAGCCGGCCCGCTCCAGCGCCCGCTGGCTTGCCTCGTTTTCGGCGTAGGCCTCTGACTCCACGCGGTGGAGGTTGAGCGTCTCGAAGGCGAACCGTGTGCGCACGCGCATGGCATCGGTGGCGTACCCCCGCCCCCAGGCCTCCTTCTCGCCGATGACGATGCCGCTCGTCGCCCTGCGGTGCCTCCAGTCGACGCGGTGCAGGCCGGTGAAGCCGATGTGCCGGCCGCGCTCGTCCACGATCGCCCAGACGAACTCGGTGTCGCGCTTCTGGACCCGCTGGAACCACTCTTCCTCCATCCCGGGCGTCACCCCGGTCGTCAGCAGCATGAAGCGCGTGACCTCGGGATCGTTCAACCACCGGATCGCGTTGTCGAAGTGCTGCGCCCGGTCCACCGGGACCAGTCGGACCTTCTCGCCGCGAAGTCCCTCGAGTTCCATCGTGGCTCCTCCCTAGCGCATCGCGTGTCGCTTGAAGAACTCCCAGATGACTGTGTTGGCGTCGATGTCGCGGCTTGTGCGTCCGATCACCCGCGCGGGCAGGTACTGCGCGCCGCCCGGCCAGGTGTGCCCGCCCCCCAGCACCGCGTACAGGACGACTTCGCTACCGTCGCGGCAGGGGCTGTACGCCTCGCGGCGCACTCTGGTGCCGTCGTGGGGATCGCGGTCCGGCTCCGTCGCGACTGCCGGCGAGGGCGGGCACTGATTGTGCACCACCCAGTGCCGCACGGTCTCGGCGACCGAGAGTACGCGCCCGACCTTCTGCCGCCCCGCGAACCCAATCTCACCTCCGCCCCAGGGCACCAGCGGGTCGTCCGTGCCGGCGATCAGCACGACAGGGACGGGCCGCTGGGGCGCGCGCATGCGCGCGATCTGCTCCGACATGGCGATGGCCACCGGTGCAATCGCGGCGATCCTCGTCGTGGCCTCGCGCGCAAGGCGGAACGACATCAGGCCGCCGTTGGAGATCCCGGCGGCGTAGACGCGCCCGCGGTCGAGCGGAACCGTGCGCCCGATGTGCTCGACCAGCGCGGTGATGAAGCCGACGTCGTCGACGTCCTCTCGGTGCGCGCGGTACGCCTGGATACCCCGGCCGTCGTTCCAGTGGCGATCGAGCCCGTCGGGATATGCCACGATAAAGCCATCGCGGTCTGCCAGCCGGTTCAGGCCGCCCCGCGTGAGTTGCTCCATCCCGGCGCCGGTTCCGCCGCCGCCGTGGAGAACGATGACCAGGGGCACCGGGCGGTTACCATCGAGCCCCGCCGGGACGTAGAGATGGTATGTGCGGTGCAGTCCCCCAAACTGTCGGGTCCCCTGGCTGCTCCGTGCTTCGTGTTCCTGCGCGGCGGCGGGACCTGGGCGGGGGGGAGCCGCAAGAATGAGGATCGCTGTCAGCAGGGCCCAGAGGGTCCGCGTGGGTGGCCCGGGCCCGGCTCCGATCACGTCCAGATCCCAGGGACCGCATAGGCGCAGTCAGGGCAACGCCCCGCCGTCGCGGCCAGTCGGTTCCTCTGGACGAGGAACCCCCACCGCTCGATGAGCACGGCGCCACAGCCGGGGCAGAAGGTGTGCTCCAGATCGCCGACCCCGCCGGGCGCATTGCCGGCGTAGACGTAGTGGAGGCCGGCGGCTTTGCCGATGCGCGCCGCGCGCAGCAGGGTCTGGACGGAGGTGGCGTCGCGGTCGGTCATCCGGTAGTCGGGGTGAAAGGCCGTGACGTGCCAGGGGATGTCCTTCGAGACCGAGGCGATGAAGCCGGCGGCGGCGGCGAGCTCGTCGTCGGAGTCATTCCACCCCGGGATCACCAGCGTGACAATCTCCATCCAGAACCCCATCTCGTGGACCATCTTGATGGTCTCCAACACGCGCTCGAGGACCCCGCCCAACTGCCGGTAGCCTTTCTGCATCATGCCCTTGAGGTCGATCTTGTAGGCGTCGCACCATGGGCGAAGATACGTGAGGACCTCGCGCGTCGCGTTGCCGTTGCTGATGAAGCACGTGCGCAGCCCGGCTCTCTGTGCCTCTTTGAAGACAGCCACGGCCCACTCGGCGGTGATCAACGGCTCATTGTAGGAGCTGCCGACGAGCTGCGCGCCGGAGCGCTGCGCAAGAGTGACAAGCTGCCCAGGTGTGACATCGTCGGGGGTCGTGCCGGCGACGGGATCCCGCAGGGCCTGGGAGGTCAACCAGTTCTGGCAGTTCGCGACCAGGGCGAAGTTCGCCAGGTAGTTGTGCTCCTCCTCAACCTCCATGTTGAAGACGTCCCCTTCGTAGTCCAAGGTCTTGATCGAACGGATCGGAACAAGGTGGTAGTCCTCGGTTGTCACCATCTTTCGCCGGATTGCGGGGCTGTCGTACCAGACGATGGTGTACTGTGCAGGGCTCTGCCTGACCCTCCGGCTGCCGATCGACCGCTCGGCTGGCACACGGTTCTCATAGATCGAAGCCAGGTGACCGGTCTTCAGGCTCAACCATGCCACCCCGTAGGCAAGGGTGGCAGACTTGGTCGTCACCGTGATCTTTCCATTGTGATACCGGTGACCGTCTCCTCGGACATACGCCTCTAGGAACGCCTCGATCACAGACCGAGGCGCGTCGAACAGGACCTCGGGAACACGCTTGCCAGCCGACCCCTCGCCGCAGAGCGCCTTGAGGAGCATGGCAGCCGAGGTCTTGTCCACGGTCACCGTCAGCGTGGTTGATCCTTTGCGGAGTGAAGCCCGGAGCCCAAAGACCGATGCTATCAGCCGGCGGGTTTCATTGGCCAATGCAGCCTCACGCGGACCAAACGAGAATGTCAGGGTGTGGCTATTCGGTCTGCCAGCGGCTTTCTGGCTCCCTCCTTCGGCACAGTAGTAGCCCAGGAGGCGCGCAAGAGCCTCATCGACCGGAATGACCACGGGGATGCCTGGGCGTTGTTCCTTCGCCGCAGGCACCCTGTGCGGTGTCTTGAATTCCGCAGTGTGTCCCGCCAGCGCCTCACGGACGTCTACTGCCTGGGGTGACGAGAACTGATACCGGCGGGGGACCGCGAGGAAGTGGCGTTCGGTCAACCGGGCTGCTTCGAGCTCCGTTGGAGGTTGGCCTGGATCTGTCGTGGCGTACATCCCGTGCTCCGGGGTGCAGCGGATGGCCGGAAGGTAGTAGGGAGTGATCGTGATGATCTTTCCGGCGTACCGGTGCTTGAATACCTGCACGACAGGGCGCAGATACCCGCTCGCAGTGACGGCGCGCAGGCCCGTCGGGCGGGCCACCTCACCTCGTGGCGTCGACAGGACCCGCCGACTCCGCGCGGACACCTCGGCGAGCGGCAGAACCCCACGATCCGTGACGACTCGCGTGTCTGGCGTGAAGCAGTACGGGCAGTGCAGATCGCATCCTAGCATCCCAAAGGTGAGCGTCTTCGACCCAGGAAGCACGTGGTAGAAGGGCTTCTTCTCGGTGGGATCACACTGGAGCGCCGCCACGTATCCCCACGGCACGCGGAGCGTCCCGGTGTCGTTGAAGCGGACCTTGCAGATCCCGCGATGCCCCGGGAAGATCACGCACCGATGTCCGCAGGCCACGCACCGGAGCCTGCCGTCCGCCAGCGGTTCGTAGATCTCGCCCGGCGCCGTACGCGAATCGAGCAAGGCACCGAGCCCGGGAGCGGCCGTAGCCACGCGCCTCACCTCCCACTATTGTAGCCCTCCCGCCCGGCAGCGGGCATTCACAAAACATTCACGATCGATTCACGACCCATGCACGTCTGACCCGTAGGGTGGGGGTGGACAGGACCAATGCAGGAAGGGAGATGGTAATCCATGACGCGTGCTCTCACGATAGCGGCGACCCTGACGGTGGCCGTGATCCTCATCGCCGTCTACGCGGCTCCAGGATTCGCCCAGGGCATGATGCCCCGCGGCTTCGGCCCGCGCCCGGCGCCGGCCGCGCCCGCGGCGGGCGCCCCGACATTGCCCGTCGATCAGGCGGTGACGCGGGCCCGACAGTACCTCGCTCAGTTCCAGAACCCGGATCTCGTCCCGGCCGAGGTCATCGAGTTCACGAACACGTTCTACGTGGTGGTGCAGGAGCGGAGCGCCGGCAAGGGCGCCTTCGGCCTGCTGGTGGACCGCGTGACCGGTAACGTCGGCCCCGAGATGGGCCCGCCGATGATGTGGAACACCAAGTACGGCCACTGGGCGGGCGGTATGATGGGAGTGGGGCCCACACCGGGGTTCGGGCCTGGCAGAGTTGGCCCCGGCGCCGCGAGAGGCGGCATGATGGGGCGCGGCATGATGGGCTACGGGATGATGGGGCCGGGGTATGGACCTGGGCCGGGATTTGGGCCGGGTGCCGCCCCAGGGGTCGGGCCCGGCGCGCAGCCCATGCCCGCGCGGCCGACGGTCGCGCAGGACGAGGCGAAGGCGAAGGCGGCGCTGCAGGCGTGGCTGACCCAGGCGTTTCCCGGCGCGGGCATCGGCAAGGCCGTTGAGTTCCCGGGGTTCTTCACGTACCGGCTGACCCGGGACGGCCGAACCTTCGCGCTCGCCGCGGTCCATGCGTACAGCGGGCAGGTCTGGTATGCATGGCAGTACGGCACGGTTGTGCGGGAGCAAGTGGTTCGGTAGGTTGTCGCCGGGCTCCCGTGCCGCATCCGGGTGATCCCGCAGCGCGGATGCGGTAGAGGTCCTGACCTGAGGGGTGAAGGACATGAACGCGCGAGACATCGGAATCGTCGTGCTGGTGGTGATCGGCGTCCTCATCCTGCTCCCGCTGCTCGGCGGCGGGGGCATGATGGGCGGCGTGGGGATGATGGGTCCCGGCATGATGGGCGGGCCGTGGAGCGGCCGGTGGGGGACGGGATGGGGGATGCCCTTCGTCGGCGGGTTGTTCTGGCTCCTGATTCTGGCAGGGATCGTTCTGGTGGTCGTCTCGCTTGCGAGACGGAATGGATCCGCGACGCCGTCAGGGCCGTCGGCGCCATCCGAGGACCCGCTGGAGATCCTCAAGCGCCGGCTGGCCAGGGGCGAGATCACGCTCGATGAGTATGAGCGGCTCAAGAACGCCCTCTCATAGGGAGCGGATGGCCATGATGCACTGGCGAACAGGGGTGATCGTCGGCCTCATCCTGATCGCGGCCGGGGTCGGGGGATTGGCCGCCGGATGGGGTCTGGGCTGGTGGAGTGCCGGCGAGTGGACAGATCCCGAGTCCGCGTGGCCCGGGCCCGGCCCTGAGTCCCGGGGGCCCATGTTTGGGGGTCCGATGCGCGGTCCAATGATGCACGGATTCGGCGGCCATCACATATACGGGCCGTGGTCGCAGCCCGGCGCACGCAGCCGCGTGCTGCCGCCAGTCGCAGGGGCCAGGACCATCGAGGTCGAGGCCGCGGACTTTGCGTTCAGCCCGGCCGAGATCACCGTGAAGGCCGGCGAGGTCGTGAATCTGGCGCTGGTGAACCGCGGCGTCACCGTGCACGACCTGGTCATCCCGGCCTACCGGATCTGGCTCGTGGCGCCGGCCGGCCAATCGTCCACGACCGGCTTCAGGGCGCTGCGGCCGGGCGAGTACGAGTTCTACTGCAGCGTCCCGGGACACCGCGAGGCAGGGATGGTCGGCAGGATTGTGGTCACACCCTGAGATGACCGGGCGCACGATTTTGGTCGTCGACGATGAGATCGAGATCGCCGAGGTCGTGCGGCGCTACCTCGAGCAGGACGGCCACCGTGTGGTGAGCGCCGCGGACGGCGAGACGGCGCTTGCCCTGTTCAGGCAGGAGCGGCCGCATCTCGTCGTGCTCGATCTGATGCTTCCAAAGATCGATGGGTGGGAAGTCGCGCGGCGGATTCGGGCCGGCGGGAACACGCCGATCATCATGCTGACCGCGCGGGGTGACGAGGTGGACCGGCTCCTGGGGCTTGGGCTCGGGGCCGACGATTACATCACGAAACCGTTCAGCCCGCGCGAGGTCGTCGCCCGGGTCCGCGCGGTGCTGCGCCGGGCGAGCGGCGAGGCCGCGTCCGAGGTGCTCGCGACCGGCGATCTTGTGATCGATCTGGCCCGCATGGAGGTCCGGCGGGGTAGCGCGGTCGTCGCGCTCACGCCCACCGAGTTCAGGCTGCTGGTGGCGCTTGCCAGGGCGCCGGGACGCGTCTTCACGCGCCTCCAGTTGATTGACCTGATCCACGGGCACGCGTTCGAAGGCTACGAGCGGACGATCGACGCGCACATCAAGAACCTGCGCCAGAAGCTCGAACCCGAGCCCTCACGCCCCCGGTACGTGCTCACGGTCCACGGCGCGGGATACCGGCTGGCTGAGCCCGAATCGGGGCAGGCGATATGAGCGCCGGGCTGCAAAGGCATCTATGAAGAGCCTGCAGGGCCGGCTCATCGTGGCGTTTGCCGCCGTGGCGCTGGCGTCGATCGCGGCCACGGCATGGATGACCGCCGCGATCGTCCGCGCCGAGTTCGACCGGTACTTCTTCGGCATGCCGATGATGGAAGACCGCCCACAGGCCGGGCCGCGGGCACCGATGCCGCACATGCGCGACGCCGGCGAGATGCGCTCCATGATGCGGCGCGTCATGGGACAGCCGGAACTCCGGTTCCTCGAGCAGCTCCGCCGCGCCACCTGGCGGGTGGCGCTCGTGGCGATCATCGCGGCCGCGCTGATGGGCGTGGTCATCGCGCGCTACCTGACCGCGCCGTTGCGGCGCCTGTCGCGGGCGGCAGAAGGGGTCGGACGGGGAGACCTGGCTCAGCAGGTGCCGATCACCTCGGACGATGAGCTGGGCCATCTGGCGGGCGCGTTCAACGCCATGACCACCGACCTCAGACGCCTCGACGAGAGCCGCCGGCACCTGGTGGCCGACATCGCGCATGAGCTGGGGACACCGCTCGCAGTGCTGCAGGCCAATCTCGAAGGGATGCTCGACGGCGTGGTGGAGGTCACGCCTGAGCGCCTTGCGGCCCTCCACACCCAGGTGCGGCTGCTCAGCCGGCTGGTGAGCGACCTCCGTGATCTCTCGCTGGCACAGGCGGGCCGCCTGGTACTCGACCGCCGCCTGTCCGACCTGGCGGAGCTGGTCCGCGACGCCGTGGCCGCCGTGCTGCCCCGCGCCGAGGAGAAGCAGATTGCGCTTCAGACCCGGATCGCCGGGGGGATCGGACCGCTCGAGGTCGACCGGGACCGTATGCTCCAGGTGGTGCACAACCTGCTCGACAACGCGATCCGCCACACGCCGGACGGCGGCCGGGTGATCGTGGGGCTGGAGGCCGTCTCGGGCGAGGTCCGCCTATGGGTGGAAGACACCGGGCCGGGGATCTCGGCCGGCGAGCTCGACCGGGTCTTCGACCGGTTCTACCGGCTCGACGCGTCGCGCGCGCGGACCAGCGGAGGGTCTGGGTTGGGACTGGCCATCGTCAGGTCACTTGTGGAAGCCCACGGGGGTCGGGTGTGGGCGGACAGTCGGCCCGGTACAGGCAGCACCTTTACCGTCGCGCTGCCGGCTCTGGTCTAAGCGGAGACCCGATCCAGGACCACGACCTTGTCGGCCGCAGCGTCATAGTGCGGCCAGCAGGTGAACAGGATCACCTGACGGTCCCTCGCCATCCGGGTGAGAAGCTCCAGCATCGCCTGGCGGCGCGAGTCGTCGAGCTGGGCGAAGGGTTCGTCGAGGAGCAGCGGCGGCCGCCGGTCGCCGGTGAGGGCGTCGAGCAGCGCCAGTCGCAGGCACAGGTACAGTTGATCGCTCGTCGCCTGGCTGAGCTCTGAGGCGTCCTTCCAGGCGTCGGCGGATGTGACCCAGATCTGAGGGCGCAGCGTCCGCTCGTCAACCGCGACACGGGTGTACGCGCCGTCTGTGGCCGACGCGAGGTATTCGCCTGCGCGCCGCTCGAGCAGTTCGCGGGCGGGATAGACGCTCTGCGTCCGCGCCTCCTCCAGCAGGCGCAGCGTCAGATCGATGGTCTCCAGATTTTGCCGGTCGTGATCCGCCTTCAGCTGCAGGACGCCGATGGTCTCCTCCAGGGTGGCCGCCTCTTCACCCTGATCGCGCAGCTCATCGAGCACGCCTTCGAGCCGGGCGCGTTTCTCGCGAAGATCCTGGAGCTCGGCGCCAAGCGCCTTTGCCTGCTGCTCGGCGCCCTCGGTCCCACCTGCCAGGGCCTTTCTGGCCGCTTTCGGCAGGGTCTCGATCGTCGAGCGGACCGAGGCCAGCTCATCGGTGATCTCTGCGAGCCTGGTTTCCAGCGCGGCCTTCGGGTCGGCGCCGCGGATCTGCCGGAGCGCGGCGCGCACCTCCTCGCGTTCCCGCAGGAGTTCCATGTAGGCGGAGAACCGGCGCTCAACGTCCTCGAGACTTGGACTGCCGACCGCGCGAAGCTTTGCCGCCACCACGTCCTGGGCCTCGGAGAGCTGCTGCGCCATGATCTCGGTCCGGCGTCGCAGCTCGAGCACCCGCTGCTCCTGGGCGCGGTAGTCCGCGCCGGCCTCCGTGATGCGCCCCCGATACCGCATGCCGATCACCGTGATCACGGCGCCGGTCACGAGCAATACCCACCCGAGGATGTGGAACGTGAGGGCGACGATCAGGCCGCCGCCGATGACGCCGACAGCGCCGCTTCCGGCAAGGACCCATCCCGGGCCGCCCAGGCGCTGTGTGTTGGAATGACGCGTTGCCAGGTGCTCGAGGGTGCGCTCCTCGCGCTCGGTCTGCAGCCCGGCCGCCGCCAGGCCTGACTCGAGCTGCAGGTACTGGCGTCGCGCGTGGAACAGGTCCGCGATCAGCGCCTCCTGCTGGGTGGAGAACTCGGCCAGGTTGGCATCCAGCCGCGCCAGCCGCGCGAGAAGGTCCGACGCGCGCGCGATGTGTTCACGTGTGGCGGCCTCCTCCTCAATGAGCGCCCGCTCGCGGCGCTGCAGGTCGGCCGCCCACCGGGCCACCCGCACGAGCTCGGTCTTCTCATGAGCCTCGGCCTCGAGCAGCTCCAGCCGCCGCACGACGTCGCGCAGCTCGACGCGGTGCCGGTGCGCCCGCTCTTCGCGCTGGCGCACGGATGCCTGCTGCGCCCGGAGGTCATCGATCTGGACCTGTAGGCTCTTGCCGCCGGCTGGAGGCGAGATGATCTTCGTCCGTTCTGCGCTCAGCCGCTGGAGGGCCTGCCCGACGGTCTCGACGCCGGCCCCGCTGAGGATGCGCGAGAGGTGCGTCGACAGGATCCGCCGATCTCCGGCGATGCGCGCGATGTCCGCCTGGGCGACAAACGCCGTTGACCGGTAGGCGGCTTCGCTCGCCAGGCCGATCCAGTCGAGCAGCCGGCGCTGCACGTCACGCGGGCTCTCGAGCCGATCGCGGCCGTCCGCGTTCTGGAGCAGGATGGTGCCCGCCTCCAGATCCCTGCGCAGGAGGTAGCGGCTGCCCTTCACGTCCAGCTCGATGGTGATCTCGCCCAGGCGCTGCTCACCCCACGGGCGCAGGCGCATGGACGTCTCGCCTCGACCGGGCTCGCGGAACAGCCCTTCGAGGACCGCCTCCATCAGGGTGGTCTTGCCGGCCTCATTGGGGCCCCGGACCACCGTAAGCCCGGGGGCGAAGGCCGCCGACCAGTCGGCGAACTTCTTGAAGCGGCGGAGCCGGATCTGCGTGATCTTCATGACGGCTGGCGACCTTCCAGGAGCGCCAGGCCCAGCCGGAGCGCCTGGCCGACGCGCCGCCGGGCCTCATCGGTCGTCGCCCGCTCCATCTCGGCGCGCGCGACGCTCACGAACTTCCCGGCCACCGAGAGGTCCGGGTAGACGCCTGCCTCGAGATCTGCGAGGGTCGGGAGGGATTCGTCCACGATCCCGAGCGACAGGAACTCGCCCGCCAAGCGGTCGCGCAGTTCGGCCACATCGATGTACTGGTTGATACGCGCGCCTCCTGTGAGTCGGACGACCGCGGCCAGGTCGGGATCGCCGAGGGCGCGGATGGCCGTGGCCAGGGCTTCGGGATCTGCGTAGGCCATCGGCTGCAGCGTACACCACGCAAACCGGCGGCGCGCGACCGGCTTCGGCGTCACGGTCACGCCGCCGTTCATCCGAACGACCAGCGGGGCCCCTTCGCCCTCCTCGGGAGCGACCAGCTCCGGCGCCCCGGCGCACCATGCCGTCACCTGTTCGGTCGAGAGGTCCCTCCGGATCGGCGACCCGGCCAGCGCCAGATAGTGCGCGCCGGAAGCCGCGATCTGGCGGCGCAGCGAGCGCACCCCCTCCTCGGTGTCAGGCCACGGGATGAAGCATGCGCCCACGAGGAATCGGCTGGAGCGCTGATCGGCCAGGCTGGAGATGAAATCGGCCGGTGGAGGAGCCGCGGCCCACGAGACGCCGGCGATGCCGAGATCGCAGTCGGGGAGCAGGACGAGCTTCGGCGTTGCCGGGAAGACGCTGACCCGCTCGAGGTCGGCCAGCGCACCCGCCGCGTAGTGCTTCTCGGAGAGGGCGTCGAGCGGTCCTGCGGCAATCAGGACGGGGATGCCGGCCTGGGTGAAGCGCGCGATCTGCGCGCGCGTGAACTCGGCCAGGCCACGCGATGGGAATGCGGTGCCGAAGAGGTTACCGGTGATCAGGACCACGCTCGGGGCCACATCGAGGCCCTGGTCGACAACCCGGACCAACGCCTCCCGGATGTGCGCGCGGTGTCCCGCGCCGGCCTCGCCCAGAAATGGGAAGGCTCCGCCGAGGCGCACGTCGGCGAAGTGATAGATCGTCGGCGCGCCGCGCGGCCTCGGATCCGCGGGCCCATTGATCTCCATGGCGTCCCCTGGCTGTGTTGTGCCCGTCTCGGCCTCGGTTCAGGCTCCCGCGCCGATGCCAAAGACGCGTCGGGCGTTGCCCGACAGGACCAGCTCGCGGTCCGCGCCAGCAAGACCCAGCCGCTCGAGGATTGCCACCTGTTCCTCGACAATGTTCTGCCGGTATCCGCTCAGCATGGTGGAGTCGGTGCCGAAGAGCACGCGCGAGGCGCCGAACGCCCGCAGCGCGTCGCGGAAGACCTGCTCGAGCGACGGCTCCCCGGGGACGTAGAGCCGCCAGTTGTTCGTCCCGGAGGTGTCGACGCAGATGTTCTCGGTGTGATAGGCCAGGAACATCGCCTCACGGAGGAACCCGGCCCCGAAGTGCGCGATGACAAACGTGATCTCGGGGAAATCCCTCCCGGGCACCGACAGCGCTAGAGGATTGGCGCAGGTGAGGTCATAGAAGGCCCCCACCGTGATGCCGAAGTGCACGATGATTGGGAGCCCGGCTTCCGCCGCCGCCTCGTACACAGGATAGAAGAGCCGGTCGTTGAGCGGCATCCGGTACGCCGGTGCGTACAGCTTGAGGGCGCTGATGCCCAGGGCCCGGAACCGGCGCACCGCCTGGGCTGCGTCTGGGTGGGTTGGGTCCAGCAGCGAGCCGCACCCGTAGATCCGGTCGGGACTCACGCGGATGAACTCGGCCAGCTCGTCGTTGACCTCACCCATGGCGATGAAGACCCCGGCGCTGACCCCGGCATCGTCGAATCCCCGTAGCCACATCGCGGCCTGATCGGCGAGCGAGAGGCCTTCGAGCTGCGCGATCCGCTCCTGGAAGGTCTGTCCCCGGATGCGGGCGCGATCACGCGCCGCCTGCCGGGAGCCGGCGGCGCGCTGCATCTGTCTCCGAAACATGTTCGCCGTCATGAGGTGGAGATGGGCGTCGATGATCGTCATGCCGTGTGGGTCCTCCTGTCTAGTGAAGGATCTTTGAGAGGAAGGCCTTCGTGCGCTCTTCCTTGGGGTGTTGGAAGAACTGCTCGGGCGGGGCCACCTCCACGATGACCCCGAGGTCCATGAAGACGACCCGATCCGCGACTTCGCGCGCAAAGCCCATCTCGTGCGTGACGACGACCATCGTCATGCCCATGTCACGGGCCAGGCCCCGCATGACATCCAGGACCTCCTGGATCATCTCCGGATCCAGGGCCGAGGTCGGTTCGTCGAACAGCATGATCTTCGGCTGCATCGCCAGCGCCCGCGCGATCGCGACGCGCTGCTGCTGCCCGCCGGAGAGCTGCGCGGGATAGGCGTGGGCCTTGTCCGGAATCCCCACCCGGTCCAACAGTTCCCTGCCCATCCGCTCCGCCAGCGGCCGCGCCCGCTTGCGGACGAGGACCGGCGCCAGCGTGATGTTCTGCAGGGCCGTCAGGTGCGGGAAGAGGTTGAACGACTGGAACACCATGCCGACCTCGCTGCGAACGGCGTCCACATTGCGCAGGTCGTCGGTCAACTCGATGCCGTCGACGACGATCCGGCCGCGTGTGTGGGCCTCGAGGCGGTTGACGCACCGGATCATCGTGGACTTCCCGGACCCCGACGGACCGCAGACGACGACCACCTC
>JBBIOB010000013.1:0-58703 GCA_037443565.1 Armatimonadota bacterium | reverse complement strand
TAATATGTACATGACAATGTACATAGCATAGAGGTGAGCGGATGACGGAACGCCGGGTGTCGATCGCGGAGGCACGGGCCAAACTGCCCGGGCTCGTCAGGGATGCGGAGGGCGGTACATCCGTTGAGATAACACGACGAGGGAGACCCGTGGCGGTTCTGCTCTCCAGCAGGGCATACCAGCGGCTCGCTTCCGGGCGTCCTCCCTTTGGAACAGTGCTCGATGACTTTCTGGGGCGCATGGAGATCCGCCGGATCGGACTCAGGAGAGGCGAGTTCAAGGCCCTGCGTGCGCGCGACGTCGGGCGAGAGGCGCGCTGGTAAGCGCGCGGTACCTGGTTGACACGAACGTCCTCTCCGAGCCCCTCCGCAAGAGACCCGACGAGGCCGTCATCGCGAAGTTGAGGGGGCATGGCGAGGAGCTCGCAACCGCCACGATCGTCTGGCACGAGATGATCTTCGGCGTTCGGCGTTTGCCGCGGTCTCGCAAGCGTTCCGCGATCGAGGAGTATCTGGCGAATGTGGTCGCCGCCTCGATCCCACTCCTTCCTTATGACGTGGCTGCGGCGGAGTGGCACGGGGCCGAGCGCGCTCGGTTGTCGAAGTTGGGACTCACAGCCGCTTTCGCCGACGGCCAGATCGCGGCAGTTGCCGCCGTGAACGGCTTCATCCTTGTGACAGACAATCTCCGAAACTTCAAGCACTTCGGAGGCCTGCAGGCAGAGCGCTGGCACCATACGGCCACATAGCGTCGAGCATCAACCGGGTACGCCACGCGTGCCCGTGAAGGCCGCGTGCTGACGGAGCGTGAGGCGGTCATGGCGGTGTTCTCAGCGCCGTCATGCTGTACTTCGTGATTCCATTGACCGTGATCACCACGGGCATCATGGTGCTGCAGGAGGTGCAGCGCAGGAGAGCGAACCGGCGTGGACGCTGAGGGCGCTCCTGTGGCGCGATTGGGGACACGACGGATGAGAGGTGAGGAGGATTCCAATGGCGATGAAGCAGTGGGACAGCCCGCCGCCGATGCGTATCGACCCCCAGAAGCGTTACCGGGCGCGCATCGACACGGACAAGGGCGTGATCACAGTGGAGTTGTTTCCCCAGCACGCCCCCAAGACGGTCAACAACTTCGTGTTCCTGGCGGGGGAAGGCTTCTACGACGGGGTGTCGTTCCATCGGGTCATCGGCAACTTCATGATCCAGGGCGGGGATCCGACGGGGACGGGGCGCGGGGGACCGGGGTATCGGTTCGAGGATGAAACAGGCGGGAATCCGCTCCGGCATGAGACCGGGGTGGTGTCGATGGCCAACGCGGGCCCGAACACGAACGGCAGCCAGTTCTTCATCACGCACTCGCCGCAGCCACACCTGGACGGCCGGCACACGGTCTTCGGAAAGGTGGTGGAAGGGCAGGAGGTCGTGAACGCGATCCGGCAGGGCGACCGCATGGTGAAGGTGGAGGTCGATGTCGAGGAGCACTAGCCCGGCGGAGACCAACCCGCCGTCCGCCGCGTTCGTGGCCCTCTTGAAGGAGCGGTATGGGGAGGGCATCGGGGCGTACCGCATCCCGCCTCCCATCCTCGAGCACATGCGCGGTGAGATCGTGGCTTTCGACGAAGAGAAGGGCACGCTGACCGCCCGCTTCCCGGTGCTCGAGAGCTATCTCAATCCCTACGGCGCGGTCCAGGGCGGCATGATCGCGGCCGCGGTGGACAACACCCTCGGCCCGCTGAGCATGCTGATGGCGCCGCCAAACGTCACCCGCCATCTCGAGATGACGTACAGCCGCCCGGTCACCATGGACATGGAGTACCTTGTCGTCCGAGGCCGGCTGGTCGGCCGCGACGACCGAGTGCTACGCTTCGCCGCGGACGTTTCGACCAGAGATGGCCTGCGGGTCGCGCGGGCCAGGGCCACGCATTGGATCACTCCACAGACGAGCGTGCAGACCCCTCAGCCGCGCGAGCCTCAAGGAGGACTCACATGACTGGACTGGCCAGAGCCCTGCACTACCTCAACATCGCGCTCTTCCTCGCCATCGTCGGCAGCGGGCTGGCAGCGTACTTCGGCCAGCGCAACCCGCCTGCCCAGCTGATCGCCCTCGCGGTCGCGATCGTGGGCCCGCTCGAGGACATCCTCAAGAAGAAGGTGCGGCGGGGCGAGCCGGTCCCGGATGAGTCTGCGGTCGAGGTCGTGGACAAGGCCACCAGCGCCGCCTTCCTGGCGCTGCTGGTCTGGGTGGTCTTCATCGCCCGATAGGCAGGTTACCAGAGGATCTGGTAGATCCCGTACGACCCGAGCACCCGCCGGATGTACGCGCGCGTCTCGGCATAGGGAATCCGCTCGACGAGGTAGTCGGGGTCAGGATCCAGCCTCACCCACCGCCGCGCCGCGCCAGGGCCGGCGTTGTAGGCGGCGAGCGCGAGCCGCAGGTCGCCGCCGAACCGGTCGATCTGCCGCCGCAGGTAGCGCGCGCCGAGCGAGAGGTTCGTCGCCGGGTCGTGCAGGCGGCCGAGGTCCAGCGTCGCGTCCCCGCTCACCTCGCGCGCCGTTGACAGCAACAGCTGGGTCAGCCCTACGGCGCGCGCCGGCGAGAGGGCGGTGGCATCGTAACGGCTCTCTTCCCGGACGAGGGCCAGCAGCAGCAGTGGATCAATCCGCGCGGCCCGCGCGGCGGCCGTAACCTCGGGCCAGTATGCCCGCGGATACGCCAGCCGCCACGTCGTCCGGTCACGCACACCGTACGCCAGGGCGTGCTCGGCGTGCTCGACCGATCGGGGAATGTCGCCGAGGCGCGCGTACGCACCCGCGAGGAACCGGGACAGGCGCGGGTCGGCGTCGCGGCGATCGCCGAACGCGGCCAGGAGATCCTCGGCCGCCTCCGCGGCCTCCTCGTCGAGGCCCAGCCACGCGAGCTCCTCGTGCGCGGCGCCAGGGGCGCCTGCGTGCCGCGACGCCGCGACACCCGCGGGTACGGCGGCGGGTCCCCAGCCCAGGCGGGCGCGCGCGCGCTGTCCGTGGAAGGTGAGCGGATACTGCTCGGCCACCAGCCTGATGATACGGCCGGCCTCGGCGCGATCGGCCGGCCGTCCGGTCGCCTCCAGGCTCTTCGCCGCCCAGTACCAGGCGCGGGCCGCCGCGTTCCGCCACGCCGGCGGTGCCGATCGTCCGGCGGTTCTGAAGCGGGCCGCCGCCTCGGTGTGATGGCCAGCGCGCAGCGCGATCCAACCCAGCCGCCACGCCGCCTCGATGCCCGGATCGTCGGCCGGCGCCGCCTCGACCGCGCGGCGGTAGTGGGCCGCGGCCTCGGCGATGCGGCCGGTGCCCTCGGCGCGCAGCCCGGCGTTGAACCAGTAGCGGCCGGTCCACAGACCTCGTGGCGCGACGCGCAGCAGCGCCTGCGCGGCCTCGCGGGCTTCAGCCGCCATGCCCGCGCGGCGCGCCGCGGACTCGGCCCAGAACCACGCGGCCTCCGCGTTCCAGCCGCGCAGCGCGGCGGTCCTGAACGCGCGGTGCGCGTCGGCCAGGCTGGACGAGAGCAGGACTCCGCCGAGCCGGTACCAGGCCTCGGCGCCGATCTCTCCCTGGCCCGCGGTCGCCGCGCGGTACTCGACCTGCGCCTGACGCGGTTCGCCCCGGTGTGCGAGGCGCTTCCCGCGCAGCAGCCGCGACTCCGGGTCCATGTCCGAGGCCGTGGCGCGGCGCCCCAGCAGACGGGCCAGCTCCTGCGCTGCGATGGCCTCGACCGGATCGCCGGGGAACGCCCAGGCGGCGCGGCCCAATGCGATCCTCGCACGGTCCCGCTGGCCCGCCGCAGCCGCGGCCCGCCCGAGCTGCAGCCATGCAGCTGGAGCGTCAGGCTGGATCTCGGCCGCGGCCGCAAAGGCCGAAGCGCTCTCCCGATGACGGCCCAGCGCCTGCTCAACCTCGCCCAAGACGACGAGCGCGCGGCCGCGCAGCCGGCCTTCGGCCGATGCCGCGACGTCGCGAATCCGCGACGCGGCACCGGCGGGGTCGCCCGCTGCGAGCAGCGCGCGGGCGGCTTCGAGACGCGCATGGTTCTGCAGCGTCGGATGCGCCGCGGCTGCCTCGAACGCGCGGGCCGCTTCGGCATGCCGCCCGGCGCGCGCCAGGCAGTGGCCGAGCAGATGGGCCGCCCGCCGGGCCTCGAGATCCTGTTCCGACGCGAGGCGCTCGAGCCCGAGGATCGCGCCCGCGCAGTCGCCGCCGCGCGCCCGCTCGACGAGCGCGTCCAGCCCGGCCTGCGCATCGGCGCGAGCTGCCGCGATGACGGCCAGGGCCAGCGCCAGAAACAGCGGGGCAGCAGTCCGAGCCGTCAACTCGCCCGAGGCTTGACCGCGTGCAGCGTGATGCTGAAGAGGTCCGCGGCGTAGGCGCGCTTTGTCAGGACGTCGATCTCTCTGAAGCCTACGGCAGCGACCAGCGACAGGTAGTCGGTCTCGGGAATCGCGCCACCCAGACACGCGGTCCAGTTCTCAGCCGTCCTGAACTCTTCCGGCAGAGGCTTGTCGGCCACGATGTCTGAGATGACCATCCGGCCTCCGGGTCGCAGCACCCTAAACGCCTCGGTGAAGGCCGGCCGCTTGTCGGGCAGCAGGTTGATCACGCAGTTGCTGATCACGACGTCGGCAGAGGCGTCGGGGAGCGGGAGGTGCTCGATCTCTCCGAGCCGGAACTCCGCATTCGCCGCGCCGAGCCTGACCGCGTTCGTCCGTGCCTTGGCGATCATCTCCGGCGTCATGTCGATGCCGATGGCGCGGCCCACCGGTCCCACGCGGTCGGCCGCAAAGAAGATGTCGAGCCCAGCGCCGCTTCCCAGGTCGACGACGGTCTCTCCGGGCTGCAGGGCCGCGGCATCGATCGGCGCGCCGCAGCCGAGCGATGCGCCGGCGAGGTCCTGCGGGAGCGTGCGGCCGTCGAGAAGCGTGCGCGGCACCTCGCCGCAGCACGACGAGACCGCCGCCCCTGCTGCCGATGTCTCCCCGCAGCACGACACGGTTCCCGCGCCAGATGCGGGCACGTCTGGAGTCGGGCCGGCGCACGATCCGCCTCCGGTCGCCAGGCGGCCGTACCGCTCACGCACCGCCGTCTTGATCGCCTGCTCTTCCATGATCATGCCTCCCTTGCGGCCGCCCTGCCCGGTTCGCGGACCATGACCGCCGATGATGCGCAGACCTGACTCCTGAACTGTCCGGTTTCCTGCACCGCAGGACTGACCTGCGAGCGCTCGATGTGGGTGGAGCCGAACCGCTCGAAGTACCCCTGCGCCGTGGATGTCAACAGGTAGACCGCCCCATGCCCCTTCGACGCGCTCCGCCCGAGCAGTGTCAGTACCAAGCCCGCCGCCAGCCCCCGGCGACGCCGGTCGGGGACAACCGCCACCGACCGCAACAACCCGGCGGCGCCGCAGTCCTCCAGGCAGGCGGTCGCGATCAGACGCGGCCCCTCCCGCGCGACGATGAAGCCCGCCAGACACCCGTCCACGCCGTCGTCGTTCAGGCCGGCCTCGCGGAGCAGCGCCCGGATCTCCTCCAGGTCCTCGGGCTCGGCGTCGGCCACGGTGAGCATGGGCATGGCCATTCTCTCCTCGGGCAGCAGCCCGTCTTCTTCAAATCGATCATTGTCAATTCAGCTTAGGTCACAGGAGTCGCACGAGGTCCTGCGCAGCCCGCTTGAGCGCCTCGCGCTTCAACCCGTAGTATGCCCACTGTCCGCGCCGGACGACGTCGACGAGATCGGCTTCCCGGAGGACCCGGAGGTGGTGGGAGACCGTCGGCTGGCCTACATCGAACGCCTCAACGATGTCGCAGACGCACATTCGCTCATGCTTCGAAAGGAGTTCGACGATGCCGAGTCGAACGGGGTCGGCGAGCGCGCCGAGCAGCGCGCTCGTGGCCTGCGCGGCCTCGTGATTCACGGCACCGGCATGGCTCTCCACCCCGCACTCCAGGCAGTAGGACCCTCGGGCGTGCTCTGTCGGGATCGTCGCGGCTGTCACGTTCACCCACGTCCCTTCCCAGCCGGCTTCGCGGGCCGACTCATCGATCACTATCAATATATCATGCCTGTCAAGCCCCCAGCGTACCCGCCCGGAGGGCGTCGACACTGAAGTGGAGACGCTCGGCCACGCGCTCCAGCGCCCGGCGCACCTCGGCCGACGCGTCGGCGATCCGCGGCGCCAGGCGCGCGGCGAACAGGTTCTGCGCCTGCCACAGGTTTGGGGTGACGGCCATCTCCTGCGCCAGGTCGAGTGTGCGCTCCACTTCTTTCAAGTTGTCGATGACGAACACCCCGTCGGCCTCGATCAGGTGGCGCTCGATGCGGGCGCGGATGCGCGGCTCGAGCTCGGCCTCAGGCATCGCGAGATTCCACGCCCGCGCATCCGCGACGAGGTCCCAGGCGGCCGCGGGCAGCGGCTGCGACGCATCGAGCGCGCGTTGCAGGTCGGCCACGGTCACCAGCGCCGCGGCGGTGAGGAACTCCTGCGGAACCGGCACGTCCGCGGCGCGCATCGTGGCCATCAGGCCTCGGTTCCCCTGGTAGAGCCGGCGGTGCGCCGCTTCCAGGTCGGCGAGGGTCTCGGCGGAGAGGTGCGCGAGTACCGCCCGGCGCTGCTCGGTGAACAGGTCGCGCACCGTGTAGAACGCCCGGCCGAAGCGCGCGTCCATCTCGCGGACGACCTCCGCGATCGCTCCGGTCTCGTAGATCCGGACCAGCGCGTCCGCGGTCTCGGCGTGGGCGCGGTCGTCCCATTCCGACGCCACGCAGCAGTGGACATCTGGTCCGCCGAAGTGTAGCGCCGCGAACGACAGCGTCTCCGACTCCGCGGTCGCCGCTGACGTGACTTCGGCGCGGCCGGTCAACAGCGTATGGGGTCCCCGCGCCAGGCGGCGCTCCTGCCGTCGGACGACGCGGAAGGCGTAGATGGTGTCATCGGACGGGCGGTCCTCGAAGAGCGAGAGGATGGCAGCATGCGCCGCGACGCGCCGGTGGTCGACGACGCGTGGCCGCACCAGCCGGTCGTACACGGCCTCGCCGTTCGCATATGCCGGGACGTTGCCCTCGGCGGGGCGGATCCGGTCGAGGAACGGTCGCTCGAGGTCGCGGCCGGCCGCCCCCGCAAGCTGCAGCACACGCGCGGCGTGGCAGAGGATCTGGACCGTCTCGAGGCCTGCGAGATCGTCGAAGAACCAGCCGTCGGAGGCAAACATGAGCATGGCATGGCGCTGCATCTCCAGCAGGCGAAGCGCGGCCGGAGTGGTGTTGGCCTCGCCCGGACGCCGCGCGTGCGCCGCCAGGAAGCGCGCCACGGTCGGGTCGGTGCGGTCGAGCACCACGTCGATATAGGCATCGCGCGCCGCCCAGGGGTCGTGGAAGACCGACACGCCAGCCTCCTCGAACAGGGCATCCGCCTGGGCCTTGAGCCAGTCCAGCGCGTCCCGCAGCGGCCGCCGCCACCGCTGGTGCCAGTCGCCCCGCGTCCGGCAGCCGCAGTTGGCGCGCCACCGCTCGATCCCGTGCACGCACGACCACGACGTGCGCTCGTGGATCCGGATCTCGTGGGTCGGCGGATGGTCGGCCAGGAACGCCGCATAGTTGGTCATGCGGGCACCCGTGCGGCGCTCGAGCGCGTCGATCGCGTACGCCAGCGCCATCTCTCCGAACCGGTGGTGGTGGCCGTAGGTCTCGCCGTCGGTGGCCACGTGGATCAGGCCAGCGCGCGCGGAAGGACCATCTGCCACATCGAGCAGCCGGCGGGCCAGGGCCTCGCCGCTCTCCAGCAGGCGCTGGAACGCGATCTCCTGCGCGGCCGCGCCGTGGTAGAAAAGGAGCGCGATCTGCCGGCCCGGCGCCGGCCGGCACAGGTACGGCCGCGTGATGTCGAGCCCTGCCGGGTTCACCTCGGCCCATTCCCCGCCCTGTGCCCGCGTGCGGGCGGCCTGATGCGGGGCCAGGATCGTGAACCGGATCCCGCAGTCCGCTAACACCGCGAGCGTCTCCAGGTCGACGGCGGTCTCGGGCAGCCACATCCCCTCCGGGGGCCGGTCGAAGCGCCGCCTGAAGTCCGCGATGCCCCAGAGGACCTGCGTGAGCCGGTCGCGCCGGGAGGCGAGCGGCAGGATGAGATGGGTGTAGGGCTGGGCGATCGCGTTGCCGCGGCCGAGGGCGGCCGCGCTGGCCCGGTCGGCGCGCAGGATCGCCGCGTAGGTCTCCGGCGCCGTGCGCTCGAGCCACCCAAACAGCGTCGGCCCAACGTTGAACGAGATCCGCTCGTAGTTGTTGACGATGCGGACGATCCGACCCGACGCGTCGAGGATCCGCGCCGCGGCGTTGGGCGCGTAGGACTCAGCCGTCACCCGCTCGTTCCAGTCGTGCGCCGGCGCGGCCGAGTCTTCGACCTCGACGGCCTCCAGCCACGGGTCCTCGCGGGCCGGCTGGTAGAAATGGCCGTGGATGCAGAACCGCGCGCTCACGTGCTGTAGCGGGTCAGGCCTCGGGGGAGGACGACGATTCCCGATGGGTCCACATGGTGGAGCTGCGCGTCGCGCGCCGCATCCAGGCCGACGGCGTCGCCCTCGGGGATGACGTTGTAGCGGTCTGCGATCACCCGGCGCAGCCGCGCATCCCGGCCCACGATCGAGTGGTCCATGATGATCGAGTCTTCGATCACGGCGCCCCGCTCGACCCGCACATTGCGGCCGATGATCGACCGGCGGATCGTGGCGTGGTCCACCCGCGTCCCCTGGGCGACCAGCGAGTCCGTGATCTCGCCGCCGATCAGGCGCAGGCTGGGGGTGCTGACGCCGGCACTGTGAATCGGCCACAGCGGGTTGTCGAGATCGAACACGGGCGCGGCGCCGAGCAGGTCCATGTGCGCGTCCCAGTAGGCGCCGATCGTGCCGACGTCGCGCCAGTACCCCTGCTCTTCGTAGGGTTTCGTCCCGGGGACCTCGTTGGCCAGGAAGTTGTAGGCAAAGACGCTGGCGTACGGGTAGAGCTCGGGGATGATCGTCCGGCCGAAGTCGTGGTCGGTGCTGCGGCGGGCGTCCTCGATCAGGCTCTCCACCAGGATGTCGCGGTTGAAGATGTAGTTGCCCATCGACGAGAGCGCCTTCGAGGCATCCGAGACCATGGCCTTGGGCTTCGGGGGTTTCTCCTCGAAGCCCACGATCCGCCCCTGCGTATCGGCGGCGATGATCCCAAACCCCGAGGCCTGCTCCACCGGGACCGGCAGCGCCGCCACGGTCACCTGGGCGTCGCGCTCGATGTGATAGGCGAGCATCTGGTTGATGTCCATGCGGTAGATGTGGTCGGCGCCGAAGATCATTACGATGTCGGGGTTGAAGTCGCGGATCAGGTTGATGTTCTGATAGACGGCATCCGCGGTCCCGCGGTACCACGTCTCTCCCCAGCGCATCTGCGGCGGGACGGCGATGACGAAATGATCGGGCAGGCCGCCGAACCGCCATCCGACGCGCAGGTGCTCGATCAACGACTGCGCCTTGTACTGCACCAGGCAGTAGAGCGCGTAGATCCCCGAGTTCACGAAGTTCGACAGGACGAAGTCGATGATGCGGTACTTGGCCCCGAACGGTACCGCGGGCTTGCCGCGCTCACGCGTCAGCGGCTGCAGCCGCTCGCCGCGGCCGCCGGCCAGAATGAAGGCCAGGATGCGGCGCCGCGAGGCCACGAGGCGCGTCATCAGAGCGTGCGGACCTCGCGCGCGGTCCTGACGTGCTCAAGCACGTCAGGGAAGGGGAAGTCCTGGGCTTCTCGGGCGGCCAGGAACTCCAGGTCGGCGCCCTGCGCGGAGCGGCCGTCTGCCAGCAGCCGCAGCAGGCCTGCCAGCCGCGTGAAGTGGCCGTAGTGCTCGGTGAAGCGGTTCTCGGCATAGTTGCGGGCGGCCCAGGTGGTGATCAAGAACTGCCAGTCCGACGCCTGGAGCAGCAACAGTTCTCGGGCGAGCTGCGCCGTCACGCGCTCGCGCAGCGGGTCGCCCTCCCACGGGAGGCTGCCGGCCATCGTCCAGAACTCCTCCTCGGCCCCGTAAGCCATGTCCCAGGTCCACTCGGTCTCGCGGTTGAGCCAGACGCGATGGTCCCCGCCTTCACCCCACGATCCCTCGAGGAGTGTCACCGCTTCCTCCGGCGGGTGGGCATCCAGGTAGCCGCCCAGCGTCTGCACGCCGACGCCCTCACCGGGCAGGCGCCGCAGGACCTGGTCGACGAACTCGGGGCCCTCGTACCACCAATGGCCGAACAGCTCGGTGTCGAAGGGGTTGCAGGCCGCCGCGGGCCGGGCCGTCCGCTCGACTTCCCCGGCGAGCGTCTGGGCGATGAGGTCGGTGAAGTGCGCGGCATGAACCGCCAGGCGCGCCCCGGCGGCGTCAGGCTCGTAGACCTGCTTTGCGCTCAGGTCGCTGCGGTTGTCGGTCACCCGCCAGTACCGGATGCCGCCGGGGAAGTGCTTCTTGTGAAACTCCAGATACCAGCCGTCCCCCGGATACCCCACCTCGCGGCTCCATACCGGCAGCGTCGTCTGAGGGTTGCGCGCGAACGCCGCCGCTTCACCGGCGCCGCCGCGGGAGGCCACCACATACGGCCGGAACGGCGTGCGGTCGCGCCGGTATGCCGGATGATCGGCACCCACGGCGACCGTGCGGAGCGCGGGATAGTAGTCGCGGTAGGCCGATACCGCTTCTCCGCCCTGCAGCAGGTGGGCGTCCGTGACAAAGTACCGTAGGCCGCAGTCGGCCAGGAACTCCTCGACTCCGCGTCGGCGCCGCCGCACCTTGCCCCGCAGCGGTCCCGCCGGCGGTGTCCACTCGTAGCGCGGCCGGTAGGCGCACTCCGGCAGCCAAACGCCGGTCGGCGGTGTCCCGAAGTGCCGGATGTGCGCGGCCACGCCCACACGCAGCTGCAACGCGATCGACTCCTCGCGGCCGAGCAGCGGCAGGTAGCCGTGCGTGGCCGCGCTGGTGATCACCTCGATCGCCCCGGCCTCGGCGAGACGCCGGAACGCCCCGAGGACATCGCCGTCGATGGCCCTGAACCGATCCAGCAGACGCCGGTAGGTCTGCTCCCAGTAGCCGGTGAGGTCGGCCAGCGGTCCCTGCCCGGTCTGCTCGAAGTGCTCCCGGTTCTCGCGCGCGTGATCGAGCCGTTGCAGGAGGAAGGCCTCGATCTCGGGACCGTACGCTGGATGCGCGAGCTGCTCGGCCAGGACGGGCGAGAGGTCGATCGTGAGCTGCGCGCGGCGGCCGTCGGCGGCCAAGCGCTCGAACACATCGATCAGCGGGAGGTAGCAGCCGACCGTGACCTCGCACAACCAGTCGCTCCCGTGCGGCCATCGCCCGTGTCCAAGGACCAGCGGTAGATGTGAGTGAAGTGTCAGCAAGAAGTGCCCGCGGGGCGCGGTCATACTCGATGCGTGACTTGGCGTCCGCCCGGCAGGAATCCTGCAGTTACCCGGCCTGTGCCACGCACCACGCCACGGTGGCGGCGAGTCCGGCTTCCAGCGTCGTGCTGGGGGTCCATCCGAGCCGCCGCCGGGCTGCTCCGGCATCGAGGGCGATGTGCATGACGTCGCCGGGACGCGGTGGGCCATACACGGGGCCGGTGCGCGATCCGGTCAGGTCCGCCAGCAGACGGTAGATGGTGTTCACGCTGGTGCCAGCGCCGGTCCCGACGTTCAGCGCGCCCTCGGTCCGCCGGTCGGCGGCCAGCAGGTGGGCTCGGACCACATCCTCCACAAAGACGAAGTCGCGAGTCTGTTCACCGTCGCCGAAGATGGTCGCGGGCCGACCGTCGAGCAGGGCCCGGGCGAAGATGGCCACGACACCGGCCTCGCCGTGGGGGTCCTGGCGCGGTCCGTAGACGTTGGCGTAGCGCAGACTGCACGCGCGCAGCCCCTGCGTCCGTCCAAACAACGCCAGGTACGTCTCGGCCGCCGCCTTGGCGCAGCCGTAGGGGCTCAGCGGCCGGATCGGCGTAGCCTCGTCGGCGGGCAGCCGCGGCGGATCCCCATAGAGCGCGCCTCCGGTCGACGCGAAGATGAACTGGTCCACGCCAAACTCGATGGCGAGGTGCGCCAGGTGGACCGTGCCCAGCACGTTCACGCTGGCGTCGAGGACCGGATCTCTGGTGGATGCCGTGACCGATGCCTGCGCGGCATGGTGGCTGATGAGCTGGGGCCGCTCGGCCGCGATGATCTCCCGCATCGCCTGGTCGCGGATGTCGGCCTGGTAGAAGCGCGCCGCCGGGGGGACGTGCGCGCGCCGCCCGGTGGCCAGCGAGTCCACCACGGCGACCTGGTCGCCCCGAGCGATGTACGCGTCGGCGACGTGCGACCCGATGAACCCGGCGCCGCCGGTGATCAGCACACGCATGGCTACGGTGCGCGGCCGGCACGGCGTCTCGATGCGGCTGCGGCCCGCCGGTTGGCGCGGTCCATGACGTGCGCGGCGGCGTCCACTTCACCGATGCCGGCTGCCTCGAGGCGCCACTTGATCTCACGGATGCGCTCGTTCCTGGTCATCGCCGGAGGGGCCCACGACCACGTCCGGCCCTCGACCCGGGCCTGGCGGCCCGCTTCGAGCGCGTGCAGCACTTCGATCTGAACGCTGCGGGGGGCGCCGATCGCAGCACTCCGCAGCCGCTCCCGCAGTACCAGCAGCCGCCTGAGCTCCGAACCCGACAGCGCGGGGCTCGACCGTGAGGCGCCCATCGCTGAGAAGGTTCGCGCCGTCCGACGCGCCCCCTTTCCAGCGCGCGCCAGGGATTCGTGCGATCCCGGCCGAAGCCCCTCCCATGGCGCACGATCACCTCCACCCGGTGCTCGACAATCCGGCTGCGGTTGCGGGCGCCGACGCGCAGCACATGCTGGGGGCAATTGGACGCTTCGGGGACATGCTCATGGACGGCTGGCAGGCGGCCGGAGGCATTGCCGGGCCGCTTGCAGCTCCGGCTGCCGTGGTCGTCTGCGGGCTTGGCGGATCGGCGATCGGCGGCGACCTGCTTGCCGCGCTTCTGGCGCCGTCCTCGCCGGTTCCGGTGATCTGCGTTCGCGACGAGGCGCTGCCGGCGTTCGTCGGCCCCCGCACGCTGGTGTTCGCCTGCTCATACTCCGGCAACACCGTCGAGACGCTCGCGGCCTACGAGGCGGCACGGCAGGTCTCCGCCCGCATCGTCGTTGTGACCTCTGGCGGCCGGCTCGCGTCCCTGGCCCGAGATTCCGGCGAAGGCCTCGCGCTTGTGCCGTCAGGCATGCAGCCCCGGGCGGCTCTGCCGCTGCTGATTGCGCCGATGCTCCGACTGGCCGGCGACTGCGGGCTGACCGCGATCGACGAGCAGCAGATGAGGGCAGCGGCAGGTCATCTCATGGATCTGGCTGCCCGGTGGGGACCGCGAACGCCTGCCGTGGACAATCCGGCGAAGGCCCTGGCAATCGGGTTGCAGGGCGCGATCCCTGTCGTCTACGCGTCGACCCCGCGCCTCGCACCCGCGGCCCGACGGTGGAAGACCCAGCTCAACGAGAACAGCAAGGTGCTGGCCGCGGCCGACGTGTTCCCAGAGCTCCTGCACAACGAGATCGTCGGCTGGGAGAGCGTGCGCGGCGGGAGTCCTCGGCTGCACGTCGTCGTGCTCCGGGAGCCCGGCGAGGGTCTCCAGGCCGGCCGGCGCATCGAGGCGGCCCGTGCGCACGGGCTGGAGCGCGCCGGGGGCATTACGGAGATCTGGGCGCGCGGCGAGGCGTTTCTCGAGCGGATCCTCTCGCTGGTCATCTTCGGCGATCTGGTGAGCGCGTATCTTGCCATCCTCGCGGGCATCGATCCGACGCCCGTGGAGCCGATCGCCCGAATCAAGGCGGCGCTCCGGCCCTGAGCCCCTTGGGAGCCTGCCTGGCCCTGCGTGGCGCAGGAAGAGGGTGCACATTCCACGCGCGCAGAATAGAATACGCATTGGGACAGGGGGCGTCCCTCGGAGGCGATGTCATGGCGCGGGTGTACCTGGAAGGTGTCACCAAGAAGTTCCAGAACGTGACCGCCGTGAACAACGTGACGCTGGAGATCCCGGACCGGCAGTTCACCGTACTGGTGGGCCCGTCGGGATGTGGGAAGACGACCGCGCTGCGGCTCGTGGCGGGGCTGGAAGAGGCGACGAGCGGAGACATCTTCATCGGCGAACGCCGCGTCAACGACGTGGCCCCGAAGGATCGGGACATCGCGATGGTGTTCCAGAACTACGCGCTGTACCCGCACATGTCGGTGTACGACAACATGGCGTTCGGGCTGCGGCTGCGAAAGTATCCACGGAGCGAGATCGACCGGCGGGTGAAGGAGGCGGCAGGTCTGCTGGGGATCGAGCAGCTGCTCGAGCGCAAGCCGAAACAGCTCTCCGGCGGCCAGCGGCAGCGGGTGGCGCTCGGCCGGGCGATCGTGCGGGAGCCCCAGGTGTTCCTGATGGACGAGCCGCTGTCCAACCTGGACGCCAAGCTCCGGGTGCAGACGCGGGCGGAGATCAAGAAACTGCAGGCGCGGCTGCAGACCACGACGATCTACGTGACGCACGACCAGGTCGAAGCCATGACCATGGGGGACCGGATCGTGGTCATGCGTGACGGGCTGGTGCAGCAGGTGGACAGCCCGCTGAACCTATACGAGAAGCCGGCAAACTTGTTCGTGGCGGGGTTCATCGGGAGTCCGGCGATGAACTTCATCGAGGCCCGGCTCGCGCAGCGGAATGGAGACGTCGTGTTGGACGCCGACTCGTTCACCATGGCGATCCCCGCGGATATCGCGGCGCACACGCGGGAGTGGACGGGGAAGCGGGTCATCTTCGGCATCCGTCCGGAAGACATCCAGGACAAGGCGTTCGCGCGGGATGCCAACGGAGGCTGGGTCTTGCGGGCGATGGTGGAGGTGCACGAGCCGCTGGGTTCGGATGTCATCCTCTACCTGAGCACGGGGTCGCACTCGATCGTGGCCCGGGTGGATGCCCACAGCGAGGCGCGCATGGGCCGCGAGACCGAAGTCGTGTTCAATCTGCGCAAGATGCACCTGTTCGATCCCGACACGCACGCGGCGATCGTCTGACGCGCCCTCGGGCGTGGCCGGCTCCACCGCTGTCAACGACATCGAGATCGCAGGAGGAGCACACGGGTGTCTCCTCCTGCACGGTTTTACCGGGACGCCCCTGGAGATGGTCCCCATGGCCGAGGCGCTAGCCGCCGATGGCTACACCGTGTGTGCTCCGCGCCTGGCGGGCCACGGGACCTCTCCCGAGGATCTTGCCCGCACCACGTGGGAAGACTGGGTGGAGTCGGCGGCCCAGGCCTTCAGAGGGCTGCAGGCGCGTTGCCGGTCTGTGGCTGTCGCCGGGCTCTCGATGGGTGGGGCTCTTGCCCTGTACCTCGGGGCGACCGAGCGGCCTTCCGCGGTGATCGCCATGGCCACGCCGGTGCGACTGAGGCCGGTGATCAGCCGCCTCGCCCGGGCTGTGCGGCCGGTGGTGCCCTACGTGCCGGTGATCGCACGGCTCGGCCCGCGGGGCCCTGACGTGCTGCGCTACCGTGTATCGTACGGCCGCATCCCGCTGCGTGCCGCGCAGGATCTTGCCCGCCTCCTGGACCGCGTGCGGGAGATCCTGCCCCGTGTGCGCGCCCCGGTGCTCATCGCCCAGGGGCGGCGAGACTACGCCATTCCCACCGAGAGCGCCGAGGAGATCTACCGCGACGTGGGCTCCGAGGTCCGGCGGCTGCTGTGGCTGCCGCGCTCGCGTCACGTGGTGACGCTCGATGCGGACCGCGCGCACCTGTTCGCGGTCTCACGCCGGTTCCTGGCGGAGCACCTGCGCCCATGATCGACGACGACCGCCGCACCGAGCAGAGCAAGGTCGCGGTCCGCTGGCTGGTCGTGGCGATCCTCCTCATCGCCGCGGTCTATCTGCGCCGCAGCGGGACGATTACCACACCGTGGTCTGTCATTCTGGCCCTGACGGCCTTTGTCGCCGCGGCCAACCTGTGGTTCGGCGTGCTGTTGCGCCGGGGCGCAGCGCCGTGGCTGCGCTATGTCACGACGGGGACCGACATCCTGCTCATCTCCGTGCTGCTCGGGGCCAGCGGCGGCGCTGCCAGCCCGTTCTACTACGTCTACTTCATCGTGCTGGTCAGCAACAGCATTCGGTACGGCATGCGCATGGCCGTGTTCGTCGCCCTCCTGTACAACATCGCCTACGTGGCGGTTCTGCTCGTCCATCCGGTCGGCGGCGACCTGACGATGGAGGGGGTGAAGATCCTGGCGTTCTGGGGGGTGGCGCTGTACGCGGGGTATCTGGCCACCCGGTTTCAGCGCCAGGCGCGGATCCTCCAGGCCTATGAGGAGACGATCGCCGGACTGCGGTCGCGCGTGGACGACCTGGAGCGCCGCGGCGGCGGGGAGGTGCGGGACTGATGCCTCTGGGTCCGGGAGGCTCCGGCACGGCGGCGAGTCGCCCGCTGCGCTCGCGCACCGTCGGGTGGGGCGTGGTCGCGGCCGCGGCCATGATCGTGATGATCGTGCTGGTGACCTGGAAGGCGACGACCCCGCTGCTGTTCCTGCTCTATCCACTCCTCGTGTTGGGTGCTCTGGCGCTGCTGGCGCTCGGCGCGCTCTGGGCGCTGCGCCATTTCTAGCGACGGCCGTTGCGGCGTCAGCCGAGCACCTCCTCGAGCAGCCGTCCGCGGTCGAACAGCGGTTCCCCGTTCAGCAGGACCGTGGCCTGATAGCACACCAGGTCCCAGTGGATGGCGCACGCGTGAGACCCGCCGTAGAACAGGTCGTCGCCGAGACCCACGTGGACGTTCCCCAGCGCCTTCTTCTCCTCTTCGAAGTCGCCAGACCGCAGCGCGCGGGCGTTGAGCCCGAGCCCGATCTCGGCGAGGTGCCGAGCGCACGGCACCTGTGCGAAGACCGCGTCGAGCTGGCGCGCGCGGCCGCCGGCGCCCAGCACCCGCGTCACTGCGCCCGACGCGACCTCCAGGGTGAACGGGTCGGCGCCCCGCAGGCCCGCCGCCGGGCCGTCGATCACCAGGACTCCGTGCACGGTGCCGACGCGCGGGCGCTGCGACACCTCACCGTCGGAGAACGCCGCCTCACGTCCGGGCTCGCGGGCCAGCCCGCACTCGACGATCACCACCTGATCCATCACCGGTTCCTTCGTGACCCCCGCCCGCAGGTCGGTACCGGCATCCGTCAGCACGCGGATCTCCTCTGCCGCCGCCCACCGCGCCGCCACCCGCCGACCCAGGGCGTCGAGCGCCTCGTAGTCCGCGGTGGCCGCGCCGTGCAGGTAGTTGTCGAGGTCGCGCATGACCATGGACAGCGCACGCAGCCGCCGGGCCCGCAGCAGCTCGGCGACCCGGCGGGCGTAGGTGGGCGCCCCCGAGGCCCGCGTGACGCCGATCAGCACGTCGGTGGCCTCCAGCGCCTGTGCGATCGGATCGGTCAGGCTGGTGGCGCCGGCGGCGTCCCGTGTGGGCATGAGGGCGACCGTGTATTCGGCCCCGGCCGCCTGCGCGGCGCCCGCCAGCGCCTGGTAGATCTCGGGCTGCGTTGCGGGGTCGGCGACGATCAGGACGCGCTCGCCCCGTCGGACCGCGAGGTGCTCGCGCATGATCCGGTGGCCGAGCGCGACGGCGTCGATGATGCGCTGGCGTTCCATCCCTGTCCTCCCGGAGCTGCTGTCTCCACCGCGCCATTCGTCCCCGGGCACGATCTCCCCTTGGGCCCTGATGCCCATCAGGCGCGCAACCTGATTGACGACTACCCGTCCGACCTCGACAATGAGAGATGCAGCAGGCGGTTTTCAGACTGGGAGAGCACGGAAGCATGACGATCATGTAGGAGGTGACCATTAGATGAGATACCGCATGTCCCTGCTCGCGATCCTGCTGGTGTTGGGACTCGCCGCAGGCGCGGCCGCCCAGACAGGGTTCATCACGATCGGATCGGGCTCGACCACCGGGGTGTACTTCCCGATCGCCACCGGCGTGGCCAACATGATCAACGCCGCCAACATCGGTTGGCGGGCCAACGCCCGGTCCACCGGCGGCAGCGTCTTCAACATCAGCGCGATTCAGGGCGGCGAGTTGCAGATGGCGCTCGTCCAGAACGACATCGCGTACTACGCCTTCCGCGGCGAGTTCGTCGAGGCGTTCAAAGGGAAGCCGACGCCCAAGCTGCGCGGGATGGCCGTGCTCTACCCTGAGCCGATTCACATCCTGGCCCGGCGCGACCGCGGCATCAACACCGTCGCCGATATGAAGGGCAAGCGGGTGTACGTGGGCGATGTCGGCAGCGGCGCTGAGCAAAACTCGATTCAGGTCCTCGAGGCGTTCGGGCTGAAGGTCGACGACCTGGCGCAGGCCGTGCGCGGCTCGGCGACGGCCGGCGCCCAGCTCCTGCAGGACGGGCGGATCGACGCGATGTTCTACACCGTGGGCTTGGGCAACGCGGCCATCACTCAGGCCGCGCTGACGGCGCCCGTGGCCTTCCTGGGCGTGGACGCGGCGCGGCTCGGCCCGCTGCGCGCGAAGTACCCCTTCCTGGCTGCGTTCACTATTCCGGCCGGCGCCTACCGCGGCGTTGATGCGCCGGTGACCACGGTCACGGTGCTGGCGCAGTTGGCGACGACCACCGACATGCCGGCCGACGCGGTCTACCGCATCATGAAGCTGCTCTTTGACGAGAAGGCCGCAGACTTCAAGAAGATCCACGCCAACCTCGAGCGGTTCTTCGATGTCTCGAGGTCGCTGGACGGCATGGCCATCCCGATCCACGCCGGCGCTCAGCTCTTCTTCCTGGAGAAGAACATTCGGGTGCCCGACCTGATCCAGGCGAGGTAGGCAGGACTCGACGAGAGAAGAGTACCGGACGAGAGCTGAGATCGGCACGGCGTGAAGCGAACCCGGCCCCCACAGGGGGCCGGGTTCTTCTTGTGGAAGGCCTTCGTGGACTGCCGTCGGCAGGATGAGACCGAGTCGGCGGCGGAAGGGAGCATCAAGTTACCCATGAGCGTCGAGAAAGCCCGGGAGATCGTCCAGGCCGTCGAGTTCGGCGCCCGGACGCCGCAGGTGGCCTGGCAGCGCCGGCTCGTCGCGCTGATCGCGATCTCGTGGAGCGCGTTCCAGGTCTGGGCCACGTGGAGTGGCACCCTGGACCCGCTGCGCCTCGGTCCGCTGCACCTCTCGTTTGGCTTTGCGCTCGCGTTCCTAGTGTATCCTGCCAGGCGCGGACCGCGGGACCGGATCCCGCCGTTCGATTGGCTGCTGGCGATCGCCGGCATCGTCGCCGCGATGTACGTCGTGGTAGAGTACTACGGCATCGTGGCCGTCCGGGGCGGCGTGCCCAACACAGCGGACACCGTGATGGGCACCATCACGCTGGTGGTGCTGTTCATCGCCGCCTTCCGCGTCGTCGGACCGGCCCTGCCGGTGATCGCCGCGATCCTGATCCTCTACGCCCTGATGGGCCCCAGGGGCGTTCTGCCGATCCGGCCGCCGGACATCGTCTTCCTCCACAGCGGCTACCAGTGGAGCCAGGTCGTCCAGCAGCTCTACCTGACCAGCGAGGGGATCTGGGGCACGCCCATCCGCGTCTCGGCCACGTTCGTCTTCCTGTTCGTGCTGTTCGGCGCGCTGCTCGACCGGGCCGGCGCCGGGAAGTTCTTCGTGGACCTGTCCTACAGCGTGCTCGGCACCTACCGGGGTGGACCGGCCAAGGCGGCGGTCGTGGGCAGCATGATGACGGGCGTCATCTCCGGCTCGTCCATCGCGAACGTCGTGACCACCGGGACCTTCACCATCCCGCTGATGAAGCGCGTGGGCTATCCCGCCGAGAAGGCCGGCGCCACCGAGGTCGCCGCCTCCACCAACGGGCAGCTCATGCCGCCGGTCATGGGCGCCGCGGCCTTCATCATGGCCGACTTCCTGGGGCTGCCCTACGCGCAGTTGATCATCTACGCGTTCGTGCCCGCGGTGCTCAGCTACATCGCGCTCTTCTTCGTGACCCACCTCGAGGCGCTCAAGCTCGACCTCAAGGGGCTTCCGAAGGCCGAACTGCCGCAGTTCTGGCCCACGCTGCTCTCGGGGCTGCACTACCTGATCCCGGTCATCTACCTCCTATACGCCCTGATCATCCTCCGCTTCACGCCCGAGCGCAGCGCGCTCAACGCGATGTTCCTGCTCATCATCCTGATCTTCGTGCAGGAAGCCTGGCGGTCGATGCAGCGGCGTCAGGGGATCGGACAGGGGCTCTGGCGGGCGGCGGTCGGCGTGATCGGCGGCTTCGAGTCTGGCGCCAGGAACATGGTGACCATCGCCATCGCGACCGGCGCGGCCGGCATCATCGTGGGCATCGTGACCATGACCGGCCTAGGGTTCGGCCTGACCGACATCGTGAAGGCCCTCTCAGGAGGGAACGTCTTCGTGGTCCTGGTCCTGGCCGCGGTCGCGTCCCTGGTCCTGGGAATGGGGCTGCCGACGACCGCCAACTACATCGTCATGGCGGCCCTGGTTGCGCCAGTGATCGCCAACCTGACGCGGGCCGCGGGCCTGGACATCCCGCTCGTGGCCATCCACCTGTTCGTCTTCTACTTCGGGATCCTGGCAGACGACACCCCGCCGGTCGGGCTCGCGGCCTACGCCGCGGCGGCCATCGCGCGCTCGAACCCCATCAAGACCGGCATCCAGGGGTTCATCTACGACATGCGCACCGCGATCCTGCCGTTCATCTTCATCTTCAACCACGAGCTGCTGCTGATCGACGTCGGCGGGTTCTTCAACGGTGTCCACGTGATCGCCACGGCGCTGGTTGGAATGCTGGCGTTCGTCGTGGGCACGCAGGGGTACTTCATCAAGCGCATGCGGTGGTATGAGCGGATCCCAATGATCCTGGCCGCGTTCGTGCTCATCACGCCGGGGGTCAGGACCGACCTGATCGGCGGCGGGCTCGTCGTCCTGACCTACGTGCTGCAGCGGTTCTTCCATCGCGAGCCGGTGGCGGTTCTCGCCGCCGCCCGCTAGCGACAGCGCCCGTCAGACAGGCGCCCACCCCAGAGGGAGCCCTGATATGTCCACAGATGAAGACCGCGCCCACGAGATCGTCCAGATGGTGGAGTACGGCGCGCGGACGCCGCGGACTGCCTGGCAGCGTCGGCTGATCGCCTTTGTGGCCGTCGCCTGGAGCGGCTTCCAGGTGTGGGCGACCTGGACCGGGACGCTCGACCCGCTGCGGTTGGGTCCGTTGCACCTCGCCTTCGGGTTTGCGCTGGCGTTTCTCGCCTATCATCCAGCAGTTGTATCTGACCAGCGAAGGGATCTGGGGCACGCCGATCCGCGTCTCGGCCACGTTCGTGTTCCTGTTCGTGCTGTTCGGTGCCCTGCTCGATCGGGCCGGCGCCGGCAGGTATTTCGTCGATCTGGCCTACAGCGCGCTCGGCGTCTACCGGGGCGGACCCGCGAAGGCGGCCGTGGTCGGGAGCATGCTCACTGGGGTGATCTCGGGGTCATCGATCGCCAACGTCGTGACGACCGGCACGTTCACCATCCCGCTCATGAAGCGGGTCGGCTACCCGCCCGAGAAGGCCGGCGCCACCGAGGTGGCCGCCTCGACCAACGGGTAGTTGATGCCGCCGGTGATGGGCGCCGCGGCGTTCATCATGGCCGACTTTCTGGGTCTACCCTACGCGCAGATCATCGTGCACGCCTTCGTGCCGGCGGTCGTGAGCTACATCGGGCTGTTCGCGGTGGCGCATCTCGAGGCGCTGAAGCTCGACCTCAAAGCCCTCCCCCGGGATGAGTTGCCCAACTTCTGGCGCACGCTGCGGTCGGGCCTGCACTACCTGATCCCGGTGGCGGTGCTCCTGCACCTCCTCATCATCGCGCGGCTCACGCCCGAGCGGAGCGCGCTCAACGCCACCTTCGTGCTCATCGCGCTCATGATCGTCCAGCAGGTGGTCCGGGCCCGCCACCGGGGGGACGCGGGCATCGTCGCTGCCGTGCGCGCGGGCGTGCTGGACATCATCGAGGGCTTTGCGGCCGGCGCCCGCAACATGGTGACGATCGCGATCGCCACGGCCGCCGCGGGGATCATTGTTGGCGTCGTCACCATGACCGGGTTGGGCTTCGGCCTCACCGACATTGTGGCCGCCCTGTCCAGGGGCAACATCTATGCGGTGCTGACGCTCGCCGCGATCGCGTCTCTCATCCTGGGCATGGGCGTCCCGACGACCGCCAACTACATCATCATGGCCGCGTTGGTGGCGCCCGTCATCCAGAGTCTGTCGCGGGCCGCAGGCCTGGATGTGCCGCTGGTGGCGATCCACCTGTTCGTCTTCTTCTTCGGCATCCTGGCCGACGACACGCCGCCCGTGGGCCTGGCGGCCTACGCGGCCGCGGCGATTGCGCGGTCGGATCCCATCAAGACCGGGATTCAGGGGTTCATCTACGACATGCGCACGGCGATCTTGCCGTTTCTCTTCTTCTTCAATCCGGAACTGCTGCTCATCAACGTCCACAGCGTCTGGCACGGCGCGCACGTGATCCTCACCGCGACGGCTGGCATGCTGGCGTTTGTCTCCGGCACCCAGGGGTACTTCCTGCGGCGGCTGGCCTGGTACGAGCGCGCGATGCTGGTGATCGCCGCGTTCGCCCTCATCAAGCCCGGCGTCGCGACCGACTTGATCGGGACGGGGTTCATCGCCGTTGTGTACCTTCTGCAGCGGCTCGGCGGGAGCCCTCGCGGCGGCCGCTCATCCGGCCGGGCCTAAGTGGGCCGGCGCGGCGAAGGCCTCCAGTTCTGCTTGGGTCGTCAGGTCGTTGAGCGTGGTCTGTAGGCTGCGCGATAGGGCGGCCAGCGCGGCGTCGCTCGCGTCGTCGGGAACGTACATGGGTTCACCGATCACCATGACCGCGGCCGAGAACGGCCTCGGGATCTCGAACCGATCCCACGAGTCCAGGACGAGGGTGTAGTCGACGGCCGCGCCCACCGGCACCAGACCCGCGCCTGCGCGCTTGGCCACGAAGGCCGCCCCGGGCTTGGCCCGGTACGACGGCCCGGCCGGGCCGTCGGCGGCGATGATGCCGCCGGCCCCGCCCTCCAGCATCTGCAGGAAGCGGATGACCCCGCGGGATTCGCTCCCGAAGGTGGCCGCGTCGAGCACCTGATACCCCAGGTGGCGGAGAGCGGCAAGGGTGAAGCGCCGGACCTGTCGCGACAGCCCGCCCCACGAGGCATCCCGCGGCTGGCTCGTATAGACCACCAGCGCCTGGCCCTGGAGAAACAGGACGGGGATCAGCCCTTTGCCGTGCCACACCACGAAGAGCAGTCGCCGCCCGCTCCGGCGGGCGGCGATCAGCCGTTCGTGACCAAGGATCCGGACATCCAGCGTGCTATCGACCAGGCGGAACACGCCGAGCGCACCCAGCGCCGCCGTCGAGACCAGGCCGTCGGCGAGACGCTGCCTGTAGGCCTGCAGCCAGGCCGCGGGCATGCGCGCCTCGCTATGACTGCTTGTCGTCCTTGACGCTCCGGTCGGCCATCTCGGCCAGCGGCGCCAGCAGCTTCGTGAACTCCATCGGGAAGACGAACTTCGTCGCCGGCCCCGCGCCGAGCGCCTTCAGCGTCTCCAGGTACTGCAGGGCCATCGTCTTGCTGTCCACGGTCCTGGCGATCGCGAAGATCTTGTCGAGCGCGAGCGCGAACCCCTCGGCCCGCAGGACCGCGGCCTGCCGATCGCCCTCGGCCCGGAGGATCGCCGACTGCTTGTCACCCTCGGCCACGGTGATCGTCGCCTGCTTCTTGCCGTCGGCTTCCGTGACCACCGCGCGCCGCGTCCGCTCCGCCGACATCTGCCGGGTCATCGCTTCCTGGACGTCCTTGGGCGGCAGGATCTCCCGGATCTCGACGGTCGTGACCTTCACGCCCCAGCGCTCGGTCACCTCGTCGAGCTTGGCACGCAGCACTTGGTTGATCTGCTCGCGGCGGGCCAGCACGTCGTCGAGCACGATGTCGCCGATGACCGCGCGCAGGGTGGTGGTGGCGATGCCGCGGGCGGCGCCGGCGAAGTCCGCGACCTGGATGACCGAATGCTCCGGATCGACGACCTTGAAGTAGATCAGGAAGTCGATGTTGATCGGCGCGTTGTCCCGCGTGATACACGTCTGCGAAGGGATCTCGAGGAACAGCTCGCGCAGATCCACCCAGACCGCCCGATCGATCACCGGCCACAGCCAGACGATGCCCGGCCCCCGGCGGCCGATGCTCCGCCCCAGCCGGAACACCACCAGCCGCTGGTATTCGCGCACGACCTTGATCGCCGCGTTGAGAATGATGATCGCGACGATGACGACCGCAACGCCCCAGGTCAGGCTCGAGAAGATCTCCATGCCACACCTCCGGAACGGTCACTGGGAGCTTCGTATACTTCTGGTCGCCATGCGGGCCCTCCTCCGGCCGTCCGCCAGGACCGGCGCGCGCCGAGCCGAACATCACCCGGGGTGGCGTGATGGCGCACAGCTATCTCGGCGTAGACCTGGGCGGCACCAAGATCCTCACGGCGCTGGTGGACGAGCGCGGTCGCGTGCTCCACCGCGCCCGCGTCGCCACGCCGCCGTCGGGTCCGGACGACGTCATCGAGGCGATCGCATCAACCGTGGACAGGGTGATGGCCGCCGCGGGGATCGCGCAGGGCGCGATCCCCGCGGTTGGAATCGGCGCGCCGGGGCCGTCCGATCCGCGCACCGGCGTGGTGTTCGAGCCGCCGAACCTGCCGGGCTGGCACAACGTCCCCCTCGCCGAGCGGCTGGCGGCCCGGCTGGGCATCACCGTCCACGTCGAGAACGACGCCAACGCCGCCGCGCTGGGCGAGCGCTGGGCGGGTGCCGGTGCCGGCGTCCGTGACCTGGTCTATATCACCGTGAGCACCGGCGTCGGCGGCGGGCTGATCCTGGACGGCCGGCTGTACCACGGCGCCTCGGGCACCGCGGGCGAGGTGGGGCACATGCTCGTCGAGCCGGGCGGGCCCCGCTGCGGGTGCGGCCGGCTGGGCTGCCTGGAGGCGGTGGCGTCGGGAACCGCGATTGCGCGGGAGGCGCGCGCAGCGGTCGCGGCCAGCCGGCCGACGGCGCTCGCGGTGGTGCCGGCATCAGACCTCGACGCCGAGGCGGTCGCCCGAGCCGCCTTCGACGGTGACCCGGTGGCCCGCCAGATCTACGCGCGGGCGGCGGCGGCGCTGGGTGCGGCCGTGACCAACCTGGTGAACCTGCTCGGTCCCGAAGTCGTCATCATCGGCGGCGGGGTGGCGCGCGCCGGTGAGCTCATCTTCGCGCCGGTCCGGCGGATCGTGCGCGCGGAGGCCTTCGAGCGTCCAGGATCGATCGTGCGGATCGTCCCGGCGGCGCTGGGCGGCGATGCCGGGGTCATCGGCGCCGCCGCGGTGGTGCGGGAGCGGGCCGGCTGACGGTCAGCCCTCGAGATCCTCGGGACGGAGCCTCCTCTGGACGAAGTTCGTGTAGATCTCGCCCCGCCGGAAGAACGCGTTGTCCAGCACGCTGAGGTGGAAGGGAATCGTCGTCTGCACGCCCCCGACCTCGAACTCCGTGAGCGCGCGCCGCATCCGGGCGATGGCTTCCTCGCGGGAGCGGCCCCACGCCACCACCTTGGCGATCAGTGAGTCGTAGTTCGGGGGGATCACATAGCCGGGATGGCAGTGCGTGTCCACGCGGATCCCGGGGCCGCCCGGCGGCTGGAACACCGCCAGCGCGCCGGCCGACGGCCGGAAGTTCTGCCTGGGATCCTCGGCGTTGATCCGGCACTCGATGGCATGGCCGCGAAACTCCACGTTGCGCTGGCCGAAGCCCATGCGCTCGCCGGTGGCGATGCGGATCTGCTCCTTGACGATGTCCAGGCCCGTCACCATCTCGGTCACCGGATGCTCGACCTGGACGCGGGTGTTCATCTCCATGAAGTAGACGTTCTCGTGCGCGTCCACCAGGAACTCGACGGTCCCGGCATTCACGTAGCCGATGGACTGCGCCGCCCTGATCGCCGACCGCTCCAGGGCTTGCAGCGTACGCTCTCGGAGCCTCGGCGGCGGCGACTCCTCGATCAGCTTTTGATGCCGGCGCTGGATGGAGCAGTCGCGCTCCCCCAGGTGCAGCACCGTCCCGTGGCCGTCTGCGAGGACCTGTACCTCGATGTGGCGGGGCTCCTCGACATACGTCTCAATGTAGACGCGTCCGTCGCCGAAGGCCGCCTCGGCTTCCTGCCGGGCGGTGGCGAGCGCCTGTGACAGGTCCTCGGGTGTATGCACCACGCGCATTCCGCGGCCGCCCCCGCCGGCCGCGGCCTTGATGATCAGGGGATAGCCGACCTGTCGCGCGGTCTCGCGCGCTTCCGCCTCCCCAACCGGGCCGGTACTCCCCGGGACCACCGGGACCCCGGCCCGGCGCATCTGCTCCCGGGCGGTGGCCTTGTCGCCCATCAAGGCAATGGCCCTGGCTGGCGGGCCGATCCAGGCGATGCCGTGGTCGGCGACGATCTCGGCAAACCGCGCGTTCTCGGAGAGGAATCCGTAGCCCGGATGGATCGCGTCCACGCCCAGCAACTCGGCCGTGGCGATGATGTTCGGGATGTTCAGGTACGACCCGGCGGGGGGCGGGGGGCCGATGCAGAACGCTTCGTCCGCCATCCTCACGTGAAGCGAGAGGGCGTCTGCCTCAGAATAGACCGCGACGGTCCGCACGCCGAGCTCGTGGCAGGCGCGGATCACGCGCACGGCGATCTCCCCGCGGTTGGCCACCAGGACCTTGCGGAACACGGCGCTAACCCCTGCGGGCCGTGGGATCCAGCAAGAAGAGGGGTTGCCCGTACTCGACGGGCGAGGCGTTCTCGACCAGGATGCGCACGACGCGACCCGGCTTCTCAGCCTGGATCTCGTTGAACAGCTTCATCGCCTCGATGATGCACACGACCTGGCCTTCGGACACCATGTCGCCTTCATTGATCAGTGGCGGGGCGTCGGGTGAGGGAGCGCGGTAGAACGTCCCGACCATCGGCGCAATGAGCGGTTCGAGATGGTTGAGGGACTGGTCCGCCGGGTCCGCGGCTGCCGCCGCGGCCTCGGGGCGCAACGCGCGCCGGCCGTCCGCGGCGCGCCGCACGCGCACGGTCAGGGCGGGGGTCTCCACCTCGAGCTCGACCAGCTCCGAGGCCTCGGCCAGCCGGATGATCTCCTGCACCTGCTCGATGTCAATCCGCTCGCTCATGCGCGCTCCTCGTAGTATCCCATCGCACGGTACTTCGCGTAGCGACGTTCTAGCAGCACGTCCGCCGGCAGGCCGGTCAGCGGCAGCAGGTGGCGCCGCAGCGCGTCTCGCACCGCCTCGATCGCCGCCGGAGGGTCGAGGTGCGCGCCGCCGCGCGGCTCGGGCACCACCTCGTCGATGATTCCCAGGACGGCCAGGTCCGACGAGGTCAGGCGCAGCGCGGCTGAGGCTTCGCGCGCCCGGCTCGCATCGCGCCACAGGATCGCCGCGCACCCTTCGGGCGGGATCACCGTGTAGATGGCATGTTCGAGCATGAGCACGGCATCACCCGCCGCGATGGCCAGGGCGCCGCCGCTCCCACCCTCGCCGGTGATCACGACCACGATCGGGACCCGCAGGCGCATCATCTCCATGATGTTGCGGGCGATCGCCTCGGCCTGGCCCCGCTCCTCGGCGGCATCGCCCGGATAGGCCGCGGGCGTGTCCACGATGGAGATGACCGGGCACCCGAACTTCTCCGCCAGCTTCATCGCGCGGAGCGCCTTGCGGTAGCCCTCGGGGTGCGGCATCCCGAAGGTGCGCGCGATGTTCTCCTTCGTGTCCTTCCCCTTGTGGGGGCCGATCGCGACCACCGGCCGGCCGTCAAACCACCCAAGCCCGGCCAGCATCGCCGGATCATCGCGGAAGAGCCGGTCGCCGTGGATCTCGGTGAAGTCGGTGACCAGCGCTCTGATGAACTCCTGCGCTTTGGGACGCTGCGCGTGCCGTGCGAGCGCGACCGCATGCCAGGCCTGCCGCTGCTCGAGCAGGGCCTCCCGCAGTTCCTCGGCGCGGGACTCGAGCTCCCGGATCTGTTCGCCGAGGTCGAGGCGTTCCTTCTCGCCCCGGCGCCGCAACGCCCCGGCCTCGCGCTCGATCTCGGCCAGGCGTGCCTCGAGCTCGAGGGCGCGTGCCTCGGCCTCGCGGTTCCGCTCAGGCAGGATCGTCGTCATGCGATCACGACGCCTCGCCGCCCGATTCCAACTCGGCGACGCCGGCCCCGACCGCGGCCGCGATCGGCTCGGCTGGCGGGACCTGCGGCGCCCCGAAGAACCGCAGCAGCCGTCCCAGCGTGGCGCGCATCTGGGGTCGTGGGACGAGCATGTCGATGAGGCCGTGTTCGAGGCAGAACTCCGCCGTCTGGAAGTTGTCCGGGAGCTTGCGGCGGATCGTCTGTTCGATGACACGGCGTCCGGCGAAGCCGATGAGCGCACCGGGCTCGGCCAGGATCAGGTCGCCCTGGAACGCGAAGCTCGCGGTCACGCCGCCGGTCGTCGGGTCGCACAGAACGGACAGGAAGGGCACCCGGGCGTCGTGCAAGCGGGCGATGGCCCCGCTCGTCTTGGCGAGTTGCATCAGCGAGAGCGCGCCCTCCTGCATGCGCGCGCCGCCCGACGCTGAGAAGATCACGAGCGGCAGGCGCTCCACCACGGCCCGCTCGGCGATGCGGGTGATCTTCTCGCCGACCACCGATCCCATCGAGCCGCCCATGAACGTGAAGTCGAGCGCGGCCACCGAGGTCCGCGACCCTTCGATGTGGCCGAGGCCGATGATGGCCGCGTCGCTGTTGCCGGTCTTCTCGCGCGCCTCCATGAGCTTCTCGCGGTAGCTGTCGAAGCGCAGCGGGTCCCCCGACGTCAAGTCGGGGTCGGCTTCCTGGAACGATCCGTCGTCAAGCATCCACGCCAGACGCTCTTCGGCGCTCAGCCGGTGGTGGAACCCGCAGGTCGGACACACCTTCAGGTTGCGCGTCAGGTCTTTGTGGTAGACGACGGCTCCGCACTTGGGGCACTTCGCCCACAGGCCGTCGGGCACGCCGCGGCGCTCGATCGTGCCGTACTTGGGACGGCGCAGCCAGTTCAGCATTCAGCGCCCCGCGAGGTTTCAGATAGTCGTCGGCCCGGTTGGTTGATCCACCGGGCCACCCCTGGGATTATACCGCAGGCCTGCGCGGGCGTGCACGCAGCAGCGAGGAAGCGTGGCGCTTCCTCGCTGCCGGTGGGTGGGCAGGCCGCGGCGTGGCTACTTCTTGGGTTCCAGGCCGAACGCCACGTACTGCAAGGGGATGAAGGATTTCCATTGCTCGGGGGTGTCGGCCTCGGCGAAGATCGCGGTCACCGGGCACACCGACTCGCACGCTCCGCAGTCGATGCACTCGTCAGGGTGAATGTAGAGCTGGGCCAGGAGCTGCTCCTTCGTGATGCCGTCGCCGGGCACGTGCACGGACTGTCCTCGCGGGATGACCTGCTTGTCCGTTCCTGCCCCGGTGGAGGGATCGGGGACGACGAACGCTCCGGCTTCCTCGACATACTCGTAGATGCAGTCGACCGGACACACCTCAACGCATGCGCGGTCCTTGGTCCCGATGCACGGCTCAGCGATGATATACGTCATCTGCACGTCCTCCCAGGGGCCCGTCCGCTGATGAGGCCCTCTGCCAGCAACGTACCCCCGCACCGCCGGCGCGCGCAACCGGTGTCGCGCGGTGCGGGAGGACCACCCAGATCCGTGTTGACAGAATGCAAAAATCAGAACACAATCAGCGTGTACATGCCATCAGCGAGAGAGCAGTTCGTCGCCAACAGCATTCACACCGCTGCGCCGAATGTGAACAGGCCCTCTCTGTGGGGGTCGCCTCCTGTCCGCGAGACCGTGAGCGCCGCGGCATATCGCCAGCTGCGCGAGGCGATCTTGCAGGGGCAGATCCCCATGGGAGGTCGCATCAACGAACTCGAACTCGCTGGCGCCTGGAGTGTCAGTCGGACCCCGATTCGCGACGCCCTACGCCGACTCGAGGCCGAAGGGCTGGTCCAGAGCGTGCCCGGCCGCGGGGTCATCGTCCCGGTGCTGAGCCTCACCGACATCGACGAGCTCTACGAGCTCCGCGAGGTGCTTGAGGCGCGGGCGGCCAGGCGGGCCGCGGAGCGAGCGAACGCCGAGTACCATTCTCGGCTGAACGACCTGATTCGCGCCCTCGGCGCCGCGCTGAAAGATGACGATGTCGATCGGATGACGACCATCGACGAGGACATCCACACGGCGGTGGCAGCGATGGCCGGCAACGTCCGCCTCGAGCGGGCCATCGAGACCGTGCGCGCGCAGGTGCACCACGTGCGCCTGCGCAGCTTTCGGGCCCGGGGGCGCGCAGCCAAGTCGCTGCGAGAGATGGCGAAGCTGGTCGCCGCGATGCGCAGGCGTGATGCGACGCGCGCCGAGGCGGCGATGCGCGAGCACGTCGCGAGTCTGCGGTCAGACCTTACCACGATCCTCGGCCCTCCGGGATGAGCAGCGGACGCAACCCTGATCCCGTCTGCGGCGTTATGTAGATTGCTATAATGAAGGGCGCTGCCACAGGCGGCAGAGTTCCTGACAGGAGGCGTTTCACGTGGTGACCAACGGTCCCTCACGACCCCGATCGAGCACCCGTGGGCTGACACTGCTCGCGGTCCTCGTGCTCGGCGGGCTCCTGGGCGGGGTGCTGGGCCCCCGGGTCGGGTTGACGCTCAGCGGCATGGCATCAGGGGTTGCACCTGTGCCCGTACAGCCCCCGGTGTCCGGCGTGGATCCCGGCACTCCTTCGGCACTCCCACCGGGCGCGCAGGCGCCGCCCGCGGGCGGTGGGCCTCGCGTGATCGAGCGCGAGGAGTCGGTCGTGGTCCGGGTGACCCAGGAGGCGCGACCCGCTGTCGTCAACCTCAGTGTTCGCGCCCAGGTCGCGACGCCATTCGGGCTATTCCCCCAGGAAGGGCAGGGCTCCGGCGTCATCGTGCGCTCGGACGGCCTGATCCTTACGAACAACCATGTCGTCCGGGGCGCGCAGGAGATCGTCGTCACGCTGCTCTCCGGCCAGACCCTGCGCGGCCGGGTGATCGGCTCGGATCGCTTCTCGGACCTGGCCGTCGTCAAGGTGGACAGCCCGCAGCCGTTGCCGGTCGTGGAGATGGGCGCATCCAGCAACCTCCAGGTGGGACAGCTCGCAATCGCCATCGGCAACCCGTTCGGGCTCGGCAGCACCGTCACGGTGGGGGTGGTGAGCGCGCTTAACCGGAGTATCCAGGCAGGCCCCGACTTCATCGTCGAGAACCTCATCCAGACCGACGCGGCGATCAATCCGGGGAACAGCGGTGGTGCCCTGCTGGATTCGGGCGGCCGGCTCATCGGTATCAACACCGCGATCATTCGCGACGCGCAGGGCATCGGGTTTGCGATCCCCGTCGACCACGCGCGCATCGTGATGGACCAGCTCGTCTCGGCGGGCCGGGTCGTGCGTCCCGCGCTCGGCGTGGAGATCCGCGGGGAGATCGACGCCAACACGGCACGCGTCTACCGGCTGCCGGTTGACCACGGCGTCGTGGTCGTGCCCCAGCCCGGCAGCCCGGCCGAGCGGGCCGGCGTGCAGGCTCAGGACATCATCGTGGCGATCGACGGCCAGAGGATCGCCACCGTCGGCGACCTCCGGCGCGAGTTGTTCCGCAAGAGGCCGGGCGACACCGTGCGCGTCGAGGTGGTGCGGGACGGTCGACGCCTGACCCTGCCGATCGTGCTCACCGAGCTGCGCAGCGGGACGTCGACAGGGGTGGTGGTCTGATGGAACGCCACATGATCCTGGACTTCGTCCGTGTCACCGAGGCAGCCGCCCTCGCCGCAGCCCACCACATGGGCCAGGGTGACAACGAGGCCGCCGATCAGGCCGGCGTGGAAGCGATGCGCCGCGAGATGAACGACCTCGACCTCCACGGCATCGTCGTGATCGGTGAGGGTGAGCGCGACGAGGCGCCGATGCTCTTCATCGGCGAGGAGGTGGGCGCCGGCGGTTCAGAGGTCGACCTCGCCGTCGATCCCCTTGAAGGGACGAATCTGGTCGCCAAGGGGCTACCCGGCGCGATCTCCGTGATGGCCGTTGCTGAGCGCCACGGGCTGCTGCACGCGCCCGACATCTACATGGACAAGCTCATTGTGGGGCCCACCTGTGCGGGCCGTGTCGACATCCGACGGCCGGTCGAAGAGAACCTGGCCGCCATGGCGCGGGCCTACAACCGCTCGGTCGGGGACCTCACGATCATCATCCTCGACCGGCCCCGTCACGCCGACCTGATCGCGCGGGTGCGGGCGGCGGGCGCGCGGATCAAGCTGATCTCCGACGGTGATGTCTCGGCGGCCATTGCCGCCGCGGTGCGGGGTACCGCGGTGCACGCGGTCATGGGGATTGGCGGCGCGCCGGAAGGCGTGCTGGCGGCGGCGGCGCTGAAGTGTCTGGGCGGGCAGATCCAGGGCCGGTTCTGGTTCCGCAACGACGACGAGCGGAAGCGCGTACAGTCGATGGGCGTGGCGGATCCGAGCCGCGTGTTCGACACCATCGACATGGTGCCCGGCGACGACGTGCTCTTCGTGGCCACCGGCATCACCGACGGCGACCTGCTGCGCGGAGTACGCTTCTTCGGCGGCGGGGCGCGCACGCACACCCTGGTGATGACCAGCCAGACCGGTGAGATCCGATTCGTCGACGGCATTCACCTGACCGATCGGAGCAAGGTGGGCGCCATCACGCTGTGATCCGCGCAGGCCGCGAGGCCCGCCGCGCGGCCGGGCGCCTCTGCCTCGTGGACTTCTCGGGCGAGGGCCCGGACCGGAGGCTTGAACGCCTCATCACCGACCGGCACATCGGCGGGATCTGTCTGTTCGGGAAGAACGTGTCGTCGCCCGCGCAGGTGACCGCGCTGACGGCGGCCCTGCGGCGCATCGCGCGCACGGCCGGTGCGCCGCCCCTGTGGATCGCGATCGACCACGAGGGCGGTGCGGTCAACCGGTTCGCGGCACCCTCCTCCGATCCGACCGCGCGCGGCGGGGACCCCATCGCCGCTCCGGCGGCGGCCGGCCCCGCGGTCACGCTGTTGCCCGGCGCGATGGCCCTGGGCGCGACGGGCGAGCCAGCACTCGCACGGGACGCCGGACGGGTGGCCGGCGCCGAGCTGCGCGCAATGGGTATCACCCTGAACTTCGCGCCGGTGCTCGACGTGAACACCAATCCCGCCAACCCTATCATTGGCGCGCGTGCGTTCGGGGAGTCCCCGGCGCAGGTCGGGCGCCTCGGTGTGGCGCACATCGAAGGTCTCCAAGCCGCGGGCGTGGCCGCCACCGCCAAGCACTTCCCGGGGCACGGCGGTGTGACCGTGGACTCGCATCTGGCGCTGCCGCAGGTCCCACATCCACGGCCGCGTCTCGACGAGGTCGAGCTGGCGCCGTTTCACGCCGCGGTCAGGGCTGGCGTGGCTGCGGTGATGACCGCGCACGTCCTCTACCCGGCGCTCGACTCCGAGGGACTGCCTGCCACGATCTCGTCGGCTATCGTGACCGGCATCCTGCGCGACGCCTGGGGATACGACGGCCTGGTGTGCAGCGACTCGCTCTCAATGCGCGCGATTGCCGACCACTTCGGCGCGGGCGACGCCGCGGTGCGCGCGGTGACGGCCGGCTGCGATCTGTTGCTTGTCCTGGCGTCGGAGGATGCGCAGGACGACGTGCTGGATCGTCTGGCGTCAGCGATCGAGACGGGCGCCATCCCGGGCGCGCGTGTCTCCGACGCGCTGCACCGTATCGGCGCTGCGGCCGAACGCTGGGCGATCGACCGCGATCATCCAGGCGACCTGGAGGGGCATCTGGGGACATCCGAGCATCTGGCCGTTGCGCGGCGCATCGGCGAGGCCGCGGTGACGCTCGTGCGCGACCGGCACGGCGCGATCCCGCTGCGGGCCGGTCGCATCCACGTGGTCGTGATTGGGAACCCCCGAGTCCCCTCGGAGGGGGAGGGAGGGGCGGAGAACTTTGCGACAGCCCTGCGGCGATACCATCGCGACGTCCGCGCCCTCAGGGGAGGCCCGTCGATCGTCGTCGGCACGATGGAGGGCGAAGGGTCTGCGGGAGCAGGGATGTGCGTGGCTGTGACCTGCACCCGCGGCGCACTTTCAGCCGGCCACGTCGAGGAGATTCGCATGCTGCACCGGCGGTATGGGCCGAGGTTCGTCCTGCTGGCGGCCGGCGATCCATACGATCTCCTGCGCGTCCCTGAGGTGCCGGCCTACCTGTGCACGTACGGCGCAGACCCGTGGAGCCTCGACGCGGCGGCGCGCGTGCTGCTCGGGCTGGCGTCGGCACAGGGACGGCTGCCCGTCACGCTGCCGGGGCTGCATCCGGCAGGGCAGGGGATGGGCGGCGGCGCAGCACGTCCATCCCACGACGAGCAGACGGAGCCACGCACGCCATGAGGATGCCGGTCCGCAATCTGGGGCCCCGGTGGGTGTTGCAGTCGGGCTCGGTGCTCACCGCAGAGGGGCTTGTCCGTCCGGGCTTCGTCACGGTCTCGCACGGACGGATCGCGGCAATCGAGGAAGGCCGACATCCCAGGCCGAGCGTCACCTTCGACGACGGCACCGTCGTCCCGGGGTTCATCGACCTCCAGATCAACGGCGCCGCAGGCTGCGACTTCCTGTCGCCGACCGACGCGGGTCTTGAGGCCGCGCATGCCCATCTGATCGCCACCGGCACCGTGGCCTATCTGCCCACGCTCATCTCCGCCCCGGAGGAGCGGCTGCGCGCCGCGCTCACCTTCTTCGCCGCCCGCATGAGGGCCGCCGGGCCGCCGCGGATCCTGGGTATCCACCTCGAAGGGCCGTTCCTGTCGCCTGCCCGGCCCGGTGCGCACCGCCCTGAGCACCTTCGCCGGCCATCAGTTGAATGGATCAGCGGTCTGCTGGCGGACTTCCCAGGGTTGATCCGGATCGTCACGCTGGCGCCTGAGGTCGAAGGCGCCCTCCCGCTCATCGACCATCTCGTGGCCCAGGGGATCGTGGTCGCGGTCGGACACACCGACGCGACCTACGCCGAGGCGGCGGCCGCGTTCGACCGGGGGGCGCGCCTGGCCACCCATCTGTTCAACGCGATGCGGCCGTATCACCACCGTGAGCCCGGCGTGGCCGGCGCGGCTTTGGCCGATCCTGACGTAGCGTGCTCGCTCATCGCGGACCTCGTGCACCTGCATCCCGCCGTCGTGGACCAGGTCGTTGCGCTCAAAGGCACCGAGCGGACCGTGCTTGTCACCGACGCCATCAGTGCGGTGGGCGGGGCAGGATCTGAGGTTACGCTGGGCGACCAGCGCGTCCGTGTCATCAACGGGGCGCCCCGCCTGGAGGACGGGACGCTGGCGGGCAGTGTCCTGGCGATGGATCAGGCGGTCCGGAACGTCGCCGGCCGCTCGCGACGGTGGGAACCCGTGGTACGCATGGCGTCGACGACGCCGGCGCGGCTGCTGGGCACGCATGAGGGCGAGTTGCGGCCCGGGAGCAGGGCCGACTTCGTCGTCCTCCGCCGTGACCTCACGATCGCCGCTGTGGCAGGTGGGGGCGTCCTGATGGCTCAGGCGCCTGCCTGACTCGCGCTCACGGGCCTGGGCCTTCGACGTCGGAACCGGGCGGCCGGAGGGCTAGACGAACCAGACGAGGATGATCACCGCGATGGCGATCATCACCAGGCCCTGCCCCAGGCGAAGCTGGCGCTTGTTCGTGGCCATCCAGCGCGAGAACTGCCCGACGACGCGGCGGTTGCCGATGACCAGGAGCAGTGCGACCAGGGGCAGGACGAACATCACGTTGTACGCCACCAAGTAGGCCAGCCCCGTCAGGTAGGTCGTCTGCGCCGCGAGCAATCCCAGGATGCCGACGTAGATGCCGCCGGTGCAGGGGAACTCACAGATCCCCACCAGGAATCCGACGACCGCGGTCGCCGGCAGCGTGCCGCGCCGCATCCAGCGGTCGCGCGCCGCGGCGCCGACCTTTGGGAGCGCGAGGCTCGGACCGACGCCGTACCAGACGTAGTCCTTGAGGTTGATTAGGCCGAGCAGGATCATCAGGCCGGCGCCCAGCTTGGCGAACAAGTGCGGCGCGCCGAGCTGGAAGACCTTGAGCAGGCCGAGGCCGATGCCCAGGTAGGTCAGGAAGATCGCGCCGATGTAGACGAAGCCAAACGCCAGCAGGTCGGTGCGCCCCCGCTGCAGCGTGAACAGAAACGCGACGAAGAACAGCATGACGGAGAACGCGCAGGGATTGATCCCGTCCAGCAGGCCCGCGCCGATCACCGTGGCGGCGAACGCGTATCCGGTCACGCCCGCCACCGAGGCAGGCGGCGGGGTGACCTGGCCGGGCGGCGGGAGCGTCGCCAGGTAGGTCGTGATCGGTTCATCGAGGGGATACGTGGTGATCTGCCCGCCGGGGGCCCACGCCGTGTAGTCTCGGGGCGCCTCGCCGTGTCCGGTCATCCGGTCCTGGAGGACCGCGATCCGAGCGTAGCGGCCGGTATGCGCGGGATCGAAGAGGTCGCGCACGATCCCGGCCGGGACGTGCCCCTGGAGCACGATCCGGTCGCCGATGAAGATCGTCATGTGTCCCTGGAGCTGCGCGGGGATGCCCAGCGCCTGGCTGCGCTCCACCAGCTCCCGGCGGAACCGCCGGTCCTGAATATAGTCGTGTCGGCTGATCTCGCCGACGCCGAGCCGCCGCAGCACCGGGACGAGCTCGTGGTCGAGGTAGGGGACGCAGTCGTGACATGAGCCGTTGAAGTAGATGGCGACCGGCGGCGCGTCACCCGCCGGCGCGTGGACGGCGCCAACGAGCGTCAATGCCAGGAACAGCGTGACCGCGGCTGCCAGGGTCGCGGCCTGGCGAGTCGGACCGGTCGGTATCTCGCGGCTCACTGGGAAGCCCTCTTCACGACCACCGCGCGCACCTCGATCTCAGCCTCCGGCAGACCGGGGTCATTGGTCCTCACGTAGACCGCATGGCTCGCCGGACCTTCCTCTGGGCCGTGCGCGTCGGGATCGAACGTGATGGTCAGGCGGGCCGCGCGGCCGGGCGGCACCGTGGTGATATCCACAGCAGCGGTCGTGCACCCGCACGACGTGCTGATCCCCGCTACATGCAACGGCGCCCTCCCGCGATTGCGTAGTGCCACGACCCTGGTCACGGGCACCGCGACTGGTCCGAAGTCCACAACGGCCACGGCCACATCAACCTGCGGCCGGGCCGTGGCGTTCCAGGCCCACCAGCCGCCGGTCAAGAGCAGGACGGCAAGGGTTGCGGCAAAGAGCGGCCGTCGCACGGCGACGATCGGGTCTCCCTACGGGACCTGCGTGCCTGTCAGGCGCACCGGGTATCGAGGCTGGCGTGGGTCGTTCGAGTAGATGTACACGATCCGGTCTACCGGGCCGCGGTAGATGCCGTGCGCATCCGGATCGTATCGTACCCGCAGCGTCACCTGCGCCCCCGGGGGGAGTGTGGCCGACCAGCCGGTCGGCCACGGGCCGTGGCCGCGCATGCCAAACCAGGGGCCGGCGCGCCCGTCGACGACGAGCGAGGCTTCGGTGCAGCCGCACGTCGTCTCCATCTCTGAGATCACCAGGGGCGCGGAGCCGCTGTTTGCAACGGCCAGCTCCACCGCCACGACTCCCCTGGCCTGGCTGATCGCTCCCAGGTCCATCGCCGGCGGGGTGACGCTGAGGCTGGGCGCACCAGTGCCGGGCGCTGCCTGCGCTCCGCCGGGACCCGACGCCTGGCTTGAAGGGGCGATCTGGCGGCTGATGGCGACCACGAGGGCGGCCAGAACGATGAGCCCGATCCCGCCCACCAGTAGGGCGCGCTGGGGAACGGCCTGCCGTCTCGCCGGCGGCCTGGGAGCCGCGAGCCTTCTCCTGCCCATGGTACCACCTCAGGGTTTTGCTGACAGGATACCGGGCGGGGCACGGAGGGAGGTATCGGGTGGCCGCCGTATCTGGCGGTTCCCTCCTTGCGGCGTTTGACACCCACCCCCTTGCCGGGTACGCTGGACCCGGCCTCAGCACCTCTGCGATGACGCTCCTGCACCGGTTTCGCTCCTTCTCCCGCAACGCGCGGCTGTTCCTCGCGACCATCCTCTTCGTTGGGTTCGCCCTGGCCCTGAACACCCTGTTCCTCAATTTCTACGTCCAGGCGCTGGGGTTCGCGCAGGAGTTCATCGGCCTGGTCAATGCGATTCCCACGGCGACGCTGGTGCTGGTGGGGATTCCTGTCGGCCGCCTGATCGACCGCCGGGGCCCGCGGTGGGGGCTGATCGCTGGCACGGCTGCGGCCGCGCTGGGCTCGACCGTCGTGGCGCTGGCCAACACCGGACCGGGCATCATTGCCGGCGCGTGCGTGTTGGGGATCGGATCGGCGTTTGGCTTCATCAGCGGCGCGCCGTTCCTGATGGCCCACAGCACCGAGCGCAACCGCGTCGCCCTGTTCAGCGCGCAGGCCGCGCTGCTGACGGCGACCGGCTTTCTCGGCAACCTGGCCGGCGGCCGGTTACCGGGGCTGTTCGCCGCCTGGTTGGGCGCCGCGCCCAACGCGCCTGCGCCGCTGCGGGGCACGATGATCGTCGTTGCCGCGATGTGGGTCGCCGGCATCATCCCGATGCTGGCCGCGCGCGAGCAGGCCGGGGTTCGGGCCTCGCAGGCGCCGAGTCTGGTGTCCGTCCCCATGGGTGAGCCACCCGCGGCCTCCTCCGGCGATGAGAGCCGGCCGTCCCATCGGCGATTCGTCTCGCAGCCTGGCCTGGTCGCGCGCCTGCTCCTGCCGTCCCTGCTCATCAGCCTGGGCGCCGGGCAGACGATGCCGTTTCTCAACATCTACATCTCGGGCAAGTTTGGCGTGGACTACGCGTCGCTGGGCACCCTCTTCGCGGTAGGCGCGCTCGGGACGACGGCTGCCACGCTGGCGCAGCCGGCTCTGGCCGAGCGCGTCGGCCGGATTCAGTCGGTGCTGGCGGTCCAGATCGCCTCGCTGCCCTTTCTCATCATGCTGGGATTCGCGCCGGTCTTCTGGATGGTGGCGGCCTCGTTCGTCGTGCGGGTGGCGTTGATGAACATGGGCAACCCCGTCTACCAGGCGTTCGCGCAGGAACAGATCCCGTCCGGAGAGCGCGCAACGTTCAGCAGCCTGTCATCGGTCGCATGGAGCCTCGGCTGGTCGACCGGCTCGGCGCTCAGCGGATGGTGGCGCGGGCGGGTGGGGTTTGCCGCGGGCTTCGACACGGTGTTCGCGTTCATGACGGTCCTGTACGCCGCGGCGATCGCGCTCATTCACGGATTCTTCATTCGGAAGCGCTGGCAACCACCGGACCACGAGAGGAGGGGATCGTCCGGCGCTTCGAAAACTGTCAGCACATCCTGGGAGGCTCGGCCAGGGCGGCCGGCCGCACAGCCCAAATGACGCGGCTTCCCTACCTGCAGATGGTAGTCATCTCCGACCAGGGGTAGTCGATCAGGAGCCGTTCGGGCAGGGATGAGCGCGCCGCCGCGGCCCGCCGCAGGACGGCGATCCGGTCGGCCGGCGCCGGATGCGTGGACAGGTACTCGGGCCACAGGGCGAGCCCCGGGCTGTCGTCCCGGACGCGCTCTAGGAACCGGATCAGACCTTCCGGGTCGATGCGCGATTCCGCGAGGAGGATGACCGCCTCTCGATCGGCCTGCAGCTCATCGGCACGCCGGTATCGGAGCCCGCCGAGCTTCCCGGCGGCGCCGATGGCCTGCTCGAGACCGCTCACGTTGCCCGTCGCGATGGCGATCAGCGCGCGCAGCGACAGTTCCCGGATCAGGGCGCGGGTCCCGTGACGGTGGATCACGTGGCTGATCTCGTGAGCCAGGACTCCTGCAAGTTCCTCGGGGGACCTGGTGACGCGCACCAGGCCGCTGTGGACGACGATGAACCCTCCGGGCGCCGCAAACGCGTTGACGGTCGGGTCGTCAACGACGTGGACCTTGACCGCGTACGGCAGGGATTCACTCGCCGCGGCCAGCCTCCCCACGATCCGCTCGATGGCCGCGAGCCGCTGGGAGTCTTCGCAGCGGTCCTCAGGCGGTGCCAGATGCTCCAGCACCATCATGCCCAGGCGCTCCTCCCAGGCGGGCGGCATGCGCGCCGCCGCCATGTCGGCGAGACCGGGGATCACCCAGAGGTACGCCAGCAGGCCGAGGGCCACCGCGGCCGCGCCGGCGCCGAGGCCCACGAGGATCCAGTTCACCCGGCGGCTCCCAAGTCCCAGGCGGCCGGGCCTCGGACGGACGGCCTGGAGGTGCTCGTAGAAGCCCGGGTCGGAGACGACCAGGGTTTCGACCGAGTCGACCCCGCGTTCGAGCCGCACGTGCTCGCCGGGGAACGCGCCCTGCGTCAGCCGCGTCTCCTGGTGGCGCCACCACAGTGGTGGCGCGTCCTCGCAGAGGATGCGCAGCCCGTCAGGGAGTACGGCGACCGTGACCGGATGACGCGTGGCGCTCCGGCCGTCGAAGTAGGCTCCTGTCCAGGTGTGCGGCGGTCGGGCGATCACGCGCGTGGCTGCTGTCGTCGAGTCAGCTCGGCACGAGCCCGAAGATGTCGAGGCCGAGGAAGTCGGCGATCGCCTCGCCCGTGGCCGGAGCCGGCGCGGCCTGCTGCCGGATCACCGAGACGTCCAACGGGCCGAGGACCGCGACGTGGTTGCACAGGAAGCGGATGTTGCGGACGACGATCCACGGTACCGCCAGTCCGAGGGTGAAGGCCGCCAGCAGGATGTTGACCACCCACAACCGGAACCACGGGCCGCCGTAGATCGTCGACCGAAGCCGGGTATCGCCCCACGAGGTATGGTTCCAGTAGTATCGATGCCGCCAGGCGGAGTACCAGAACCAGTAGATCCCCAGCGTAGGGATCGTGAGCAGCAGCGCGAGCAGGTAGCGGCCGAACTGGTCAATGCCGCGGCCGTCGTAGGCGAACGGCTGCGAGCCGAAGTATGTCCGTGTGATCAGGTAGTGCCACATGGTGTTGTGAAAGAACGGGTAGTACAGGCCGAGGGTGAGGAATGACAGGAGCGCGCCGGGGATGAAGATCCGGGCGAACTCCCGTGCCCGGCCCTCGAAGGAGAACCGGATACCCCGCCAGGACGCCCGGCTGAGCCGGTAGCGGCGCGACCCGACGATGGCGATCGGCGTCAAGAGCAGCAGGAAGGCGGAGATGACCACTGCTGACGCAAGGGCCGGCACGATCCCGGGGTTCCTGGTCTGGTAGAGCGCGACGGCCCCGCCACCGATGAAGATCAGGAGAATGACCTTAATCGCAGCGAGCAACAGCTCCATGCCGGTGCCGTGATAGGCGAACCGGTCCCCGTCGAACTCCATCTGGCTGTGGGTGTAGGCGCGCACGCGCGTCTTCCCCCAGAAGTAGTAGATCCCGAGCGTGACGATCGACAGCAGCAGGTTCACGAGTGTGATGCCGAACAGCATCGTCCCGTCGCCGTGAAACGACGGTTGGTGGGCTTCCTGTGGCGGAACGGTCGTATCCATCGCTCCACTCCTCGGCCTGGATCTGGTCTCCCGGTCAACTTCATGCGTTCGAGGGGTGACTTCCTGCCATGCGCGAGGCGTATATACTTGAGGGTGGAGCAACCCGACGGAGGTGCACGATGGAGCTGAAGGGTGTGCGCGTGGCCGCGCTGGTGGAAGAGATCTACGAAGACCTGGAGCTCTGGTATCCGGTGCTCCGGCTCCGCGAGGCCGGCGCCGAGGTTACGATCATCGGCCCCAAGGCCGGCGAGATCTACAAGAGCAAGCACGGCTATCCGGCGAAGACCGATCTGGGCATGGACGACGCGAACGCCGACGACTTCGCGGGTCTCGTGATCCCCGGAGGGTTCGCGCCCGACCGGATGCGCCGGTACCCGGCGATGCTGAACTTCGTGCGCGCGATGGACGCGGCGAAGAAGCCGATCGCGTTCATCTGCCACGCGGGGTGGGTGCCGATCTCCGCGGGCATCGTGCGCGGCCGCACGGTGACCAGCGTCTCGGCGATCAAGGACGACCTGATCAACGCCGGCGCGACATGGGTCGATCAGGAGGTCGTCGTCGACGGCCATCTGATCACCTCGCGCACGCCGCCCGATCTGCCGGCGTTCGCGCGCGAGCTGGTGAAGATGCTCGGCCGGGTGAAGGTGGGGTAGCATCTGGCCGCCTGAGCCGTTCAGTACACCGGCGGCGAGCAGATGCTTCATCGATCTTCCTGATATCGAAACCTGCCGGAGTAGCTCCGCGTAGATCATGCCGGGCGCACCGATGGTCCGCGGTTTCCTCTTCACCACAGTCGTCGCCGCCATCATCGGTGTGCTGATGACCCACGGGCCAACCACGAACGTCCTGGGCGCGGCCGCCGATCCGTTTGTCGAAGCCCGGCGGGCCATGGTGGAGGGCCAGATTCGGGCGCGCGGGGTCCGCGACGAGCGGGTGCTCCGCGCGATGCTGGCCGTGCCGCGCCATCGGTTCGTGAGCGCGCGGCACGAGCGGCAGGCGTACGGTGACCACCCGCTGCCCATCGGCTACGGCCAGACGATCTCGCAGCCCTACATCGTGGCGCTCATGTCGGCCGAGGCTGCGGTCCGGCCCGGCGACCGGGTGCTCGAGATCGGCACGGGATCGGGATACCAGGCGGCCGTCCTGGCAGAGCTCACCGACCAGGTCTACACGATCGAGATCATCGAACCCCTGGCCCGCGAGGCGGCGCAGCGACTGCGCGACCTGGGGTATGCGGGCGTGCGCACGCGCATCGGCGACGGCTACCTGGGCTGGCCGGACGCCACGCCGTTCGATGCGATCCTGGTGACCGCGGCCCCAGACCACGTGCCCCCGCCGCTCGCCCGGCAACTCAAGGAAGGCGGCCGGATCGTCGTCCCGGTCGGCCCACCCGGGCTGGTGCAGACGCTCTGGCGGATCACAAAGGTGCGCGGGCAGTTGGAGTTCCACAACCTGGGACAGGTGATATTCGTCCCCCTTGTGCGGCGCTAATGCCGCCCGCCGGGGGACACCCATGGCGGCTCTGGTGGGGGTGGCGGACCTGAGCCGATTGGAGGGAAGCAGCTGTACTATGGCATCCACAAGAGCCCTCGCGCGCACGACTATCGGCGCAGGCTCGAACGAGGTGTGTGGCCGCGCGTGAAGGTCGTGCCACTTGACCGCGCCGCGGCGGAAGTCTACGGACGTCTGCGCGCGGAACGCCTGAAGGTGGAGAACTGGCTGTAGAGCGCCTCACCTCGGACAGAGCCCTCCGACCACGGGGGACAGGCCGGGTCGCTACTGCTTGACGCCGACGACCTGGAGGCCGTAAGCCTGGGCACCAAGGGCGAGCGCGGCATCGTGGGTCGCCATGACGAGATCGATGCGCGTCTGGTCCTTCCACAGTAGGGCCGTGGCAAGGTGGATGGCATCGAGTGTCCCGAGCTCGATCGGCATCGGTTGGGCCGCCCGATCGAGGACGACCGCGTCGATATCCACGAGATCAAGCGACGCGATAAGGGCGAGGATCGTTGCCCGGCGCCTCGCCACTTCGGCGTCAGAGAGCCCGGCGCGGAGACGAAGCCGATCGAGCGTACGGAGGCACTCGGGCACAACCAGGGCACTTGCGACGCCCTGCTCGATCCGCCGCCACTCCGGTAGCGCGGTCGCCTGCCCGAAGGCAACCCTCAGGAGAACCGACGCGTCGACGTACGCGGTCACCGGTGCCCCTGCCGTTCTTCAAGCAGCAGGTGAACGACGTCCACGGCCAGCTTCGCCGGTTTCGGCAGGGGGACACGGTTGGGTGGTGGCGTCCCGGGGGCAGGCTTTCTGATCCGCAGCGCGGACGGCGCGCGCACCGGCACGATCTGCGCGACCGGCGTCTCGCGATCGAGGACCGCGATGGTCTCGCCGCGCCGCACGGCGCGAAGATACTCGCTGAGCCTGGCCTTCAGTTCCGCAATGCGCACCTGCTTCATGACTATATGATAACTAGAAATAGTCACAACTGGCAACGCCTCCGGCCCGGTGGCCCCGGACGCAGGATGATCCTGCTGGTAGATGCGTCGCCCCCGCCTCGCGGCCGCCGGTTATCGCCCCACGATCCGGCCCTCGACCCGGGCCGTGATCGTGCCAGCCCGGCGGACGTGCTCGATGAACAGGTCGCGGAGCAGCACCTGCGTGTCGCGCATCTCCCTGCCGGCCCGGAACACGGTGTAGCCGTCCCCGCCGCCGGCGAGGAAGTCGTTCGTGGTGACCAGGTACGACCGCGCCGGATCCAGCGCCGCCCCGCCGACGCGCACCTCCGTCACCCGCTGCCCGGCCGGCCGGGCGCGCTCGTAGGTGAACGTCAGGCCCGAGACCTGCGGGAAGCGGCCGCCGGCCTGCTCGACCTGGCTCACGCCGTTCTCCAATGCCTCGCGCAGCTGCGCCCCGGTGAGGCGGAAGACCACGATGGTGTTGTCGAACGCCAGCACGCGGAAGGTGTCGCCGAGGGTGATCGGGCCCTCGCGGAACGACCCGCGGATGCCGCCGCCGTTCATGACCGCGACGTCCGCGCCGGCGAACTGCCGCATGACGTCCGCGATGAGGTTCCCCAGGTTGGTCTCCCGGGTGCGGACGTTGTCCCGTTCGCCGTCGAAGAAGACCACCGCCCGGCCGATGGATTCGGCGAACCTGGCCTGCAGCCGGTCTTCGTACTGCTTGACCAGGGCGGCGACCTGGGCGTCCGGCGTGAGGCGGCCCGTGACCGGCAGGTTGCGCGCGACGGCCCGGCGCACACGCCCGCCCTCGATCGTCAGGTCCAGCCGGCCGAGCGTGGCGCCCAGGCGGTGCGTCTTCACGTAGACCGTCGGCGGGTCGTTCAACGACTCCACCGGCCTGTCGCCGGCGGCGGTCATCAGCCCGTCGAACCCCTCGGTGTGGCCGCCGACGATCGCGTGAATCTGAGGGACCTCGCGCGCCAGGACCAGGTCCTGGCGGATCTCCATGTGCGTGAGCGCGATGACCAGGTCGACTCGCTGGCCCAGGCCGCGCAGCAGGCCCCGGGCACTGCCGATCGCATCGAAGTACTCCAGGTCGCGGACCACATTGGGATGTATGCTGTCTGGAAACGTATTCTCGTCGATCCCGCTGAAGATGAGCACCCGCAGCCCGCCGATGCGCCTGACGACGAAGAGCGGCGCGATCTCCTGACCCCGGCCCCTGATCGACGTGGAGATGATGGGGAACTTCGCCAGGCCCAGGAGCCGGCGGAAGTGATCGAGGCCGTAGTCGAACTCGTGATTGCCGGCCGCCATCGCGTCGTAGCCCATCAGGTTCATCGCCAGGATGTCGGGCTCGCCGCGGAACACCGAGGACATCGTCGTGCCCAGCATGATGTCGCCGGAATCGAGCAGCAGCACGTTGGCGGCCTCCTGCCGCGCCTGGGCGACCAGGGCCGCCCGCGCGGCGACCCCACCCACGCCACGCTCGGCGCGGGTGTCGAACGGCAGGAGGTTCCCATGGTGTTCGCTTGTGTGCAGGATCGTGAGGTGAACGGGCTGGACGGGCTGGCCCTGCGCGGCCGCCGCGGCGGTGAGGATCGCGGCAATCAGCAGTGCAAGGATGCGGGCCACGGGCTTCGCCTCCCTAAGAGATTGTCGGGTCTTTGGCGCATCGCTTCGGCGGGACCGGCGGCGCCCCCTGGCGCGCCGCGTCGGGTCCCCCCGGAGGACGGAGGCGCTCGCGCAGGCATACGCGAGTGCCCCGAGTCCCACCGTCACCTGGAACCCCCATGCCAGCGCCAGCATCGCGGCCGCTATCGAGGCGAGTACGGACGCGCACCCGTTGATCCCCCACGCCCACGGGACCAGCGATGGCGCGACCCTGCCCAGCATCCGGATGCCGATTGGGAACGGCATACCCATCAGCATCCCGGTTGGGACCAGGATCCCGACCAGGAGGCCGACGCGACCCGCAGGCGGGAGGTCGAGAGCTGCATCGGTCAAACGGGGCAGCATCCAGGCCAGCCCCGCGATCATTGCCGTCAGTCCCGCGATCGCGACCGGCAGGCGGCGCTCGACGCGGTGGGCCAGGGCGCTCCCGACTCCCGACGCGACGAGCAGACCTGCCAGCACCGCGGTGGCCGCGTAGGTAGGCGAGCCCAGGACGAGGATCGCCTGTTGCAGGAGCGGGATCTCGACAAACAAGTACGCAACCCCGAGTGACAGAAAGTACGCGAAGATCCGTCCGCGGGGGCCGGCGGCGCCCCGCGCGGACTCCGGCGCCGGGCGCAGGACGCGCAGCGGCACCAGGATCAGGGCCGCGCTCAGGGCTGCGACGATCGCCAGTAGTGCCACGAGCACCAGGTAACCTCCACCGCCGAACGGCTGCCACGTGCGGCCGAGCCCGGCCAGCACCTGCGGGACCTGGCGCCATCTGAAGAAATGAAAGAAGAACGGCCGATCGTCACTGACCGGCCGCACATCGAACGGATACGCGCCGAGCAATACATCGCGGCGCACCTCGCGGAGGATCGCGACAAAGGCCTGGCGGTGGAGATCCTCCGCGAAGACGTTGTACCGGTTGGCTTCCTCCGGGCCCACCCCGGGAGCGTAGGTGATGTCGAACCGTCGCGATGCGGCAAACGCCCGCACGGCGGCGATGTCGTCGGGGCTGAAGCCCGCCGGGCTGACCAGCACCGTCATCGTGTTCAGCGACCGGAGCGCGATCAGCGCCGATGCAGGATCGGCGACGGCGCCTGCCGCCGCGGCCCAGACGCGTACCTCCTCGCTGGGCGGCGTTTGGATCCACCGGGTCACCGCCAGGATGCCGTGCGGCGACAGACGCCGGAGGTAGTCGCGGAAGGCCTCGGTCGTGTACAAGTAGTGCTCCGCCAGCGAGAACGCGCCGGACGCCACCACCTGGAAGGACTCGGCGGGGGCAATCTGTATCACGTCGAACTCGCGGGCGGTCTGGCGCACGAAGGTGCGCGGGTGGTCCACGATGATCTCCACGCGTCCCTCGGCGGGCGCGTGCGTCCCCCGCGCATCGCGGAACAGCGGGCCGCCGACCCGCCGGACCGCGTCGGCCACCAGCGGGTTCGCCTCGACGACGGCAGTGCTTTGCACGCGGTGCTCCAGCGCGCCGAGCACCTCGACGCTGGCGCCGACGACCAACGCGGGCCCCGGCCTGAGCTGATAGGCGACCGCCGTGGGAAGGTACGCCGTGAATCCGGTCGCGACGGGCGCGGGCAGACCCCGACCGCCTTCGCCATCGACGGTCAACGCCGGCAGCGCGGGCGGCGCGTCGGGGAACGTGATGCTCAGCCCGGGGGCGGAGCGGACGGCGGCGCTCTCGATCACGTCCACCCGTGAGATCGCGTTCTCGGCGCTGAAGACGATCCGCGCGTCCGGGAGCCGGCGCAGCAGGCTCAGGGTCTTATATGGTGACAGCGGCGCCTCGGGAATCCAAAACGCAGCCGCGACTGTGACGAGCGCCATCGCCGCCGATGCGGCGACGCGGATCCGCCAGGCCCGGCCTCCAACGGCACGCCACAGGAGGCCGGCCGCGCACGCCGCCAGCGCCGCCCCCCCCATCATGGCCCCGGGGCCCCCGAGCCGGGCGGGCAGTACCAGCGCCGCGAGTGCACCGGCGGCCCCGCCGAGGAACGACGCGGCGTACACCCTGCCCGCGGCCTCGGGTGCGCCGGCCAGGGCTGCCCCGACGACCAGCCCGCTGCACAGGAAGGGGAGCGTCAGGGCCGCGACCTGCGCGGTCAGGTAGAGCGCCTGGATGGGTTCAAGCGCCATCAGGTAGGCGTCGAACGGGACGGTATAGACCGCCAGCAGCGCGAGCGCCGTCGCAGGCACCGTGGCGAGGGCGGACCACGCCGCCGTGTGGACAGCGCGCTGCCGCAGCCCCGGCAGAGCAGCCAGCGCGGCGCCGCTGGCGCCGAATCCCAACAGGCCCAGCCCCACGGCCATGAACGCGAAGTGGTGCCAGTGGGCGAGGGAGAACAGCCGGATCAAGGCAACCTGCTGGAGCAAGGCCCCCGCCGCGGCCAGCGCGACGGCGGCCGCTGGGCCCACACCGGCGCGAAGGGGATGATCAAAGGCAGCCAAGGACTGGGCCCTCTGCTGTGTAGGTCCTCGTGAGGATTGCAGCGTTCTTCGGCGCCGGACCCAGGGCGATCCTGTGCTGTGCAGGCGGAGTTTTCCTTCTCCGCGACCAGTCGTGTCAAGAAGGATTTCTTCATGGCCGCCCCGAAGTGTGGGCCGGGGACACGCAGTGCCATCATCCACCCACACAGGCATCGGGAGCCTCACCCGACTCCGCGAGCTGCGGCCGCGGCTGGCCGAGGCCGAGCGCCGCCTGGCCACCTACATCCTCCGCCATCCCCGGCAGGTGCTCGATTCCTCGATTACCCTGGTCGCCGGCCGCGCGCGGGTGAGCGAGGCCACGGTCGTCAGGCTCTGCCGGCGGATCGGGTGCCGGGGCTACCAGGAGCTGCGCATCCGGCTCGCGGCCGACCTGGTGGTCCCGCCGCGGCAGCTCTACGACGAGATCGAGCCCGGCGACGACGGCGCGACCCTCAAGCGCAAGGTGTTCGGGCTGTCGATCCGGGCGTTGGAGGAGACGCTGGACGTCCTCGACGACGCGGCGCTCGTCCAGGCGGTGGACGCCGTGGTCGGCGCCCGGCGCGTCGACTTCTACGGGGTGGGCGCGTCGGGCATCGTTGCGCTCGACGCCCAGCAGAAGTTCCTGCGGATTGGCGTGGAGGCGCAGGCGTTCGTCGATCCGCACCTGCAGGCCGTCTCCGCGGCGCTGCTCGGCAAAGGGGATGTGGCGGTCGGGATCTCGGATTCGGGCTCGACCCGCGACACGGTCCACGCGCTGGGCATCGCGCGTGCCGCCGGTGCCACGACCGTGGCGGTGACCCGGTACGGGCCGTCGCCGATCGACAAAGTGGCCGCGATCCGCCTGCACACGCTGTCACGCGAGAGCGGCATCCGCGGCGGGGCGCTGGCCAGCCGGATCGCGCAGCTCGCGGTCGTCGACGCGTTGATGATGTCCGTGGCGCTGCGGCGGTACGAGGCCACATTGGCGGCGTTGCGGGTCACCCGGGATGCCGTGGCGGAGAAGAAGTTCTGATGCCGACCGCCGTGACCGTCGGGCGCTTGAGGGCCGGCGATGTCGAGGCGTGCGCGCACATCGTCGCCGCCGATCCGCTGTGGCAGCGGTACGGCCTCACGCCCGCGCGGGCGCGCCGGCTGATGGGCCGGTCGCTGGCGGCCTCGCGGCAGCGGGGTGCCGCAGCCCGGGAGGCAGGCGAAGTCGCCGTCGCGAGATGGGGTGGGCGCGTCGTGGGGTTCGTCTGGTTCCGCACGACCGGGACATTCCACCACAGCGGGTACGTCCGCTGGATCGCCGTCGCCCGCGAGGCACAGCATCAGGGGATCGGCCGCCGCCTGATGGAGCACGCGGAGCGCCGGATCTTCGCCGCGGGCCCGAACGTCTTCCTGCTGGTGTCGGATTTCAACACGGCGGCCCAGGCGTTCTATCGGACGCTGGGGTACCTCGAGGTGGGGGCCGTCCCCGACTACGTGGTGCCCGGGATCACGGAGCGGCTGTTCCGCAAGACGCTGGGACCGATGACCGCAAGGCACGGAGCAACCGAAGGAGGGGGAGGACCGTGAGACGACGCTGGTGGCTGTTCCTGCTAGTGGCGGCGCTGATCCTACCGGCGCTGCCGGTGCGCGCCGGCCCGGCCGGTGTGACGTTCACGATCGGGGTCGACCAGGAGGTCGTGGGCCTCGATCCCAACCTGGTGACCGCGTTTTCGTCGTTTCGGCGCAACGACTTCATGTACAACAAGCTCGTCCGCTACAACGACAGGCTCGAGATCGAGGGCGACCTGGCCGAGTCGTGGGAGTTTCCGGATCCCCGGACCGCGGTCTTCCGGCTGCGGCGCGGCGTCCAGTTCCACAGCGGCGCCGAGATGACCTCTGAGGACGTCAAGTTCACCCTCGAGCGCGTGCTCGACCCTGCGACCCGGTCGCCCGGACGGTCCTTCATCGACGTGATCACTGCGGTGGAGACGCCCGACCGGTACACGGTCCGGTTGCGCCTGCGCTATCCGCTGGCCTCGCTGCTCTCGGGGCTGGCCTCGGGGAACCTGGCGATCGTGGAGAAGGCCGCGGTGCAGCGGTTCGGCAACCTGCAGCGGAACGTGGCCGGCACCGGCCCGTTCATGATGGCCGAGTGGGTGCCCGACAACTTCATGCGCCTGGTGAAGAACCCCAACTACTTCCGCCGGGGACTCCCGAAGTTCGACACGCTCATCATCCGGGTGATCCCGGACCAGGCGTCGCTGCTGGCCGGCGTGCGCACCCGGTCGCTCGACATGGCCACGATCAACCAGGGCGCGGTCATCACCGCGGCGCGGCGCGAGGCCGGTCTTCAAGTGCTGCAGAAGCCGGGGATCAACCTCCGCATCTTCGCGTTCAACACGACCCGCAAACCGTTCGACGATCCGCGCGTGCGCTTCGCCTTCGCGTGGGCGATCGACCGGCAGGCGATCGTGAACACCGCCGAGTTCGGGTATGCTGCGGTCTCGGGACCGATCCCGGCCTCGACGCCCTGGGCGACCCCGGTGGGCCGGCTGCCGTCATACGCGCCCGACGTCGCCAGGGCGCGGCGTCTGCTCGCCGAGGCCGGCTTCCCGCAGGGCTTTGCCACCCGCATCGTGACCTCGCCGACCTATGAGGGCGGCATCGCCGTGGCGCAGGTGATTCAGGAGCAGCTGCGGGCGATCGGCGTGAACGCCACGCTGGAGACGATCGAGTGGGGCACCTACATCAACCGGTGGGTGGCCCGCGACTTCGACACGATGATCGAGCTGCGCGGCGGCGACCCCGATCCCGACCGGTTCCTCTACCGGACGTTCCACAGCACCGGCGCGGTGAACAACTTCCTGTTCAAGGACACCGCGATCGACCGGCTGCTCGAGCGCGGCCGCGTCAACCTCGAAGCGGACGCGCGGCGGCCGATCTACGCTGAATTGGAGCGCGCGCTGATCGAGGCCGCGCCGGCTATCTTCCTCTACACGCCGATGGAGACGCAGGTGCTCCAGGGCTACGTGCGCGGCTTCAAGATCATCGGGAACGGCGGACTGTACTACCTCGAGGAGGCCAGCGTCGAGCGATAGTCCAGGGCGGATCCTCAGGGGCGCCCGGGGGTGGGGTTCGACCCTCCCCCCGGGCCTCTCACGCTGATGCAGCGGTATCTTGCCGGGCGCCTGCTCGCGCTCGTCCCCGTGCTGGTGGGGATCCTGGCGGTCGTGTTTCTCCTCATCCGGCTGATCCCCGGCGACGCGGTGCAGTTGTTCCTGGGCACGCAGGTCGAGATGACGCCGGAGCAGATGGCCGAGCTGCGCCGGTTCTTCGGGGTCGACAAGCCGGTCCATCTGCAGTTCGTCGACTACACGAGCCGGATCGTGCGCGGGGACTTCGGCGTATCGCTGCGCACTTCGCGGCCGGTGCTCGGCGACATCGCGCAGCGCCTGCCGCTCTCGTTTCAGCTCGCGGCCCTGGCGCTGGTGGTCGCCGTCCTCATCGCCATTCCGCTGGGGATCGCGTCCGCCGTGACGCGCAACTCGGCGTTCGACGTGATCACCCGGATCGTCGGGCTGCTGGGGCTCTCCATCCCCAACTTCTGGCTGGGCGCCATGCTGATCCTGGTGTTCTCGCGCTACTTCCACGTGTCGCTGGGCCAGTACGTGCCGCTCTCCCTGGATCCGCTCGGCACGCTGCGGAGCCTGTACCTGCCGGCGCTGGCACTCGGGACGGCCATCGCGGCGATCCTGATGCGGTACACGCGCTCCTCGCTGCTCGAGGTCCTGGGCCACGAGTACATCCGGACCGCGCGCGGCAAAGGGCTGAAGGGGACCGTGGTCATGCTGCGCCACGCGCTGCCCAACGCGATGATCCCGGTGATTACCGTCATCGGGTTCCAGATGGGTTATCTGCTTGGCGGGACGGTTGTGATCGAGGAGATCTTCGCGCTGCCCGGCATGGGCCGGTTGGCCCTCCAGGCGATCTACCAGCGCGACTACCCGGTGGTCCAGGGTGTGGTACTCGTGGTGGCGCTGCTGTTCGTCGTGACCAATCTGGTGGTGGATCTGCTCTATGCGTGGATCGATCCTCGCATCCGCTACGGCTGAGACGCCGCCCGCCGCGACACGCCGCCCGCAGGCCGGCTGGCGCTGGTGGGCCCGCCGGTTCGTGCGCAACCGGGTCGCGCCGATCGGCCTGGTCGTCATCGCCGCCAGCGTCGCTGTCGCGCTGCTCGCGCCGGCCGTGGTCCCGCACGACATTCGCCGGATGTCGCCGCAGGATGCCCTGGCGCCGCCGGGCGGGCCGTATCTCTTCGGCACCGACGAGTTCGGCCGCGACGTGTTCAGCCGGGTCCTGATGGGCTCCCGCATCTCGCTCGTGGTCGCCTTCTTCTCGGTGGCCACCGCGCTGGCGCTCGGCACCTCGATCGGCCTGGCGGCGGGTTTCTTCGGCGGCTGGTGGGATGCGGTCTCGATGCGGGCGATGGATGTCATCTTCGCCTTTCCGGCGATCCTCCTGGCGATCGCCATCATGGCGGTACTGGGCACGAGCCTGGTCAACCTGGTGCTCGCGATCGGAATCGTCTACACGCCGCAGTTCGCGCGCGTGGCACGGGCCGCGGCCCTGACCGTGCGGTCGCTCGAGTTCGTGGACGCGGCGCGGGCGCTGGGGCTGGGGAATCCCCGCATCATCTGGCGGCACGTCATCCCCAACGTGCTGGCCCCGGTCATGGTCCAGGTGTCGCTGAGCCTGTCGCTGGCGATCCTCTCTGAGTCGGCGTTGAGCTTCCTGGGTCTGGGCACACAGCCGCCCACCCCATCATGGGGGAACATGCTGAGCGAGGGCCGGCAGTTCCTCGAGATCGCGCCGTGGAACGCCGTGTTCCCGGGGCTGGCAATCATGATCGTCGTGCTCGGCTTCAACCTGCTGGGCGACGGCCTGCGCGACCTGCTCGACCCGCGGCTGCGATGAGGCTGGACGCCGCCGGCCGGCGCGTGCGCGATGCCGTCCGCGCGCAGATTGTGGCGGGGATGGCGCAGGGCGTCTTTCCGGGCGCGGTGGTCGCGGCCGCCCAGGGCCGCCGGACGCTGGTGCACGCAGCCTTCGGGCATGCGCAGATTGTGCCGCGGCGCACCCCGATGACCACGGAGACGGTCTTCGATCTTGCCAGCCTCACCAAGCCGGTGGCCACGACCACCGTGGTGCTGCAGCTGTGGGCGCGCGGGATCCTCGACCTGGACGCGCCGGTGGCCGCCTGGCTGCCTCAATTCGCACAGGGCGGGAAGGAGCAGGCCACCCTGCGCCACCTGCTCACCCATACCGCTGGCCTGCCGGCCTGGGAGATGCTCTACCTGTCAGGGCCGCGCGGAGCCACCGGCGTGCGGTGGCATGCCTGCCGGTCCGTCGGCCAGGCCGTTGCGCGCATCTGTGCCACGCCGGCCGAGGCCCCACCCGGAACCCGCATCGAGTACAGCGACCTGGGATTCATCGCGCTCGGCCGCATTGTCGAGCAGGCCACCGGTGAGCCGCTGGACCGCTGCGTCCGGCGGCAAGTGCTCGCGGCGCTCGACATGCGGTCCTCGCGGTTTGCCCCGCCGCCCGCGTGGCGCGCGCGGTGCGCGGCGACAGAGGTGGGCAACATCTACGAGCGCGAGAAGGCCGCATCCCAGGGCCTCGGCGGCCGCTTTGCGTGGCGGACGCGCGTGATCCGCGGGCAGGTGCACGACGGCAACGCCTGGCACGCGGGGCAGGGTGTGGCCGGACACGCCGGGCTGTTCGGGACCGCCGCCGACGTGCTCAGGTTCGGCAGGGCGATGCTGGGTAGGGGGGGCCTGGGAGACGTCCGGATTCTGCCCGCTGCGGTCGCGGCCGAGGCCACGCGCAACCAGACGCCGGGACTGGGCCCGCAGCCGCGCGGCCTGGGCTGGGGGTTGAAAGGCTGGCCGTTTGCCGGCACGCGCGCGTCGGACCAGGCCTACGGACACACGGGATTCACCGGCACGTCCATCCTACTCGACCCGGCGCGCGAACTCGTGATCGTCCTGCTCACGAACCGCGTGCACCCGTACGCCGACGCAGACGCGATGCTGCAGTTCAGACCGCAGTTCCACGACGCCGTGATCGAGGCCCTCGATGGCTGAGATCCTGATCGCCGGCGTCGACGGCGGCGCCTCCAAGACACGGGCGGTGATCCTGTCCTCGGGCGGCGCGGTACTCGGGGGCGCGACGGCGCAGTCGGCCAGCGCCTATCACCGCGAGCCTGAGGAAGCCGCCGACATCGTGCTGGCGGCCGTGCGCGAGGCAGCCGCCCGTGCCGGCGGACTGCGGCCGCTGGCGGCGATCGGCGCGGGGCTGGCGGGCGCCGACGACCCCATGATCCGCGATCGCCTGATCCGCGCGATCACCGGGTCCGGCCTGGCGCCGATTGTGCACGTGGACCACGACGCTGCGGCCGCGCTCGCCGGCGGCCTGGGGCTTGAGCCCGGCATCGTGATCGTCGCCGGCACCGGCTCGGTGGCCTTCGGCGTGGATGGGTCCGGGAGGCGGGCCCGCGCCGGCGGATGGGGGCCCCTGCTCGACGACGAGGGCAGCGGTTATGCCATCGGCCGGTCGGTCCTGCGGGCCGCGATGCGCGCCCATGACGGACGGAGTCCATCCACGACGCTGGCTGTCGCCGTGCGGGCCCGGTTTGGGCTCGATTCGCTGGCGGCGCTCAAGGCCTCGGTGCGAGGGTTCTCGATCGATCAGGTCGCGGCGGTCGCGCCTCTTGCGGTCGAGGCTGCGCGGGCCGGCGACGGCGTGGCCCTGGGCATCCTTGCGCAGGCGGCAACCGGTCTGGCCGACATGATCGCCGCCGTGGCCCGAGCCCTCGGTTGGACAGACACGCTCCCCCTCGTCGCGGCCGGGGGTGTGTTCGAGGCCGGTGCGATGATCACCCGACCGATGACCGCTGCCCTGGACCGGGTCAGCCTGCGAGTCGAGATCAGATCGGCGCGCTTTCCTCCCGAGATCGGCGCGGCGCTGCTCGCCGCGCAGGCAGCCGGTCTGGCGGCAGAGGAGTTCGTCGACCGTCTCCGGCCCGGGACCGATACTGTGAGGTGAGACCGATGCACACGGGTGAGATCGCGGGCCAGGTGGACTATGCAGCACTCGGGACAGAGCAGCGCAATCCCCGGTCGATGGAGCTCGATCGGCTGTCGGTCGATGAGGTCCTGCGCCTGATCAACGACGAGGACCGCCAGGTGCCGGATGCGGTCGCCGCCGAGATCCCCACTGTCGCGCGGGCGGTCGATGCGGTGGTGCGCGCGCTGGACGGCGGGGGACGGGTCATCTACGTTGGCGCCGGCACGAGCGGGCGGATCGGCCTGCTCGACGCCCTGGAGTGGCCGCCGACCTTCGGGGTGGACCCCGATCGGATTCATGCCGTCGTGGCCGGCGGGGCTGCGGCTACGGTGCACGCGTCGGCGCCGGCCGAGGACGACGCCGCGGCCGGCGCCGCGGAGATCGCGCGGCTCGACGCCGGGTCGGGTGACGTGGTGGTGGGGATCGCGGCGAGCGGCGCGACCCCGTTCGTGCTGAGCGCGATGACCGAAGCGCGGCGGCGGGGCAGCACGGTGATCGCGCTCAGCAACGTGCCGGGAGCGCCGCTCTCGCAGATGGCCGACATCGCGATTACCCCGGTCACCGGACCCGAGGTGCTCACCGGCTCGACGCGGATGAAGGCGGGTACGGCGCAGAAGCTCGTGCTCAACATGCTGAGCACCGCGGCGATGGTCCGGCTCGGCAAGGTCTTCAGTAACCTCATGGTCGACATGCCGCCCCGCAACATCAAGCTGGTGGCCCGGGCCCAGCGCATGGTCGCGACTGCGACCGGGCGCGACCCCGAGGCCAGCGCGCGTCTGCTGGATGAGGCCGGCGGCAGCGTGAAGGTGGCCATCGTCATGGCCCTGGCCAAGGTCGACCGCGCAGAGGCCGAGCGCCGGCTCGCGGCAGCCGGCGGGTTTGTGCGTGCGGCCGTGCAGGGAGCCGAGAACGCGAAACGGCGAGGCGAGAGTACTCGCGGCGGAGGAGCGCACGATGCGGGCGCTCGCTAGCCTGGCCGAGCGCAATCCCAAGCGGGTCGTCGGTCTCATCTCCGGGACATCGGCCGACGGTATCGACGCCGCGCTCGTCGAGATCACCGGCACCGGTCTTGGGGCGTCGCTGCGGCTCATCGCTGGGCTCACCCACCCATTTGCAATGCCAGACCGCGACGAGCTGTTTCGGATGTTCGATCCCCGGAGTGCGACCGTCGACCGGCTTACCCGCTTCAACTTCAAGCTCGGCGCGGTGTTCGCGGAGGCCGCCATGGCAGTCATCCAGAAGGCGGGCCTGAGGCCATCCGACGTCGACCTCATCGGTTCGCACGGCCAGACGGTCTGGCACATCCCGCCGCCCGGCGGCGCGACGTTGCAGATCGGCGAGGCGGCGGTGATCGCCGAGCGGACCGGCCTGCCCGTCGTCGCCGACTTCCGTGTGGCCGACATGGCCGCCGGGGGCCACGGCGCACCGCTCGTGCCGTACTTCGACCTAGTCGTCTTCCGTCACCCCGAGCGCTCGCGGGCCTCTCAGAACATCGGCGGCATCGGCAACGTCACCTACCTGCCGGCGCGACCGCCGAGCGGCTGCGGCCCGGACGACGTGCTGGCCTTCGACACGGGTCCGGGCAACATGGGCATCGACGGCGTGGTGGCCGCGCTGACCGACGGCCGCTACGCCTTCGACCGAGACGGGGCCATCGCCGCCTCGGGCCGCGTGGACGAGGCGTGGCTCGAGGATCTCCTGACCGATCCCTACCTGAGCGCGCCGCCGCCTAAGACCACCGGCCGCGAGGTCTACGGCGCGCCGTTCGCCGCGCGGCTGCTCGAGGAGGCCCGGCGGCGCGCCCTCAGCGTGGAGGACACGGTGGCCACGGTCTCGGCGCTCACAGCCGACGCGATCGTGCGCGCCTACCGTCAGTTCCTGATCCCCCAAGGCGGGCTCGACGAGGTGATCCTGGCCGGCGGTGGGTCGTACAACCGGTTCCTGAGGGAGCGTATCCGCGCCGGCCTGGGCATCCCGGTGGCCCAGAGCGAGGAGTACGGCGTCGACGGCAAGCTGAAGGAAGCGATGGCCTTCGCCCTTCTCGCCGCGGACGCGGTGGCCGGGTTGTCGACCAATGTGCCGCGCGCCACCGGTGCCGCCGGGCCCCGCGTGCTGGGCAAACTGGTCCCGCCGCCTGCCGTGGTATAGTGAAGCGGTGTTTCGCGACGCGCTGAGAGAAGAGATCCGCGGCGCCCTGGCCCGTGCCATGGCCGCTGGGATCATCCCCGCGGGCGGCATTCCGGCGTTCGACGTCGAGATCCCCAAGGATCGCCGCCACGGCGACTACGCCACGAACGTCGCCATGATCCTCGCCCGGCAGACCGGCGGCAAACCCCGGGAGATCGCGCAGGCGCTGATCGAGGCCTGGGCCCCGCCGGCCGACCGCATCGCCGGGGTCGAGACCGCCGGCCCGGGCTTCATCAACATCACGCTGGCCTGGCCCTGGCGCCGGGCACTGGTCACAGCGATCACTGACCAGGGGGAGGCCTACGGCGGGCAGTCGGTTGGGGCGGGCACGCGGGTGAACGTCGAGTACGTCAGCGCCAACCCCACCGGCCCGCTGCACGTCGGCGCGGGCCGCAACGCGGTCATCGGCGACGTGGTGGCCAACCTCCTAGCCGCGCTTGGGTATGAGGTCTCGCGTGAGTACTACGTCAACGACGCCGGGCAGCAGGTTTGGAATCTCGCGCGGTCGATCGAGTCCCACTACTTCGGGCTGTTCGGGCGGGAGAAGCCGTTCCCGGAGGACGGTTACCGCGGCGACTACGTTGCGGACCTGGCACAGCGGATCGCGGCGGCCGACCGTGACCGCTGGCTCGATGCGCCCGAGGACGAGCGCCTGAGCCACTTCCGCGACGTCAGCGTGGCCGCGGTGTGCGACGACATCCGCGAGGTGCTCGAGCGGTTCGGCGTGCGCTTCGACGTGTGGTTCAGCGAGCGTCGCCTGGTCGCCTCGGGCGCGGTGGACCGCGCACTCGACGCGTTGCGGACGCGCGGCTATGTCTACGATGACCCCGAGGGCCGCACGTGGTTTCGGGCGACGTCGTTCGGCGACACGCAGGACCGCGTGATCTTCCGGCCGGGCGCGGGGTGGACCTACTTCGGCAGCGACATCGCCTACCATCTGGACAAGCGCGCGCGGGGCTTCGATCTGATGATCAACGTGTGGGCGATCGACCACATCGGTGCCGTCCCGCGCCTGCGCGGCGGGCTGCAGGCCCTGGGCGTGCCGCCCGATGCGCTCGAGGTGCTCATCTACCAGCA
>JBBIOB010000012.1:0-59672 GCA_037443565.1 Armatimonadota bacterium | reverse complement strand
TGTAGTTCTCTCCAAACCCTCTGTCCTATCCAGCATCCTTCGCACATTCGTCCTAGCTTGTACTTATGGCCGATAGCGCATCCGCCCGAAGGACTTTGGAAAATGGCCCGCCGGAGGTGCGTCCGGAATGCGATTGACGATCTCGATCCTGGGGCGGTTCTCCCTCAGCTTCGACAGTCAAAGCATCAGGCTCGGCCGGGCACCGGCCCAGTGCGTGGCGTTCCTTGCCCTTCACTACGGCCGGTCAGTGGGCAGAAGCCGTGTGGCCGGGGCCCTCTGGCCGGACCTGGACGAAAGCAGGGCAAGAGCGGATCTCAGTACGGCAATGTGGCGATTCCGGCAGGCGCTTGGTGGAACTCCGAAGGCGCGTCAAGTCCTTGTGGCAAGTGGGGACCTGCTGGCGCTGGATGCCGACCACTGTGATGTCGACGTGGTGCAGTTCCAGCGTGGGCTTCCAGCGCGGCTGCTGCCTGAGCCTCTCGCCCTCGAGAGAGCGGTCGGAGCCTTGAGCCTGTACGGGGGAGATCTGCTGGAAGAGTGGGATGTTGAGTGGTGTCGGCATGAGCGGGACCGGCTCCGCCGGCGCTATGTGGAGGGCCTGATGGCGGTGGCCGAGGCCTTCGCCCAGCGGGGACGGGCTGACCTGGCCATCAGATACGCCCGCACGGCCTGTGAGAAGGAGCCGCTCGACGAGGAGGCCCAGCGCCTGCTCATTGAGCTGCTCCTGAAGAGCGGTAACAGATCGTTTGCCCTCGCGCAATTTCGCCGGTTCTCCGAACTCATGAAGGTCGAATTCGGGGTCAGTCCCGACGAGCGGACGCTAACGCTCATTCGTGATGGGCAGGCGAGGAGAGGACCGCCCGCGGCCACGGCTCCGATCCGACTATTCCCAGGGTTGGTGAACCCGGATCAGATTCCCCTGGTCGGCAGGCGCGACGAGCAGCTCGAGGCCCGCGCGTTTGTCGAGGCTGCGCAGGCAGGACGCGGGGGTGCTGTCCTCATCGAGGGGGAGGCGGGCGTGGGCAAGTCGCGGCTCGTCCGCTGGCTCATCGATGAGTGGATCTCCAGAGGAGGCACGGTGTGCGCCGGGCGTTGCGTCGGGTTGTCGGAGCCGGTGCCATATCAGTCGCTCGTCGATGCCCTGGAGCAGCACGTGGACCTTCAGGACCTCCTCCAGCTTGTCGCTGGAGGCCGAGGGAGTTCCGGTCCCGCCGCGCTCGAAGCGCGCGGAAGCAGCATTGAAGAGGTCTCCGTCGGAAAGAGCACCGCGACCGATGCGGATCGGTTCCGATTCTTCGGGCTGTTGCGCGCCAGGATAGGTCAGATTGCCAGGGCGAAGCCGCTGCTGATCGCCATCGAGGATATTCAGTGGGCAGATGCGGGTACGCTGGACTTCATCACATACTTGACCGGCCGAGCGACGACGCTCCCGTTGGGGATCGTCTTGACACGGCAAACGACCAATGGGTTGGACCACGCCGGGCCCAACGCCGCGAGAGTCGCCTCGCTGGACGCGCGCACACTCAGGCTGGGTCCATTGCCGGGGAGTGAAACCACCGAACTGGTGGAGGCGCTCGTGGGCCACCGCCAGATCACCGCGGAACTTCACGGCTGGGTGTACCGCGAGACCGAGGGCAATCCACTGTTCGTCATCGAAACGCTGCGATTGCTCGACCAGCAGGGATTGATCGCTGAAGGGGCAGGCCCCGGGCTCAAATCCAGTGGCATTCTGCCATCGGACGGCGACCGCGGCCTGATGCCCAGTCGTGTCCGGTCCGTCCTGCAGCAGCGGTTCGCCTTCCTCAGTTCGGACGCACTCACTGCTGCTGAGGCGGCGTCTGCGCTCGGTCGCGGGTTCGATGCCGAGCTGCTCGGCAACGTGTCGCGCATGCGTCCCCGCAGGCTTTCAAAGGCCCTGGGCAGTCTGGTGGCCTCGGGAATCCTCGTTCGCGACGGGAGCACCTATCGCTTCTCCCACGACAAGATCCGAGCACTCTGCTACGAAGGGATCTCCAACCGCCAGCGCCGCGCATATCATGCGAGAAGCGCATCAGCCCTCAGGGAAAGAGTGGATGTTCCGACTCAGCAGGTGGCGTGGCACCAGGAGGCCGCCGGGGAGTGGGCCGCCGCGGTGAGTTCATGGACCCAAGCGGGCGACCGGGCCTATGAGATGTTCGCACACCAGGAAGCCTGGAGGGCCTATGAGCGTGCCCTGGCATGTCTCCGACGCGAGACATCAACCTCTGGTGGTGTGCGGAGCGACCTGGAAATCGCGCTGCTGGGCAAGTGCGACTTGGCGCTTACCCGCCTTGGAAGGCCCACTGATCGCCGCCGCGTGCTCGCGCAGATGCTCGACCTGTGCGCCCGCACCGCCAGAGACGAACCCCGGGCTGCCTGTCTGCTGAGAGTGGCCGATCTCGAGGATCACATTGGGGACTTCGACCAGGCGCGCCGGGCGGCGCTAGCTTCATGGGGGATTGCGCGGCGGTCTTCCCTGCGTCGCCTCGAAATCGAGGCGCTCGAGGTTATCTCCTGGGAGCTGAACCGCGCCGGGCGAATGTCCCGGGCACTCGCGGTCTCCAGGCTCGCTCTCCGGAAGTGCTCTGACAGTGAGACTTCGATACGGGGCGAGGTTCTGAGCCAGATGGCCATGGTGCAGATCAAGCTGGCAGACTACTCGGCTGCCTCCGGCGCCATAGCCCAGGCCAGGAGCCTGTTTGTGTCAGGGGGCCACCTCGACGAGCACCCATACCTCTGCGGAGCAGAGGCGATTGCCCAAAAGTGGACCGGTGACCTCCTTGGGGCACGTGCAAACCTTGCCAAGATGCGGGCCACCTTCCTCTCGCGCGGTGACATGGTAGGCGTCGCCCGCGCCGATCTGCAGATTGCCGGAGTCGACGCCCTTGAGTGCAGGCTTGGCACTGCTCTCAGAGGTCTCCGCACGTCGCTTGTGACCGCGCGCGATGCCAGATTCGTGAGACTGGTAGTCACGTGCCTCAACGAGATGGCGTATGGCGTGGCGCGACAGATAGGGAGTTACGACCTGGCCTGGGGCGCAGCGACGCACGCCCTGGAGCTCGCGGGTGCGTTCCACAACAGCCACCTGAACGCAATCATCCTAGACTCTCAGGCTCAGTTGCTGATCGACCGGGGCCGGCTCCTGGAGGCGTTCGATCTTACCGCCAACGCTATCGGGTTGCTCCAGGCCCGATTCTCCCGGACGAGCGAGTACTACGAAGCCGTGACAAGGAGAGGAAGCATCCTTCTTGGCCTGGGGGATTACGCTGCGGCCATTCGTGATCTGGAAGAATCGCGCGCGGCCCGAGTCCGGATCGGAGAGAACCTCCTGCTTGCCGACACGCTCAGCTACCTCGCCATGGCCTACGCGGGTGTTGGCGAGACCGACAAAGCCGCCGACGTCTCGGCGGAAGCCTTGCGTGTGCTTGCCTCGGTGGGCTTCGCGAACCACCAGCCCCAACGCATCTTCTGGCACCACTACCACATCCTCGGACTCGCCGGGGTCCAGGAACGAGCGCACTATCTCAGTCGTTCCGTCGAGTGTATCGAGCGTCAGGCGGCCACGCTTTCGGCGGCCCAGCAGCGGCGGCTCAGGTACGGGGTGCCCCTCAATCAGACGATCCTCCGAGCCTGGCACTCTGTGGCCGGCTCCTCCCAGGCGCATTCTTCTGAGGAGATACCCGGGGTTTCCCCCTCGCTTGTGCCCCAGAGATACCCGTGAGAGAGCCTGCGCATAGGCTGGTACCCGTCGGCTCCACAGGCTCACAAGCGGGAGAAGAGCCATGGCAGCGTTGCTCTCGGCCCACTTTCTTGCCAGTCACCCTGTTCGCTCCGGCATGGTGAGGGCCATCCTTGACACCCTGGTTGCCCAAGGCGGCCCTTACGAGCCACTGCTCGTGCGTCGTGCCGGGGGAGACACCCTCCAGAACATCGTCTGGAGCCGTCCCGCAGGGCTGCTCGACGAGGTGACGCGGGAAGGAACCCACACAACCTTCCTTCGGGTGGCGGATGGGCGCCCGCAGCCTGTCCTCTCCATGCAGATCAGTCGATCGCCCCGGACGCGGCCGAGTCTCGTGACGCTGACGCTGCCGGACGACGTCTTGTCGTCGACCCAGGAGGTCGAGCGGATCCTCGGAGTCTGCAAGGGACTTTACCTCTTTCTCGAGTCCCCGTGGGCCACCGTCCGCGTAGTGGATACGGTGAGCGGTGAAACGCCCGACGCCCGGCGACTGCGCGTGCAGTGGGCGAACTACTTCGGGTCCGGGGTTGTGGCCCATGTCGGGCCCGCGCGGTTGCTGACATCGCTGGCATTCATCGTCGAGATCCTTCCCGACGGCGGGATCATGCTTGTCACGCACGCAACACCGCGTGGCGCGGAGACGTCTGAAGGCCAGACGCTGCGCGCGCACATCGAGGAGTCAACCGGAATCGGTGAAGCATTGCGTGCTGCTGGTCTGCCGTGGGAGCAGCCGGAGGACGCGGCGGCTCGGGAGACGGCACTACGAATCCGGCGCCGCCCGATTCGCGGGAGATCCTAGGGCAGCCTGTCCAGGAGTTCCCCTTCCGACCGTACGTGAAGCGCTGACCCACTGATACCCAGATCTTGTGGTCCGCACACCCCAGGATCCCCAGATCTCGACATCTCTCCGGCCAGACGGCTGAGACCCACGCTCTGACTGGCTTCTAGCCTCCAAGGTCTCAGGGAAATCTTCGCATCTTTTGCGTCTAGCAGGAGGAGTCTGTGGGTACATGGAGAATTACGTGGGGCGAAGTGGGGAATCGTGGGGATGCTCAAAGGCGAGTACCAGTACGCGCTGGACGACAAGGGCCGGGTGGTTATCCCGCCCAGGTTTCGGCGCGTCCTGGGTGATCAGGTGGTGGCCACGCGGGGGATCGATCCCTGCGTCAGCATCTACTCGCCTCAGGAGTGGACCAAGGTCGAAGAAACCCTGCGGAAGCTCCCCACGAGCAAGCGCGACGTGACACGGTACCTGCTGGCCGGGGCCGTCGATCTAGAGCTCGACCGGCAGGGCCGGGTCACCTTGCCCCAGCACCTGCGGCAGCACGCCGGCATCGAGCGCGATGTCGTGGTGGTGGGCCTGATCAGCCGGCTTGAGGTCTGGAGCCGGCCGGCCTGGCAGGCGTATATCGAGAAGGCGCAGCAGGCCGCGCCGCAGATTGCGGAGCAGCTGGAGGAGCTGAGTCTATAACCGCACCGGAGGCGTCGGCCGGCCACGTGCCGGTGATGCTCGACGAGGTCCTGGCCTGGCTGGATCCCCGGCCCGGCGGGGTGTACGTGGACGCGACGATCGGGGCGGGAGGGCACGCCGAGGCGATCCTGGAGCGGATCGTCCCGGCAGGACGGCTGATCGGGATCGACCGCGACGCCGGCGCGCTGGCGGTCGCGGAGCAGCGACTGGCTCGGTACGCAGCATTCGTCACACTACGGCACGCGAACTTCACGGCGATCCGGCAGATCCTGGCGGACGCCGGCGCCGAGGCGGTTAACGGCATCGTGATGGACCTGGGAGCCTCATCGCTGCAGTTCGACGCCCCGGAGCGCGGGTTCTCGTTCACCCGCCCGGGCCCGCTCGACATGCGCATGGACCAGACGCAGGTCCTGCGCGCCGCCGATCTGATCAATGAACTGCCCGAAGACGAGCTGGCCGACCTGATCTACACGTACGGTGAAGAGCGGTTCGCGCGGCGTATCGCGCGCGAGATCGTCCGGCGCCGGCCTCTGGAGGCCACGACCGACCTGGCCGCGGCCGTCGCTTCGGCGATCCCGCGGCGGGCGTGGCCGCGCAGCATCCACCCGGCCACGCGCACGTTCCAGGCGCTGCGCCTCGCGGTGAACCGTGAACTCGAAGCCCTTGAGCAGGCATTGCCAGATGCGGTGGGGTCTCTCCGGGAGGGAGGTCGACTCTGCGCAATCACCTTCCACTCCCTGGAAGATCGAATCCTCAAACACACCTACCTGCGCCTCTCCCGTGGCTGCACCTGTCCTTCCGGGAGCCCCACCTGCACCTGCGGCGGCCGGCGGTGGATTCGCGTGCTCACGCGAAGACCCGTGACCCCATCGGCCGCCGAGATCTCAGCCAACCCGCGCGCCCGCAGCGCCAAGCTGCGGGTCGCGGAGCGGCTCGCCGCCGACGAGGCGTGTGACCCGTCCGGATCGGAGGCGGGCCGCGACACAGAGACATCACTGCCCAGGGTTCAAGATGCGCCGGAGGCCGGTCAACCTTGCGCTGATCTCACCCTCCCCACAAACCCTCCTGACGCCCTTTCTCCGGCACCCGGCCTCCGGCGCTTGGATGCGGCACGATCCCTCCGGCGACGCCCACAGGCGAGGAGGTCTGCGTGATGGCCTCCTCCCAGGGCGCGCCCCTCTTTCCCGTGTGGCTGCCCGAGAGCCCGCGCCGCGGGCAGCCCGTGGCCCGGCGCCGACCGCGGGTACATCCGATGGTCGGCGCGACGGTGGTGGCGGTTCTTCTCACTCTTCCGGCGGCCCTCTACGTGTCCGTCCGGGCGTACCGGGCCGAAGCCGGCTACACGATCCTGCGCCTGCAGGCAGACCTCGCGCACCTGCGCGCGGAGCACGCGCGCCTGACCGCGCAGGCGGCGGCACTCAAGGCGCCGCAGCGGATCGAGCGGTACGCCACCACAGAGCTGGGGATGGCGCCGCCCCGCCAGCGCCAGCTCGCCGCCATCACCGTCGAGCCGACCATCACCCAGGCCGGCGAGCCCGCCCAGGCGCGGTCTGTCTGGCGCGCGCTCACGGCGTGGTTGGGAGGACACGAGGCTGAGGCTCGAGAGCGACCGCGATGAACCGACGGCGCACGCGTCGCCCTCCCGGGTCGGTCGCGCCGCTCGGGCGGCGCCGGTTTGGCGGCGCCGCCGCTGCTGAGGCCGAGCACGCCCGTCTGATCCGGCTCCGGGCCGGAGTTCTCGCCGCCATTCTCTCCCTCGCCGGCGCGGGGCTGACCGCGCGCCTCGTGTCGCTGCACATCGTGCAGGCCGGCGCGCTGGAGCGCATTGCGGCGCGCCAGCAGTACGGCGAGATGGTCATCGAGCCTCGTCGCGGTCGCGTGCTCGACCGCTGGGGCCGGCCGCTGGCGATCAACGTCGAGGCCGAGTCGGTCTACGCGATCCCATCGCGCATCGACAACCCGTCCGCGTTCGCGCGGGCCGTTGCCCCGATCCTCGGTCTGCGACCAGCCGAGGTGCAGGCCAGGCTGCACCCCGATCGGCACTTCGTGTGGCTGGCCCGCAAGGTGCCAGCGCATGCCGCGGCGGCCCTGCGCGGAAAGGGGCTCGGCGACGCGATCGGTTTCATCACCGAGGCTCGGCGTGAGTACCCCAACGGCATGCTGGCGGCGCACGTGCTGGGGTTCGCCGGGATCGACAACCAAGGGTTGGCCGGAGCCGAGCTTGCTTTCGACCACATGCTGCGCGGGGTCACCGGACTGGCGCGCATCGATCGCGACGCCATGGGCCGTCCACGCTTTGAGACGCGCACGGTCGTGCGGCGACCGGTCGGAGGCGCCGATGTCGTGCTGACCATCGACCAGGTGCTACAGCACATCGCCGAGCGCGAGCTCGACCGGGCCCTCCAGCAGGCCCGCGCGTCATGGGGCGCCGCGCTGATCATGGAGCCTGAGAGCGGCGAGCTGCTGGTGGTCGCAATATCCCCGAGGTTCGACCCCAACGCCTTCCTGCGGGCGAAGCCGGCCGCCTGGAACAACCCGGCGCTCAGCCACCTCTACGAGCCGGGCTCGACGTTCAAGGTCATTCTCGCCGCCGCCGCGCTTGAGTCGGGCACGGTGGACGAGCGCGAGATCTTTGCGAGCACAGGCGCGCTGCGCGTCGCCGGCTACACCATCCGGGAGGCCCGCGGTCGGGTCTTTCCCAGGCAGACACTGGGCGACATCATCCGCAACTCCTCGAACGTGGGGGCGGCCATGGTGGCCACCCGCGTCGGCGCCGAGCGGTATCACGCGGTCATCCGCCGGTTCGGTTTCGGCGTGCCGACCGGCGTCGAGCTGCCCGGTGAGGCCGCCGGCCTCGTGCCGCCGCCCGGCAGGTGGGGCGGCGCTACGCTGCAGACGGTCGGGTTCGGCCAGGGGATCTCGGTGACCCCCTTGCAGATGCTCGCCGCCGGCGCGACGCTCGCCCGCGGCGGGTTGACCGTGCGGCCGCACGTGCTGCGCGCGGTGCGCGATCCCGACGGCCGCGCGATCTCGGTCACGCACCCCGAGGCGGGTCGGCAGGCCGTCTCCCGCGAGGTGGCGCAGCGCGTTATGGCAATGATGAAAGAGGCCACGACTCGCGGCACGGGCACGCAGGCACAGCCGGAGGGTTACGCGGTGGCCGGCAAGACGGGCACCGCGCAGAAGCCATCGCCGTCCGGCGGCTACCTGCCCGATGCATACATGGCGTCGTTTCTGGGCGTCGTCCCGGCCGACCGTCCGAGGCTGGCGATCCTGGTGTTGCTCGACGAGCCGAAGGGCGAGTACTTCGGCAGCGTGGTGGCCGCGCCGCTCTTCCGCGCCATCGCCGGCCAGGCGCTGTGGCACCTGCGCGTCCCGCCGTCGGCCGATCTCGTGGTCACCCGATAGTCGTCGCGCACGCGGCGCGCGGACTCTATATAATGGGCGAGGATCGCACGGAGGTGGCTGGATGCAACTGCGCGCGCTGCTGTCGGAACTCGACGCGCCGGCGGTGGCGGGGGACCCGGATCGCGAGATCCTTGGGCTGACGCACGACTCCCGGGCGGTGGCGCCCGGGTTTCTGTTTGCGGCGCTCCGCGGAGCCACGCACGACGGTGTCGTGTTCATCCCCGAGGCTATTGCGCGCGGGGCGGTGGCCGTGCTGGTGGACCGCGAAGTCCGCGCGCCCGAGGGCGTGGCCGTCGTGCGCGTGGCGCACGCGCGGCGCGCTCTGGGGCAGCTCGCCGCGGCGTTCTTCAAACACCCGTCGCGGCGGCTCTGCGTGATCGGCGTCACCGGTACCAACGGCAAGGGCGCGACCACCTATCTGGTCGAGGCGATTCTCAGGGCGGCGGGCCGGCACTGTGGGATCATTGGCACCATGGGCGTCATCGTGGACGGCGAGACCGCGCCGAGCAACCGTACCACCCCCGAGGCGCCCGACCTGCAGGCGGCGCTGGCGCTCATGGTTGAGCGCGGATGCGGCGACGTGGCCGTCGAGGTGACCTCGCACGCCCTGGCCCAGGAACGCGTGAGCGGGTGCCGCTTCGAGGTCGGCGTGTTCACCAATCTGACCCGTGATCACCTCGACTTCCACCGGAGCATGGAAGCCTACCGCGCGGCGAAGGCGCGCCTGTTTGCCGTCCTGCCCGCGCAGGGATGGGCGGTGCTCAACGCGGACGACCCGTCGGCGCCGGTGATGCGCGCGGTCACCCGCGCGCGCGTGCTGACCTACGGGCTGCGGGCGCGCGCCGAGGTGCGGGCCCGCGATGTGCGCCTGCACCTGCGCGGCTCGGAGTTTGTGGCCGAGACCCCGGCCGGCACCGTGTCGGTCTCGCTGCAGCTGGCCGGCGGCTTCAATGTGGCCAACGCGCTGGCGGCCCTGGCGGTGGGCACCACGCAGGGTATCCCCCTCAAGACGATGGCTGAGGCGCTGGCAGAGATGCCCGGCATCCCCGGAAGGTTCGAGAGCATCGGCGCCGGGCAGCCCTTCGCCGTCATCGTGGACTATGCTCACACCCCCGACGCATTGGAGAACGTGCTGCGGACCGCGCGGGAGATCACCCGCGGCCGGCTGATCGCGGTCTTTGGGTGCGGCGGCGACCGCGATCGGACCAAGCGGCCGCACATGGGGCGCATCGCCGCCGAATGGTCGGATCACGTTGTGGTCACTTCGGACAACCCGCGCAGCGAGGATCCGCAGGCCATCATCGAAGAGATCCGGCCTGGCGTCGAAGCCGCCGCATCCGCCAGGGCTGTGATTGTGGAGTTCGAACCCGACCGCCGGCGCGCGATTGCCGCCGCGATCGAGGCGGCGAAGGCGGGCGACATGGTCGTCGTCGCCGGGAAGGGCGACGAGACCTATCAGGAGATCGCGGGCGTGAAGTATCCGTTCGACGACCGTGAGGTCGTCCGCGAGGTCGTCCGGGGTCAGGCGGCAGGGACAGGGCGGCACGGGGCGTAAGCATGCGCCTGGCGCTGCCTGACATCGTCGCCGCCACCGGCGGCCGGCTTGTGGTCCCTCCGGGCGTCGCGGTCCCAGAGGCCGTCAGCGGCGTCGCCACGGACAGCCGCCGCGCGCGGCCCGGCGACATCTTCGTGGCGCTACGCGGACCGCGGACAGACGGGCATCTGTACGTCGCCGATGCCGCGGCCCAAGGCGCCGCGCTGGCGATCGTGGCCGACGCCTCTGCGGCAGCGGGGCCGGCGCTCGTCGTGGCCGATACGCTGCGCGCCCTGGGCGCGCTCGCCGCGCTGCACCGCCGCGCGCTGCCGGTGACCGTGGTCGGAATCACCGGCAGCGTCGGCAAGACCACGACCGTCGGGATGTGCGCACGCATGTTAGAGGAGCGATATGTCACGGCGCGATCGGCGGAGTCGTGGAACGCGGAGATCGGCGTGGCGATGACGCTGCTCGGCCTCGGGCCGGCGCACCAGATCGCGGTGGTCGAGATGGCCATGCGCGGGCTCGGCCAGATCCGCGAGCTGGTGGACATGGCGCAGCCCCGAATCGGCGTGGTCACCAACATCGGTGACGCGCACTTGGAGTTGCTGGGCTCGCGCGACCGGATCGCCCAGGCGAAGGCCGAACTGCTGGAGGGCCTGCCGGCCGACGGCGACGCCATCGTGAACGCCGACGACCCGTTTGCGCCGCGCTTGGTCCGCGACGTGCGGTGCCGGGTCATCCGCTACGGAACGGGAGCCGATGCCGACGTCCGCGCGGCCCGGATTCGGTCGTCCGCCGGCGGATGCCGCTTCACCCTCCTTGTGGGAACACAGGACCGCGAGGTCGCGCTGCCGGTTGTCGGCGCGCATCAGGCGCGCAACGCGCTGGCCGCCGCCGCCGTGGCGTACGTGCTGGGGCTGTCGCTCGATGAGATCGCCCGGGGCCTGGCGCGGGCGCCGGTGTCGAAGATGCGTCAGGAGCTCCTGACGGTCGACGACATCCTGATCGTCGATGACTCGTACAACGCGAGCCCACAGTCGATGGCGACGGCGTTCGAGGTGCTGCGGCAGGTCGGCGGCCGCCGTCGCCGCGTGCTGGTGTTGGGCGAGATGCTGGAACTGGGTCCGGATGCCCCGGCCTTTCACCGGGAGGCCGGCGACCTGGCGGCGGCGCTCAAGCCGGCGCTCCTCGTCGTCGTGGGGCCAAACGCCCGGTGGTATCTCGAGGGTGCCGGCCGGGCTGCCCTGCCCGCTGAGACGACCGCCTGGGCTGCAACAGCGGACGCGGCCATCCCCATCGTGCGGGAGTCCGTGAAGCCGGGCGATGTCGTGCTGGTCAAGGGCTCGCGGGGGATTGCCATGGAGCATGTGGTGGCCGCCCTTCGGCAAGACAGGGTGGCGGGTGGTCCGTGAGCCCGGGGGCGGCGTCGCCGCCGTGGGTGCCGATGCTGATGGCGGCCCTGGCCGCGGGCGGGACCGTGGCGCTGGCCGGGCCATCTGCGGCCGCGGCGCTGGGGGCATGGGGACAGCGGCAGCGCATCCGCGAGGATGCGCCGGCCCGCCACCAGCAGAAGGCCGGAACGCCGACGATGGGCGGCGTGCTCATCATCGGCGGCATCGCGGCCGCCGCCCTGTTGGCCGCCGGTCCGCACCCCCTGATCCTCTTTGGGCTGGCTGCCATGGCGACATTCGGCGGCATCGGCCTGCTGGACGACGTGCTCAAGACCCGCCGCGGCCGCAACCTCGGCCTGCGCGCGCGCGAGCGGCTGCTGCTGCAGGCGGTGGCTGCCATGGGCTTCGGCTGGTACGCCGCCGGCCGCCCCGGGCTGTCCGTGGTGGCCGTGCCCTGGATGGGCCCGATCGACCTCGGCGCCGGCTACGCGGTCTTCGCCGCCCTGCTCTTCATGGGATTCAGCAACGCGGTGAATCTGACCGACGGTCTCGATGGGCTGGCAGCCGGGCTGGTGGCGATCGCCGCGCTGGGGTTTGCCGCGATTGCGGCGGCCGGCGCCGTGCGGTCGGCCGCGGCGCTGGCCATGGCCGTGGTGGGCGCGACGGCGGGGTTCCTCCGGGTCAACGCGTTTCCCGCCCGCCTCATCATGGGCGATGTTGGGTCGAACGCGCTCGGCGCAGTCCTCGCCGCGCTGGCGATCGTGACCAAGACCGAGGCGGCCCTGTTCGTGATCGGCGGGGTGTTCCTCGCCGAGGCCGCGTCGGTGTTTCTGCAAGTGGCGTACTTCAAGGCCACGGGCGGTCGGCGTATCTTTCGGATGAGCCCGCTGCACCATCACTTCGAGCTGGGCGGCTGGTCCGAGACGACGGTCGTCCGGCGCTTCTACTGGGCCGGAGGCCTGTGCCTGCTGCTCGGCCTGCTGGTGGTCGCGTGATGCTGCCGACCGCCTCGCCCCGCCTCGACGCCGCGCTCGCCGGGCTGCGCGGCCGGCGGATCCACGTCCTGGGTCCCTCGGGCACCGAGGGGTCTTCGGTCATCGACTTCCTCCTCGAGCACGGCGTGACCAGGATCACGGCGCACGACCTGGAGCCCCCGGAGCGCTTCACGGCGACGTTTGTGCGAACGCACCCGTGGCTCGACGAGGCGGGGCGGGCCGCGCTGCTCGGCCGCCTGCGGGCCGCGCCAATCGACTGGCGCTGGGGACCGCGCTACCTCGAGGATCTCGACCGCGCCGAGATCATCTTCGTCCCGCAGTCGTGGTTCCGCCACCCGCAGAACGCGCCGGTGCGGGCGGCGGCATCGCGTGGTGTGCCGCTCTCGAGCATGACGCAGCTCTTCTTTGAAGTCTGGCCCGGCCCGATCCTCGGCGTGACCGGGACCAACGGCAAGTTCACGGTGGCCACGCTGGTCGCGGCGATGCTCGAGGCCGCGGGACTTCGTGTGGTGGCATCGGGCAACGACCGGACACACGTGCCGGCGCTTTACGCGCTTCATCAGGCGACGGAGGCGACGTGGCTGGTGCTCGAGATCAGCAACCGCCAGCTCGTTGGGCTGCCTTACAGCCCGCGTGTCGCCGTGGTGACCAACCTGGCTCCCCACCATCTCGACGATCACGGGTCGTTCGACGCGTACGTCGACGCCAAGCGCACGATCGTCAGGCACCAGCGCCCGGGCGACGTCGCCGTGCTCAACGCCGACGACCCCGTGGTTGCCGGGTTTGCCGCGCACACGCCTGCGGTGGTCCACTGGTTCAGCCGGCTACGGCCCATCGAGCGCGGCGCCTGTGTGTCAGGTGGACAGATCGTGCTGGCCGCGGCCGCCGGGCCGCGGCCCGTACTGGACGCGGGAGACCTGGCGGTGCCCGGCGCGCACATGGTTGAAAATGCCCTGGCGGCCGCCGCGTCCGCCGCGGCCGTGCTCACTGCTGGCGGATCACCAGCGGCCGCCGCGGCCGCGCCGGGGGCCATCGCCGGTGTTCTCCGGGCGTTCCGCGGTCTGCCGTACCGGTTTCGCCTGGTGGCCGAACGGGAGGGTGTGGCCTTCTACGAAGACTCGCTGGGGACCAACCCCACGTCGGCCGCGGCCGCCATCCGAAGCATGACGCGGCCGTACCACCTCATCGCGGGCGGCTTTCGGAAACATGCGCGGCCCGAGGACTTCGCGCCGATGATTGGGGCCATCGCTGAGACCCCGGTCGGGCGGGTGTATCTGATCGGCTCCACCGCCGACGTCCTTGCAGACGCGCTCGCAGGGATGATGTCCCCGCCGGCCGTCGTGAAGTCAGGCACGCTGGAAGCCGCGCTGGATGCGGCATGGGACGCCGCCATCGGCGGCGAGGCCGTGCTCCTCTCGCCCGGCTGCGAGAGCTTCGACCAGTTCGCGGACTACCGCGAGCGCGGCGATCGCTTCCACGCCCTGGTCCAGGCACTGCCGACGCGCGCCGGCAGGAGGACCGTATCGTGACCCGGTCGCCCGAGGCCCTTCACCGCCGCGGCGACGACCTGGTCCTCTTCGGGGCCGCACTTGCGCTCGTATCGATCGGGCTGGTGATGGTCTACAGCGCCAGCAGCGTCGTGGCCTACGACCGCATGGCCGACAGCGCGTACTTCTTCAAGCGGCAGGCGGTGTGGGCGGCGCTGGGCCTTGCGGCGATGATCATCGCGCGCAGCCTCCACTACGAGCGGCTGCGCGGCTTTGCCGCACCCCTGCTGCTCGTCTCGGCGCTCCTGCTCGTCGCAGTCTTGATCCCCGGGATCGGTCGGGTCGCCGGCGGCGCCCGTCGCTGGATCATCGCCGGGCCCGTGGGGTTCCAGCCGGTAGAGATCGCCAAGTTCGCGCTGCTGCTCTACATGGCCCACTTCGCCGCGCGCCGCGGCCTGATGATGCGCGACCTCCGGCGGGGCGCCGTCCCGCCGCTCGTCATCACGGGGATCTACGCCGCGCTGGTGCTCCGGCAGCCTGACATGGGGTCGGCGCTCATGCTCTGCGGGGTGGCCGTGCTCATCATGTTCCTGGCCGGCGTCCGACTGGCGCATCTGGCGCTCATCGGCGTCTCGGCGGTGCCGGCCGTAGCGGCCGCCGTCCTGTTGGCGCACTACCGTGTGCAGCGCGTCCTGGGCTTCCTGGACCCGTGGAGCGACCCCCAGGGTCGCGGCTTCCACGTCATCCAGTCCCTGCTGGCGTTCGGATCCGGCGGGGTGCTCGGCGTGGGGCTCGGGGCCAGCAGCCAAAAGTTCTTCTACCTGCCCGAGCGCCACACCGACTTCATCTTTGCGATCATCGGGGAGGAGATGGGGTTGGTGGGCACCGGCGGCCTGCTGCTGCTGTTCGCCCTGCTCACCTATCGCGGCCTGCTGATCGCCCGGGCCGCGCCCGACCGCTTCGGCGCCCTGCTGGCCGGCGGCATCACCGCCATGATTGCGGGCCAGGCCCTCCTGAACATGGGCGTGGCGACCGGCCTGTTGCCCATCACCGGCATCCCGCTGCCGTTTGTGAGCTTCGGCGGATCGTCGCTGATCATGACGATGATGCAGGTAGGGATCCTGCTGAATGTCTCGCGTTACGCGCGCCACGACGCGCGGGCCGCGGAGCGGTATCGCCCGATCGAACGACCGACTGCCCGCGCGTGAGGGATGCCGTGAGGGTTGTGATCACCGGGGGCGGAACCGGCGGGCACCTGTATCCCGGCCTAGCCGTCGCAGAGGCTCTACGCCGCTTCGAGCCTGAGGTGCAGGTCCTGTTCATCGGAGGCCGCCGCCTGGAAGCGCGCGTCGTGCCGCAGGAGGGTTGGCCGTTTCGGGCCATCGCCGGCCGGGCCCTCCCGCGCCGGCCGTCTGTGTCCGCGATCATCGCCCTGGCTTCGGTCGCACTTGGAGGGTTGCAGGCCCTCGCGTTGCTCCTCCGCTGGCGCCCCCGCGTGGTGGTCGCAACCGGTGGGTACGTCTGTGCGCCCGTCGGCGCCGCGGCGGGCGTTCTGCGGATCCCTCTGGTACTGCAGGAGCAGAACCTGCGCGCGGGTCTGGCGAACCGCGCGCTCGCCCGCTGGGCGGAGTGGGTCTCTGTGCCGCATCCCGATGCGGCGGCGGGGGTACGGGCGCGCCGCGTGGAAGTGACGGGCGTTCCGGTGCGGAGCCGCGCGCTATCGGGCGACCGCGCGCACGGCCAGCGCCGGTGGAAGCTCGATGCCGGCCGGTTGACGATGCTCGTACTCGGGGGGAGCCAGGGCGCGCACAGTCTGAACAAGGCGGTCTGTCGCCTGGCGGACCTGCTCATGTACGAGCAGCGTCTCCAGATTCTCCATCAGACCGGAACCGAGGACCTGGCGTGGGTACGCGACATGATCGGCCATCGCGAGCACGTCGGCCCGCCTGTGGTCGGGCACATCGCCGCCGGGTTTCTTGACCCCGTGGGTGACGCATACGCGTGCGCCGATCTGGTGCTGTGCCGCGCCGGAGCCTCCACGCTGGCCGAGATCACGGCGTGGGGACTACCGGCGATCGTCGTCCCGTATCCGCACGCGGCCGGCGGCCACCAGGATGAGAACGCCGCGTTGCTCGTGCGCGCGGGTGCAGCCATCCGGATTGCCGACGCCGACCTGGAGGGCGTGGCGCTGACGGACACGGTGCAGGCGCTGCTCGACGATCCTGCCCGCCGGTCGTCGATGGCCCGGGCCAGCCGGGCGCTCGGACGTCCCGATGCCGCCGATGCGGTGGCCAGACTCGTGCTGGCGACGACCGGCCGGCGTCCGCCGGAGGCTCACGCGTGATCCCGCCGTCGGCGCGGCTGCACTTCGTCGGCATCGGCGGCGCGGGCATGAGCGCGCTGGCTGAGGTGTTGCTGCATCGGGGGTATCGGGTCTCGGGCTGCGATGTCCGAGCGTCTGCGGGCCTCGAGCGGCTGCGGGCCCTGGGCGCCGGTGTGCGGCTCGGGCACAGCGCCGCCCACCTGGACGACGCCGATGTGGTCGTGGTCTCACGCGCCATCGCCGACCAGAACGCCGAAGTGCACGCGGCGCGGGAGCGTGGGCTGCGCGTGCTTCACCGCGCCGAGGTGCTGGCCGAGGTCATGCGCGTCGGCCGCGGCATCGCGGTGGTCGGCACGCACGGCAAGACGACCACCACAGCCATGCTCACGAGCATCTTGCTGGTAGCCGGCCTGGATCCGACGGCGTTGATCGGCGCCGACGTGCCCCAGCTCGGCGGGAATGCGCGCGCGGGCCGCGGCGAGTGGGTGGTCGCCGAGGTGGATGAGAGCGACGGGTCCCTGCTGCGCGTGACGCCCTGGGCCGCGGTGCTCACCAGCCTCGATGCCACCGACCACCGGGACTTCTACGCCTCGGTGGACTTCCTTGCCGGGACCTTCGAACAGTTCCTCCGCGGAGTGGCCGCCGGCGGGTTCATCGCGGCCTGCGCCGACCACCCGGGCGTGCGCGCGCTTGCGGCGGGTCTGGGCCGGCCCGTGGTGACCTACGGCTTTGCCGATGATGCCTCGGTGCGGGGCGTCGTCGAGCAGGTCGACGGACCCATGACGCGCGCCGCGGTTACGATCGACGGCCGTCCGGCTGGCGAGATGGCGCTGCGCGTTCCAGGCCGGCACAACGTCAGCAACGCGCTGGGCGCGCTGGCGGCGGCGGTGCGGGCCGGGGTGCCGGCGGCCGCCGCTCTCGACGCGTTGGCCGACTACCAGGGCGCGAGCCGCCGGTTCGAGATCCGCGGCGAGGCCGGCGGCGTGCTGGTCGTCGACGACTATGCGCACAATCCGGTCAAAGTGGCCGCGGTGCTGCGGGCCGCGCGCGAGGGTTGGCCGCGGCGCCGCGTCATCGCGCTCTTCCAGCCGCACCGGTTCTCGCGCACCCGGACGACCTACGAGGAGTTCGCGCGCGCGTTCGACGCGGCGGATGAGCTGGTGGTGACCGAGATCTACGCCGCCGATGAGGTGCCGCTGCCCGGGGTGACCGCGCGGCTCATCGTCGATGCCGTGGGCGCGCACCGGACGGTGCACTACCGGCCGACGGTCGAGACGGCCCTTGATCTGGTCGAAGGGCTGGCGACGCCGGGCGCCATCGTGCTGACGCTCGGTGCCGGCGACATCGGATCGGCGGGGGATGCGCTGCTGCAGCGGCTGGCTGGGCGAGGGCTGGCGGCGAACTCCACACCGGGTCCCCGCGTAGGGGAGAGCGGATGACGACCGCCGGTGTGATTCCCGCCGGGCTGGTGCCGCGACTCCGCCAGGCCGCCCGCGACGTCCGCCGCGGCGAGCGGCTGGCCGGACACGTGCAGTTCCGCATCGGCGGGCCCGCCGACGTGCTGGTGATTCCCCGCAGCCTCGACGAACTGCGCGCGGTGGCAGGCCTGCTGTTCGAGGAGGGCATCCGCCCGATCGTCCTCGGACAGGGCTCGAACGTGCTCGTCGGCGACGGCGGCGTCAGGGGTATCGTGGTGAAGATCGGCAAGGGGATCGACGGCGTGCGCATCGACGGCGCAACGGTCGAGGCCGAGGCCGGCGCGGGCCTTCCCGCGCTGGCGCTGCAGACCGCAAAGGCCGGGCTGGCCGGGCTGGAGTTTGCGGCGGGCATCCCAGGAACCGTCGGCGGCGCCGTGGTGATGAACGCCGGCGCCCACGGCCACGCGATGGACGAGATCGTGACCTCGGTCGAGGTGCTTACCCCGGAGAGCGCGCGCTGGCTCGATCGGGATGCGCTTGGCTTTGGGTACCGGACGTCGGCGCTGCAGGCCGAGGCGTGGATTGTGGCGCGCGCGGTCCTGCGCCTGCGGCCCGAGGATTCGGCCTCTGTCAGGGCGCGGCTGGACGCCTGGCTCGCGCACCGCGGCGCGACGCAGCCGGTGGGGCCGCCCAGCTCCGGATGTGTCTTCCGCAACCCGCCCGGCGACCACGCTGGCCGCCTGATCGATCGGGCCGGCGCCAAAGGCCTGGCGGTCGGCGGCGCGCGGGTCTCGACCCTGCACGCCAACTACATCATCAACGAGGGCGGCGCGCGCGCGACCGATGTGCTGGCGCTCGCGGAAGAGGTGCGACAGCGCGTCCACGCCCAGAGCGGGATCACCCTCGAGATGGAGGTCAAGCTCCTGGGCGACTTCTAGCCGGCTCCCGGGGGACCCATCGTGGCTTCGACCGACGCGACACCGCGTTCTGATCCGACCCCGCCTCCTCACGCCTCCCCACGCCTGGAGACCCTGAGGCGCTTCGGCATCGTCATGGCCGCGCTCATTGCGCTGGCCGCGTTTCCACAATCGGCGCTGTTCACCGTGGATCGGATCGAGGTCGCGGGCGCCGAGGGACTCGCGCCCGAGGTCGTGGCGGAGATCGCCGGACTCCGGCACGGAGAGCGGCTCTTCGCCGTGGACTCCGCGGGCGCCCTGCAGCGGTTGCGCGCGGACCCGAGAATCCGCGCCGCGGACGTCCAGGTCAAGCCGCCGCGCACGGTGTCGGTGCGCATCGCGGAACGCCGTCCGGTCGTGGCGCTGGCGGTCGGCGCGCAGTTCGCGGTGCTCGGCGATGACCTGGTCGTCGTGTCCGTCGGGCCGTCGGGCCACGGCGTGCCGGAGGTGGTGGACCGGATCAGGCCCGTCCCATGGACGCGGGCCGGCGCGCCCGTGGCCTCGCGGGCCGCCCAGATCGCAATCGCCGTGCTGCCGGCGATCCCCGGCTCGCTGCGGGCCGACCTGGCCCGGATCGTCGTCTCTCCGGGGCCCGACCTGACGCTCGTCCTGCAGTCGGGGCTCGAGATCCGGGCGGGGGGGCCGTCCGGGATCGCCGAACGCCTGGCCGAGGTGCCACAGGTGCTCGCTGCCCTGCACGCGCGGGGCCAGGCGGCCGCGGCGCTCGATCTCCGGTACGCGGGATCGATTGCGGTGACCCTGGCGACAGGAGGAGAAGCCCGGTAGGTGTGGAATAGCCCGACAAGATATAGGGGCGCAGCCACCCACAGCCTACCATAGGTAGCGTATGACACGTCGAGGCACGGTATCTGGCCTGGATATCGGCACGACCAAGGTCTGTGCCATTGTCGCCGACGTGGACGAGGACGGCGAGGTCCACGTCATCGGCGCGGGCACGGCGCCCTCGGTCGGGCTGCGCCGGGGCGTGGTCGTCGATCTGGACTCCACGGCCCGGGCGATTCAGCAGGCGGTCGAGCACGCTGAGCGCATGGCCGGGACCAGCATCACGTCGGCGCGGGTCGCCGTCTCCGGTGAGCACATCGCGTCCTCTGACAGCCGCGGGGTGGTGGCCGTGGCCCGCGGCGACCACGAGATCAGCGACTCGGACGTGGCGCGGGTCATCGATGCCGCCCGCATGGCCGCGCTGCCCGCCTCCGATCGCGAGATCATCCACATGTTGCCGCGCGACTTCATTGTGGACGGGCAGGACGGCGTGAAGCGGCCGGTGGGAATGTACGGCGCCCGCCTCGAGGTGGAGGCGCACATCGTGACCGGCGTGGCCACACAGCTCGCCAACGTCGCGAAGTCGGTGCAGAAGGCCGGGCTCGAGGTCGAGGACATGGTGCTCGAGCCGCTGGCCTCGGCCGAAGCGGTGCTGTCGGCTTCCGAGCGCGACCTCGGCGCGGTCGTCGCCGACATCGGCGGCGGCACGACGAGTCTGGCGGTCTTCGCCAACGGCGGACTGTGCCACGTGGCGGTCCTTCCGGTGGCGGGCGCGCACCTCACCAATGACATCGCCGTCGGCATGCGCACGCCAATGGCCGAGGCCGAGAAGCTGAAGATTCGCTGGGGGGCCGCGACACCTGCCGCGGTATCTGAGGGCGAGATGATCGAGGTGTTCAACGTCGGCGGCCGCCAGCCGCGGGTCCTGCCGCGGCGGGTGCTCTGTGAGTTCATCGAGCCGCGGCTCGACGAGATCTTCTCCCTTGTCCAGGAGCAGATCCGGCGCAGCGGCTACCGGCACCGCGTGCCGGCCGGCATCATCCTCACCGGCGGGTCCTCGATGCTCGAGGGACTCGTCGAGTACGCCGAGGCCCGCCTTGGGCTGCCGGCGCGCCTGGGCGCCCCTGATCACCTCGCCGGTCTGGTCGAGGCGATTCGTTCCCCGGCGTACAGCACAGGCGTGGGCCTGGCCCTGTACGGGGCCAGGTCGCGCGGACGAGCCGGTGCACACCGCAATGGAACCACGTCGTTCTGGGATCGGACACGCGCATGGGTGCGCGATCTGCTGCAGGGCGGGTGACACAGGGACGCGGAGGGGGAGCCTCGATGGCCAATACGGAGCGCGATCTTCGACGGTATGCGGCGATCAAAGTGGTAGGGGTGGGTGGCGGCGGCAGCAATGCCGTCAACCGCATGATCTCCGCCGGCCTGCGCGGGGTCGAGTATATCGCGGTCAACACCGATGCGCAGGCGCTGGCGCTCTCGTCGGCCGACAAGAAGATCCACATCGGGGCGAAGGTCACCAAGGGCCTGGGCGCGGGCGGTGACCCCGCCATTGGCCGCCAGGCCGCCGAGGAGGGCAAGGACGAGCTTCACGACTCCCTGGCCGGGGCCGATATGATCTTCATCACCGCCGGCATGGGCGGCGGCACCGGGACCGGCGGCGCGCCGGTCATCGCGGAGCTCGCTCGGGACCTCGGTGCGCTGACCATCGGTGTGGTCACGCGGCCGTTCGCGTTCGAGGGCACGCGCCGTGCGGCCGCGGCGGACGATGGGATCAAGGTCCTCAAGCAGAAGGTCAACACGCTGATCACCATCCCCAACGACCGGCTGCTGGAGATCATCGACCGGCAGGCGACGGTGATTGAGGCGTTTCGCACCGCGGACGACGTGCTGCGGCAGGGCGTGCAGGGCGTGTCGGACCTCATCACGATTCCCGGGCTGATCAACCTCGACTTCGCCGATGTTCGCACGATCATGACCGAGGCGGGATCGGCGCTCATCGGTATCGGCGTCGCTACCGGCGAGGAGCGCGCGGCCAAGGCGGCGCAGGCGGCCATCAACAGCCCGCTGTTGGAGACCTCGATGCAGGGCGCGCGCGGGGTGATCCTCAACGTGACCGGCGGCACGGATATGGGCCTGCTCGAGGTCAGCGAGGCCGCTCAGATCGTGCGCGAGGCCGCCGATCCCGACGCGAACATCATCTTCGGCGCGGTGATAGACGAGAAGAGCCACGACGAGATCCGCATTACCGTCATTGCGACCGGGTTCGACGCGGTGCGGCGCGTCGCGGAACCCGCCGTGACCAACGACGACCGCCTGAAGGAACCCGTGAAGCTGATCGACGACCTCGACATTCCGGCGTTCCTGCGGAGGCGGTAGCGCGGGGCAGATGTGACCTTGGGGCACCCGGCGCCCGGGGCACGGGGGGAGCCGCCCGGGGCAGGGACGCGTCTGGATCTCGCCCGGCAGGTCGTCGAGGTGCTGCTCCCCGGCGCCGTCCCTCTCGAGGACGTGCCCGAGACCTTCGTGTTGCCGCGCGCCGACGGCATCAAGGAGTCGTTCCTCGCGCTCCAGCGCCGGCTGGTTCCCCTGGGGCTCCTGCCGATGCTGCGCGAGCACGAGGGCCGTCCGATACTGCGCCTCGTGCCCCGGCCCGCCCCAGGCCAGTGGAGGTGGCAGGTCAACGCGGCGCTGTTCGTCGCCACCATCGGTACCACGTTCCTCTCAGGCTACTTGCTGGCACGGGGGCTGGTCGAGCTCGGCTACCTTGAGAACGCGGTGACGACCGGCATCTGGTACTCGGCGTCGGTACTCCTGATCCTGGGCGCCCATGAGATGGGCCACAAGATCGTCGCCATGCGCCGCAGGATCGATGCGAGCCTGCCGTACTTTCTGCCGATGGTACCGCTTCCGCCTCTCCCCGGGACCCTGGGCGCGGTCATTGTGACCCGCACCCCCGCGCCGAACCGTGACAGCCTCATGGATCTTGGTGCATCAGGGCCCATTGCCGGGTTCATCGCGGCCATCCCCGTGCTGTGGTACGGGGTGGCGAACTCGTTTGTCGTCGACGCGGCCTATCTGGCCCGGCCTGGCCTGGCGTCGCTGCCCGACCCATTGTTGATCCGATGGATGATCACACGCCTGCTCGATCCCCCGCCGGGCGCGGTCGTGTTGGGCCATCCGCTCCTCTGGGCGGGTTGGATTGGGCTCCTGGTGACCGCGATCAACCTGCTGCCGGCCGGCATGTTGGACGGCGGGCACGCAGTGCGCGCGGCGTTTGGAGGCCGGGCGCACACCGTGCTGTCGTTCGTCGGGCTCGGGCTGGCGGTTCTGATGGGCTACTACCCGATGGCGATCATCATCGCGCTGTTGATGCGCCGCGGCCACGTGGGGCCGCTCGACGACCTTTCGCCGATGTCGCCCTCCCGGCGCCTGATCGGCGCCGCCCTGGTGCTGATCTTCATCCTGAGCGCCGTCGTCTTCAGCCCGCTGGCCGGGCTGTAGCGGCCGGTGAGTCAGCCCATCCCGGATCGCGCGCCTGCCGGTTCCGACCGGCCGGGCCGGTGGGTGCGGACGGTGGTCTCGGTATTCCGCAAGGAGATGGCCGAGACGCTCCGCGACAGGCGTACGCTGATCGCGGCCGTGATCCTGCCGGCCGTGACGATGCCGCTCGTCGTGCTCGTCGCGCCCGCGTTGCTGCAGCGCCAGCAGCAGGTCTGGCAGCAGCGGCCGGTTCGGATCGCGGTGGGCGGCGACGTAGCCCGAACGCTCGCGGATGCTGCAGCCCGGCGTGTCTCCATCCGCATTCAGGAGCCCGGTGACCCTGCGGCGGCTGTGCTGCGCGGCGAGGCGGATGCGGTGCTGGTCGCTCTGGATCTCCCGGGCGGGAGGCTCGGTCTGGTGATCCAGTACGACGAGAGCCGGCCAGCGTCCGTTGCCGGGGCGCGCCGGTTGGCTGAGGCGCTGAGGACCTTCGGGCCAGACGCCGGCCCGGCTCCTGAACGTCTGCCCGGCTCTCCGGCCGTTCCCGGGATCCCCCAGGGGGCGGGGCCTGTCGTCACATTGGAGAATCTCGCGACGCCCGAGCGCCTGGGCGCGGCGCTGCTGGCCTCGGTCCTCCCGCTGTTCATTGCGGTGTGGCTGCTCATGGGCGGGCAGTACGCGGCGCTCGACGTCGGGGTCGGCGAGCGCGAGCGGGGGACTCTCGAGTCGCTGCTCGCCGCCCCCGCCTCCCGATCGGCGCTCGTCTGGGGCAAGTTCCTGGCCATCCTGGGACCCGCCCTGCTGGCCCTGGGCGTGGTCTTGGCCGCCGGCGCCGGAGCCCTGGCCGTTGGGGGTCGTCTGCTTCCGGCCGGACCGGTCAGGGTGGTGCTCCCATCACCGGTTCTCGTCCAGCTCGGCCTGGTGGGGGTGGCCCTGGGCGTGGTCTTGGCCGCCGGCGCCGGAGCCCTGGCCGTTGGGGGTCGTCTGCTTCCGGCCGGACCGGTCAGGGTGGTGCTCCCATCACCGGTTCTCGTCCAGCTCAGCCTGGTGGGGGTGGCCCTCGGCGCATTTCTTTCTTCTGCTCAACTCATCGTCAGCCTGACTGCGAGGACGCTGAGAGAGGCGCAGCAGGCCTTCACCGGGCTCTATCTGCTGATCGCGCTGCCGTCGATGATGGTTCCCCTGGTGGGTGAGGGGCTGGACGGCCCGTGGATTCCCTATGTTCCCGTCGTCAACGCGGTCTGGGCGATTCAGCAGCTCCTGGCCGGAAACCCCAGATTGGGGATCCTCGGGCTGACAATCCCACTGCTGCTGGCGCTGGCCGCGCTCCTCCTGGGCGTGTGCGGCGTGCTGCTGGCCGGCCAGACCGGCCAGATCCGCTCGATCCAGCGATAGGGAGGCGCCTGCGCGAGCCTGCGGGCGCGCGGGCGTGCGGCCGCAGGGCTGCGCCGGAGTGCCGGCGTTGACATACCAGATTTTGGGGCATAGAATCGTCATTGCCTCTACTGGTGGGGTCACCTCGATGCGATGCCCCGTGTGCGGCCACTCCGAAAGTAAGGTCCTGGATTCCCGCCCTGTGCTCGACGGCCGGGCGATTCGTCGTCGCCGGGAGTGTCTCGAATGTGAGCGGCGTTTCACCACCTACGAGCGGGTCGACCTGGCGCCGCTCATGGTGGTCAAGCGGGACGGCCGGCGAGAGCCGTTCGACCGCGCGAAGGTGCTCGCCGGGGTCATCCGCGCCTGCGGAAAGCGGCCGATATCGGTCGAGGCGATGGACACCCTCGTCGACGATGTGGAGCGGGACCTCCGCCAGTCGGGCAACACCGAGGTGGCTTCGGCCGCCATCGGCGAGGCTGTGATGGATCGGCTCCGCGGCCTCGACGATGTGGCGTATGTCCGGTTCGCCTCCGAGCACCGTCGGTTCCGCGATGTGGACTCCCTCGCGGAGGAGATCGAGACGCTCAAGGAACGCAAGCGCCGCGAAGACGCGCTCCGCGATCAGGTCCCCCTGATCACCCTGCCAGACGCACGCCGCTCTCGGTAGTCACTACGCTCTGGAGGTGTCAAGGATGGAAGGCGCATCGTCCTCTTCGACGCAGCATCTCTCCCGACCAGCCGCAGTTCCCGACCTTCCTGGCGAGACCCTCGACGCCTTCGGCGGGGACGAACTCCGGGCCCGCGTCTTCCATGACAAGTATGCGTTGCGCGACCGCAGCGGCGCCGTGGTGGAGCGCACGCCCGATCAGATGTGGCACCGGATCGCCCGTGAGCTGGCGTCGGTGGAGGTGCCCGACCGCCGTGAGGAGTGGGCGGCCAACTTCCGGTGGCTGCTCGAGGACTTCCGGTTCATCCCGGGCGGCCGGATCATGCACGCGGCCGGCAATCATCGGCGTGTGACAGCCTTGAACTGCTACGTGATTCCCCTCAAGGACGATTCGATCGAGTCCATCTTTGAGTGGATGAAGGAAGCCGCCCGCACCTACAGTCTGGGCGGCGGTGTGGGCACCGACATCTCGGTGCTGCGCCCGCGCGGGGCGCCGGTGAACAACGCGGCCCGCAGCAGCACCGGCTCGGTCTCGTTCATGGAGCTGTTCTCGCTCACCACCGGGACGATCGGGCAGTCGGGTCGGCGCGGGGCCCTGATGATTACCATCGCCGACAACCATCCCGACGTGCTCGACTTCATCAAGGTGAAGCGCAACCGGACCAGGGTGCGCTACGCCAACATCAGCGTGCGGGTCTCCGATGCGTTCATGCGGGCCGTCGAGGAGGACGGCACGTTCGACCTGGCGTTCGAGAACGAGCGCGCCAGCCTGCGCAGGACCGTCAGGGCCCGCGAGCTGTGGCAGGAGTTGATCCAGGGCGCCCGCGACTACGCCGAGCCGGGAATCATCTTCTGGGACGCGGTGAAACGTTGGTCCACGTCCGAGTACAACGGGATGGGCGTGGTGACGACCAATCCGTGTTCCGAAATTCCCCTTGAACCCTACGGGTGTTGCTGCCTTGGCAACCTCTCGCTCGCGCGGTTCGTGCGCGACGAGTTCACTTCGCAGGCGCGCGTAGATTGGGAGCAGCTGGAGCGGGCGCTGCGCTACGCCACGCGCTTCCTCGACAACGTCCTGGACTACAACGCCGACAAGCACCCCCTCCCGCTGCAGAGCGAGGCCAGCCTGTACTCCCGGCGGATCGGGGTCGGCTTCACCGGCCTGGGTGACATGCTGATCATGCTCGGCCTCCGCTACGATACCGAAGCCGCGGTCTCGTTTGTCGATGGGCTGTTCGACCGCATCAAGCACACGGTCTACGACGAGAGCGTGAACTTGGCCACAGAGAAAGGGCCCTTCCCGGGCTACGACGCCGAGCAGCATGCCCGGTCGCCGTTCATCCAGGCCCTGGCCCCGCGCGTGCGCGAGCGGATTGAGCGGCACGGCCTCCGCAACGTGGCCCTGCTGACGGTTCCTCCGGTGGGCAGTGGTGCGGCGCTGGCCGGCGTGACCAGCGGCATCGAGCCGATCTTCGACCTATCGTACATCCGTCGGTCGGAGTCGCTGTCGCAGGAGGTCTTCACGGTCTACCACCCGCTCGTGCGGGACTACATGCGACGGTTTGGCGTTGAGCGCGAGGAGGACCTTCCCGACCACTTCGTGACGGCCCACCAGATCCGCCCTGAGATGCGCGTGAAGATGCAGGCCGCGATCCAGCGCCACATCGACCACGCGATCTCTTCCACGGTGAACCTGCCCCACGATGCCCCGCCCGAAGAGGTCGAGCGCATCTACTTCCTGGCGTGGAAGCTGGGAGCCAAGGGCATTACGGTCTACCGCGAGGGCAGCCGCGAGGGGATCCTGATCACCGAGGGGCAAGCCAAGGGCGATTCCACCACCGCTGCGCTGCCGACAATGCCGGTCGGCCCTGCCGGCCCGCAGCGGGCACAGCCCCGCCCCCGTCCAAAGGTCACCTCGGGCCGCACCGAGCGCATCGAGACCCCGCGTGGCCGCATCTACGTCGTCATCAACGAAGATGAAATGGGCATCTGCGAGATCTTCGTGCACTCGCTCGACGTCGAGGCCGAGGCGATCGGCCGCATGGCGTCGCTGGCCCTGCGCGGCGGGCTCGACGCGCGCGAGGTGATCGAGCAACTCTGGCGCGTGCAGAGCACGGAGGTCGCGTTCGACCGTTCTGCCGACGGCACCGTGGTGCGCGTCTCCACGATCGCGCAGGCCGTGGCGCTCGCGCTGGGCCGCACCCTCTACGGCGACGGCTTTCGTCCGGACAAAGCCTTCCCGCGGGCCGACGCCCTGCCCGAACCGGGGCCGCGTGCCCGGCAGGAACCGCTGCGCTTCGGCCCCACGGCCTCGTCCCCGGCCGCTCCGCCCGAGCCGGCGGTGGCTCCGGTGAGCGGCGGCACCGGGCTGCTGGCCGGCAACGGCCACGAGTGGACGCCCGACGTGGCCATCGATCTGGAGTTCGTCGGCATCTGTCCTGACTGCGGCGCGTCGCTGGTCCGCGAGAACGGGTGCGCGACCTGCCGGCAGTGCGGGTACGCGAGGTGCTGAGTTTCTGAGGGGCGCACAAGGGGGAACCCGCGCCGGGGTCGAATAGAGCGGGTCAAACGTTCGGCCGGCAATCCCACATTTCCCTCCGGTGGGTGGCGGGGAGCCACCGTTCTGACCAGCCACGGAGGATCCGCCGGGCGTGGGAGAGGAGGTTCCTCCGATGAGAGCGTGGAGTGTGGTCCTTGGTGTCCTTGTAGTGCTGGGCATCAGCCTGATGCCTGCCGGCGCGCAGACTGCGACGCAGCCGCCGCAGCCCGCCAACTACATCGTCGTCCCCGGCCATGCTGTCGGCGACATCCAACTGGGCATGAGCCAGCAGCACGTGCTCAACCGCCTGGGGATGCCCGATGAGATCTCGAACGACCGCGGCTCCGACGGCGGCACGAACGTCTACTGGATCTACCCCCAGGGCGACCGCACGGTGTTCGTGGTCTCGTGGACCAAGCGCCAGGGCGAGGCCGGCGGTGTGGACTTCATCTACACCGACGCGCCCAGGTACGTGACGAGCAAGGGCGTCGCCATGCAGAACTCAAGCTTCAGAGACATCCTGCAGCACTACGGTGCGCCCGAGCGGATGCAGGGCGCGGGACGCGGCGCGGTCATGCTGTACTACGAGGGGCAGGGGATCCGGTTCCGGGTCGAGGGCGACGGCGGCCGGGTCACGGCCATCACCGTGGTGCCGCGCAAGTAGCGGCTGCTTATGGCGGATGAACCTGTGCGCTGGTAAGATCGTTGAGTGGGGAGGGACACTGCCGGGGCGGCGGTGACGAACCGTCCCGCTGGAGGTGGGAGGAGTGAGAATGACATCACGCGGGATCGCGGTCGTCGTCGCTGGGCTCATGGTGCTGGGCGCGGCGACATTCGCGCCGCAGCCCGCATCGAGCCAGACGAGTCTGGTGCTCGCGTTCGTGCCCTCACTGGACGCGCAGCGCGTGCTGGCAACCGGCAGTACCCTGGCGAGGATGCTGGAAGTCGCCACCGGCTACCGGGTCCGCGCCGAGGTGCCCACGAGCTACGCGGCCACGATCGAGGCGATGTGCGCCAATCGCATCGACATCGCCTTCCTGGCGCCCTTCGCCTACGTCCTGGGCCACCGGCGCTGCGGCGCCGATGTGCGCCTCGTGAGTGTCAGGGCCAACCTGCCGTTCTACAAGTCGCAGATCATGTACCGAGGCGACCAGAACGTCCGGAGCCTGCAGGACCTGCGGGGCAAGCGGTTCGCATTCGTCGACCCGGCCTCGGCGTCGGGCTATCTGTTTCCCGCCGCGCTGCTCAAGAAGAACGGGATCGACCCCGACCGCTTCTTCAGCCAGGTCGTCTTCGCGGGCGGCCACGACAAGGTCGTGCTCGCGATCTACACCGGCTCCGTGGACGCGGGCGCCTCATTCGGGGATGAGGTGTTCAGCGACGCCCGGACCCGCGTCGAGGCGCAGTACAAGGACGTGAAGGACAAGGTCCGCGTCCTGGTGTACACGGACCCCATTCCCAACGATACCGTCTCGTTTCGCCGCGACCTTCCGGACGACGTGAAGAGCCGCGCGGCGACGGCGTTTCTGCGGATCGCGCAGACCGCGCCAGGGAAGGAGGCCCTGGACCAGCTCTACCAGATCCAGGGTTTCGCCGACTTCTCGGCGCTTACGACGACCTACAAGATGACCAAGCTCAAGAACTTCGACGAGTACTTCCAGCCGATCCGCGACGCGGCCAAGTTCCTGGGCCTGAACCTCGAAGAGTTGGTGAGGCCGCGGTAGGCCGGCCTGGTGCAGAGGAGACGTATGGACGCACGGGGGAGAGCGCCTGCGGGCTCTCCCCCGCGCATGCCTGAGGAGGCCGCATGCCGGGCGCAGCCGTCCGGATCGAGCACCTGACCAAGACCTACCCCGACGGGACCAGGGCCCTCAAGGACGTCAGCTTCAGCGTGCAGCCCGGGGAGTTCCTAATCATCATCGGGCTGTCGGGTTCGGGCAAGTCCACGCTGATGCGCTGCATTAACCGCCTGATCGAGCCCACCAGCGGCAAGGTGTACATTGACGACGTGGATGTCACGGCACTGCCGCCGGATGGGCTGCGCAGGATGCGCCGGTCGATCGGGATGATCTTCCAACAGTTCAATCTGGTCAAACGATCGCCGGTCCTGACCAACGTGCTCGCCGGGCGGTTGGGGTACGTGCCGCCGTCGTGGTCGCTGTACAACTTCTGGCCGCGCGACCTCCGCGAGCAGGGGCTCCGGCACCTGATGACCGTCGGGATCCCCGAGAAGGCGTACACGCGCGCCGACCAGCTCTCGGGCGGGCAGCAGCAGCGCGTGGGCATCGCGCGGGCGTTGATGCAGGACCCCAGGCTGATCCTCGCCGACGAGCCGGTGGCCAGCCTCGACCCGGCGACGTCGCACTCCATTCTTCAATATGTCGAGCAGCTCAACAGGAACGAAGGCATTACCGTGATGTGTAGCCTGCACTTCCTCAGCCTGGCCCGCCGCTACGGCACCCGGCTGATCGCCTTGAAGGCTGGCGAAATCGTCTTCGAGGGGCTGCCGGCCGACATCGACGAACGCCGCTTCAAAGAGGTCTTCGGCGAAGAGGCCGTCGAGGTCGAGATCCGGTAGCCGGCGCGGCGCGGAGGTCTATACATGGGTCGCAATGCCACAACACCGATGGCCAGGGCACCGGAAATCCCCCGGCCCGGCGCCGGGATCCTCCGGGTAATGGCCTGGCTGGTGATACTGGGTCTCATCTACGCCTACGGCTGGCGCGTGACCCAGATCGATATCGGTGAGCTGGTCAGCAAGGCGCACCTGATCACCCCGCTGCTCCGCGACCTAGTCCGCCCGGATGTGCTCGAGCGGCGGCCGCGGCTTGAGCTTGCCGACGCGGGGATCGGCCTCGAGGGCACGCCTCCCCCGGCGCCGGAGCTGGCGCGGACCAGGGGGTTGGTCACGGTGACGCCCGCCGCCACACAGATCGGCGAGACCGTCGTCATCAGCGGCGAAGGGTTCACGCCCGAGCGCCCGGTCGCGCTCATCTGGAAGGACCAGGCGGGCTCCCTGGCGCAGGTCGCGGAAGCCACGACCGACGCCACCGGCCGCTTCCAGACGACCGTCGCGGTACCCGACGTTATCGGGACGGCGCACCACATCATCGCCAGGGTCACGCTCGAAGGGACCACCCTGGGGCCGAGCAACGCCCTGCGCCTCGTGGGGTTCCGGATGGTCGAGACCGTGTTCCTGGCGCTGATGGGCACGACCCTGGCCGTGCTCTTCGCGGTCCCGCTCTCCTTCCTGGGCGCCAAGAACCTGATGGCGCGCGGGCCGATCGGGACCTCGGTCTACTTCGTCGTGCGCACGGTGTTCAACATCGCCCGGTCGATCGAGCCGCTGATCCTGGCGACGGTGTTCGCGGTGTGGGTCGGGATCGGGCCGTTCGCCGGCGTGCTCGCCCTGGGCATCCACTCGATTGCATCGCTCGGCAAGCTCTACTCCGAGCAGATCGAGTCGATTGATCCCGGCCCGATCGAGGCCATCACCGCGACCGGCGCCTCGATGCTCCAGGTCGTGCGGTACGCCGTGGTGCCGCAGATCGTGCCGCCGTTCATCGCGTTTACGATCTACCGCTGGGACATCAACGTCCGAATGTCCACAGTGATCGGCTTTGTGGGCGGCGGCGGCATCGGCTTCCTGCTCATGCAGTACATCAACCTGCTGCAGTGGAAGCAGGCGGCAACCGCGGTCTGGGCCATCACGCTCGTGGTCGCGGCGATGGACTACGCCAGCGCGGTGGTGCGCGAGAAGGTCGTGTAGCGGGCCCATGGTGGTGTCGGACGCGGCGCTGGGGGGCGGCGCTGCGCCTGTCGGGCTTCCCGACCTGTTGCCGGACTGGCGCTGGGCGCACGCCGGCCCGCTGCTCCTGTTGCGGTCCGCGGGGCTGGACGCGGCCGGCGTGATCCATGCCTTCACCACGCGCATCGGCGGTATCAGTGCGCCGCCGTTTGACACCCTGAACCTCGGCCGCGCATCCGGCGATGCCGCCGACGCGGTGCGTGAGAACCGGCGGCGGGCGCTCGAGGCGCTCGGCCGCGATCTCTCCGACCACGTCGAAGCCTCGCAGGTACACGGGGCCGGCGCTGCCGTGGCCGCCTCCGGCGACCGCGGCCGCAAGATTCCGGGGGTCGACATCCTGCTCACGCGCGATCCCGCGGTGGTGCTGGCCATGCACTGTGCGGACTGCGTCCCGGTGCTGCTGGCCGATCCCGGATGCCGCGCGGTCGCAGTGGTCCACACGGGATGGCGCGGCACGGCGGCCGGCGCCGCGGCCGAGGCGGTGCGTGCCATGGGACGAGCTTTCGGAAGCCGGCCTGGCGACCTCGTCGCGGCGATCGGGCCGGCGATCGGCCCGTGCTGTTACGAGGTCGACGCGCCCGTCGTCGAGGCGCTGGGGCCGTGGTCCTGGCGCGGTGCCGTGCTGGCGCCCGCCGGAAGGGACCCGTGGCGGCTCGACCTCTGGGAGGCCAACCGGCGCCAGCTCGTAGACGCCGGGGTGCCCGGCCGCGCGGTCACCGTTGCCGGCCTGTGCACCGCGTGCCACCCCAGCCTGTTCTTCTCCCACCGCCGTGACCGGCGGACGGGGCGGATGGCGGCACTGATTACTGCGGGGTAGCAGCCCGCCGGAGGCGGGCCGCTCCCGATGAAGAACTTCTCCAGCAAGACAGTGTGCCGCGTCTGTCGGGTATCAGTCGGTGCCTGAGCAATCCTTCTTCCGCGATGTCTCGCTGGTGTTGATCGCCGCGCTGCTCGGCGGCGCGATCGCGCACTGGGCCAGGCAGCCGCTATTCCTGGGCTATGTGATTGCCGGGTTGCTGGTTGGTCCCTTCACCCCTGGCCCGGCGGTCCGCGAGATCGCGACCCTCGAATTGTTCGCGCAGGTCGGGGTCATCCTGCTGATGTTCTCGATCGGCATCGAGTTCTCGCTGCGTGAGCTGTCGCGGGTCGGCCCTCCCGCCGTGGTCGGGGCTCCCATGGCGATCGTGGGGCTCATCGCCCTGGTCACCGGTGCCGGCTCGGCGCTGGGGCTAGGGTGGATGGAGAGCATGGTCGTGGGCATGCTGCTGGCCAACTCCAGCACCATGGTGGTCTCCAAGCTGTTTATCGAGCGCGGGGAGGTGCACACGCCGCACGCGCGCCTTACCATCGGCATGACGCTGACCGAGGATCTGCTCACCGTCGTCGTCATCGTGCTGCTCCCGGTGCTGGCCGCCGGGAGCATGGCCCGGCTGGAGTCGGTCGCGATCGCGCTGGCGCGGGCCGCCGCCGTCCTGATCCCATTCTTCTACCTTGCCAACCGTGTGGTGCCGTGGGTCATGGCCGGGGTGGCCCGGCGCGGGAGCGCCGAGCTCCTGGTGCTGGTCGCGACCGCCATCGGCGTCGGCACCGCGGCCCTGGCGAACAGCCTCGGCCTCTCCCTGGCCCTAGGGGCCTTTCTCGCCGGCCTGGTCATCAGCGAATCGGAGTTCACCCATGAAGTGCTGGCACGCATGCTGCCCATGCGCGACATCTTCGGGGCGCTGTTCTTCGTGTCGGTGGGTATGCTGATCAATCCGACCCTGCTGGCCGCGGATCCCCGCCTGTTCCTGGCCGTGCTGGCCGTCATCGTGCCCGGCAAGTTCATCCTGCGGTCGGTGGTGCTCCGGGGCTTCCGTATGCCCAGGGTGGTGACGGCTCAGGTCAGCTTCTACCTGGCGCAGACCGGGGAGTTCACCTTCGTCCTCGCCCAAGTGGCGCGCGGACTGGGACTCATCAGCGGGCCGGTGTACCAGGCGATCCTGGCTGGGTCTCTTGTCTCCGTCCTCGTCGTCGTCCTGCTGAGCAGTCGGGTCCACCGGTGGGCAGAGGATCCGGGAACCCCGCGCCCGCAGATGCCGGTTCACGCGGGTGTAGATCCCCTGCCCGGCCACGTCCTGATCTGCGGCTTCGGCCGCGTCGGAGGGACGGTGGGAGAGGCGCTCGAGGCCTTCGGCGTGCCGTTTACCGTGGTTGACCTAGACTTCAGCGTCATCGAGGCGTTGCGCGAGCGTGGCGTGGCCTGCGTCTATGGGGATGCCGCCAGCGAAACCGTCCTGCGGCGCGCGGGTGCCGGGACGGCCCGCCTGGCCGTTGTGGCCATCCCTGACTTCGAACTGGCCCGAATCGCCGTCCGGCGATTGAGCGCGATCAATCCCGACCTGGCGATCCTCGTCCGCGCCGGACACGCGTCGCAGCGCACGCCGCTCCTCGATGCCGGCGCAACCGAGGTGATCCAGCCCGAGTTCGAGGCGGCGCAGACGCTGCTGCGCCACGGCCTCGATCAGCTCGGGATTCCGCATCCGACCGTGAAGCTGTACATGGAGCAGCAGCGGGCGGCCGAGGCCCAGGCCGCGGCTGTGGAACCGCACGCGCGCGAGGTGCCGCTGCTCTCCACGCGGGTGGTCCAGATTGGGCCTGGGGTCTTTGGCGGGCAGACGCTGCGACGCGCCCGCATCCGGGAACGCACGGGTGTGACAGTGCTCGCCGTCCGGCGGCCAGACGGTGAGCGCATTGCCAACCCGCCGCCCGATACCCTGCTGCGGGAAGGCGACGAGGTCGTCCTCCTCGGCCTTCCCGATCAGCTGGCTCGGTTCATGGTTCTCAACGGCGACGCGGAGCGCCCACAGCCCTGATCCCCGTGATGCGCGCGACGACCGGGCCGGCGGCGCAGGGAAACGATCCCCCTCGACGAAACACCGAGTCTGATGTGTCCGGCGTGAAGGAGCGGATTCAGGGTGTCCGCGACCGCATCGCGCGCGCCGCGGCCCGGGCCGGGCGGGATCCGGCGTCGGTAACGCTCATCGGCGCCGCCAAGACCGTGGATGCCGCGCGTGTCCGCGAGGCCGTGGCCGCCGGTCTGGTCGACATCGGCGAGAATCGCATACAGGAGGCGTTGCCGAAGATCGGCGTGCTTGGGCCCGGGGTGCGCTGGCACTTCATCGGACACCTGCAGCGCAACAAGGCCCGGGCGGCGGCGGGTGCGTTTGCCGTGATCCACTCGGTCGATGCCGTGCGGCTCGCACAGGCGCTGAACCGCGCCGCACGTGCGCTGGACCGACAGATCCCGGTGCTCATCGAGGTGAATGTGGCCGGGGAACCTACCAAGCACGGCGTGGCGCCAGATGCGGTCGCCGACCTCCTTGCAGGGTTGCAGGGTCTGCGGCACGTGACGCCGGTCGGGCTGATGACGATCGCCCCGCCTGCGGACGATCCTGAGACCGTGCGGTGGGTGTTCCGCGCCTTGCGCGGCCTTCGTGACCGCCTGCGCGGCGCGGGAGCCGGGGACGGGTTCACCGAACTGTCCATGGGCATGTCAGGGGATTTCGAGGTCGCCGTCGAAGAGGGATCCACAATGGTGCGCGTCGGACGCGCGATCTTCGGCGACCGCTAGTCGGCCACGGGAGAGGCCGGATCAACCGGGGAGGGGGGAGAGAGCGGGAGGTGGACGATGGGCGCGCTGCACCGGCTGTGGGGGTTCCTGGGATTCACTGAGGATGACGCCGACGCCCCGGCGCTCGGGGCTGACGAGCCTCGGCGCCGCAAGGCGGCAGTCTTCAACCTGCACACCCACCGCCCGATGGAGATCGTCGTGCTCGAGCCCCGCAGCTTCGACGAGGCGCGTGTGGGCGCCGATCATCTCAAGGCGCGTCGGCCGGTGATCGTGAACCTCACCGATACCGACCGCGACCTGGCCCGGCGCATCGTCGACTTCACCTGCGGCGTGACCTATGCCGTGGACGGCCAGATGCAGCGCGTCGGCGACCACATCTTCCTGTTCGTGCCGAGCACGATCGGGGTTGTGGCCGAGGGCGCCCGCGACGGAGAACGCGAGCTGTTCCCGATCACCTGACCGCCTCCTATCCAAACCCTGTGATGCGAACGGTGTGGTTCGACGAGGGGATGGTGTGTCTGGTCGACCAGACACAGCTCCCCCACCATGTCGGTGTGCTGACGTGCGCGACGCCTGAAGCGGTCGCCGAGGCGATCCGCACCATGCGGGTGCGGGGGGCCCCGGCGATCGGCGTGGCCGCGGCGTACGGCATTGCGCTCGCGGCGCGGCAGGCCTCGGCGGCCCATGGTCTGGCCGCCGTTGAGACCGCGTCAGAGATGCTCGTGGCCGCGCGGCCCACCGCGGTCAACCTGAAATGGGCCACGGAACGGATGCTCACTGTCGCCCGCGGCCCCGGGGCGCCGCCAGCAGAAGATTTGGCAGCGCGGCTGCTGGCCGAGGCCGAGGCGATCGCCGCGGAGGATGTCGCCGCGAATCAGGCGATCGGCCGGTGGGGACAGGCGCTGATTGCGCGCGGCGAGCGGGTCCTTACCTACTGCCACACCGGAGGCCTGGCCACCGCCGGGTACGGCACAGCGATGGGCATCCTCCGCGCCGCGCACGAGGCGGGCAAGGACCTCCGTGTGGTGGCCTGCGAGACCCGGCCGGTCCTGCAGGGGGCCCGGCTGACGATCTGGGAGCTCCAGCAGCTCGGGATCCCCGCGACGCTCATCACCGACAACACGGCGGGCGCGCTGATGGCGCGGGGTGAGATCGACCGTGTGCTCGTGGGGGCCGACCGGATTGCCGCCAACGGCGACGTCGCCAACAAGATCGGGACGTACACGCTGGCGGTGCTCGCGCACGCGCACGGGGTGCCATTCGTGGTGGCGGCGCCGACCTCCACCATCGACCTGGCCACACCTGACGGGACGGCCATTCCGATTGAGGAGCGCGCGCCCGAAGAAGTCACCCACCTTGGCGGCCGGCGCATCGCCCCTGAGGGCGCGCGGGCACGCAACCTCGCCTTTGACATCACGCCACATCGGTTGATCAGCGCCATCGTTACCGAGCGGGGGACCGTCTCTCCGCCCTACGACCGCGGCCTGGCGGCGATGGTCGGCGCCGTGGCGGGAGGCCGATGATGCGCCTGCGCAGGGCAACCGCCCGACATCTCGTGCTGATCATCCTGGCCCTCATCTGGGTCGGCATGGTGGTGCAGAGCATCTCGTATCGTCCCGCCCTGTGGTTCCGCTACTACGTGGTCGATCTGGTCTGGCTACAGTATCTCTTTCTTGCGCTGGCGATCATCGGCGGGGTCGTCCTGCTGCTCGGGGCGCTGAGCCGGAGGCCACGGCCGGTGCGGTGGCCGGCTGCGCCGGCGATCAGCGTCATCATCCCGGCGAAGGACGAGGTGAGGGTCATCGAAGGCGCCGTCCGGACGGCGTGCGCCCAGGTGTATGACGGCCCTCTGGAGGTCATCGTCGTCGACGATCGGTCGACCGACGGCACCACAGCACTGCTCGAGCGTCTGCGGGCGGAGTTGCCCTTCCTGGTTGTCGCGACGCCGCCTGGGACGATCGGCAAGGCGGCCGCGCTCCAGGTAGGCGTCAGGCACAGTCGCGGAGACCTCATCGCGGTGTTCGACGCCGACGCCCGGCTCGGTCCGGATGTGCTGGCCACGATGGTTCCGCATCTCGCCGATGCCAGGGTCGGGGCGGTGCAGGGCCGCCGGCTCGTGCACAACGCAAGGCGCAACTGGTTGACGCGGCTGCAGGACGACGAGTACCGCGTCTTTCACACGCTGAGTCAGCGGGCCCGCCAGGCGGTGGGGGCGTTTGTCCTGCTGGCCGGCAACGGCCTGATCGTCAAGCGGGCGGCGCTTGAGGCAGTCGGCGGCTGGAACGAGGAGGCCCTGACCGAAGACATCGACCTCTCGGTCCGCCTGCACCTGTCCGGCTGGGACATCCGCTACGTCTACGAGGCGCAGATCTGGGAGGAGGGCGTGGTGCAGCTCCGCGACCTCTTCCGCCAGCGAGAGCGCTGGTACGAAGGCGGCCTGCTCTGTCTGGGCGACTACCTGCCGCAGATCCTGACAAGCCGCGCCTCGTTGCTGCGCCGGCTCGACATGGTGTTCTTCCTCTCGGGCGGGATGCTCAGCGCGCTCGTGGCCCTGACCGGGTACACCTATGCGATCGTCGGGCTGGTGCTCGAGGCGGTCGTCTATCTCCAGCTTCCCCGCGAGGTCATGATGGCGGCCTCCGCGGTGCTCACGGCGGGGCTGCTGGCGGCCATCACCGCAGAGGTCGGGGTCAGGCCGGACCGTCTGCTCGGCGTGCTGGGGCGGTGGACCCTGTTTTCGTTCCACGCGCTGGTGGTGGTGCCTATGGCGATTCGGCACTACATCTACACCGCGGTGACGGGGCGCCGCGACTGGCGCAAGACCGTACATGAAGGCGCAGGGACGCGGTAGGGCGGGTCGGGCATCGGGATGCGGGCGCGGTCACACCGGGTTTCAGAGTCCGGTGTCCGTGCGTCCTGCCAGCACCCGTCCGTAGATGCCCCGCAACGAGCGTCCCACCTGGTCCAGCGAGCGCGCCTCGGCAAACTGACGGGCCCGAACACCGAGCTGCGCGCGGAGATCAGCGTGGTCGGCCAGGCGGGCGATCTCGCGCGCAAATCCATCGACGTCGTCGGCCTTCAGGCAGTTCTCAGCGTGCACGAACCGGTCGGCAAAGCAGGCCGCGTCACGCAGCACCAGCGGCCGGCCCGCGGCCGCGGCCTCCAGAATCGCGATGCCTTCGTTCTCGACGGCGCTGGGGAAGAAGAAGATGTCGCCCGCCGCGTAGGCCTGGACGATGTCGTCGACATAGCCGGGGAAGTGCAGGTTCAAGGGGGCCTCCTCGATGACCCGCAGCGTCTCCGGCTTGACCGCGCGGTGGATCCGGCCGAACCAGACGAACGTCAGGTGGGGCAGGTGCCGCGCGACCTCGGCGAAGAGGTCCACGCCCTTGCGCAGCAACACCAGCCCCACGGCAAACACGACGACCCCTGACAACAGGAGCCGGCCACGCCCCAGCAGGCGGGGACGCCGGAGCGAGGCGAAGCGCCGGAGATCCACCCCGTTGCTCACCACATCGATCGGCCGTGTCACCCCGTGGGCCACGAGCACGCGCCTCGTATACTCGCTGGGCGCCACGATGACGTCGGCCTTGTTGTAATAGTGCGTCAGCACGCGGCCCAGGTGCGGCGCGAGCACGTCGCTCATGACGAACGAGTTTGCGAAGTCCTCCGCGGTGGTGTGCGCGTGCACGACCAGCGGGCGGGTCCCGCTGAACCGCTCGGCGAGGTAGAACGACCGCGGGCCCAGCGTCTCAAGGTGGAGGAGGTCGAAGTCGTCGTCGGGATCGCCGGTGACGTCCACGCCAGCCAGGCGCAGCGCTCGACGGTGGTTCTCGTATGCCTGACGGATGCCACCGCTCCAGGCCGCACTCTGTTCCAGTTCAAGGTACAGGCAGACCTTCACGGCATTCCCCCGGCCGTTCCGTGCCGGCCCCACCGGAAGAGTTCGGGCTGGGTCTGCCCACCCCTGCCCAGTCAGCCGCGTTCACCGCAGGTTCACGCAACCTCGCGCACGGGCCTGGACCTGGACGCGCGGACGGACCGCGTGATACACTGGCTGCCGACGTTGATCGGAGGGCGATGACGGGGACGGATCGGCGGCCCGCGCCCGAGCGAGCCGGGAAGCGGTGAGAGCCCGGCGGCGGCGGCGCCGACATCCATCGCCCCAGAGCCGCGGCCCGAACGGTGTATCCCAGTAGGCGCCGCCGGAGGCTCCCCGACATCGGAGCAGAGAGTGCTGGCCGCCGCCCTCACACGCGGCGCCCGGAACCAGGGTGGGACCACGGGAGCATCCCGTCCCTTGCGGGCGGGATGCCGTTGTGTTCTGGAGGAGCAGTGGTGATGTCAAAGCCCCAGTTTACGCCTGTACCGGCCAAGGCCGACTTCCCGGCGATGGAGCGGGAGATCCTGGCCTGGTGGCATGAGCAGGGGACGCTTGCGGCGTATCTCCGTCGCAACGCGCAGGCTGCCGAGCGCTTCGCCTTCCTCGACGGACCGATCACCGCCAACAACCCCATGGGCATCCACCACGCGTGGGGCCGCACCTACAAGGACCTGGTGCAGCGCTACAAGACCATGCGCGGGTTCCGCCAGCGCTACCAGAACGGCTTCGACGGCCAGGGCCTCTGGGTCGAAGTCGAGGTCGAGAAGGAACTGGGCTTCAAGAGTAAGCGCGACATCGAGGTGTACGGCGTCGCGCTGTTCGTGGAATTGTGCAAGGGGCGCGTGCGTCGCTTTGCGGACATGATCACCCAGCAGTCCATCCGGCTCGGCTACTGGATGGACTGGGACCACTCGTACCACACGCTCGCGGACGAGAACAACTACACGATCTGGCACTTCCTCAAGAAGTGCTGGGAGCGCGGGATGATCTACAAGGGCCACGACGTGATGCCGTGGTGCCCGCGCTGCAGCACCGGGATCTCCGAGCACGAGATCGTCACCGAAGGATACCGCGAGCTGACCCATCCGGGGTTGGTCGTGCGGCTGCCGCTGCTCGATGAGCCCGGGCGGTCGCTGCTGGTGTGGACGACAACCCCCTGGACCCTGACCAGCAACGTGGCAGCGGCGGTGCACCCGGACCTGACCTACGTTCGAGTGCGGCAAGGAACGGATGAGTTCTACCTCTGCGAGGGAGCGCTCGGCATGCTCAAGGGCCCGTACACGGTGCTCGCGACAATGCCCGGCGCCGCCCTGGTCGGGCGGCGCTACATGGGGCCGTTTGACGATCTGCCGTCGCAGCGCGGGGTGGAGCACCGGGTGATCCCCTGGATGGATGTGAGCGCCGAAGAGGGCACGGGCATCGTACACATCGCGCCCGGGTGCGGCGCCGAGGACTTCGCGCTGGGGAAGACCTTCGGCCTGCCGGTGCTGGCGCCGCTCGACGAGTTTGGCGTGTTTGCCGCCGGCTACGGCTGGCTCGAGGGCCGGATGGTCTACGACGTGGCCGGGCCGATCGAGGACGACCTGCGCGCGAGGGGCCTTCTCTACCGGACCGATCCGTACACCCACCGGTACCCGGTGTGCTGGCGGTGCGGCAGCGAGCTGATCTTCCGCCTGGTGGACGAATGGTTCATCGCCATGGATCCCGTGCGCGAGGCGATGATGGACGTCACCCGCCGGATCCGGTGGATCCCGGCGTTTGGGCTGGAACGAGAGCTCGACTGGCTACGCAACATGCACGACTGGATGATCAGCAAGAAGCGCTACTATGGGCTGGCGCTGCCGATCTACGAGTGCCAGGCCTGCGGCACTGTTGAGGTCATCGGGTCCAGGGAGGAGCTGCGGGACCGGGCGGTCGAAGGATGGGACACCTTCGACGGCCACTCGCCGCACCGACCCTGGGTGGACGCGGTGAAGATCCGCTGCGCCTCGTGCGGCGCGGTGATCCCGCGCATCGCCGATGTCGGCAACCCCTGGCTGGACGCCGGCATCGTGTCGTTCTCGACGCTGATCGACCCGGCGACCGGCAGGGTCTCGTATCTCGACGACCAGCGGTACTGGCGTGACTGGTTCCCGGCGCACTTCATCACCGAGGCATTTCCCGGCCAGTACCGCAACTGGTTCTACTCGCTGCTCGTCATGAGCACCGTGCTGGAGAACCGGCCGCCCTTCGACGTGTGTCTGGGGCACGCCATGGTGCGCGACGAGCAGGGACGCGAGATGCACAAGTCGTGGGGCAACGCGATCGAGTTCGAGGAGGCCGCCGAGCGCATCGGCGCGGACGTGGTGCGATGGCTGTTTGCCGCGCAGAACCCCGCGCTCAACGTGAACTTCGGCTACGGCCCGGCCGACGACGTCCGGCGCCGGTTCGTGCTGCTGTACTGGAACGTGTACGCGTTCTTCGTTACCTATGCGTCGCTTGAGTCGCTGGACTTTGCCGGGCTGCTGACCGCCCCACCGCCGCTGCGCCTCCTCGACCGCTGGATCCTCTCGCGGCTGCACCGGCTCATCGGTACCGTGCGCGAGCGGCTTGACGACTACGACATCGCCGGTGCCGCCCGGCCCGTCGAGCAGTTCGTCGACGAGCTCTCGACCTGGTACGTGAGGCGGAGTCGCCGCCGGTTCTGGAAGAGCGAGGACGACGCCGACAAGCGGGCGGCCTACTACACGCTGTACCGGGTGCTGCGGACGCTCACCCAGGCGCTCGCGCCGTTCGTGCCGTTCCTGTCCGAGGCGATGTATCAGAACCTGGTTCGGCACGTGGAGCCCAACGCCCCCGCCAGCGTCCACCTCTGCGACTTTCCCGAGCCGGACGCCGCCGGCCTCGACGCCGACCTCGAAGCGGCGATGGCGGTGGTCCGCGACCTGGTGGCATTGGGCCGTGCCGCGCGCAGCGCCGCGAAGATCAAGGTGCGCCAGCCCCTGCCGGCCGTCCTCATCGTCACCTCGGACCCGCACCTCGCGGTGCCGGCTGAGCTGGTCGAGCTCCTAGCCGACGAGCTCAATGTCAAGCAGGTGCGGTTTGTGGACAGCACCGCGGAGTACGTCACGTTCGACGTCAAGCCGCGCTTCGACCGGCTCGGGCCCAGGTACGGGGGCCGCGTCCAGGCTGTCGCCGCTGCGCTGCGGGCCCTGCCCCCACATGAGGTGGTCGCAGCGCTGGCGGCCGGTCGCCCCCTGGTCGTCACGGTAGCCGGCGATCAGGTAGAGCTGGCGGCCGACGAGGTCGACGTCAGGCTGCGCACGACAGCCGGCTACGCGGCCGAGAGCGCCGGCGGACACGTCGTCATCCTTGAAACCACGGTGGATCCGGCCCTGGCCCGGGAGGGCCGCGCTCGAGAGCTCGTGCACCACATCCAGCAGGTCCGTAAGGAGAGCGGGCTGGACGTGAGTGACCGGATCACGCTCTTCCTGGACGGCGACCGCGCGCTGGACGAGGTCCTTGCCGCTCACCGCGACTACATCATGGCGGAGACGCTGAGCGTGGCCATCCGGTCGGGGGACGCCTTCCCGTCGCCTCCCCGTGAGGTGCGCGCGGACGGGCTCGTGGCGCGGGTTGCGGTGCAAAAGGCCGGCTAGAGCGCACGCGCCAGCGCGCATCGCGATGCCCCAGCCTGTGCTTGCCAGGGTACGGGTGGCCAAGTAAGATAGGGGCGGCTTTTCGTGCTCCGAATGTCGTTGGAAGGATGTGTACCATGCCCAAGAAGCCTGCCGGTCGGTCGCGCAAGACGCCCGGGCGAGCCCCGCGGGCGGCGCCGCCGACCAGAACAGCGCGGGCGAAGAGCGCCAGGACGGGCGGTGCGGGGCGTCGGGTGGTCGAGCCCCGACCGTCCCGGACCCCCAGGAGCGCGGTCCGTCCCGTGACCAGGCCGCCGGTAACCAAGGCGGTGGTCGCGAAGGTCGTGAGCACGGCGTCGGCCAGGATCCGCCCGTTGACCAAGCGCGACCTGGATGAGTTCCGACGCCTGCTGGAGGCCGAGCGCGAGCGGCTGGCCAACGAGCTGGAGATCATCAGCGATCGCATGCCCGAGGTCGAGCAGGTGAGCGTCGACGCGAGCGGCGGCTATGACGAGGCGCTGGCCGATGTGGCCAGCGAGACGTTCGAGCGCGAGAAGGGCATCGCCATCGAGCAGAACGTCAACCACCTACTGCAGCAGGTGGAAGAGGCCCTGGTCCGCCTCGACGAGGGCACGTTCGGCACCTGCCAGGTGTGCGGGCAGCCGATTCATCGCGACCGATTGAAGGCGCTGCCGTACGCGCGGCTGTGCATCCAATGCAAGGCGCGCGAAGAGCAGGCCATTCCCCGATAGCGCCAGCCGGCCGTCCCGCATCCAGCAGAGCGGCGCGGGTCTGGTGGGGCCCCGCGTGGGGCGCGCTGGCCGTTGTGCTGGTCGATCAGGCGGCAAAGGCGGTCGTGACGAGCTCGGTCCCGGTCAGCGTCAGCGTGCCGGTGATCTCCGGCGTCCTCAGCCTCACCCACGTGCAAAACACCGGTGTGGCCTTCGGCCTGTTTGCCGGCGTCTCCCCGCTCGTGACGGCGCTGGCCGCCTTGACCCTCTTCTTCGTGCTCTTCTACAATAGGGGCCGTTGGTCTGGCTCCCGCGCCGAAGGAGCCGGCATCGCCCTGATGGCCGGCGGCGCGGCCGGCAACCTGCTCGACCGGGTGCGACTAGGGTTCGTGGTGGACTATCTGGATCTGCACATCTGGCCCGTCTTCAACCTCGCCGACGTCGCGATCGTCGCCGGAGCAGGCGCCCTCGCGCTGGCGCTGTGGCGGGAGGGCCGTCCACCGCAGTCTCGGAGGTGATGGCGTGCGTCCGGTGCTGTACGATCTGTTCGGCATCCCCATCTCGTCGTTCGGCATCTTCCTGCTCCTCGCGTTCTTCATAGCCATCGCGATCACGCAGCGCGAGGCCAGGACCCGGCTCGGTCTCGATGCCAATCAGGTGCTCGACCTCTCCCTCTATGCCATCATCGCCGGGATCATCACCGGCCGCTTCGGCTATGTCTTGATCAACCTGGGCCAGTTCCTGACGGATCCGATGAAGATGCTCACGATCTGGCGGGACGGAGGACTGGTCTTCTACGGCGCGCTGCTCGGCGCGCTCTGGCTGGCCAGGGCGTTCGCGCATCGGTGGAACGTGTCGTTTGGCGCGTTGCTCGACGCCTATGCTCCGGGGATGGTCGTCGGGTACGGGATCGCCATGGTGGGCGCGCTGCTCCACGGGCTGTTCGCGGGCCGGGCGACCGGCGTGCCCTGGGCGGTCGAACTGTTCCTCGAGCGACGGCACCCCGCGCAGGTCTACCTCCTGGTGGCATGTGTGGCCATCCTGGGCATCCTGCGCGCGCAGCGTCACCGGAGTCTCGCGTCCGGCACCCTGTTCGTCCTGGCGCTGTGCCTGCTGTCGGCCGCGCGATTCGTCGTGGACTTCTTCGTGGATGCGCCGATGCTGGTTAGGTTCCTGACCGCGGGGCAGATCGCCAGCGCAGCGGTCGTGGTGATCACCGCCGTGGCGCTGGTGCGTCTGCAGCAACTGGCGCCCCCGGTTGAGCCCGACCCGATCGCTGAGGTGCCGGCGTAGCCCGCTTGGGCCACGCGCCGCAGTACCGGTTCGAGGTCGAGGCGCCGGCGGCGGGCCGGCGCCTCGATGTCTTCGTGGCGGAGCGCCTGCCCGGTGTCTCACGCGCGCGCCTGCAGGGACTCATTGCCGCCGGACACGTCTCGGTGGAGCCCGCCGGGAAGGGGCCGCGGATCAGGCCGTCATACCGCGTGCGGACCGGGGAACGTATCATGGTCGAGATCCCGCCCGCCGAGCCCACCCCACTGCGGCCCGAAGCCATCCCCCTGGACCTCGTATACGAGGACGGTGAGCTGCTCGTGGTGAACAAGCCGCCGGGGTTGACGGTGCATCCGGGTGCCGGGCGGTCGTCCGGCACGCTGGTCCACGCCGTGCTCGCCCACTGTCCTGACCTGCCGGGTATCGGCGGCGCGCTTCGGCCCGGCATCGTGCACCGATTGGACAAAGACACGTCGGGCCTCATCGTCGTGGCCAAGACCGAGGCGGCGCTGCGCGCGCTGCAGACACAGATCCAATCCCGGCGGGCCCGCCGAGACTACCTGGCACTGGTCCACGGCGCTGTGACGCAACGCGAGGGCACCGTCGATGCGCCGGTGGGTCGGGATCCGCGCCACCGCACGCGCATGGCCGTCACGGTTTCAGGCCGGCGCGCCGTGACCCACTATCGGGTCGCGGAGCGCTTCAGCGACGCCACGCTGCTCGAGGTGCGGCTCGAGACCGGCCGGACCCACCAGATCCGTGTGCACTGCGCGTCGATCGGGCACGCGGTCGTCGGCGACCGCGTCTACGGCCGCCGGACGAACCGGTGGGGTCTCGACCGGCAGGCCCTGCACGCCTACCGGCTATCGTTCGCGCATCCATCGTCGGGTGCAGACCTGCGCTTCACCGCGCCGCTGCCGGCCGACATGGACGCCGCGCTGCAGCGGTTGCGCGCTGAGCGGCATGCCGCCGCAAGCCGTCCATGAGCCAGGACCGCGCGCGGGACCCGGCGATACCCATGCGAGAGAAGGCGCGCGTCATGGATGCCGACGCCGTGCGCCGGGCCACCGTCCGCATGGCGCACGAGATCCTGGAACGCAACAAGACCGCCGAGCATCTGGTCCTGCTCGGGATTCCCTCCCGCGGGGTGCCGCTGGCAGGTCGGCTGGCCGCCGCCATCGAGGCGATCGAAGGGTCCAGGCCGCCGGTGGGCGGCCTGGACACCGCTCGCCATCGCGACGATCGCCCGAACCATGGGAGAGGGGAGACGCCACGCGCGGGCGGTCCGTCGGCCGCGCTGCCGTTCGCGGTCGCGGGACATCACGTCGTGCTCGTGGACGACGTCCTCTTCACCGGCCGCACGGTGCGCGCCGCGATGGACGCGCTGATCGAGTTCGGCCGGCCAGCCACGATTCAACTCGCGGTCCTGGTGGACCGCGGGCACCGGGAGCTGCCGATCCGTCCCGACTACGTCGGGAAGAACGTGCCGACGAGCGCCCGGGAACACGTGCGGGTCCGGGTGTCCGAGGTGGACGGGCGGGACGAGGTGGTCATCGAAGAGCCGGGAGAACCGGCGCCACCATGAGCGTGCGCTCGCCCGTGTAGCTCACCTGACCGGGACGGCCGTTCCGCATCCGCCGGACGTGTCGCCGCTGGGTCACGTCCACCGGGACCTTGGCGCTTCGCCGGCCTGCACTGTAGTAAGCCGCGACCGCAGCGGCCGCGGCCAGGATCTCAGCCGGAGGCTCGCCCCGCGCGGTGGCCAGGATCACGTGGGCACCGGGCATGCCGCGCGCGTGCAACCAGAGGTCTTCGGGCCCGGCCACGTCAAACGTCAGGCGGTCGTTCTCCCGGGCGCTGCGGCCCACTCGCACCTGGTAACCGCCGGGTAGGGTGAAGACGCGGCCCTGATCAACTGCTCGCGGCTTGACGCCGGATTTTGCCGTCCGCCGCAGCCCGACGGCGATCAGGTCCTGCTCGATTTCCCACAGATCATCGGGGGCCTCCGCCTGCTCGATCGCGGTGGCCGTCGCGTCGAGGAACGCCGCCTCAGACTGTAGCGCCGCTTGGCGCTCAGGCAGCCGCCGGCGGGCGGCGGCCGCGCGCGCATACCGTTTGAAGTAGGCCTGCGCGTTCTCGACGCCGCTGCGGCGCGGATCGAGGGCGATGCGCACAGGCGATTCGTCGAACCCCGGCACCTCGATCTCGTCTTGTCCGGGCGCAATCCGCGGCAGGTAGGCCAGGATCAGTTCCCCGTGCTCGCGCAGCCGGTCGGCCATCGCGGCCTCTTCGATGTCCGCAGCGACCGCATCATGCGCGCGTGCGACCCGCTTCCGGGCCCGCGCGACGACCGCGGCCAGACCCTCCCGCGCAGCCTGGACCGCGGCAGCCTCGACCGCCTGCGCCGTGAATGCTTCCACCGCCGCGCTCATGGACATCTCCTCGGGCCGCCACCGGGAGAAGCAGCGCATGGGAAACGCGGCATAGGCCTGTGGACGTCCCAGGTCGTCGCGGTAGAGGATCGGCGTGAACTCGCGGCCGGCCACCGCCCGGCCGATCTCGCGCAGCGCGGCGACGATGCGGGTGGTCGAGGACGCGTCGAGCGGCGCCGTGGGATCCGCATCACCGCGCAGGCAGACCTCCCAGGCCAGGGCCGGGCCGATGCCCCCAACCTCATCAAGGACTGCGCGCCAGGCGGGTCGTTGGGCGGCGGAGTCGCCCTGCCGCGCGGGGCGGGCCGGCGGCCTGAGCAGGTTGGCCGGATCTACGGTGGTCGGATCGGTCCGCGGGGGGGCAGGCCGCTGGTACGGTCGCTGCGGAAGGACGGCACGGCCGCGGGCCCGGTCAACGCCCATCGTGCGGAGCGCGCCGACGATCATCCCATTCTGGCAGAGAATCTGATTGGCCTGGCGGCCCATGATCTCGACGACCAGATCGTAGACGCCTTCCAGCGTTTCGAACGTCAGGGTGACGAGCCGCTCGAAGGCCGGCGCGTCCAACGAGCGCAGCAGGGCGCCTTCCAAGCGACTCCGCAGGAGATGGGTAAACGACGACGATTCGCCCTGGATGGGGCGGCCCACGAGGTGCATGCGGCCCCACCGCGGGTGGCTCGAGATCAGGAGCGCGCGGGCCCGGCCACGCGCGCGCAGCGTGAGGACGATCTCATCGGGCCCCGTCTGGGACACACGCTGCACACTCGCGCCGACCAGGCGGGCGCACTCCGCGATCACGGCGGCGAGGATCACGCTGTCGAACGACGCGGCGGGCGCCGCGGGCTCATCCATGCCGCAGCCACCATACGACAGCCATCGTCCGGCCGCAAGCGCGCCAGTGGGCAGGAACGGTCTTTCATCGGGCCGAACAGGAGGGCTGTGATTCGCAGCATGACTGGGTTCGGCACGGCCACCGCGGAGGGAGCCGGGGGACGGTTCGCGGTGGAAGTCCGATCGGTCAACCACCGATTCAGCGAGGTCCAAGTCCGGATGCCCCGCGACCTTGCGGCGCTAGAAGACCGGGTGCGCGGCCTGGTGCAGCAGCGCGTCCGCCGGGGCCGCGTCGACGTCATCGTGACGCGGGACGAGGCCACGCGGAGGCCCCGGACGGTGAGGGCCGATGTGGAGCTGGCGTCCGCCTATGTCCGCGTGCTGCGCGAATTGGCTGCCAGCACCGGCGCATCCGGAGAGGTCACCCTCGCCCAGGTGGCGGCCTTGCCCGACGTGCTGCGGGTTGAGGATGAGCGTGCCGACGCAGAAGCCCTGTGGCCGGGCCTGACCGCGGCCATCGAGGCCGCGGCCGATGGCTTGGTGACCATGCGGGCCGCGGAGGGCGAGCGGCTGGGCGAGGACCTGCTCGCGCGCGCGGATACTATCGAGACGATGGTTGTCAGCATCGCCGCGCGGGGCCGCGACGTCGTCCGCGCGTACGGCGAGCGCCTCCGGGCCCGGCTCGCCGAGCTACTGGCCGATGTGCCGGTCGACGAGCCGCGCCTGGCGGCGGAGCTTGCCGTGTTCGCGGATCGGAGCGACATCTCGGAGGAGTTGACCCGCCTGCGCAGCCACCTGGCGCAGTTCCGCCACACGGTCCGCGAGGAGCCCGGTCCGGTGGGCCGCAAGCTCGACTTCCTGCTCCAGGAGATGGGACGTGAGACCAACACGATCGGGGCCAAGGCCAACGACTTGGAGATCACACGGACGATCATCGCGATGAAGAGCGAGCTGGAGAGCCTGCGCGAGCAGGTCCAGAACGTCGAGTAGGCAGACCCAAGGACCCTCTATGGAGATCCGACTCATCAGCATCGGCCACGGCAACATCCTGGCGGCCAACCGCATCGTCGCGATCATCAGCCCGGATTCGGCGCCGGTGAAGCGGATCGTTCAGGAGGCGCGGGAGCGCGGCGCGCTTATCGATGCGACGTACGGCCGACGCACCCGGGCCGTGGTCATCACCGACAGCGGCCACGTCGTACTGTCCGCGGTGCAGCCCGAGACCCTTGCCCACCGGTACGGCGCGCGGGAGGCCGGCGACGAGCCCTCAGAGTGACGCTCCCCCGGGCGTAGTCATAGCCATCGGCGGGCCCATCGGCGTCGGGAAGAGCACCGTCGCCCAGGTCCTGGCCGAGCGGCTGGGCGTGCCCTGTGTGTCCGCCGGCGGCGTCTTCCGTGAACTGGCCAGCCGCCGTGGTCTCTCCGTGGTGGAACTGAACCGGCAGGCCGAGGACGACCCTACGATCGACCGCGACCTGGATCGTCTCCAGGGCGAGATGGCCAGGGAAGGCCCCTGCGTGGTGGAATCCCGCCTCTCAGGATGGATGGTGGCTGCCGACCTGAAGGTGTGGCTCGATGCGCCGTTGGAGCTCCGCGCCGCACGCGTGGCCGGCCGCGAGGGGCGGACGTCCGAAGAGGCACGGCGCGAGCTGCTCGTGCGGGAGCGCAGCGAGTGGTCGCGCTACAAGGCGCTCTACGGCATCGACTTTCACGATCGCGCGCCCTATCATCTGGTGATCGACACCAGCCGGTGGGATCCAGAGGTGATCGTCGACATCCTCGAGCGCTCGGTGCGAGGGCTGCGCCCCGCCGCGCAGATCCGTTGAGCCCCCGGACCGCGGCGCCGTCCGCGGCGATCGTATGAGGACGTTCCGACCCATTGAAGTGGCATTGGACCTGCCGCTGCGCGCCGGGGACGCGGCGTTCACGTTTGCCGCCGACCCCGCTGCCGCACTTCCGCGGGGCGCGGGGGTCATCGTGCCGTTCGGCCGGCGGCTCCTGCCTGGCGTTGTCCTCGGGGAAGGCCGGGAACGTCCGGGCCTGCGTCCGATCGCGGCCCTGGTCAGGCCAGCCGGCGCCGAGGAGAGCGCGCCGCTGATCCCCGCGGCGATCGTGGATCTTGCGGAGTGGGCGGCACACGAGTACGTGTCGTCGGTCGGCGAGGCCCTGGCCATCGCCACCCCGTGGGATGCGCTGTGGCATGGCGCCAGGATCTCCTGCGCCGGCCCACTCGCGGGTGGTCTTTCAGAAGCCGCCCACACCGCAGCCGGTGCCATTGCGCGGACGCCCTTGTCGCTGGCCCGGGCCAGTCGACTCTTCGGGCGAATCCCAGAGATCCTCACGGAACTCGCCGGCGCCGGTGCGCTGACCGCTACGATCCGTGGCACGCGGGCCGAATCCGGTGAGATGGCACGCGAGCATGTCGATCCCTCCGGGCTGCCTCCTGGCATGGCGACGGTGCGACCCGACGCCGCATGGTTCGCCGGGCCGTTGGAGGGGCGCGACAGTCCCAGAACCATCGTGCTCATCGGGGGGGATCGGAGTCAGGCCTACCTTGCCGCGGCCCTCCGTGCCCGCCATGCCGGGTGGCCGTGCATCGTGGTGTTCCCCTCCGTAGACGCTGCCTTTGCCTTTGCCACTACCGCCACCCAGCGCGGGCTGCAGCCGGTGCTTCTGCACGGCGACCTTCCTGACGCGGTGCGGCTGGTCGCGTGGCAAGCGGCTCGCACCGCACGGGGCGCGCTCGTCGTCGGGACACGGAGCGCCGTGTTTGCGCCAGTCGGTGATCCGGCGGGGGTGATCGTCGACGACGAGGACAGTAGCGGACACAAGGAAGAACGCTCGCCCCGATATCTCACCGCTGCGGTCGCCGCGCGCCGCACGCGTGACGCCGGTGTGCTTGTGATCGGCGCCACCACGCCCACGGTGGCCAGGTTTGCGGACGTCGAGGCCGGCCGCTGCCGTCTGGTGACACTCCCATCATCCCGGCCGCGGATCGCGATCGTGGACCTACGGCGCCGTGCCGCGCGTGATGTGCCGGTCAGCCGGCCTGTGCTCGATGCGCTGCGGCGGACCGTGCGGTCCGGAGGACGAGCGGTCGTGCTGGTTGACCGCAGAGGATACGCCGGGGGGCTGCACTGTAGAGAATGCGGTGCCGTGGAACGATGTCCTCAATGCGGTGTGGCTCTGCCGTACGATCGAACACGCCGGCGACTGATGTGCCGCCTCTGCGGCCGGACCGCGCCGGCACCACACGTCTGCTCACGGTGCGGTGCGACCCGTCTCCATCCGCTCGGCGCGGGGACGGAGCGCCTGGCGACCGCGCTGAGGCGGGTCGTGCCCCGGGTGTGGAGAGTCGAGGCGACCCTGGGAACCGACAGCGTGAGCGACGCGCTGGGAGCGTTTCGCGAACGTGGCGGGGTTCTCGTCTCGACTGTGTTCGTCGCGCCGCTGCTGGTGGGACTGCGCCCGGACCTCGTCGCGGTGGTGACCGCCGATCGCTGGCTCCATCGCCCGGAGTTCCGCGCGGCGGAGAGGGCGCTGGCGCTACTCCGCCATGTCGGCATGGCCGCGCGGTCCCAGGCGCTGGTTGAGACTGCGGACCCGGGGCATCCTGTCATCCGCGCGCTGCAGACGCGGCGGCTCAGGCCCTTCTACGATGGAGAGCTGGCCGTCCGCCGTGACCTGGGATATCCGCCGTTCTGCGCGCTTGCCACTGCCACCGTAACTGCCCGGTCCGGGGCGCTGGCCGATCAGGCTGCGCTCAGCGCGACACGCGCGGCACCCGCACACGTTGAGGTCCTCGGCCCGCTGCCTCGCCGGCTGCCGCCGGGGCAGCCGGCGACCCGCCTTGTGGTGTTCAAGACGCCCGATCGAGCCGCGGTGCTTCCACTGCTGAGGGACCTGGCTGCCGGGGTGGGTTTGCCTGCTGGAGTACGGGTTGCGGTGGATGTGGATCCCTATGAGCTCTGACGCGTTGACGTTCGGTTCCCGCCGGGCGGCAGCGCCGGCCGGCGCCGTCACGACGCGGCGTGACCGTGCACGTCCGGGACGAACGCGCCGGCAGCGCGCAGCACGCGCTGGATGTCGCCGGCGTCGAGCCGCGCGGCCGGCACGCCGCGGCCGATCGCCAGCGCGGCTGCAACCCCGGCTGCCTGTCCCATCGCCATGGCGACCGCGGAGATGCGCGCGGACGCCAGCGCTTCGTGGGTCCCCGAGAAGCAGCGACCTGCGACGAGGACGTTCCGGGACCCCCTGGGGAGCAGCGCGCGGTAGGGAATCGTGAAGTACTCTCCGTTGCCAAACCGCTTGAAGATCATGCCTCCGCTTGCCGGATCGTGGATGTCGATGGGATACGCGCTCGCCGCGATGGCGTCCGGAAAGCGCCGTGCACCAACCGCATCGTTCTCATCGACCATGATCTCGCCGACAACACGGCGCGTCTCGCGAATCCCGATCTGGGTCGGCGTCGCCGAAAGTTGCGCTGCTTCGAACCCGGAGACGCGGCGCCGGAGGAAGTCGACCAGCTGGTAGACCTGTCGCCGGGCCTCGGTCTCGGCATTGGACAGGTCAGGCCCAACCGTGCCGTGAAGGCCGCTGACGCGCGTCGTATTGACGATCGCGTCTCCCGGATGTACCCCCTCGAACACCAGGAGCCGATCCCGCGGGATGTCCAGTTCGCCGGCGGCTCTGGCTTCGCGGACCAGGGATGCGAACCCGCTGAACCCGCGGATCGGCAGCCCGCGCAGCCAGCGCGGATCGATGTGCCCGTGCACCGTCGCCCCATGCTGGATTTCGTCCGGGTGCGCGTCGATGAAGTCCATGACACGGGACCACTCGACCCCGGAGAGACGGAACAGCATCGTCATCGGCTGCGGCAGCCCATCGGCAGGGCGCCCGTGCTCGAACGGCAGCCCGGCCAGCGCGCAGAACTCGCCGTCGCCGCTGGCGTCAACCACCACCTGTGCCTCGATCCTGCGAAAGCCGTCGCGTTGCCACACCCAGGCCGTCAGCCGATCGGCGGGGCCCATGGTGGCGCCGACCAGGGTCGTGTGGTACGACACCTGGACGCCCGCCGCAGAGGTCAGTTCGAAGAGGACGCGCTTCAGCGCTTCGTAGTCGAACGGCGTGACGGTGTAACAGAAATCCACCGGATCCGGCACGTGTCCCGGCGATGCGCGCATCGCCGCCAGGGCCTGCACGATCTCCTCAGGGATCCCACGGACGATCTGGAGGTCGCCGGCATAGAATCCCATCATCGGTGCCACCATGCCCACGGTCAGGTTCCCTCCGAGGAACCCGAACCGCTCGATGAGCAGGACCCCGGCGCCGCCGCGGGCGGCTGCGACCGCGGCGGCGGTCCCCGCCGGTCCCCCGCCTACCACCAGGATGTCGGTCTGCAGCGACGGCGCCTGCGCCAGGGCAGAGGACATCGCCAGGTCACGCCAGGGGACGGACGCGGACATGCCCATCGTTGCCCTGGCCTTCTCGCCGGCGGTAGGACTTCCTGCCCGGCGCCGCGCGGGTCTTGGACGGCCCGCAGGCGCCGCGCTATGATGGTACCCGATGACCACTGCCACCGCGCTCCAGATCGTGACCGTCCACAGCCCCAAAGCCTCGGTGCTGCGCCGCAAGGCGAAACCCGTCGGCCGCGTCACGCGGGAGATCCAGCGGCTGCTCGAGGACATGGTCGCCACGATGCACGCCGCCCACGGGCTGGGGCTTGCCGCGCCCCAGGTCGGCGAGGGCCTCCGCGCGTTCGTCGCCAGGGTTGAGGATCGCACGGTGATCCTGGCGGATCCCGAGATCCTGTCCGCCGAGGGCGAGGAGACCGCCACCGAAGCCTGCCTCTCGATCCCGGGCGTGCTCGGCGACGTCCCGCGGGCTGCGGCGATCACCGTGCGCGGCAAGACCCGGCGCGGCCGGAGGGTCACCATTGCGGCCGACGGGCTGCTCGCGCGCGTCATTCAGCATGAGATCGACCACCTCGACGGGATCCTGTTCCTCGATCGCGTCCGCGATCACAGTACCATTCGCGTCGTGACATCGTCCGACGAGGAGGCAGCGCCGGCATCGGCCGAATGACCGCCCGCGCAGCGCAACGGCTGCGGGCCATCTTCCTCGGAACGCCCGCCTTCGCGGTGCCCTCGCTTCGGGCGCTGACCTCGGCCGCCGAGATTGTCGCCGTCGTCACGCAGCCCGACCGGCCCGCAGGCCGCGGCCGGAAGCTCTCTGCGCCGCCGGTGGCCGATGCGGCCCGCCGGCTGGGGCTTCTCGTGCTCCAGCCCGCGAGCCTGCGGCTCGCGGCGGTTCAGGCCGAGCTGGCGCAGCGGGCCCCTGACCTCCTGGTCGTCGCGGCGTATGGGCGCCTGATCCCGCAGCCGGTGCTCGACCTCGCCCCGCTGGGCGCGATCAACGTGCATCCTTCGTTGCTGCCGGCATATCGCGGCGCCTCGCCGATCCAGGCTGCGATCGCCGAGGGCCGCTCGTCGACCGGCGTGACCATCATGTACGTGTCGGAGACGCTCGACGCCGGGGACATCATCCTGCAGCGCGAAGTGGCGATTGATCCGGAGGAGACGGCCGGCGAACTCGAGGTCCGCCTTGCCGAGGTCGGCGCCGATCTCCTGGTCGACGCCGTCGGTCTCCTCGCCCGCGGTGCCGCGCCCCGCATCCCCCAGGATCACGCCCGCGCCACCTATGCCGGGAAAATCGCCAAGGAGGACGGACTCATCCGGTGGGAGCGGCCAGCCCGCGACCTTGTGAACCTCGTACGGGCCATGAACCCGTGGCCCTGCGCGTTCACCGCGTGGCGGGGTGGCGTGCTGCGCATCTGGCGCGCGCGGGCCGCGCCGGGAGAAGGGGTCCCGGGCCAGGTGCTGGCCGCCGATGAGGGCGGGATTGTCGTCGCCGCCGGCGAGGGCGCCGTGGTGCTGCACGAGGTCCAGGCAGAGGGCGGCCGCCGGATGTCCGCCGGCGAGTTCCTCCGCGGGCACCCGATGCGTCCGGGCGAGCGCCTGGGGACCGGGAACCCCGGAGCGCCGGCCACCGTTGGTGCTGGGTGACGCGACCCGCGTCCTGCAGCCCGATCGTCTGGTACAATGGCAGCGACTTCACCTAGGGGGGAGTGCGCATGTTCTTTGGAGATCCGACATTCGTGCTGATCATTCCGGCGCTGCTGCTCGCCATGTTCGCGCAGTGGAAGGTCAGCAGCACGTTCCACAAGTACAGCGAGATCCGTACCGCGACGGGCATGACCGGCGCCGAGGTCGCCGCGCAGCTTCTGCGGCGGCGCGGGCTCTCGAATGTGAAGATCGAGGCCGTGCAGGGGATGCTGGCGGACCACTACGACCCGCGGACCAAGACCCTGCGGCTCTCGCCGCAGGTGTACGGGAGCGCGTCGGTCGCCGCCTACGGGGTGGCCGCGCACGAGTGCGGCCACGCGATCCAGGACGCCGAGCGGTACGGGCCGCTGGTGGCGCGCAACGCGATCGTCCCCGTGGCCACGATCGGCACCAACGCCGCCTGGATCCTGTTCATCATCGGGATGTTCGCGCAGTTCCGGCCGCTGATGGACCTGGGGATCCTGCTGTTCGCGGGCTACGTGGTCTTCGCGCTCATCACCCTTCCGGTCGAGTTCGATGCCAGCCGGCGGGCCGTGGCGGTCCTGCAGGGCGAAGGGATGGTCCTGCCGCGCGAGGCCGACGGCGTGCGCGCGGTGCTGAACGCCGCCGCGCTCACCTACGTGGCCGCAGCGGCGATGGCGATCCTGCAGCTCGTGCGGCTGCTCATGCTCCGCAACATGCGTGACCGGTAGGGCCGGCGTCGTCCCGGCATCCGCGCGCGAGGCCGCCTTCACGGTGCTCTACCGGGCGGAGGCGGCCGACGCATTTGTCTCAGTCCTGCTCTACCGGACGCTGGATCGCTCGCGGCTATCCAGCGCCGACCGGGCGCTCGCGGTGGCCATCGTGCTCGGGGTGCTGCGCCACCGTGAGCGGCTCGACCACGCTCTCCGCGCCCTGGCGTCTCGGCCGCTGGACGACATGCCGTCTGCGATCCGCACGATCCTGCGCATGGCGGCGTACCAGATCGTCGAGATGGACCGCGTGCCCGCGGCCGCCGCGACCTCGGAGGCCGTGACCCTGGCCCGGCGCCACGGGCACGTGGGGACCGCGCGGCTGGTCAACGCGGTCCTGCGGCGCCTGGTCGCCGAAGGGCCGCCCCCGCTGCCCGATGCGGCGGCCGATCCCCTGGGGTATCTTGCGGTGGCGTCCTCCCATCCCCGCTGGCTGCTCGAACGGTGGGCCGTCGCCTGGGGGCTGGACGAGGCCGCGGCCCTGGCCCGGGCCAACACGTTGCCGGCGCCGTCGGTGCTGCGGGCCAATACCTTGAAGACCACCCGCCAGCGGCTGCTGGCGGCGCTGCGCGACCGCGGGCTGGCGGCCGAACCGGGTCTGGCGCCCGAAGCCGTACGGGTGCATGGGTCGCTCGTCGAGCGGCTGCCGCTGCTCGACGAGGGGGTGGCCGTGGTGCAGGATGAGGCCGCGATGCTCGTGGCCTGGGCGCTGGCCCCGCGGCCCGGGCACACTGTGATCGACGCGTGCGCCGCGCCCGGCAACAAGACCACGCATCTGGCCGCGCTGATGGGCAACGCCGGCCGCGTGATCGCGTGCGACGTGCACCCGGGCAAGCTGCGCGCCGCTGCGGAGCGGGCGGCGCGCCTGGGCGCCACGTGTGTCGAGATGCACCACCTGGACGCGCGGGAGATCGGCCGGCGGTGGCCGGGACAGGCCGATGCCGTGCTGGTGGACGCGCCGTGCTCGAACCTGGGCACGCTCCGCCGCCGGCCTGAGATCAAGTGGCGGGCGCAGGAGGCCGATCTACCCCGGCACGCGCAGGCCCAGCGCGAGATCCTGGCCGGCGCCGCCGGCGCGGTGCGCTCAGGCGGGAGCCTGGTGTACAGCGTGTGCAGCCTGGAGCCCGAGGAGGGGCCGCAGGTGGTGTCGGCCTTCCTGGCATCGCACCGGGCCTTCGAGCGCGACCCGCTGCCGCAGGCGTTCCTCCGCCTGCTGACGGCCTATCCCCCCGACGACCTGCCGGTCGGAGAGGCATGCCTGTGGCCCCACCGTCACGACACCGACGGGTTCTACTTGGCGCGCCTCCGCCGGCGTTGATGGTAGAATCAGGAAGGCCGCGCCGGAGCCGCACGACGATCATGACGGAGCTCATTGGCCTGACCCTTGAAGAACTGGACGTGTTCGTTGCCGGCCTGGGCGAACCCCGCTATCGTGGCCGCCAGCTCGCCCGGTGGCTCTACGGCCGCGGCGCGACGGACATCGCCGAGATGACCGATCTCCCGCAGGGGCTGCGCCGCCGGCTGGCCGGCGTCGCCCGCGCGTCGCGGCTGCGGGCGCTGGCCCGTTCCGATGCGCCCAATGACCTCACGACCAAAGTGCTTGCCGGCCTTGCCGACGGCCGCACGGTGGAGACCGTATTGATGCGCTACGACGACGGCCGGCGCACCGCCTGCATCTCAACACAAGTGGGCTGCGGCATGGGGTGCACGTTCTGCGCCACGGGTCTGGCGGGTCTGGCGCGGAACCTCTCTGCGGGCGAGATCGTCGAACAGGTGTTGCTCATCGAGCGCCAGACCGGCGAGCGCATCACGCACGTCGTCTTCATGGGGATGGGCGAGCCGCTGGCCAACTACGAGGCCACCCTCAAGGCCGTGCGCCTGTTGAACGCGCCGTACGGCCCGCGCATCGGCATGCGCAACCTGACGATCTCGACGGTCGGCCTGGTGCCGCAGATCCGGCGGCTGGCGCAGGAGCGGCTGCAGCTCGTGCTGGCGATCTCGCTGCACGCGGGACACGACGCCCTGCGGTCGCAACTCGTGCCGGTCAACCGCCGATGGCCCATCGCCGACCTGATTGCTGCGGCCCGGGATTACCAGACCACCACGGGCCGCCGTGTCACCTTCGAGTATGTGCTCATGGCGGGCGTCAACGATCACGATCTCCATGCCCGGCAGGTCGCCGAGCTGCTCGCCGGATGGGGCGCGCACCTCAACGTCATCCCCTGGAATCCGGTCTACGGGATGCAGTTCCGGCGGCCGGCACCGCACGAGGTGCATCGGTTCGTGGGTCTGGTGCGTCGGGCAGGCGTGGCGGCGACAATCCGGATCGACCGTGGGGTCGACATCGCCGCGGCCTGCGGCCAGCTCCAGCGCATCCACGCCGAGGGGGTCCCGGCGTGAGCGTGGCCAACGGCACGGTCATCGCCGGCCGGTACGAAGTCATTGATCGGATCGCCGACGGCGGCATGTCAACGGTCTACCGCGCCCGCCGCCGGCCCGACGGGCTGCTCGTCGCCCTGAAGATCCTGCGTCCGCAGTTCGGGGCCGACCGCGACTTCATCGAGCGCTTCGCCCGGGAGGCGCGCGCTGCCGAGGCGCTTCAGCACCCCAACATCGTCAAGGTCTACGAGAGCGGGCGCGAGGACGACGTCCACTTCATCGCCATGGAGTATGTGGACGGCCTCGACCTCAAGGCCCACCTGCGGCGGGTGGGGCGGCTCGAGCCCACGGACGCCGAGCGGATCACGCGGGCGGTCTGCGATGCGCTGGAGTACTCGCACCGCGAGGGCATCATCCACCGTGACGTGAAGCCGCAGAACATCCTGATCGCATCCGATGGCACCGTGAAGGTGGCGGACTTCGGCATCGCGCGGGCGCTGGCCGCGGTGACCATCACGCAGCCGGGCACGGTCCTCGGCACCGTGCAGTATCTCTCGCCCGAGCAGGCCCGCGGGGCGCCGGTCGGCCGGGCCTCGGATCTCTACGCGCTGGGCGCCGTGCTGTACGAGATGCTCACGGGCCGGGTGCCGTTTGAAGGCGACACGCCGATCGCCATTGCGCTCAAGCACCTGCATGATCCGCCGCCGCGCCCACGGGCCGTTCAGCCCGGCGTGCCCATGCGGCTGGAAGGCATCGTCGTCAAGGCCATGGCCAAGCGGCCTGAGGAACGCTATCGCTCCGCCCGCGAGATGGCGACCGACCTGGACGGGGCCACCACGTTCTGGAGAGACGCCGTCGCCGATGACCTGGAGGCCACGCGGTTTGATCTCCCCGAGGAGACCGCTTCGCGGCTGCGCGTCGGACGCACCGCCGCCATCGTTGCCGCGGCTGTTCTTGTGGTTCTCATCGGCGGTGGGTGGGCCGCCTGGCAGGCCGTCGTCGCCTATCTCACCGTTCCCGAAGTCGAGATGCCGGACCTCGCGGGTACGCCCCTCTCCCAGGCGGAGGTTCTGGTGCGCGAGGTCGGTTTGATCCTCGAGGTCACCGACAGGGTCAACAACCCCTCGGTACCGCCCGACGTTGTGGTTTCCCAGGATCAACCGCCCGGCAAACGGCTCAAGCAGGGGCGGCACGTGGGCGTGGTCGTCAGTCTGGGTGCGCAGCTGGTCGCCGTGCCGAACCTGCTCCAGAGACCTGTGCAGGAGGCGCAGCTCGCGCTCGAGGCCGCGCGGCTCAAAGTCGGCGCGCTCCGAGACGGCTACGACGAGATGGTGCCTCCGGGCGCGGTCATCAGCCAGGATCCGCTCGGAGGCGCCACCGTGCCCGCGGACACGCCGGTCACGCTTGTCGTCAGTCGGGGTCCGCCGCTGGTGGAGATGCCCAACCTGCTCGGCCGGCCGCTGGAGCAGGCGCGCCGCCTGCTCGAAGAGAAGGGGCTGGTGGTGGCGCACCTGCGCACCGTCGGGACCCTGCAGGTCGAGCCCGGGATCGTGATCGAGCAGGCGCCGTCGGCGGGCGCGCGCGTCCGCGCGGGGGAGGCGGCGATCTCGATCACGGTGAGCGCGCGCCCCGGCGAGGAGCGCGCGCCGCCGCGGGTGCCGG
>JBBIOB010000011.1:0-62898 GCA_037443565.1 Armatimonadota bacterium | reverse complement strand
AACTCAGTGTTTTTCATGGCGAACTAGCGAGGGTCCTGTGGCGGCGCCCTCGGTCGGCGGATCCTGGGCGGGTTCGCGCACCGTCCGGCGTCTGATGAGCGGCCAGCTCACCCAGGGTGAGCTGGCCGCCCTCCTCCTCGTCCCCTGCCTGCTCTTCCTGGTGGTCTTCGCGCTCTACCCCATCCTCAACGCGGTCTGGACCGCCATGCACCACATGCGCCTCGACCAGCCGCACCTGGGGACGCCGTATGTCGGCGTCCGCAACTTCGCGAAGGCCATCGCCGATCCCGACGCGTGGCACGCCATCCGGGTCACCCTCCAGTACACCGTCGTGACGGTCGCGGCGCAGTTCGCGCTCGGGCTGGCGATTGCGCTCAGGCGCTCAACCTCAAGTTGTGCGTGTGGGAGTATCCCTACGTGTCGGTGCACAACCCACTCTTCACCGAGCTCGCCGCGAAGGGCTATCTGCTGCGCGCGCCCTCGGGCGATCCCTACGTCTACCAGTGGGACCCCAGGCCGTTCGGCACGCTGCTTACGCCGCTCCCGCCAAGCGGCATGGTGGACTTCACGAACCCCGATGCGTACGCGTGGTATCGCGACGCGCATGCCGCGCTCTTCGCCCAGGGCATAGACGTGATCAAGTCCGACTTCGGCGAGCAGGTTCCCGAGGACGCCGTCGCGGCCAACGGCGACCGCGGCACGCGGCTGCACAACGTCTACCCGCTGCTCTTCAACCGCTGCGTGTACGAAGCCACCGCACGCCACGCGCCGGACGGCGCGCTGGTCTGGGGCCGGTCGGGCTGGGTCGGTAGCCAGCGCTATCCCATCCAGTGGGGTGGCGATCCGCAGGCCGACTGGGAAGGCCTGGCGGCGAGCATCCGCGGCGGGCTCTCGTGGGGCGCCAGCGGTGTGCCGTTCTACAGCCACGACATCGGCGGGTTCTACCACCTGACGCCCGGCGCGATGCCCGACGCGGAGCTCTACGTCCGATGGACGCAGGCGGGCGTGATGATGTCGCACACGCGGTTCCACGGCACGAGCCCGCGCGAGCCCTGGTACTACGGGCCCGAGGTCGAAGCCATCGTACGGCGCTGGCTCGAGTGGCGCTACCGGCTGATCCCGTATCTCGAAGCCTGCGCGTGCGAGGCGCACCGGACCGGCCTGCCGGTGATGCGGGTGATGCCGCTCACGTTTCCCGACGACCCCGCGGCGTGGGCGTTCGAGCAGCAGTACCTGCTTGGACCGTCGCTGCTCGTCGCGCCGGTGATCGAGCCCGGCGGGGTGACGCGGCTCTACCTCCCCGCGGGTGGATGGTACGACGTGAACACGGGTGGGCGGTTCGAAGGCCCGTCGGTGCTGGAGCGCGCGGTCCCGCTCGACCAGATGCCGGTCTACGGGCGTGAAGGCTTTCTGCTGCCGCTCGGCCCTGTGGTGCAGCACACGGGCGAGCTGCGTCCCGGGGTCCACCTGGAGGAATTCTGGGCGTTTGGCACGCCACAGCAGGGCATCGAGTGGCCGGAGTTCACGCTCGAGAAGGACCTGCGGGCGCTGCCTCCCGACGTCAGGGTCAGTCGCTGGTAGGCAACCGAATCTTCAGCGCGGTGTCCAGGCCAGCCCGATCGTCTGCACGGTGATCCCCGTGCGCTTGGGCCTGACCGTCACCGGCTCGAGCCGCGCGGCGGCCGGATCCACGGCCCCGAGTGCCGCGTCGATCTCGACCCTGATCTGCGCTTCGAGATCGGCCAGTTGCTGCTGGAGCACCTGGACCGTCTCCTCGGCCCGCTGCACGTCCTGTGCCTCTTTGCGCGACCGGCTGGCGCCTCTGGCCGCGGTGGTCGCCCGGCCGATGGTGCCACTGCGGACCGCGCGACGTCCCATGAACGCGTCGAGGATCGTAGCGCCCACCGACACCGCGGTCTGGATCTGCTGCTGCTTGGCCTGAAGGCGCTCACGCTCCACCGCGGCCTGCGCGCGGCGGAGCCGCTCCTGCAAGACGGCCACCTTCTGGCCGTACTTCTGGCGGAGTTTCTGGACAATCTGATCGCGCTTCTGCAGCGCCGCATCGTGCGCACGGATGCGGAAGTCGCGCTCGGGCTCGCCGGGCCTCGAGAGAATCCCGGTCTCCGGATGCCGCAGGACCTCCAGCACCTGGGTCTGGGTCAGCCATCGCGCGAAGTCTCTGCCCCAGACCTCGTAGCTCTTGGGCTTCGCGGCGGCGGCCGGCAGCATCCCGAAGGTCGCGGGAGCCAGGGGCTCGGCCGCCAGGTCCTGCGGGACCAGACCGGCGTCTTCCGCCGAGTCCCAGTCAACCGTCAGCGCACCCGTGGTGATCGGGGCCAGCACGGTGATATCGCGCGTGACATCCACACCGAGCTTCGTGTCCTGGAACTGCACCCGCGCGGCGCCCAGGAGCATCGGCTGGTAGCTCATCCGGCCGCCCCCTGGTGCCCCCAGCGGAGGCACGAAGAACTGGCGGATGCCGGGAGGCAGCACCGGCCTGGCCTGCGCACCCGCCTCGGTCGGCGCCGCCGGACCTAGAGCAGTCACGGCAGGCGGCCGAACTTCGGAACGCGGCAGCACGGCGGCCGCGGGTGCGGCTTCGGGCTCGCCGGCCGGTCGAATTCCCGCCAGCAGGTCTGCCCGCACCGGGTCCATCAGTCGCCTGATCTGATCCCGCGTCAGTGGCCCTCGCAGGTACGACATCGCCCACCGCGTCTCGAACACCTGGGGAGCATCTTCGTGGACACTGTGCAGCAGGAAGATGCGCTTGCCCAGCCCCGAGAGGACGGCGTCGATCCGCCCGCGGTCAAACCCCGCGCCCTCGGCGGCCGCGACACCCTGCAGCCCGTCCAGCACCCGGGCTTTGTCCCGCTCGGTCTGGAGCCGGCCGAGGAACCACGTGCCGGCGTTCGCCAGGCCCTTGTAGTCCAGGTCCACGGGGTTCTGTGTCGACAGCACGACACCCAGGCCGAAGGCCCTGGCCTGCTTCAGCAGCGTCAACAGCGGCGCCTTCGAAGGCGGGTTGGCCACCGGAGGGAAGAACCCGAAGATCTCGTCCATGTACAGGAGCGCGCGCAGGCTCGTCGTCCCGGACTGGCCGCGCATCCACCCGAGCACCTGGTTGAGCAGCAGCGCTACGAAGAACATGCGCTCGGCGTCGGAGAGGTGCGCGATGGTGAAGATCGAGATGCGCGGCCTGCCGCCGTCGGTGTAGAGAAACCGGCCGACACCCATCGGCGCCCCTTCCATCCAGACGCCGAATCCCGGCGCGGCCAGCAGGTTGTTCACCCGCAGCGCCAGCTGGAACCGCTCCGCCGATGGGTAGAACGTCTCGAGGTCGAGCACGCCGACCCTGGAGATCGACGGGGTCTGGATCCGGTGAATGAGTCCGGCCAGGTCGAGGTCCTCGCCGTTCCGCCACGCCGCGTCGAGAATCGTGGCAAGCAGGATGTGCTCCCGGCTCCTGACCGGATCCGCCTCGATACCGGCCAGCCCCAGCAGGCTGGTGACCGTGGTGCTGATCCGCTCGGCCAGCGCCTCGCGGTCCTCGCGCACGGGCGCCGGCGGCGCCGCGAAGGAGCTGAGGATCGACACCGGAATGCCGGCAGTGCTGCCCGGCGTGTAGATGGCCAGGTCGGCCGCGCCGCGGAGCCGCTGGATGCGGGCCCCGTCCTGTCCCCACTCGGCCAGCCCCTTCGTCCAGAGCGCCGCCTGCTGCGCCGCGTACTCGTCGGGAGAGATCCCCTTCTGGCGAGCGTCGTCCTCGTTGATCCACGGCCGGAACTCCTCCGCCCGCAGCGCCGGGAACGTGAGGAGCAGGTTGGTCAGGTCGCCCTTGGGGTCGATAGCGATGGCGGGGATGCCGTCGAGCGCCGCTTCCTCGAGGAGCGAGATGCACAGGCCGGTCTTGCCGCTGCCGGTCATGCCCACGCAGACCGCGTGGGTCACCAGGTCCTTCGCGTCATAGAGGATCAGGCCGTCCAGGGGCGCGCGCGCCTCGAGGCTGTACGGCCGGCCCAGGTAGAAGACGCCCAGCTTCTCGAAGAGGCTCGCATCCATCAGAGTTGCGACGTACAGTGCGGGCAGCGCGTGGCCTTGATGGGAATGGTCATCCCGCAGTGCGGGCAGTCCTTCGTCGTCGGCACCGCGGGCGGGGGCGGAGTCCTGAATCGGTTGGCGACCCGAGCAATCTGGAAGACGACAAACCCAACGATCAGGAAGTTGATCACCGCGTTGATGAACGTGCCGTAGCCGATCACCGGCGCTCCGGCCTCCCTGGCCGCGGCCAGGCTGGGGTAGGCCTGGCCGGAGAGGTTGATGAACAGGCTGCCGAAATCAACCCTCCCGAGCAGCGCGCCGATCGGCGGCATGATGACATCGTTGACCAGGGAACTGATGACTCCACCGAACGCCGCGCCGATGATGATGCCGACGGCGAGGTCGAGGGCGTTGCCCCTCATGACGAACTCGCGGAACTCCTTCCCCATGGTGAAGTCACCTCCAGGGTTGAGACGGCAGAACCCCACCGCCTTCTGCTAGGTTCCGTTCCTCAATGGCGGGTTCCTGGATCGATGCCCTCTACCCGACATTTCCACCGGATAGCCTCCGCGTCACGCGCGGCAAGGCATCGTCACGAGCCCAAGGTGAGCAATTGTTGCCAAGTCCCGAAGGGTCCTGGCTACGCGATCACGTACTAGATCAGGAGCATCGCGCGCCTTTTCGTAGCTGCGGAGCGTGCTTGGCTGACGAAAGCCCAGCTGTCACAGGGGGTTGAGGATGAATTCCATCGCGATGATCACAGTGGGCCAGGCACCCCGCGACGACCTGGTGCCTCACATGGAAGCGGTCTTCAGCCGGACGATCTCGATCTGGCAGGGCGGCGTGCTGGACGGGCTATCGCGGGAGGCCATGGCTGAATTGGGGCCTGCCCCCGGCGAAGTGGGCATCGTCGCCCGCCTGCTCGATGGAACCAACACCCTGCTGTCGCACGGGAAGATCCTTCCGAAAGTGCAGGCGCTGGTCGACCGCGCCGTGGCCCAAGAGGTCGAACTGATCGTCATCCTCTGCGGCGCCGACTGGTCGGCGCTGCGGTCGCCGACGCTGATCGTCAATCCCGGGAAGGTGTTCCCGGCCGTCATCTCGGCCCTGGCCTCGGGATGGCGGCTCGGCGTCATCAAGCCGTCTCCGGGACAGGTCGAGCAGACGCGAAGACAGTTCGCCGACCGCGGCATCCGGGCGGTCGTCACCGCGGCCTCCCCATACACCGGCGAGCAGCGGCTCACCGACGTCCGCCGGGCCGCCGAGGAACTGGCGGCCGCGGGCGTCGATCTGGTCTGGATGACGTGCGTGGGCATGGACGAAGCGATGAGATCGATCGTGCGCGAGGTGACCGGCAAGCCGGTGATCCTGGCGCGCACGATCCTCGCGCGCGTCATCGACGAGTTCCTGGTGACCGAGCGCGTTCCCGCGTCGTCGGGCGGAGACTGAGCTGAACACCCTGCCAACCGGCGTCCCGCTGATAGGAGGATCAGATGGCCGTCACCCGTACGGCACCAACGTTCGAGGAGAAGCTGCGCGGCGCCGTGTCTGCCAGACGTCTCCAGACCCACTTGAAGAAGTTCTCAACGCTCCACCGCGAGACCGGCGGCCCCGACGAGCGCGCGGCCGTCGACTACATCGTCGAGACCCTTCGCGCCGGCGGCATCGCGGTACAGGTGCACGAGTTCCCCGGGTTCGTCAGCCTGCCGCGGGAGGCTTCGCTCGAGGTTACGGCGCCCGGCGCGGCGAGCATCCCCTGCCGGCCGCGCTCGTTTGCCGCCAACACCCCGCCCGGCGGCCTGGAAGGCGAGCTGGCCTTTGTCGGCTCGCTGGAAGAGGACCGCAGCAAGATGATCTTCGCCCGGACCGGCGACGAGGCTGACTACGAAGGGAAGGATGTCCGCGGGAAGATCGTGCTCGGCACCGCGGGCGGCCCCGATGGGGTGAAGCGCGCCTCGGACCACGGCGCAGTCGCCTACATCCACATGTGGCCGTCGGGCGAGGACGCCATCCACGAGATGATCGTCACAAGCATCTGGGGGACGCCGACGCCCGAGTCGATCAGCCGGATCCCGAAGATCCCTGCCCTGTCGATCAAGAAGGCCGACGGCGAGCGCCTGCGCGAGATGATGACCGGCGGCCCGGTGCGGGTGCGGATCCACGCGCGGGCGGAGACCGGATGGCGCACCCTACCCCTGGCCGTGGCCGACATCCCCGGGGCCGAGCCCGAGTTCCTGCTGGTCGGCGCGCACATCGACTCGTGGTACGAGGGGGTTACGGACAACGCCACCGGCAATGCGTGCCTGCTGGAGATGGCGCGTGTGCTCAAGAGGGCGCAGAAGAAACTGCGACGGGGCGTGCGCTTCGCCTGGTGGCCGGGCCACTCGCACGGCCGGTACGCCGGCTCGACCTGGTACGCCGACTTCGCGTTCGACGAGCTGCGCCGCAGGGCGCTCGGCTATCTCAACATCGACTCGCCGGGTGTGCGGGAGACCGAGATCTTCGACTGCCGGTACAACATGGGTGAGGTCGAAGAGTTCATGAAGCGCACCGTGCCCGAGGTGACCGGCCAGTCGCCGAACATCCGGCGGCCGTTCAAGGCCGGCGATCAGTCGTTCTGGGGCATCGGCCTGCCGTCGTTCGGCGCCTTCCGCATGCTGCCGCTGGACCACAGGGACCGTGCGACCGTGGGCGGCTCTGGCGCGGGCTGGTGGTGGCACACGCCGGCCGACAATTTGGACAAAGCCGATGCACAGATCCTCGCCGGGGATGCCCAGCTCTACCTGACGATCGCCGCCCGCGTCGTCATGCCGGCGGTCCTGCCATTCAACTTCACGCCGGCGGCCAAGGACTTCTCGACATTGCTGGGCGACCTGCACGACGCCAGTCGCGGGGCGCTTCCTCTGGATGATCTCGTCGCGCAGGCCTCTGCCCTGCGCAACCTGGCGGCCCAACTGGAAGAAGCGCGGGCCGACCTCGCAGCGCAGACCGCCGGCAGGAGGCTCGCGGGCAACAGAGCGGCGCGCGTCGCCCGCCTCAACCGTGGCCTCATGGCGCTCTCGAGGATCATCAACCCCGTCCTGTACACGGTGGAAGGCCCGTACGACCACGATCCGGCGCTCCAGGTGCCGATGCTGCCTGGCCTCCAGGCGGTTCGGCGGCTGGCGGCACTCGACGAGCGGTCGGACGAGTACGGCTTCCTCCGAACGCGGCTGGTCCGCGAGCGCAACCGGGTGGCGGACGCGCTGGCCAACGCCGCTGAGCACGTTGAGGTGATGCTGGCTCATGTCGCTGCTTCTCGGAGGTAGGCGGGAAGTCGCGGACCGCACGATTGCCTGGGCTCGGAGCACGCTGATCGAGCGGCCGACCTCCAACCGGATGACCACGGCCTACGGCGACGCGCCGGCCGCCAGGCCGCACGCCATCGTGGAAATCGGGGTCCACAGCGGTCCCCGCGGCGTGGGTGAAGCGTCGCCGCTGCCCGACTTCACGGGCGAGACCGCCGCGAGCGTTCACTTCGTGCTCAACGAATCCTACCTGCCCGCCCTCGTGGGACAGGATCCGGCAGATGTGGCGACCGTGATGGCTCATCTCGAGGACCTGCTGCCGGGAAACCCCTCGGCAAAGGCCGCCGTCGACATCGCGCTCCACGACCTTGCCGGTCGCCTGCTCGGGGTTCCCATCTCCACGCTGCTCGGCGGCGCGCGGCGGCCGTCGGTCCGGCTGGCCCGCGCCGTGGGGATCGGGTCGACCGCCGAGATCGTGAGCATGGCCGAACGCCACGCAGCCGCCGGGTTCCGGACGATCAAGATGAAGGTCGGCCAGGATCCCAGGGCGGACGTCGAGCGCGTGCGCGCGGTGCGGGCCGCCCTGGGCCCGGATGTGCGCCTGCGCATCGACGCCAACCAGGGCTACGACGCCGCGACCGCGGTGGCGGTCCTGCGCAAGCTGGAGGGGTGCGACCTGGAGTACGTGGAGCAGCCGGTGCCGGGGTGGGACCACGCCGGCATGGCCCACGTCCGCCGCGCCACCGGCGTCCGCGTGCTGGCCGACGAGGCGGTGCACACGCCACGGGACGCGCTCATGCTCATCCGCGCCGAGGCCGCGGACCTGTTCGCGATCAAGTTTGTGAAGACCGGGGGCCTGACCCGGGCCAGGCAGATCGTGGCGATCGGCGAGGCCGCCGGCATCGACTGCGTGGTCATCAGCCCATTTGAGACCCAGATCGGCGCCGCCGCCGGCCTGCACCTGGCGATGGCCCTGCCCTACGGCCGCCACGCCCACGAACTCACCGTGTTCGCCACGCAGCCCGAGATGGCGCGCACGGGCATCAGGCTGAGCGGAGACATGTTGATCCCCGCCGAGGCGCCCGGCCACGGAGTCGACAGCATCGCCGAGATGGAGGCTACGGTCGATGCCGGGCGGTGACCTCGCTTGAGTCGCTACCTGCTCGTCCGCCTGCTCCAGGGCATCGGACTCCTCGTCGTGGTCAGCGCGGTCATCTTCCTCATCGTGCACAGCGCGCCGGGAGGCCCGGAGATCCTCAACAACCCCGACGTGGATCCCGAGACCGCCAAAGCCATTGCGCGCGACCTCGGGCTGACCGACCCCATCATCGTCCAGTACGCCCGGTGGGTCGGCCGGGCGGCCACGGGAAGCCTGGGGCGTTCCTACCAGCACCAGGTGCCGGTGATCACGCTGATCCGCAACCGTCTCCCCAACACGCTCCTGCTGGCCGGCACCGCGCTGGGTGTGGCGCTGCTGGTCGCGATCCCCTTGGGCGTGATCTCGGCGGTGCGGCGCTACTCGGCGCTCGACTACATGGCCACGATTGGCGCTTTCTTCGGCGTCTCGATCCCCAACTTCTGGCTCGGCATCATGCTGATCGTGCTCTTCTCGGTCACGCTGGGATGGTTGCCGTCGGCTGGGATGCGCACCGCGGGCGTCGAGACCGGGCTGGCCGACCTGTTGCGCCATCTCGTTATGCCGGCGATCGTGCTCTCGACGTTCCCCCTGGCTCAACTGATGCGGTACGCCCGATCGAGTATGGTCGAGGTGCTCAGCCAGGACTATGTCCGCACCGCCCAGGCGAAGGGACTCAGCCCGCGCCGGGTGCTGGGCACCCACGCCCTGCGCAACGCCTTGATCCCGGTGGTCACCGTGCTCGGCGTCGTGACCCCGCGCCTGCTGTCAGGCGCGGTGATCACAGAGACGATCTTCGCCTGGCCGGGGTTGGGCCGGCTGGCCGTGGACGCGGCGATTACGCGGGACTATCCGGTCATCATGGGCCTGACGATGGCCACCGCGGTGCTGGTGATCGTGAGCAATCTGCTCACCGACGTCGCGTACGTGGCGCTCGACCCGAGGATCTCGCTAAGGTAGCCGCATGGCACAGCAGCTCACCGCCGCCGCTCCCGCCGCCGCCTCGGCCTTCAGGAGCCGGAGCAACTTCACGGTGTTCTGGGGCCGGTTTCGGCGCAACAGGCTGGCGATGGGGGCCCTCGGGTTCCTGACGGTGATCCACCTCGTGGCCCTAGCCGCACACACGCTGGCCCCGCACGATCCGACCTTCCTGGACCTGCTAGACCAGTTTGCCGACCCGTCGCGCGAGCACCCGCTGGGCACCGACGAGGCCGGCCGCGACGTGCTCTCGCGCCTGATCGTGGGCGCCCGCGTCTCGCTGCTCGTGGGGCTACTGGCGATGCTGGTGTCGGTCACCGTCGGCAGCATCGTCGGCTCCGTCGCCGGCTTCTACGGCCGCGCCGCCGATGGGATCCTCATGCGGCTGACCGACGGCATGCTGACCATTCCCACGTTCTTCCTGGCCCTGCTGGTGCTGGCGGTCTTCGGGTCGAGCCTGTCCAAGGTCATCCTGGTGATCGGATTCACGGGGTGGATGGTGGTCGCGCGCGTAGTGCGGGCCGAGGTGCTCCGGACGCTCCCACAGGAGTTCGTCCTGGCGGCCCGGGCGCTCGGGGTCTCGGACGCGCGGCTGCTGGTGCGGCACGTCGTCCCACAGGCGTCCGCGTCGGTCATCGTGGCCGCGACCCTGGGCGTGGCATACGCCATCCTGACGGAATCGGCGTTGTCGTACCTGGGGCTGGGCGTGCAGCCACCAACCCCGACGTGGGGCAACATGCTCTCAGGCGCCCAGCACTACGTGTGGACAAGGCCGCAGCTTGCCGTCTATCCCGGCGTGCTCATCATGCTGTGCGTGCTCAGCTACAACGTGGTGGGCGACGCGCTGCGCGACGCGCTCGATCCCAGGGCCGGCCGGGCCCGGCTCGCGTAGCGCTCGATGGATCTGCGAGGCGGACCAATGGTGTGCGAAGGGGCACGCTGTCAGGAGCCAGCTCAACACCAAAGGGGGTGCAGTGAATGATACGACGTGTGGCCATCGTCCTGGTCGCTGTCCTGGTGGCGGCCCTGGCGCCCGGAGGGCTGCAGGCCGGGCCGGCCGCGAGCGGCAATGTCCTGCGGCTCTCGATCAACGGGGATGTCACGATCAACCCGATCACGTTCCCACAACAGCTCCCGACGACCCAGGTCATCAAGGTGCTGTTCAACACCCTCACCAAGTACAACCCGGGCGATCTCAGGGTCGTCCCGGACCTGGCCACGCTGTGGACGCCAGCCGAGAACGGACGCATCTGGGTGTTCAAGCTCCGCCGGGGCGTCACGTGGCACGACGGCCGGCCGTTCACCGCCGCCGACGTGAAGTTCACGTTCGATGCCATCGTGGACCCGCGCAGCCGGGCGCTCTACCGCACGACATTCACAGGACTGCAATCGGTGCAGGTGGTCGACGATCACACCGTGCGCTTCGAGTTCGACCGGCCATACCCATCGCTGCCGATCGTCGTGGGGTTCAACATCCCGATCGTCCCCCGCCACCTCCTCGAAGGCAAGAACCTGGCCGAGATGCCTGATTTCGTGCGGAACCCCGTCGGCACCGGCCCGTTTAGGTGGAAGGAGTACGTCGAGGGATCGCACCTGACGCTGGAGGCCAACCCCAACTATTACGCCGGCAGGCCGCCGCTCGACGCCGTGGTCATCAAGATCATCCCCGATATCAACACGGTGGTAGCGCAGCTGCGCACGGGTGAGCTCGACGCCGGCGTGATCGAACCCGTCCACCTGGACAGTCTCCGGAACATCGGACACCTCCGCTTCCAAACGACCGAGCTGCCGAGCGCCTTCTACATCGCCCTTAACGCAACGAAGTGGCCGTTCGGCGACAAGAAGGTGCGCCAAGCCTTCATGTACGGCCTGAACCGGCCGCAGATCGTGGAGCGAATCCTGAAGGGTACTGCCAACCTGGCGACCGGCCCGTACGCGTCGGCGTTCGGCCGGTTCTACAACCAGAACCTCAAACCGTACCCCTACGACGTCAACAGGGCGAAGGCACTGCTGGCCGAGGCCGGCTTTCGCCCGGGTGCCGGGGGCATCCTCGAGAAGGACGGGCGGCCGCTGTCGTTCGAGCTGATGGTGGACAAGGGAAATCCGACGCGCGAGCAGATCGCGCTGGTGGCTCAGCAGCAGTGGCGGCAGCTCGGCGCGGACGTGAGGCTCAACGTGGTCGAATGGTCGGTCTACATCCGCCGCGGCAACCAGCGGCCGGGCGACTACGAGGCGCGGACGTCCTGGCGCATCACCTCGCCGGACCCCGACAAGACTCCCGAGTACACTTCCGGGGGGACCGTCAACCACTACATGTACGCCAACCCAGAAGTCGACCGGCTCATGGCCGAGGCTCGGGCGACGTTCGATCCCACGCGCCGGCCGCAGCTCTACCACCGGATTCAGGAGATCATCTACGACGATGTCCCGGTGCTCTGGATCTTCTACAACTCGGAGATCCTGGCGATCAACACGCGGGTCCAGAACTTCCCCAGGCTAGGCATTCGCGATGCGCTCACCTGGATGAACATGCCGTCAGTGCGGTAGCGGCACGCCGGCGTATGGTGCTGGCCCACGCGGCCCGGAGGCTTGACGCCTCCGGGCCGCGCGATCAGTACCGGCACACCTCGAACCGGTTCCCATCGGGATCCCAGAGCGCGAACCACCGGGTGCCGCCCGGCTCTCGACCCGCCGTCGAACCCAAAGGTGACCACGCGCTCGCGGTCGTCGGAGAAGACGGCGGAGAGCCCCAGCGCCTCCTGATACCACTGCCGGGCTCTGGCCAGGTCGCGCACGCGAATGATGACCGTCGCGATCTTCTCAAACACCGCCAGATTCACTCCTCTCCAATGCTGCGCGCTCGCGCACTGAACAACCTTGCGCGTCAGTCTTCCCATCGGTCGCGATGCCGGGCCAACGCCGCCGCCAGCAGACCGGCGAACGTGGCAAATGCCCCGCCGGTCCTCACCGCACCACTCTCCCGGTCAACGGTCTCGCAGGCCACATCGCCGTCCATCGGCGCGCGGCGTAGCCACTTGAGTCCGCCGGCGTTCCCCACCAGCAGGTCGTTGACCACGGCCATCGGCCATGGATCGGGCGAGTGGAGGCAAGCCGGCGCGCCAAACGGACCGTCGACGTACCACGGGTTGGCCGGCGACCAGACCCAGGCCGCGGTGTTCACGTAGGTCGGTTCTGCTGGATCACAGAACCCGTGGTAGGGAAGCAGCAGCAGGCTGCCCGGGGGATCATCGTACAGCTCAAAGGCGCCGTGTCCATCCACGGCCCAGGCAAACATCGGGCCCGACGGGCCGTCCACGACGCAGTGGGTTCGGATGGCCTGCATGAGCCTCGCCGCGGCCTCGCGCGCCGAGGCCGCCTCCGGTCCCAAGTCCAGGAGGTCGCACGCCTCGGCGGCGTCAAGCAGCCCTCGCCAGGCGAGCACGTTGTCGTAGGTGAGATACGGATGGCGCACGGGGTCGTCGGAAGGATCGAGGAACGTCTCGTACAGCCCGCAGGACCCCTGCCAGCGCGCGAGGCGTGAGGGGTAGTCGCGCATGGCATCCGCGACCGCCGCATCCTTCAAGATCGTCGCATCCCCGGTCTCGCGGAGATAGTTGCCCAGCCCCACGGGAAACGCGGCCAGCTCGTCCAGCTCGAATCCAGGGTAGATCACGGTTCCGTTGAGGTACTGCGCATGCATCCCCGCGTTGCGCCACTGCGTTCGAAAGGCATGTTGCAGCACAGCGCGCGCGGCCGCGCGGTCAACCAGCAGCAGGCCGGGGAGTGACCATAGGAGCGCGTCGCGGCTCCAGAAGGCGGCGCTCACATAGTAGCGCGGACTGCGCGAGGTGACCCACACCCATTCCTCGGTGTCGATCGTCCGGCCGCAGGCGAAGAACCGGTTGAAGAGCAGATTGAGGTTGTGGAGCGCGGCCGGTCGGCACCCCCCGCCGGCGAGGCGGGACCGGAGCCACGAGCGCGTCTCGGACAGCAGGCGCTCCCATCCATGCCGGCGCAGGTCCACGGCGGTCGTGCGCGCGCCGTCCTCTTCCCGTCCCAGCCCGACGTAGAAGCACTGGATGGTCCGCTCACCGGCGTCGAGGCCCACTTCCCGGACGAGCCGCAGTGGCGCGAGGCCGTCTGCCGACACGGGCAGAGACATCTCAAGGCCGGGAACCGGGTGGATCGCCCAGGCCGCCACGGGCAGCCCGGCCAGGGCCTCCATGGAAAGGCTGCCGGTCCAGGGATCCGTCCGGAGCCGCATCGTCACGGGGAGCGGCCGCTCGCGGAACAGCGTGTAGGTCGTCTGCTCCCAGACCCCCTCCAGGCCGAGGCGCGTCCGGGTGGCCACACCGTGATTCTCCAGCTCCAGCACGATCACGAAGCCCTTGACTTCGACCGGTGCGAGGATCGTCTCGGTCAGGATCAGATCCCCGACGGTCCACCGAAATCTTGGGATCCAGTGGTCCAGGCGCTCCCACGTGGCCGGCCCCGGCGATTCGTCGCCCAGGACCGGTCGCAGTAGCGGCTGGCCGGCGATGCCGATCAGACCCTGAGCCTGGGCCGACAGCACCTGCACGCTGCCGATGGCGCCGTCGGCGCCGATGTCCGGCAGCGCGATGTAGTCATTGGCCACGGGCACGACAGCGGGGAACTCCTCGGAAGGCGGTCTGGTGATGAACCCGGTCATGACACCCGGTACCGTTCCAGCGCCTCGCTGCGCAGCTCGACTCCGAGCCCCGGCCGCTCGGGCACGCGAACATAGCCGTCAGAGTCTACGCGGATCGGCTCGGTCAGGAGCGCTTGAAAGGCCTCCATGGTGAAGTTGGGCGGATCATACGGGAACTCCAGGTAGCCGCAGTTGGGCACCGACGCGGCGAGCTGCAGGTTGGCGGCCATCCCCACGCCGTCGGCCCAGGTGTGGGGCACAAACTGCAGCCTGTGCGCCTCGGCCATGCCGGCGACCTTGCGCAGCTGGAACAATCCCTCGGACAGTGTGGCATCGGGCTGCAAGATATCGTAGCAGCGGCGCTCGATGAGCAGCGTGAACTCGTGCAGCCCGGCATTGGCCTCGCCGCCCGCGATAGGGATGTCGACCTCAACCGCAAGACGCGCGATGCTGTCGTAGTCAAATCGCGGCAGCGGCTCCTCGAGCCAGACGACGCCCATCTGCCCCAGCTCGCGAGCCACATACCGTGCCGTCTCATACGACCACCGCGGCCCCGTCGTGTGATACGGAAGGATCGTACCCTGGTTGGCGTCCGCCATGATCTCGACCTCGCCGGCCGCCGCCCGCACGCAGGCTTCGACCACCTTCAGGTCATCGCGCGGGTCGTCGTGATGGAGGCGCAGCTTGACGGCCCGGAAGCCGTCGTCGCGGTAGCGGCGGATGTCGTCCGCGCGCCGGTCGGGCGGCCGCACCTCCGCGGTGCTGGCGTAGGCTTTGATCCGGTCCTGGTATCCGCCCCATAGCCGGTAGAGGGGTAGGCCGGCGGCCTTTCCGATGATGTCCCAGAGCGCGATCTCCACCAGCCAGGGCTTGGCCCCGAACAACTGCGCCGTGCGCAGGAGGTGGATGTGTCGCTCCACGGCAAACGGATCCTTGCCAAGCAGATAAGGCTTGACCATGTGCTCGACGGTCTCGATCATCTCGCGCCTGCCGTGGGCGTAGGCAGTCCCAACTCCTGTGATGCCCGCGTCGGTGTCGATTTCCAGGACCGTGGCCAGGGTCCCGGTCTGGGCCCCGCCCGCCCGCCACGCGGGATAGACCGGCCCAGGGAACGGGACGAAGGTCAGCGTCATGCGCAGCTCGGTGATCGTCATGAGTACACCGTCGCCCCTGGGGCGTCGCACCCGAGACCGTGAACGAACGTTTGGTGCCTATCGTCAGGAACGAGAGCCACAATGCATCCTCCAAACCCCGCGCCCGTCAGGCGGGCCCCCAGGGCACCGTGCTCGATCGCCAGCCCAACGAGCCGATCAAGGTCCTGTGTGGACACGCCGTAGTCGTCCCTCAGGGACCGGTGCGACTCTGTCATCAATTCTCCAAAGGCGACTATCTCTCCTGACCGGAGCGCCGCGGCACCTGCGAGCACCCTGCCGTTCTCAGTGACAACGTGTCGTACCCGCCCGTTCAGCGGCGGCGGTAGCGCCGCGGCTCGATTCAGATCGTCCCACCTGACATCCCGCAGCGTCCGCACGCCCAGCCGCACCGCCGCCTGTTCGCATTCGGCCCGTCGCAGGTTGTACCCGGCCTCCGCGAGCCTCCGCGGGGTCCCCGAATCCACTACCGCAAACCGGCATCCCGGCGGGATGGGGATTGCTTCCGCGGTGAGAGTGCGCGTGTCCAGAAGCAGCGCCTCACCGCATCGCCCCAGTGACGCAACGATCTGGTCCATCACGCCGCACCGCACACCCACGTACTCCACCTCTGCCCGGTGCGCGAGCAGCGCCAGCGCGAGATCGTCGATGTCCAGACGGTACAGGGTCCGCAGCGCCCGCATGACGGCCACCTCGAGGGCCGCGGAGCTGGCAAGACCGGCGCCCACCGGGACTCCTGATCCGATGTGAAACCTCGCGCCCCGAACCGCGTATCCTTCACGCCGGAGCGCCCACACGCAGCCGGCTACGTAGTCGAGCCATGTCCGCGCGGGTCCGGCTTCGGGCCTGCGCGCCATCCGCTCGCCGTAAGTCTCGCTGTATGCCTCCACCACGTCCCGGGCCTTCGCCGCCTGGACGCGCACGAAGTACGGGAGGGGCGTGGGAAGAACGTAGCCTTCATTGTAGTCGGTGTGCTCGCCGAGGAGATTGACCCGCCCCGGGGCATCGGCGCGCACCTCGGGTGCGACCCCGTAGAGTCGCTGGAACGCGTCTGCGCCGGCGTCGCCGCCCAGTACGCACTGGCTCATACCGGGCCCAGTCGCACCTGCCGCAGCGCGTCCACTGCATCTTCAGGCAGGATGTCCGCCGTAAACGCCCCGGCGCCCAGCTCTGTTCCGGCCAGGTACTTCAACCGCTCTCGCCCTCGCTGGAACGGATAGAATTCTGCGTGACACTGGAAGTGCGCTTCCTCTCCTTTCGGCGCAGAATGCAGGGCCATGACATACGGCATCGCCATCGAGAAGAGCGCATCGTACCGCGCGACGACGCGGCCGAGCGCCCGGGCGAACGACGCGATCTCAGCGTCGTCAAATGTCCAGGGTCCCGGGTGGACGCGTCTGGGCACCACCCATACCTCGTAGGGGAAGCGGGCAAATGGTGGGACGACCACGGACGTCGCCGCATCTTCCTCGACGGCGTGCCGTCCGCCATCTTCGGTGAGGAGGCGCGCCAGGTCCATCCCCCGCCGGAACGCGGCCGACTCCCGCGCGAAGACCGGGGGGACAAAAGGGTAAGCGTAGACCTGGCCGTGGGGGTGGTGCAGCGTGACCCCCACCGCCTCGCCTCGATTCTCAAACGGCATCACAGCACACACAGACGGGCGCGCGCGCAGGTCCTGGTACCGGTCAATCCACACGCGCAGCAGGAGCTCCCGCCGTTCCGGCGAGAGGGTGGCCAGGCTCCCGCTGTGCTGCGGCGTGTAGACGACGACCTCGCAAGCCCCAACCGCGGGAGCGGACTGCGCGGCCTCCGGCAGCAAATCAGGAGGGTGCTCCACCAGGGCCGGGAAGCGGTTCTCGAAGACCGCGACCTCGAAATCCTCGAACGGAATCTCCGTGGGAGGTCGGCCGGGACGCGTTGGGCACAGCGGACAGAACGCCTCGGGCGGCATGAAGGTCCGCTCCTGCCGGTGGGCCGCGTAGATCACCCACTCGCCGTGGAGGGGGTGCCACCGCAGGTGGGGCGCCGGGGCGGCCGGGGCCGCCGCGGCTTCGCCCTCCCTCGCGGGAAGCACATGCGGCCGCGTGCCATAGAGGAACAATCGCCGGCCGTCGGCCTTCCGATAGGCGCGCGTCTCCATGAGCTACTGCTTCATGCCCGTCAGCGCGATGCCCTGGATGAACTGCCGCTGGAACATGAAGAACACCACGATGAGCGGGAGGATGGCAATGAGCGCCCCGGCCATTTGCCAGTGCACGTACGACATGTACTGATCGGCAAAGGAGTGGAGGCCGACGGGCAGGGTGCGGCTGCGGTCCGATGAGGAGACGATGAGCGGCCACAGGAACTCTTCCCAGTTGGCGACGGCCACGAAGATGGCAAGGGCGGCCAGCGCCGGCCGCACCAGGGGGAGGACCACCGTCCAGAAGATCCGGATCTCCCCGGCGCCGTCGATGCGTGCAGCCTCGATCAGGTCGTTGGGGATGGTCTGTATGAACTGCCGCATGAGGAAGATCCCAAAGGCGTCGAACAGCCAGGGAAAGATGACCCCGGGCAGAGTGTCGACGAGGCCGAAGCGCACGCTCATCAGGTAGAGCGGGATCATCCGCACCTGAAACGGCACCATGAGGCTGGCCAGCATCACGATGAACAGGAGGTCTCGTCCGGGAAAGCGGAACTTGCTAAACGCGTAGCCGGCCATGGCGCTGACGATGAGCACACAGCCCACGACCACCACGGCAACGATGACGCTGTTCACGAAGTAGACGCCAAAGGGGAACTGCCGGAAGAGCTCGGGGAAGTTCTCCAGGCGGATCTGCTCAGGGAGCCAGGTCGGCGGGATGCGCATCGTCTCGTGCAGCGGTTTGAGGGCGCCGCTGACCATCCAGAGGAACGGCAGGAGCATGGGGATCGCGCCCAGCGTCAGCACGAGGTAGGCCGCGATCTTGATGTCCGGACGTCCCGGAATATCCATCAGGTCCTCACCCGCTCCACCCGCACCACGCGGCAGCCTCGGGCATCCTCAGTACTCGAACGGTCGCTGGATGACTTTCATCTGGACCAGCGTCACGGCGACGATGAGGAGCATCAGCACAAAAGCGTTCGCCGAGGCGTAGCCCATGGCGAACTGACGGAACCCGATGTCGTAGATATGGAGGACGAACACCCGCGTCGAGTCCGCCGGTCCGCCCGGCGTGCGCATCTGGAGGCCGCCGGCGCTCATGACATAGGGGATCGTGAAGACGCGGAAGGCGTTGATCACCAGGATCACCGCCACAAAGACCATCGTAGGGTTGAGCAGCGGCAGGGTGATCCTCCAGAAGATCCGCCACGCGTTGGCGCCGTCGATGCGGGCCGCATCGACGAAATCCTGAGGAATGGTCTGCAGCCCAGCGAGGAAGAGCACCATTGCCTGGCCGATCTGCTTCCAGACGGCCACGATCATCATGGCGTAGAGCGCCCAGGCCGGATCGGCCAGCCAACCCGGGCGGCCCAGATCCAGATAGCCGAGCATCAGGTTTATGATCCCGAACTGCGGGTCGAACATCCACCGCCACACGAAGGCGACCGCCACCACATTGGTCACGACCGGAAGAAAGTAGACGGTGCGGTAGGCCGAGCGCATCCGCATCCACCCCACGTTGAGGAACAGGGCCACGGGGAGCGCGATTACGATGATGGCCGGTACGACGCCGAGCGTCCACCGCAGGCTGATGCCCAGCGACTTCCAGAACAGGGGATCGCCGAGCAGGCGCGTGTAGTTGCCGAGGCCGATCCACGGTTTGCGGCCGAGGAAGCTCCAGTCGTGCAGCGAGAGCCAGAATGCCCATCCCAGCGGATAGGCCACGATGAAGGCGAAGAGCACCAGCGCGGGCAGCAGGAAGACGTACGCCCACAGCATATGGCGCACCTGCGGGGCCACCCGCAGGTGCGCGCGTATGCCCGCCCGCACCCGGGAGGGGCGGGGAAGCCCGACCTCGCCTCCCCGCCCGGTCACCGGGACGCCATCGTGGGACCCTGGCCGCCTCCCGTCAGGGTCCATGGAGACGCCGCCTACTTCAGAGCCTCCCGCACGCAGGCATCGTGCTTGGCCTTGGCCTCATTGACGATGTCCGCCAGCGGGCGCGTCGTCAGCGCGAGTGCGTCCACCAGGTCGTCGAGCACGGGATAGCAGAAGCCCGCGAAATCGGTGACGCGGGTGTGGCGCATGAGCGTGTCGCGCACGACGGTGTTGGTCTCGAGATCCAGGACGTCCATCCGGTAGGGGGCATCGCCGGCCTCCTTGATCCAGGCCCTCATGCCCACACGCGAGGTGAGGAACTCTGCCCACCGCCACGCCATCTCGGCATTCCTGGACTTGGCGTTGACCACGTACGCCCAGTGGCTGCCCGGCGCGATGGGCGGCTTGCCGCTGACAGCCGGGACCGGGGCAACGGTGTACTTGATGTCCGGTCCAATCAATCCGATGACGCTGCGCGCGACAGGATGGTTGAGATAGAAGACCGCCCGCTTCAACTCGAACTTGCGGCTCCCAGGCAGGAAGCGCGGAGAGTCCACGGCGTTGGGTCCCCGCAGCAGTGACTCGATCACGCGGAAGGCGTCCTGGCCCGCGGGACTGTTGTAGGTGACCTCCCGCCTGGCGGCGTTCACCACCGGACCGTCGATGAACTGATAGAGCAGCGTGGCGTAGATGGCCTGCTTGTACCGGGTGTCCAGCCCGGCCTGGACGATCTCGCCCCGGGCATCGCGGCGCGTGGCCCTGCGGGCCTGCGCGATGAGCTCATCCCAGGTCGCGGGCGGCCTGGCGGGATCCAGCCCTGCGGCCCGCGCAAGGTCGTCGTTGATGAACAGGACGATGTGTTGCACGTCCACCGGCAGGCCGTAGTGCCGGCCGCCGCGCTTGAACCGCTCAGTGGTCCACTTGAAGAAGGTTCGCTCAATGTCGGTCGATGTGGCGACGCTGTCAGGGACCGGTGCCAGGAAGCCGCCGTTGATGAGCTGCTCGGCCATGAAGTGCGGGGCCTGGAACACATCGGGCCCGGTGCCGGCCACCAGGCTGGTCACCATCTTCTCGAAGAAGCCGGCGTATGGGGGAAAGTCGGTGACGATGCGGACGCCCGGGTGCTGCCGTTCGAACACCTGCTTGAGGCCGCCCAAGGCCATCACGCGGCCTTCGTGGAAGTGCTGCCAGTGGGTGATGGTGATGGGGGGCTGGGCCGCGACCCTGTCCGGCGGCACAGTCATCGCCAGACCGGTGACCACAGCCAGGGTGATCAGGATGATGCGTCTCGTCTCTCTCATCCCCGGATCCCTCCTTCAGCTACTCCGTGCCTGTTCCGCATCACGTGCTGGCCGTCATGAACCCATCCGGGCCATCGGGTGTCGCCGTGCTCGCCTGCGAGGACGCCTAGAGCCTTCCAGCAACGCGCGGGCCGCCCGCAGCGCCACCGCCACTGCCCCGTACAGCGTCGCCTCGCCGGCCAGCGCGCTGGACGCGACGACGGGCGCAAACGGGGTCAGCGCGGCGAGTTCTTTCTGGACCCGCGGGAGGAGGAGATCGGTGTTGGCTCCCACCCCTCCCCCCAGGACGACGAGCCTGAGATCCAGCGTGACATTGACGCAGGCGATGGACCACGCTAGGAGCCTGGCCACTTCGTCCACCACCTCGAGCGCCTTCTGATCACCCCCCTGCGCCGCGGCAAAGACCGCCTCCGCGCTCGTCGCGCCGTGCGCATCGCCTGCTCTCCGGGCAATGGCTGGCCCGGCGATCAGCGTCTCGATCGGCACATGACCACCGTTCCATGGCACCGGCAGGTATCCGATCTCGCCCGCGTATCCGGTCGCCCCGCGGCACAACTCGCCGCCGAGCACGAGGCCCATCCCCACGCCGGTGCCGACAGCGATGTAGGCGAAGTCGCGGACGGTGGAGGCTGCGCCACGCCACTTTTCGCCGATCGCGGCAAGGTTGACGTCGTTATCCATGATCACGGGCACCCGCAGCCGCCTGCTCAGCATCGCCCGGAGGGGTACGCCTTCAAGGAAGGGGACATTTGGGCAAAGCCGGATCTCTTCCTGCGCGGCGTCCACGGCGCCCGGCACGCCGATCGCAAGGCCGGCGAGCCGAGGGCGAGACAGACGGCCTTGGGCAACCGCCCGGGCCACGATCTGCTCGATCGCTTCGACGAGCGTTTCGAGCCCCGCCGTGGGCGACGGGGCGCGGACCCGAGACCGGATCTGACCCGCCAGGTCGGCGGTGACCGCCCGCAAGAGCGTGGCTCCCAGATCGATGCCGGCAACGTACCCGGCATCAGGATTGATCTCCAGCATGATCGGACGGCGCCCCACACGGCCGGCCGGGGCGTGCGTTTCGCGCACCAGATTGTGGGCCAGGAGACCGGCGACGACCGCCGACACGGTGGACTTGCTAAGGCGCAGGAGGGCGGTTAGATCGCTGCGGCTGAGGAGACCGTTCTTGCGCAGGGCGTCCAGGACGGCCTGCTCATTGAGCTCCCGCAACAGGGCCGGCTTGCCGACGACCGGGGTCACTGTCACGCGCTCCCTGCGGGTGGTCCGGCGGAGGGGCCGCATGCCGGCCGACCCGGACAGTATTAGTTCGTCCAGAGAACGAACTAATTCGCCGCTATCATTCTAGGCCCGTGTCCGGATTCCTTTCAAGCCCAAACCACCCGGCGGTCTTCCAGGCCCAGGACGAGCAGATCGAGAGGGAGAGGAGCACCGGATTGACGCTGGCCGTGCCCGCCATCATGGAGTTCGAGTTCATGAACCCGCCGGCAAAGGCGGCCAGGCCGGTGAAGAGACCCACGATCAGCGCAACGCCGACCAGCACCTCGCCCCCAGGCGATGAGCGTTGCGATCAGGAGTAGCTGTGCGTATCGAGCAGGAACTGGATGAACTCATGGTGCCAGTCACGGATCGGTGATCTCGATGGCGGGGCGTGGAGATTCCCTCGCCACTACAGCGCCCCCAGGTGTGGTACCTGATAGAACGCACACGAGCGCCGTGGAGATTCCGCAATGCTTCACATCATCGCGGCGATCAGCCCGATCACGCCCAGCCCGGCCGTCAGGATCAGCGCATACCGTAGGGTCACCCGCATCACCTGGCCCTCGCGGCCGCCGATTCCCGTCGTCGCGGTCGCCAGGACTACCTTGGCCGGCGTCAGCATCGACCCCAATGCACCACCGGCGCTCTGCAGCGCCGCGATGAGCACGGCGTTCTGGCCCAGTAACAGCGCGCTGTCGCGCTGCAGCGCCCCGAGCAGCAGGTTCGAGCTGGTGTTGCTCCCGGTGATGATCGTCCCCACCAGACCGATGAAGGGCGATGCCATCGGGAACGCCTTGCCGAACAGGATGGCCAGCCCCTGCGCCAGCAGGTACGTCATGCCGCTGTACGTCATGACCATCGCCACCATGGAGAGCAGCACGAGTGTGTACGTTGTCGGAAGACCCTGCCGGCGGGTGGCGGTCCAGACCGCCCGCCACCGAGGAAGGGCGACGCCGCGACGGCGGTAGAGCAGCGTGGTAAGGGCCACCGTGTAGAGCAACAGCGCCCCGGGGTGGCCGAACGGCGGGATGCGAAAGGCCGCTTCGGCGACGTGCCATCCCAGTCCCGTCTGCGAGGCCGTAAACGAGAACGTCAGCAGCGTGCGGGTGAGAAGCGCCTGCAGCGGTCCGACGAAGGTGGCGAGCGCGACGACCGCGATCAGCGTGTAGTACGGCAGGAACGCCAGGGCGAACCCCATCGCCGGCGGCGGCCCGCTCGACGCGGCGGGGGCGTCAGCTCGCGACACCCGCGCGAGCAGCATGCTGAGCCCCAACCCGACCATGCCGGCCCCGAATGCCGAGACGGTCCACTGCCGCGTCGCGGCGAGCAGCAGCTGCGTCGCCGCCATCACCGTGCCGAGCACCAGGATACCGGCGAATCCCCTGCGGCACGCGGCCCATCCGCCGTGCAGGTGCGCCACCGCGAACCCGGTGGCGATGCCGGCGACGCCGAGCAGCGCTGCCACCCAGATGCCGAGCGCGAACGGCGGCAGTCCGGTGGCCGCCCGCAGCGCCTGGAACGACGACGCCATGCTGCCCAGCGTCACCGACCACGAGTGCCCCACCAGCGGCACGGCCGCGGCCAGCATCGGCGGAAAGCCGAGCCCGAGCAGCAGTGGCGCCGTCACCGCGACCGGCACCCCGAACCCGGCCACACCCTGCAGGAACGAGCTGAACGCGAACCCGATGATCAGCAGCTGCCAGATCGGGTCGCCGGTCAGACGGCTCACCGCGCTGCCGATGCTGCGGATCGCGCCGGCGCCGTCGGCGAGCCGGTCGAGCAGCAACGCCGCCCAGATGATGTACAGCACGTCGAGGCTCACGATGAACCCGCGCCAGACGGCCACGCCCGCGGCCGGCGCGGGCAACTTGAAGGCGGCCAGGGCCAGCCCGACCGCCACGGCCAGGGCCACCAACCCGGCTCGCGCGCCGCTCCAGCCCAACCGCAGCAGGCCGATCAGCAGCACAAGGAGCGGGACGCCCGACAGCACGACGTGCCACACGTCGACCGTCGCCGCCGAGGGGGTCATCACCGGGGGCGGCGCTCCGGGTTTATCTGAGCAGGGCGGCGAGTTCTGCGGGACCGGTCACAGGGGTCCGGCACGCGAAGTGTTCGCACACATATGCGGTTGCGCGGCCGGCCACCGGTTCCCTGCCGGCCAGCAGGGGGACCGGCGAGTCCTCGCCCGGCCGGCCCACCGCCAGAACCTGGTTGGGCCGGTAGGGCTTCGCGGCGACTTCCAGCAGGGCGCGGGTGTCGCCCGCGCGTGGATCGCCGACGATCGCTACTTCACGCGGTGCGGCGAGCGCGAAATCGAGCGCGCAGAGCCAGTGGGCAAACGCGGTCGGGTACGCGCCCGCCATGGGCTGCACCTGCTGCAGCGCGCCTTCGGCCAGATCGCGGTAGTGACCCTCGCCGGTCAGCGCCGCCAGGCGCAGCAGGACGAGCGTGGCCATCGCGCTCCCCGAGGGCGTGGCGTTGTCTTGAACGTCCCTTGGTCGGGTGATGAGCGTCTCGTGGTCGTCGCTGGTGTCGAAGAACCCCCCGGTCGGGTCGCGGAAGTGGGCGATGACTTGCTCCAGCATCCTGCGCGCTTCGACAAACCATCGTGGCTCGAACGTGGCCTCGTAGAGCGCCAGCAGGCCGTCGGTGACGCCGGCGTAGTCCTCCAGGTAGGCGTTCAGTCTCGCGCGGCCGGCCCGCCACGCGCGCAGGAGCCGCCCGTCGGGCGCCCGCAGGTGGCTCAAGAGGAAATCGGCGTTGGCTTCCGCGATCGCCCGGTAGTCCGCGCGGTCGAAGACCCGGGCGGCATCCGCGAAGGCGGCGAGCGTCAGCCCATTCCAGGCCGCCAGCACCTTGTCGTCGAGTCCCGGTCGCACGCGGGATGCACGGCGCTCGAACAGCGTCCGCCGCGCGGCGGCCAGCCGGGCCTCGACGGCATCGGCCGGCACCCCGTGCTCCGCAGCGAGCACATCGCGAGGTTTGGCTGCATGCAGGATGTTGCTGCCCTCGAAGTTGCCGCGGGCGGTGACACCGTAGGCCTCGGCGAAGAGCCTGGCGTCTTCGCCGAGCACGTCGTGGACCTCCTCGAGAGGCCAGACGTAGAACTTGCCCTCCTCCCCCTCGGAGTCGGCGTCCTGGCTGCTGTAGAACCCACCTGCCGGATCGGTCATCTCGCGGACGATGTAGTCGAGCGTCTCCTCGGCGATCCGGCGGAACGCCGGATCGCGTGTCACCTGCCAGGCGTGCACGTAGACCCGCGCGAGCTGCGCGTTGTCGTAGAGCATCTTCTCGAAGTGGGGGATGAGCCAGACGGCATCGGTCGCGTAGCGGTGAAACCCGCCGCCGAGGTGATCGTAGATGCCGCCGCGCGCCATCGTCTCCAGCGTGGATGTCGCCATGGCGAGTGCTGATCGTTCGCCGGTGCGCGCGTGCGTCCGCAGCAGGAACTCGATCGTCATGGGCTGGGGAAACTTCGGCGCGCCGCCCCAACCGCCGTGCGCCAGATCATAGCTCCGCTCGAGGGTGCGATATGCGGCCTCCAGCGTGTCCGCGCTCAAGGCCGGCGAATCTGCGCGCCTCACCTCGCGGCGGATGTGCTCCAGCAGGCCCGATCCGCTGCGCTCGATCTCTTCCCGGCGGTTTCGCCAGGCATCCGCGACGGCCCGCAGCAGGTCGACGAACGCCGGCATCCCGTGGCGCGGGACCGGCGGGAAGTACGTCCCACCGTAGAACGGGACGCCCTGCGGTGTGAGGAAGACGCTCATCGGCCAGCCGCCGTGCCCGGTCAGGGCCACCACGGCGTTCATGTAGATCTGGTCGAGGTCGGGCCGCTCCTCCCGGTCCACCTTGACGTTGATGAAGTGCTCGTTCATCACCGCGGCGAGCGCCGGATCCTCGAACGACTCGTGCTCCATGACGTGGCACCAGTGGCACGCGGCGTAGCCGATGCTGAGGAAGATCGGCTTGTCCTCGGCCTGGGCGCGGCGCAGGGCGTCCTCGCCCCAGGGGTACCAGTCGACGGGGTTGTTCGCGTGCTGGAGCAGGTATGGACTCGTCTCGCCGGCGAGCCGGTTCGGCATGATACGTCGATTGTAGCAACGGTTCCAGGCTCCGGGGAGGGCAACCTCAGACGGACTCGTTGAGGGCATGGTATACTTTCGACTATCCCGTTCTCAGTCATACGACAACGCCAGGCGCGACCCTCATGGGGAGGGGGGAGGCGACGATGAGCAGTGAAGGAGGGCACGGCGGAGGATCCAGACGGATCAGCCGCAGAAGGTTCCTGGAGGCCGGGGCCGCAGGTCTGGCCGGTCTGGCGCTGACGAAGGTGGGGCTGGATCGCACCCTGCGGGAGGCCGCCGCGCAGGACGTTTCCTTCCCCATCGAGCGCGGCGCGAGCCTGCGGGTCCTGCGCTGGTCGCAGTTCGTCACGACCGACCGCCCGACGTTCGAGCAGAACGCCGCCGCGTTTACCCGTCGCACGGGCGTCCCGGTGACCGTGGAGTACGAGACGTGGACGGATGTCCAGCCCAAGGCTGCGGCCGCTGCCAGCGTCGGCGCCGGCCCCGATATCGTCATCGGGTGGTTCGACGAGCCGCACCTGTGGCCGGACAAGCTCGTGCCCCTGACCGACTTGGCCGAGTACCTGGGCGGCAAGTACGGTGGGTGGTTCGACGCGCCACGCCAGTACGGGTTCAGCGCCGCCCGCAGGGCGTGGATCGGCCTACCGATCGGCGCCCCCGGTCTCGCCATCAACTACCGCGAGTCGATGGTACGGGCCGCCGGGTTCGACCCGGACCCGGCCAAGTTCCCGAAGACCACCGACGAGTTCCTGCGGCTGTGCAGGGCGCTTCGGGCGCGGGGGAACCCCACGGGCTTTGCGCTAGGCAAGGCCGTCGGGGACGCCAACACCTGGACGCACTGGCTGCTGTGGGCCTTCGGAGGGCAGGCGGTGGCACCGGACAACAGGACGATCACCATAAACTCGCCGGAGACAGTCAACGCCCTGGAGTACGGCCGCCAGCTCTACGAGACCATGATTCCAGGCGTCGCCGGCTGGCTGGACCCCCATAACAACCGCGCGTTCCTGGCGGGCGAGATCTCGCTGACCAACAACGGGATCAGCATCTACTTCGTCGCCCGCAACGAGTTCCCGGAGGTCGCCCGCGACATGAACCACGCCCACATCCCCGTGGGCCCCGTGGGCCGTCCCACAGAACTGCACCTGTTCAGCCAGGCGTACATCTTCGCCTACACCCGGTACCCCAACGCCGCGAAAGAGTTCTTGCGGTGGATCATGGAGGACGTCCAGTACAGCCGGTGGGTCAACGCCATGTTGGGCTACGTCAGCCATCCGCTGCGCCACTATAGCGGCCTGGCAGTATGGCGCACAGACCCCAAGGCCACCCCGTTCCGGGACGCCGTGGCCCGGATGCTTCCTCACTCCCACGCCGGGACACCGGGGCCCCATTCGGCCCGCGCGATGGCGGAGTTTGTCATCGTGGACATGTTTGCGGAGGCCCTGACCGGGCGCCGCAGCGTGCGTGACGCGATCCGCGCGGCCGAGGAGCGGCTGGCGCGGATCTACCGCGCGTAGGAGCGCCGCGGGGCGGGCCGGGCGCCCCCGGCCCGCCCCGCGACCGTCGAGCGATGGCCAGGGTCGAGGCCGCCGCCCGGCGTCCGCTGCCTCGAACGCTGGGGAGCGAGCTGCTGGAGAACCGCCATGTCCTCGGCGGGCTCTCTGTCAGCCCGGCGCTGCTCCTCCTGGGAGTTTTTCTCGCCTATCCCTTCTTCCTGGGAGCCTGGCTCAGCCTGACCGACGCGCGGATCGCCCATCCCGGTCGGTTCGTCGGTGTGGAGAACTTCGCCTACCTCTGGGGGGACCAGGTGTTCCGCCTGGCCACGTTCAATACGGCGCTGTATGCCGGCGTCGCGGTGGTGCTGAAGCTGGTCTTGGGGTTCTCGCTCGCGCTGCTGGTGAACCGCGAGTTCAGGGGCAAGCGGTTCGTCCGCGCGGCGATGCTCCTGCCGTGGATCGTCCCCACCTCACTGTCCGCCCTGGTCTTCTACTGGATCTACGACAGCCAGTGGAGCGTCATCACCTGGATGCTGCGCCGGGTGGGGCTCGTGGAGGGGTTCATCAACTACCTGGGCGATCCCAACCTGGCCCGGGCCTCGCTCATCGCGGCGAACGTGTGGCGCGGCATCCCGTTTTTCGCCATCGGCCTGCTGGCAGGACTGCAGACCGTCTCGCCGACACTGTACGAAGCCGCCGAGATCGACGGCGCCGGAGCGTGGCAGAAGTTCTGGGCGGTCACGTGGCCGCTGCTGCTCCCGCTCACCGTGGTCGTGACCGTGTTCTCCACCATCATGACCGTCGGCGACTTCCAGCTCGTCTGGATCGTCACGAGGGGAGGCCCGGCGAACGCCACGCACCTCTTTGGCACGCTCGCCTACCAGCGGGCGATCCAGGGCGGGTACATCGGGGAAGGTGCCGCGATCGCCGGCTTCATGCTGCCGGTGCTGATCGTCTGCGTGCTGCTGGCCTTCCACTACCTGCGAAGGGACTGAAGCATGCGGCCCTCCCTGGCCGTGCGCACGTTGACCTTCTACCTACCCCTGTGGGTGTTCCTGATCTTTCTGCTGTTCCCGTTCTACTGGATGTTGATGACGGCCATCAAGCCGAACCGTGACCTGTACAACCTGGCGCTTAACCAGTTGTGGACGGCCGCGCCTGTGCTGCAGCACTTCGAGACGCTCCTGTGGCGGACGAACTTCCTGCCGTGGCTGAGAAACACGCTGGTGATCTCGGTCGGGGCCACGGCGCTCGCGTTGCTTGCCAGCCTGTTGGCCGCCTACGCCATCCAGCGCCTGCGCTTCTGGGGATCGGGCTTTCTGGGCGTGGCCATCTTCCTGAGCTACCTGGTCCCGCAGGTGATTCTCTTCATCCCTCTGGCCCAGATCATCAACCGCCTGGGTCTGTGGGACAAACCGACCGCCCTGATCCTGACCTATCCGACGTTCCTGGTCCCCTTTGCCACCTGGTTGCTGATGGGGTACTTCCGATCGCTTCCGGTGGAGCTTGATGACTGCGCGCGGATCGATGGTGCCAGCCGCTTCCAGGTGATGCGCTACATCACACTTCCCCTGGCGCTCCCTGGTATCCTATCCTGTTTGATCTTCGCGTTCACCCTCTCGTGGAACGAGTACATCTACGCCCTGGTCTTCCTGTCCTCCACGGCCAGCAAGACCATTCCGGTGGGTTTGGCCACTGAGCTGGTCACCGGGGACGTCTTTCAGTGGGGGCCGCTGATGGCCGGGGCGCTGCTGGGCTCGGTCCCGGTGGCCCTGGCGTACTCGTTCTTCGTGGAACACTACGTCGCAGGGCTGACCGGCGCGTTAAAGGAGTAGCGCGGCCTCTGGGCTCCATTGATCTGCTACCGTCGGTGAGCCTTGGTGACCGCCCGATGACGGTGGGCAGGACTCCGCCGGCGAGGTAAGGAAGACGGTCGCAGGATTCGTGATCGAAGCTACTGCCGGGTGAGAGACGGTTGGGAAAGGGGCAGGTGTCAGCATGCGCAGCGACGTGATCAAGGTGGGCGTGCATCGCGCCGGGGCGCGGGCGATGCTGCGGGCCGTAGGCGTGGACGACGAGGGCTTTCGCAAGCCGTTCGTCGGCGTGGTAAACACCTGGACCGACGGTATGCCGTGCAACGCGCATCTCCGTGACTTGGCCACAGAGCTCAAGGCGGGGCTGCGCGAAGCGGGCTTGGTGCCGTTCGAGTTCGGCGCACCCGCGATCGCCGACGGTATCGCCATGGGGACGGCGGGCATGCGCGCGAGCCTCATCAGTCGGGAGGTGATCGCGGACTCCGTCGAACTGATCGCGCAGGGCTACCAGTACGACGCGATGGTCATCCTCGTCGCGTGCGACAAGACGATCCCCGGGGGCGCCATCGGCGTGATTCGCAGCGGTGTACCGGGCCTGGTGCTCTACGGCGGGTCGATCGCGCCCGGAGTGCTGGGGTCGCGTAAGCTGACGGTCGTGGACGTGTACGAGGCGATCGGAGAGTTCGCGGCAGGTCGAATCGATGAGCAGGAACTCGGAGCCATCGAGCGGCATGCCGTGCCGGGCCCCGGAGCCTGCGGGGGACAGTTCACCGCCAACACGATGTCGATGATCCTCGAGGTGCTGGGCCTGTCACCGATGGGGTACAACAGCATCCCGGCGATCCTGGCGGCCAAGGGGGAGCAGACGCGGCTGGCCGCGCACACCCTGGCCGACGCACTTCAGGCGAACCGGACGTCGCGAGACTTTCTTACCCGCGGGTCGTTCCTCAACGCAATCGCGGCGGTGGCGGCCACCGGTGGATCCACCAACGCCATCCTCCACCTGCTGGCCATGGCCCACGAGGCGGGAGTGGAGCTGTCCTTGAACGACTTCGACGAGGTGAGCCGGAGGACACCCGTCATCGCCGACCTGCGGCCGTGGGGTCGCCACACCGCGTGGGAGCTCTACGAGGCCGGCGGGACACCCATCGTGGTGCGCAGGCTGCTGGAGGCAGGTCTGCTGGACGGGGAGCAGCGCACGGTGACCGGCCGTACGCTGGCCCAGGAGGCATTCCAGGCCCCCGAGCACTTGGGGCAGCAGGTGGTGACCGCGGTGGACCGACCCCTGAAGCCCCACGGCGGTTTGGCAATTCTCCGAGGCTCGCTGGCACCCGATGGAGCCGTGCTGAAGGTCGCGGGCACGGAGCGCATGTCGTTCCGAGGGCCTGCCCATGTGTTTGACGGCGAAGAGGCTGCACTGCGTGCGGTATGGGAAGGCCGAGTCCGGACCGGGGGCGTCGTCGTGATTCGCCACGAGGGGCCGCGTGGAGCACCGGGAATGCCGGAGATGCTGGCGGTCACCGCGGCGCTGGTCGGCGCGGGCTTGGGTCCGGACGTCGCGCTCGTCACGGACGGCCGGTTCTCCGGAGGGACGCGCGGTCTGATGGTCGGCCACGTGGCGCCGGAAGCCCACGTGGGAGGGCCCATCGCGCTCGTGCGCGACGGCGATGTGATCGCGATCGACGTCGAGGCGCGAAGAGTGGACCTCGACGTCGCCCCCGACGAACTGCAGCGGCGCAGGGCAGGATTCGGGCCGCCCCCGCCGCGCTATGCGTCCGGCCTCTTCGGCCGCTACGCGGCGCTGGTGTCCTCTGCTTCCGAGGGTGCGGTGTTGCGGAGCGGACTGTGACGGCGGCCCGAGGAGGGGAGCGTCTGGGGATCGGGAGGAGCCCGAATCCATCAGGCGCGGCCACGACCGGCCGCGTCTGACCCTGGACGACGGGCGGGTTGCCGCCGGCGGTGATCTGGGCAGGAGCCACGCGCGTCGCTGGGCTCTGCGGTCCGTCGGGGGGACCGGCGAGTCCTCGCCCGGCCTGACGATGGCCAGAACCTGGTTGGCCCGGTGTACACGCCGTAGCCGAGCGCACCCAGCCACAGCAGCCGTCCGTGCACCGAGCCGCGCCGCTCGAGCAGGAGCCCCGTTGTCAGCAGCGGGACGCCAAGCACGACCGCCTCCCAACGGACACCCTGACTGGGGAGCAAGGCGGTCGGATACCACGCGGCCTCGGCCAAGAAGCGCATAAGCTCGCCTTCGGCGACCTCGCGCGTGCCGCGGATGTTGACGACAGGAACCGCACCGAGCACGGCAGCATGGAGGATGCCTTCGCCGACGACACGCAGGGGCGTGATAGGGATGCGGGCCGCGTCCAGCTGCCCGCGCAACTCCCGCGTGCCGGCCTCCCAGCGCCGCGCGCCATACGCCGCGACGGCCAAGACGGCGGCCACCAGGATCAACACAACGACGACGAGGATCCTCAGCACAGTCATCACTTTGTCACGACGACGCCCCTTCCCTCTGGGCACGCGGCAGACCGTGGTCCCTGCCCGCGCGCTCGCCGGGCTGGAGCCCGGAACAGCCTGCCACAGGGCCGCGAGGAGGCGCGCCGCGACCCCGCGGGGAAGGAAGCTCCAGGACCGAAGAGGTCGTCCGGATCGGTGCCTGGGAGGGTATGACCATCTCGGGATGCCTTTGGGATGCCCAACGATGGGAGGAATCGCTGTGAGGGTCGCACATGCGTTGCTTGCCCTCACCGTGGCGCTGTCCACCCTGGGCCTGTCCGTTCCCACGGGTGCGCAGCCTGCGGCGCCGATCCGTGTGCTCGTGAACGGCGAGGAGATCACCTTCGACGTTCCGCCGATTGAGGTCGGCGGCCGGTTGCTGGTGCCTCTGCGCGGCGTCTTCGAGCGGCTAGGCGCGTCGGTCCGATGGGAACCCAGCACGCAGCGGATCACGGCGACGACCGCGACCAGGACCATCGAACTGGTCGTGGGACAGCGGGACGCCGCCGTCGACGGCCGGGCGGTGACGCTCGACGTGCCGCCCATGGTTGTCGGGGGCCGGACGCTGGTGCCGCTGCGGTTCGTGAGCGAGGCCCTGGGGGCCTTCGTCCAGTGGCAGGCGGCGGCACGGACCGTGCTGATCACGGTGCCGACCGCTGCGGTGCCCCCGCCGGCACCGCAGCCGACGCCGATACCCACTCCCGCCGCGCCGCCGCCCGTCCCCCCTCCGACGCCTCCGCCAACACCGGCGCCCACGCCACAGCCTCCACCGCCGCCTGCGGCAACGCCAACACCGTCGACCCGCGTGATCGAGGGGGTGCTGGTGGCCATCGCCCCCGCCGCCACGCCACCACGCATTCAGATCAGCGTCGGCGCGGTGATCTACGTGTTTGTCATCACGCGGGAAACCGCTATTCTCCGGTTCGACGCAGGGACCGGCAGCGGCGGATCCGCGGCGCTGACCGCGTTGCGCGTGGGGGATCAGGCGCGGGTCGAGGCCGGCCCGACCGGGAACGAGGCGATCTCGGTCCGCGCGTCATACCGGATGGTCCGGGGCAGGGTCGATGTGATCACAACCACAGCGGTGGCCCTGCAGGACGGTCAGATCATCCGCATCAACAGCGACGCGGCGCTGACGCTCAACGGCGTGCCGGTCGCCCTGACCGACGGTCCGGCGCAGATCAGGCGCGGCGATGAGATCCAGGTGCGCATCAACCCGGTGTCGGGCGAGGCCTGGGAGCTGGCCGTCGCGCGGGTGGGCGCGCCCACACCGACCGCGACGCCCGCGGCCACCGCGACGCCTACTCCTCGTGCCGGCACCGTGGTCTTCGTGGCCCGAGCCGACGCGCCGCTGAAGGAGTCCGCGCCCGGCACGGCACACCCCGACGAGGTGCTGCTGGTCGGCCGCGATGCGACCGGCCGCCACCGATCGCTGGTCAACTTCAATGTCACGCTCCCATCGGGTGCAAGCGTCCGGCGGGCCACGCTGCGCCTGTTTCTCTACGGCGTCCGCACCGCGGTCACTGACCTCTACACGGCCTACCCGGTCAACCGGCCGTGGACCGAGGCGTCCGCGACGTGGACCTCCATGGCCACAGCGTTCGTGCCCCGCGGATCGAACTCCGTGCGCATCGATCCGGGCGTCACCAGGACGTATGTCGAATGGGACGTGACCGAGATCGTGCGTGGATGGGTCGATGGATCGTTGCCGAACCACGGCCTGCTCATCCGGAACCTGGAACTGCTCCCGGCCCTGGCCCAATTCGGGCACCGCCGGGATGTGTCCGACAACCGGCCGCGTCTCATCGTGGACTACGGACCGTAGAATCCAGCGACGCGCGTGGTTCCTGCCCAGATCACTGTTGGCGGCAACCCGCGCGTCGTCTACGGGAGCATGAGATACTGCAACGAGAACGGACGGTCGGCCCCGGTGTAGAGCGCCATGGGCCCCCCCAGCCAAGCGCGCAGGGCCCAACTACTCGAACCCAGCAGGGTGCGCAGGAACCCATCGGTTCCATACTCGACGATCTGCGCGTCCGTGATGCCGGCCCGCTGCTTGGCCGTCTCCACCGCGTCGGGGAAGTGTCCCAGGCTGTCGACCAGGCCCGCCTGACGGGCCTGCTCGCCGGTATAGATACGGCCGTCGGCGAGACGCAACGCCCTGGCGCGGTCGAGGTTGCGGTGGCGGGCCACGATGTCGACGAAGCGCGCATGCGCCTCGTCGACCAGGCGCTGGAAGATCGCGGCCTCCTGGGGTGTGATCGGCCGGGTGGGACTGCCCAGATCTTTTAGTTCGCCGCTCTTGAAGACGATCGTCCGGATGCCGATCTTGCGGCTGAGCTCCTGGATGTTCGCCAGGGCGACGATCACGCCGATGCTGCCGGTGATCGTTGTCGGATCAGCAATGATGTGGTCGGTCCCCGCGGCAATGTAATATCCACCCGATGCCGCCACCTCGGTCATGAGCGCGACCACGACCTTACCGGCGCCACGCACCGCCTGGATCTTCTCGTAAATCTCGTTGCTGGCCATCACCCCGCCACCCGGCGTGTCGAGTTCGAGGATGACCGCCTTCACCGAAGCGTCACGCTCCGCACGCTCGAGCAGGCTGACAATCCGCCGGCTGGATGCCATGTCGCCAAAGAACGCGGCGTCCTCGCGCGTGATGGTGCCGACAAGGCGAATGACGGCGATCTTGTCCGGTCCCATCCCGCTCAGGATGCGCTCTGGAAGCCCGACACCGATACGGCTTGCGGAACCGCTCACGGCGCCCACCGCCAGCCCGGTCATCAGGCCGGCGGTGAACGCTCCCCCGAGCGCGACCATCGCCAGCACCACGCCCAAAACGACCGCGATAATCTGCTTCATGGCGTCACACCTCCTGGGAACAGTGTTCCGCGCGGCAACGACACGATCTTGCAGAGGGGAACCCGCCTAGGCCTGAGGATCGTCGGCCGGGTCCACACTGGCCAGCTCGCGGCGGGTCCGGTCGTACCGACCGCGCAGCTCGTCCACGGTGGTGCCCTTCCAGAGCGGGACCCCGGTGATGTAGGCGGCTCGGGCAATCATGTGGGCGGCGACCGGCGCCGTGAGGATGATGAACGAGATCGTCGCCACCACGCGGCTCACCACGCCCAGCGTCTGGAAGTGGAGCGCGACGGAGAACAGCATCAGCGCCGCGCCCAGGGTCGCCGCCTTGGACGAGGCCGACATGCGCAGGTAGAGGTCAGGCATGCGCACGATGCCGGCGGCGGCGATCAGGATCCACACCGCGCCAAACACCATGACAAACGCGATCACGACCTCGCGCGCGCTCATCCGCTGCGCTCCACGTATCGGGCGAACGCCACGGTGCCCAGGAACGAGATGAGCGCCAGGGCGATGGCGACGGCGATGTACACCGGCTGGTCGGTCGCGATCGCATAGGCGGCAATCATCCCGATCACGACCGTGGCCAGGAGGTCGAGGGCCACCACGCGGTCGGGCGCGCTCGGCCCGATCGCAATCCGCAGGAGGGTGAGCACCAGGGCGACCCCAAGCATGGGAAGGACGAACCACATGGCCAGGCTCTGCAACATCAGCGGAAGACCTCTTGTATGCGGCGCTCGAGCCCGGACTTGACAGCCTGTCGGAAGCTCGGAATGTCCTCGATCCAGATCGCGTGGACGTAGAGGACCCGGCGATCCGTCGAGACATCGAGGCTCAGCGTGCCCGGCGTCAGCGTGATGACATTGGCGAGCATGGTGATCTCTGCATCGCTTCGGAGATCGAGGGGGACGGCAAGGATACCGGGGCGCATGCGATCGGGTGGCGCCACCACATAGTAGGCAACCCGGAGATTGGCCTTGAGCAGCTCCCACATGAAGAAGAACGCGAACCCGATCACGTCGCGCACCCGGCCGAAATACCCCGTCGGACCGATGGTGCGCGTAGCCAGGTAGAGGATCACGTAGCCGATCGCAAAGCCTAGCGCCAGGTTCAGCAGCGTGAAATGGCCGGTGAGCGCGGCCCAGGCCATCGCGAGCAGGATGTTGGCAAGCAGCATGCTAGGGCGCCCCTCCCAGCACAGCGCGGAGATACTCCGTGGGGTCGAGCAGTTGCTCGGCGGCGCGGGTGGCCAGTGACAGCGCGGGCTCTGCAAACACCCCCAACAACACCACCAGCGCGGCGAGGGCGATGATGGGGCCGATGAGCAAAGGCATGAGGCGCCCCGGCGGGGCTGACGCCCCGCCGGGCCGTGGCTTCCAGAACGCCTCATTCCAGATCTTCATCATGGAGAACAGCGTCAGCAGGCCGACCCCGAACGAGACCCCAACGATCACGTACTGCCCGACCTCTAGCCCCGCCCGGGCGAGCGCGAGCTTGGCGGCGAACCCCGACAGCGGCGGCACCCCGGCCAGCGAGAAGGCCGGCAGCAGGAAGAGCGCGGCCAGACCTGGCGAGAGGCCGGACACCCCACCGAGGTGCGGCAGGTAGTAGGTCCCTCGCAGACGGTGGAGCGCGCCGCTGACCAGGAAGAGCGCCGCCTTGGCCATGATGACGTGTGCCATGAAGTACACCGTTCCCGCCAGGGCCGACACGGTAAACAGTCCCAGCCCCATGAGCAGGTACCCGATCTGGCTCACGATGTGAAACGACAACAGGCGGCGCACCTCAGATTGGGCCACGGCACCGAGCACTCCCGTGACCATCGTAAAGCCAGCCACCACCAGGATCACGGTGTGCGTGACCCCCACGTCCTGGACGAAGAGCAGCGTGAACATCCGGACCAGCGAGTAGACGCCGACCTTGGTCAGCAGACTCGAGAAGATGGCCGTGACGGCTACTGGGGGCGTATGGTATGAGGCCGGCAGCCAGAAGAACAGCGGGAAGACCGCGGCCTTGATACCGAACGCCACCAGGAATAGCATCGCCATCGGCAGCCCAAGCCCGCCGACCATGTCCCCACGGAAGCGCAGCGCCAGATCCGCCATGTTGAGCGTGCCCGCTACGCCATAGGTGAGCCCGACCGCGGCCAGGAAGATCGCCGACGAGATGAGATTGAGGGTCACGTACTTGATCGCGCCTTCGAGCTGGGCCCGCTCGCCGCCGTGCGCGAGTAGTACGAACGAGGCCATCAGCATGACCTCGAACCACACGTAGAGGTTGAAGAGATCGCCGGTGAGAAACGCGCCGCACACCCCCATCAGCAGAACTTGAAGGAGGGGGTAGTATCCGAACGCCTCGCGGGGCGTATCGATCGTGGCCAGCGAATACAGCACCACCAGGAATCCCATCAACCCCGCCATCGCGACCATGATCGCGCTGAACAGGTCGGCGACGAGCGTGATGCCAAACGGGGCCGGCCATCCGCCGATCTGCACCGCCTGTACCCCGTCGCGCGCCACCGACACCAGCAACCACGCCGCCACGACCAGCAGGCCGGCGGTGCCGGTGATCCCCAGCCCGCGCTGGGCGGCGATCGACCGACGGACGAGCAGCGAGGCCGCGGCGGTAGCGAGGGGGATGAGGAGGGGCAGGACCAGCAGCACGCCTACACCTCTGTCGACCGCAGGGTGTCGAGGTCGTCGCTGCCGACGGTCTGATAGGTGCGCTTGAGCAGCACGATGGCGAATGCGGTCACCCCAAAGCTGATCACGATCGCGGTCAAGATGAGAGCCTGTGGCAGAGGGTCGGCGTACGGCGTTGTCGGCGCCAGCGCGTCCGGTGGGATCACCGGGGCGTTGGCGCGCACGAGCCGTCCGGCGGTGAAGATCAGCACGTTGGCCGCGTAGCTGATGAGCACGAATCCGATCGCGAGCTTGGTGATGCTCCGTCGGAGCATCAGGTACAGGCCGGTCGCGTACAACCCGCCAACGACGACCGCGAGGATCGTCTCCACGCTACTCCTCCATCAAGACGAAGATGATTGTCAGGGTGGTGCCGGCCACGACTAGGTACACACCAAGATCGAAGGCCAGCGGCGTCCCGATCTTGAACACCTCCGGCCACGACAGCGTACCCCAGAGCCCGGTCAGGAATGGGTATCCCGCCACCATCGCGGGCATCCCGCTGGCCAGCGCCACCAGAAGTCCGACGCCGATCAACGACCGGGGATCGAAGCGGAGCAGCTCCCGTGCCTGGTCGAGGCCGTTGGCAATCGCGTGGAGCGCGAACGCCGCCGCCGCCATGAGGCCGCCCACGAACCCTCCGCCCGGCTCATTGTGCCCACGCAGCAGCACAAACATCGAGAAGAGCAGCAGCAACGGCAGCAGATAGCGGGCCGCGGTTGACAGGATGAGCGATGGCATGCCCCTAGCCTCCCTTCGGCCGCAGTCTGAGGAGGGCGTAGACGCCGATGCCCGCGAGTGCCAGCACGGTAATCTCACCCAGAGTGTCCAGCGCCCGGAAATCCACCAGGATCACGTTCACGATGTTGCGGCCGTGGGCCGCCGGGACGCTGGCCTCGGAAAAGTACGTGCCCACGCGCGACTCCAGCGGAGCCCGGGTAGCGATCAGGAGGAGGAGGGTCATCAAGGCGCCGGCCGTGCCGGCGAACACCGCATCACGCACCCGCGCTGCGGTGCTGGAGAACCGGGCAAACCGCGGCAGGCGGTACAACACCAGCACGAGCAGGATGACGGTGAGGGTCTCGATGGCGAATTGCGTCATCCCCAGATCCGGCGCCCCATACAGGATGAAGACAAACGCCACGCTGTAGCCGGCGGCCCCGAGCGCGGTGACGGCGGCCAACCGGGAGGGCGCGCGCACCGCCGCCAGGGCGGCCAGCAGGAGCACCGCGGCCACGGTCCATTCGTGCGGGCGGGCATCGGGCCATGCCGCGGGCAGCGGGACGTCCACGCGGTTGACCATGGCATACCCGGTCAGACAGACCGTCACCGCAATGATCGTCAGCAGATAGACGCGCAGGTAGCCGTTCTGGAGGATACGGGTCTGGATTCGCGCGGTCGCGTTGAGCGCCGCCAGACCCAAGTCGTACCAGCCGGCGGGGCCCCACCGCCCCGCGCGGTCGAACGCGGCGAGCAGCCTGGGCCAGACCGTGCGGGCGGCGAAGATCGCCACGCCGCAGAGGATTGTCAGGACGCTGGCGCCGAGCGCGGGCGTCATCCCGTGCCAGAGGGCCAGCTTGATCTGGACCCCGTCGCCCAGCACGCTCGACGCGGCGGGCGCGACGAGCCACTGGCCCGCGGCGCCGGGCGCGATGCCGGCCGCGAGTCCAAGCACCGCCAGGATCCACGGCCCCAGCCGGAGGCCGAGCGGCGCCTCGTGTGCGTGTCTCGGCGTGGCGACCGGTGGACCCGCAAACGGCCCAACGCCCACGATCCCTGCCACCCCGACGAGTGCGGCACTGCCCACGAAAGCTGCGCCGAAGAACCACAGCGATCCGCCGGGAAGGTGCAGTGCAGCCTCGTACAGCGACTCCTTGCCGATGAACCCGAGCGCCGGCGGCAGCCCGGCCATGGAGAAGGCGGCGAGACCGGCCGCGAAGGCGGTCTGCGGCATCGCGGAGCGCAGGCCGCCAAGCCGTGACACGTCACGCGCACCGGTCTCGTGGTCCACGGCCCCGGCGACGAGGAACAGTGCGCCCTTGTAGAGCGAGTGGCCGAGCAAGAACACCATGCCGGCCATAGCCGCCTCAGGCGTGGCGACCCCGAGCAGCGCGGTGAGCACACCGAGTGCGCTCACCGTGGAATAGGCCAGGATGCGCTTGAGGTCGGTCTGGCGCAGCGCAAGAACACCGCCGAGCACCACCGTCGCGGCGCCGAACGACGTGACGACCACCGCCCACGCGTCCGTGCCGCCGAGGACCGGCGACAGCCGCGCCAGGAGGTAGACCCCGGCCTTCACCATGGTCGCCGAGTGCAGGTACGCGCTCACCGGCGTCGGCGCCTCCATGGCGGTGGGGAGCCAGAAGTGGAACGGCACCTGCGCCGACTTCGTGAATGCGCCGGCGAGCACCAGCACGAGGATAGGCAGGTACAGGGCGTGGTCGCGCACCAGGCCGCCGCGCGTCAGCAGGTCGGTCAGCTCGAAGCTCCCACCGGTGTACCCGAGCAGGATCAGACCCCCCAGCAGAGCCAGGCCGCCGCTCCCCGTGACCAGCAGCGCCTGCAGCGCCGCGGCCCGGGCTTCGGCCCGCTCGTGCTCGAAGCCGATCAGTAGGTATGAGCTTACGCTGGTGAGTTCCCAGAAGACGAACAGGGTGATGAGGTTATCGGCGAGGACCAGGCCGAGCATCGAGGCCATGAACAGGAGGAGGTACGCGTAGAACTGACCGAGCCGCGGGTGTCCCTTCAGATAGTCGCCAGAGTAGACGACTACGAGCGTGCCGATCCCGGTGATGAGGACTGTGAAGAGCGCGCTCAACCCGTCCAGCCTAAAGGAGAACTTCATCTCCAGCGCCGGGACCCAGTCGAGCGAGGCCAGGATGGCTCCGCCAGCAGCCACCGTGGGCAGGGCAGCGGCGAAGTAGGCGGTCAGCCCGGCCGGCAGAAGCGCCAGCGCCCAGCCCGCCTTGTGGCGGCCGGCGTGGGAGACCCACGGCGCAACCAGGGCAAGGGCGAATCCAGAGAGGACGGCGGCGATCACTCGAGAGACCTATGTGTATGGGGAACGAATCTGGTAGGCATTCCTCTTCCACTTCCACTTCCACCCCGCGCGGGAACTCCCCTGCGGGCGTGCGCGCGGTCGCGCGCACGCCCGGATGCGCCTCCGGGGGTCACGGGGGAATGAGGGCGACCGTGTCGAAGAGGGATGCGCCATGTTCCGCGGCAGTTACAGGCTTCCGTTCCGGCTGCTGGGAATCCCGCTGCACCTGGATCCCTCGTTCCTCATCATCCTGCCGCTGTTCGCCTGGCTCATCAGCAGGCAGATCGAAGTCTACATCACCCTGTTCCGCCTGCCGATCGATCCGGAGGCCCTCAAAGAAGGCTACACGCCGTTCTGGCTCGGGCTGCTCGCGGCGCTCGGCCTGTTCGCCAGCGTCGTCGTGCACGAGCTCGGTCACTCGGTCGTCGGCCGCTACTACGGCGCGCGGGTCAAGCAGATCACGCTCTGGCTGCTCGGCGGGGTGGCCCAGTTCGAGGAGATCCCTCGCCAGCGCGGCGCCGAGGCCGTCATCGCCATCGCCGGGCCGATCACGAGTATCGCCCTGGCGCTGGTCTGCCGCCTGCTGCAGCCGGCGCTGCCGCCGGAGGCGTACGCGGCCCAGTTCGTGGTGGGCTATCTGGCCTTCATGAACGTGGCGCTGGCGGTCTTCAACCTGATCCCAGCGCTCCCGCTGGACGGCGGCCGCGTCCTGCGCTCACTGCTCGCGCTGCGCATGCCCCACCTGCGCGCCACCCAGACCGCCGCGGGCGTCAGCCAGATTCTGGCCCTGCTGCTCGGCCTGTACGGGTTCCTCACGCTCAACATCTTCCTCATGCTGATCGCCTTCTTCATCTACATGGCCGGCGGCGCCGAGACGCAGCACACGATGGTCGCCGAGATGCTCGAGGGCATCAGGGTCCGCGATCTGATGACCCGCGCCATTGAGACCGTGCCCGCGGATATGCGCGTGGCCGATCTCATCGAGAAGATGATGCGGGAGAGCCATCTCGGCTATCCCGTGGTCGACCAGCACGGGCGCCTTGTGGGTATGGTGGACCTGCACAACCTGCAGGGTGTCCCGGCCGACGCGCCGGTCGAGCAGGTCATGACGCCGGACGTCACCACGATCCCTGAACGGGCCAGCGCCCTTGAAGCGTTTCGCACGATGAGCACCAACAACTTCAGGCGGATGGTCGTCGTCGGCCCTGGGCGCGACATGGTGGGGATCATCACGAAGACCGACCTCGTGCGGGCGGTGCAGGTGCGAGCCGTCGGACAGGCGCTCCTGTCGTCCGCGGCAAAGGAGTAGCGCGCAGCTACACCAAGAGTCGTGGAGTGGAGCCACTTGAACCTGCGGCGTCTGTGGGGTACCCTTTATCGGATGCGCTCGGGCGCTGCCCCAGCGCCGGTCAACGGGACCGCGGTGGCGGTGTAAGTACTCGGTGTCAACCCTGCTCGGCGTCGTACCCCTCGCCGTCATCCTGACCGCGGCCTGCATCCACTGGCTCACCGACCGAATACGCGCACACCCGGGCTGGGCCACCACGCTCATCATGGCGGCGGTGACCGGCGCGATAGCCTGGCTCGCGCGCGGCGTGCTGGCCGGCCATCCCGTGAGCATCTCGCTGTCCTGGTTCCCCGCGCTGGGCATCCGGTATGCGCTCATCCTCGACGGCCTGGCGCTGTTGTTCGCGGGCCTGATCGCCGGCGTGGGCCTGCTGGTTGCCGGCTATTCCGTCGCATACATGCCCCGCGAGCCCGAGCTGGGACGGTTCTACGCGTATCTGCTGGTGTTTACTGGCGCCATGCTCGGCGTGGTCCTGGCCGACGACCTCATCCTCCTCTGCGTGTTCTGGGAGCTGACGAGCCTGGCGTCGTTCTTCCTGATCGGCTACCGCCATGAATCCGCGGCCGCGCGCGCGGCCGCGACCCAGGCGCTCATCGTCACCGTCATCGGTGGGGTCGCGATGCTGGCGGGGTTTGTGCTGCTCGCGCAGGCGGGCGGGACGTGGCAGATCAGCAGCCTGGTTGGCCGGACCGCGCAGGTCACCGCCGATCCGCGCGCGCCCGCGATTGTGGCGCTCGTGCTCGCCGGCGCCTTCACCAAGTCGGCCCAGGCGCCGTTCCAGTTCTGGCTGCCGTCGGCCATGGTTGCACCAACCCCGGTCTCCACCTACCTGCACGCGGCGACGATGGTCTGGGCGGGCGTCTACCTCCTCGCACGCCTCCTACCCGTGCTGGGCGGTGTCGTGTGGTGGAGCGCGGTGATCGTGCCCGTGGGCTTGGTCACGCTGCTGACCGGCACCGGGCTGGCGCTGGCCCAGAACGACTTGAAGGCCCTGCTCGCCTACTCCACGGTCGGCGCGCTGGGACTGGCCACCGCGCTCATCGGCTGGGGCACCCCGGCGGCCGTCTTCGCGGCCATGGCCTACGTGATCAATCACGGGGCGTTCAAGGGCGCCCTCTTCCTGGTGGTGGGAGCCGTGGAGCACGCTGCCGGCACCCGGACGATCGACCGGCTGCGCGGCCTGGGGCGTGTCATGCCCATCACGACGGCCGTCGCCGGCGTCGGTGCCCTTGCAATGGCCGCGCTGCCTCCGCTGGGGGGATTCCTCGGTAAGGACGCGGCGGTCCGCGCCCTGCTGTCCGATTCGGCGTTTGCCGGCGGCGTGGTCATGGTGGCGGGCGCGCTGTCGCTGGCCTACACGGCGCGCCTCATGAAGATCTTCACGGGACCTCCCTCCGCGCAGCACGCGCGGGAACCCTCCCCCCTGCTGTGGATGCCGCCGGCGGTGCTTGCAGGCTTCGCCCTGCTCTTTGGCGTCGCGCCCGGCTTGGTCGAGCAGGTGGCCGGCGCGGCGACGGCCGCCATCGCGCCCGCGGGCGCCGTGCGCGTCGGGCTTTGGCACGGTGTGACGGCTACCACCGCGCTCATCACCGGCATCACGGTGGCCGGCGGCTTCGCTGCGCTGGCACTGGCGCCTCGGTTCATAGGCCTGGGGCGGCCGCTGGCGTGGGCCAGCAGCGGTCTTGCCTACGACCGGCTGTATCAGGCGACCCTGCACGGTTCGAAGCGGCTCACCGGGTGGTACATGACCGGCCGGGCCAGGGACTACTATGCTTATGTCATCCTCTTCGCCGTCGCGCTCCTGGGGTACGGGATCGCGAGCACCGGGATCGTCATCCCACCTTCGGTGGGCGGCGTCGAGCCCGGTCCGCTGATCTCGGTTGCGATAGCCATCATCGCGGCGCTTGCCGCAGCACGCCTGGGGCTGCTGGTGGCGGCGATCCTAGCGCTGGGCGTCACGGGATATTCGATCAGCGTGGTCTACCTGCTGCTCAGCGCGCCCGACATCGCCATCACCCAAGCTGTGGTCGAGACGATTTCGTTGATCCTCTTCCTGGTGGCCCTGACCGCCCTGGCGCGGGCCGAGCCCGACCAGCAGCCGCGCCCGATCTCCGACGCCGGGCTGGCGGTGGCCGCCGGTGGGATCAGCATCATTGTGGCCGGCATGATCGAGAACGTATCCAGATTACCTCGCGTCGCTGAACAGTTCATCGCCCATGCAGGTGAGGCCGGCGGCAAGAATGTCGTCAACCTGGTCGTTGTGGACTTCCGTGGCTGGGATACGATGGGCGAGATCAGCGTCCTTGCCATCGCGGCGCTCGGCATCATGGCGCTGGCGCCGTGGCGCCGCCGGCATCCGGCGACAGCGCACGGGTCGGCACGAGGCTCCCGACACACAGCGCGCGTGCCACCGCATGCGGCCGAAGCGCCGATGAGCTCGGTGATCCTGCGCACCGTCGCCAGCGTGGTGTCGCCCATCATCATTGCCTACGCGGTGCTGCTGTGGGCGACCGGTCACTATGGCCCCGGCGGCGGGTTCGTAGCCGGCCTGATGTTCGCCGCGGCGATGGTGTTGCGCGCGGAGGCCTTTGGCATCCGCCGGCTGGACCGCCGGTGGGACCTCCTGATGATCGCGGGCCTGCTGCTCGCCGTGGGATCGGCGGCCGCGCCGTTGGCGGTCGGCGCGCCGCTGCTCGAGCACACGCTGCTCGTGATTGGCAGCCGTACGTTTGCCTCGTCGTTGATCTTCGACCTGGGCGTCTTCTGTCTGGTGGCCGGGGCGACGTTGACCGCGGTACGCTCGCTGTCGGAGGCGGCCTGATGGGGCTCACCGTTGCGCTGCTCGTGGGCGTCCTGGTGGCCACCGGGTTCTTCCTGCTGCTGGGCCGCTCGCTGCTGCGGCAGATCATCGGCCTGACGCTGCTGTCGCACGCGGCCAACGTGGCCATCCTGCTTTCCGCGGGTCTCCGGGGGCGCGCGCCGGTCCTGGGAGAGGGCCCGGGACCGCTGACCGACCCGCTGCCGCAGGCGCTGATCCTCACCGCGATCGTCATCGCGTTCGGGGTGACGGCGTTCCTGCTGGCGCTGGGCTACCGGATGCACCTGTTCCGCCGGGACGACTCCCATGAACAGTAGCCTGGCCGCCGCTCTGCCGGCGCTGCCGATCCTGATCCCGCTGAGCGCGGCCATCCTGCTGATCCCGGGACCTCGTCGCAGCGCCCAGCGCGTCCTCGGGCTGGCGGCGGCGGTGTGCGCGCTCGCGGTGAGCGCCACCCTGGTGGCCCTGACGCGGGGCGGCCAGGTCATGGCGATCCAGGCCGGTGGGTGGGCCGCGCCCTACGGCATCACGCTCGTCGCCGACATGCTCGGCGCACTGATGGCCCTCATCGCGTCGCTGATCGCGCTGGCCGGACTCGCCTTCACCGTTGCGGCCGGCCGCGACGACCGGTTCGTCCACGCCGGATGGCAGTTTCTGCTCGCCGGCATCAACTGGGCGTTCCTCACCGGCGACATCTTCAACCTGTACGTGGCCTACGAGGTCATGCTCATGGCCTCGTATTTCCTGCTGACGCACGGCACGACGCGCGCGCAGGCCCGCGAGGCGTTCGCCTACGTGGCCATCAACCTGATCGCCTCGACGTTCTTCCTGTTTGGCGTCGCGCTCATCTATTCGGCAACCGGCACCCTGAACATGGCCCACCTGGCCGAGCGGGTGCCGCTGGCGCCGGCGCCGCCGGTGCGCGCCGCGGCTGCCTTGTTCCTGCTGGCGTTCGGCACGAAGGCCGCGGTGTTCCCACTGTACTTCTGGCTGCCGCACGCCTACGCCATCCCGCGCGCGGGCATTGCCGCCTTCTTCGGCGGCCTGCTGACTAAGGTGGGCGTGTACTCGCTGTTCCGCGTCTTCACCATCGTCTTCCCCCGGAGCGGCCCCGACCCGCTGCTGCTCTGGATCGCCGCGGGCACGATGCTCCTCGGCGTGCTGGGAGCGCTGGCGCAGGAGGACATGCGCCGCATCCTATCGTTCCACATCATCAGCCAGGTCGGCTACATGATCATGGGACTGGCCCTGGCCAGCCAGCTCGGGGTCGCCGGCGGCATCTTCTATGTGCTGCACCACATCGTCGTGAAGTCGGGGCTGCTCCTGGCGGGCGGCGCGATCGAGGAGGCGCGCGGGACAGGGCGGTTGGACCGGTTGGGTGGGCTCGCGCGCACGAACGGTCCGCTGGCGCTCGTGTTCATCCTGTGTGCGCTCTCGCTGGCGGGCGTGCCGCCGCTGTCGGGGTTCTTCGCGAAGCTCCTGCTGGTCCGCGCCGGCCTCGAGGCGGGACAGCCCTGGATCGTGGCGGTGAGCCTCGTGGTGAGCCTGTTGACCCTGATGTCGATGGTCAAGATCTACGCGGGCGCCTTCTGGGGCGAGGGGACGCCGGCGCGGGTGCCGGCCCGGCTGGTCGCCCCGGCGGCGGTCTTCGCCGCCATTACGGTCATCGTCGGGCTGAGCGCGCAGGGACTCTACTCGTTGACGGCGACCGCGGCCGGCCATCTGACCGCGCCGGCCGTCTACGTCGGCACGGTGCTGCGGAGGTAGCAGGTGCTGCGGCGGGTGTGGGCGGGGATCGTCTGGTTCGTCACGTTCGTCGTGCAGAGCGCGCTGGCCAACCTGATCGTGGCCGGGCTCGTCCTGCGGCCGTGGCGCCCCCTACGGTCGGGCATCGTCCGGCTCACGCTCGACATCAGGAGTGACGCCGCGATCACGATGCTCGCCCACACCATCACGCTCATCCCGGGCACCATGACGGTGGACGTCGCGCTGGACCGCTCCTGCCTGCTGGTGCACGTGCTCGACCTGCACGACCCCCAGGCGACCGTGGAGGAGATCAAGCGGACCCTCGAGGCGCCACTGCGGCGGATGCTCGAATGACGGCCTCGACCATTGCGCTCGTGATGCTCGTCGCCGCGATGGCGCTGTGCTTCGTGCGTCTCGTCCTGGGCCCACACTTGGGTGACCGCATCATCGCCGGCGACACCATCGCCCTGATCCTCATCAACATGGTGGCGGTGCTGGGTATCCGAGCGGACACGCGGCTGTACGCCGATGTCTCCGCTTTGGTGGCGATCCTGGGGTTCATTGGGACGGTCGCCGCGGCGCGCTACCTGCGGGGGAGGCCGCCCATTGCGTGATGTGCTGATCGCCGTCCTGCTCCTCGCCGGCTCGTCGCTGTCGCTCCTTGCCGGGCTGGGCCTGCACCGGTTCGGTGACGCCTACTCGCGCCTGCACGCGGCGACCAAGACGGCCACCGTGGGGCTCGGGCTGGTGCTCTCCGCCGCCATCCTCTCCCACGGCACCGACGGCCGTGAGGTCGCCACGCTGCTCTTCGTCCTCGTCACGTCACCGGTCAGCGCGCACATGCTCTCCAAGGCGATGTACGAGACCGGGTACCGGCCGTGGGGGGTATCGGCCCAAGGCGGCCGAAGGCCGAGGCCGCGGCTCAGGCGCTGAGGTCGCCACGGTAGGCTCGACCGTACGCGTCCGCGGCGACGATCGCGTCGCGGACCATCTCCGGTCGGATTCGTGATTCCCGTGGAGCCTCATGGTAGCATACGGTGTGGAGGAGTTCGGGAGCCCGGTACCCGGACGGTCTCGAAAACCGTTGGGCGCTTACGCGCCTCGTGGGTTCAAATCCCACCTCCTCCGCCATCAGAGCCTCTCTCCGTTGCGGGTGTCGGGTAATGCCTTCTTGCCGCCGTTAACACCGTTGTACCATCAACACAAACACAAGGGACCGAACCCCACATTGCGTGCCCCGCATCCGCAGGCAAGACTGTCCGTACCGCAAATATCCCAATGATACCAGCAACGCGGAGGATCATCGTGCCGACGCCGGTGCAGGACAGGATTTGGGAGAGGCTGGCCGCAATGGATCAGGCCGAGCTGCGGGCGGCGCTGGAGGAGCTGCAGCCGTTCGACCTCGCCGAACTGCTCCGCGAACGCGAGGAGCACGAAGACGAGCAGATCCGGCTGCTGAACGCCGCCGCGCCTGACCTGGCCGCCGGGGCCCTCGAGCACCTGGACTACCAGGACCAGTACCGGCTGCTGGACCACCTCGACGAGCGTGGCTCGCAGGCCGTCCTGACCGCGATGTCGAGCGACGCGCTCAGCGACCTGATCCGCGCGGTGCATCCCCGGCGGGCCCGGGAGCTGCTGCGCCGGCTGCCCGCGGAACAGCGGGCAGACGTCCAGCGCCTGATGGAATTCCCCGAGAACACCGCAGGCGGGCGGATGACGGTTGACTACCTCGAGGCGCAGCAGCACTGGACGGCCGCGCAGGTCCTCGCCCACTTCCGCAAGGTCGGCCGCGAGGTCGAGCTGGCGAACTACGTCTACGTCGTCGATTCCGCCGGCCGGCTCGCCGGCGTCGCGTCGATGCGCGACGTGCTGTTGAGCGACCCACAGGCGCCGATCTCGGAGTTCATGTACACGCAGGTGGTGTCGGTGCGCGCCGACGCCGACCAGGAAGAGGCGGCCAGGCTCCTCCAGCAGTACGACTTCGTCGCCCTGCCCGTCGTCGACGCCGCCGGTCGGATCGTTGGCGTCCTCACCATCGACGACGTCGTCGACGTCATCGAAGAGGAAGCCACCGAAGACATCCAGATCCTGGGCGGCCTCGAGCCGCTCGACGAACCCTATCTAGACTCGAGCCTGGCCAGGCTGTTCCGCAAGCGCATCGGCTGGCTGCTCCTGCTCTTCCTGGCCGCCTCCTTCACCACAAGCATCCTGCGGCACCACGCCGAACTGCTCGACCAGGTGGTCGCGCTGGCGTTCTTCATCCCGCTGCTGATCGGCACCGGCGGCAACTCCGGCGCGCAGGCGTCCACGCTCGTCATCCGTGCGATGGCGCTGGGTGAGGTCACCCTTGTCGATTTCCTCCGGGTCATCTGGAAGGAGATCCGCATGGGCCTCGCGCTGGGCGGCGCCATGGCCGGCGTGACGTTCGGGCTCGCGCGGGTCATCGGCGCCTCCATGGACCTCGGCCTGACCGTTGCCGCGACCATCATTCTCATCGTGGTCGTCGGATCGGTCCTCGGGGCGGCCTTCCCCCTGATCGGCCGGCGATTCGGCCTCGACCCGGCGGTGTTCTCGGCACCGCTCATCACCACGATCGTCGACGCCACCGGCCTGCTCATCTACTTCCAGGTGGCGCGGGTGATTATGGGGCTGGGCCGCTGAAGGAGGCGCTATCGTGCCGGGGTGACGAGCACGCTGCGCGCCACGCGGCGGCTGACGGGGCGCTCTTCGCCGTTGAGCGCGACGAGCAGGCCTTTGTCGGTGGCCGCCACGAGCCGGACGCTGCGGCCGGGGAGGAGCCCTAGGTCGGAGAGCGTGCGCAGGATCTCAGGGTCCTCGTCCTCAACGCTCGTCACAACCGCCTTCTGTCCGGTCCGCAGCTCGGAGAGCAGGTACTCATCCCCGCGGGATACCACCAGTCCCTCCTCTGTGGGAATGGGCGCACCGTGCGGGTCGGTGGTCTGCGCCCCGACCGCGGTGGCGAGCGCCTCGGTCACCGCGGGTGTGCTCACGTGCTCCATGCGGTCCGCCGCAGCGTGCACCTCTTCCCAGGGCACGCCCGCGCGATCGACCAGGAAGCGTTCCCACAGCCGGTGGGTCCGTACCGCCTGCGCAGCCTGACGGCGGCCTTCGGAGGTCAGGCGCACCCCGCCGGCATGCGTCTCCACCAGCCCGAGCCGGCCCAGATGCCTGGCAGCCTCGCGCGCCGCGGCGGGCGAGTCGCGCAACTGCCCAGCGAGCGTCTCGGCCGGCACCGGCCGATCGGCAGGGTGTTCGAAGAGCGCCTTCATGTAGTCGGTCGCGCGAGCCTCGGCCGCCGCGCGGCGGCGCCGGAGAGCCCGGGGTAGCAGGCCGCGCTTGGGCGAGAACGCCATCGCGAGACTGAAGAGGAACGCGCTCACCAGGACCATCGTGGCGCCTGAGGCGACGTCGAGGTAATACGATAGATACAGGCCAACCACCGCTGCGAACACACCGATGCCGGTCGCAAGCGGCACCATCCGGTGGAACCGGTCGGTGAGCAATATCGCGGTGGCCGGCGGTGCGATCAGCATGGCGATGACCAGCACGATGCCCACCGCCTGCAGCGACGCCACAATCGTCAGGGATGTGAGCAGCAGCATCGCGTAGTGCAGCGCCTGCACCGGCAGGCCCACGCTCTCGGCCATGATCGGGTCGAACGCCCACAGGAGGAGATCCTTGAAGAGGAAGGCGATCGCACCAACCACCACGAGCCCGGAGACCGCGGTGAGCGCCAGGTCGCCACGGCTGACCGCCAGCACGTTGCCGAAGAGGACGTGAAAGAGGTCCACCGGGCTGCGGATGCGGCTGATGATTGCCAGGCCCGACGCGAAGGCGCTCACGAACAGCAGCCCCATGGCCGCGTCCTGCTTGAGGCGGGTGTGCCGCTCGACGAACCCGATGCCCAATGCCGTGAGCACTCCCGTCACCAGGGCGCCGGCGAAAAAGGGGAGGCCCAGCAGGAAGGCGATGGCCACGCCCGGCAGCACGGCGTGCGAGATGGCGTCGCCCAGCAGCGCCCACCGCTTGACGAGCAGGAAGCTGCCCATGATCGCGCAGACCGCGCCGACCAACACCGCGGCAGCCAGGCCCTGCTGCATGAACGTATACTGCAGCGGTTCGACCAGGCGGAGGAGCGCGCTCATGGAGGAGGCTCCGCGCCCTGACCCAGGGTCTCCAGCGGGGTTAGACGGCCGGCGTATGTGACCCTCAGGAGATCGGGAGCCAGCACCTTTAGGGGCGGACCGAAGGCCACGAGACGCTGGTTCAAGAGCATCACCCGGTCGTAGGTCTCTCCGGCGCGGGCGAGGTCGTGGTCGACGATCAGGACCGCCTTGCCTTCGGCCCTCAACCGTTGAAGCAGGGCAAGAATCGTCTGCTCGGTCGTCGCGTCCACGCCCATGAACGGCTCGTCGAGCAGCAGGATCCGGGCTTCTTGCGCAAGCGCCCGCGCCAGGAGCGTGCGCTGCTGCTGGCCGCCTGAGAGTTCGCCGATGTGGCGGTCGCGGAGATCGGCGATGCCCAGCGCGTCCAGGCAGGCCGCGACGGTGCGGCCGTCGCCGGACCCGGGCGGCCGGCCCCAACCCAGGTGAGGGTAGCGGCCCATCATCACGACGTCCTTCACGACGAGGGGAAATTCCCAGTCGATGGCTTCGCGCTGGGGGAGGTACGCGACCCAGCGCCGCTGAACCCGAGCGTCGCCGCCGAGCAGCCGGATCGACCCCGCGCCCGGGGGCACGAGCCCGAGCAGCGAGCGAAAGAAGGTGGACTTCCCCGCGCCGTTGGGCCCGACGACGCCGACGACCTCGCCCGGCTCCACGTCGACGGTGATGCCGAGCAGCACCGGGCGCGTATCGTAGGCCACGCTGAGGTTGCGGACCTCGATGGCCGGAGCCGATTTCACCGCGGGTCTCCGCCGAGACCCCGCACCAGCAGGTCGACGTTGGCCCGCATCATGCCGCTGTACGAACCCGCGCCGCTGCCGGGCTCGCCGAGTGAGTCGATGTAGAGCGCCCCCGCAATCGGGACCCCGGTCTCCTGGCTCAGACGCTCCACGATCCTGGGGTTGAGCGTCACGTCGACAAACAGCGCCGGTACCCGCTCGCGCCGGATCTTCTCGACGAGCTCGACGATGCGGCGCGCAGGCGGCTCTGCTTCGGGCGCGAGCGTGTAGACCCAGCCGACCACCGTGAACCCGTAGCGCGCGGCGAAGTAGTGCAGCGCGTTCTCGGTCGTCACCAGCTTGCGCCGCGCCAGCGGCACGGTGATCGACCGCTCGCGGATCAATCGGTCAAGGGCCTCCAGCTCGGCGATGTAGAGGTCGGCGTTGCGGCGATAGATCTCGGCCCCTTCCGGATCGACCTGGATAAACGCGTCGCGGATGTTGGGAACGTAGTACTCGATGACGTTCTGCACGTCCATCCAGGCGTGTGGATCCGGCGCGCCCTCGAACCGGCTCAGCGGGTCCTTGATCATGATGGGCGTGAGGCCGGCCGAGGCGACGACGATGCGGGCCCGGGTGCCGGAGCCCTGAATGAGCCTGTCGAACCACAGCTCCAGATTGAACCCATTGTAGAACACAAGTTGTGCCTCAGCCACGCGGCGCAGGTCCTCTGGACGGGGTTCATAGGTGTGCGGATCTGTGCCCAACGGGACCAGGCTGACGACCTGCGCGCGGTCGCCAGCGACCTGCGTGGCCAGGTCGGCGATCACTGAGTAGGTGGCGACGGCCTGCACAGCCGGCCGCCCGGCCGGGGGTGGAGCCGCCGGTCCGGCCTGGCGCCCCGGCATTCCGGCGCAGGCCGACAGGAGCAGCGTTGCGACGAGCACGAGCGGCAGACGGCGGCCCATGGAAGTCCTGTGGACAATTTTAGTAGCGACTAAAATATCTACGCCGGAGAATAGCAACTTCGCTGGGGCCCGTCAAGAGACCACCACCCCCCCCCCGCCTCTGTCCCGCGGCCTCCGCATGTCGCCCTGACCGGATTTCAACGTCCCCTGAACCCCCCTTGTATGGCCGGGTGGCGGGTTGTTCCGCACACTAGGGGCAGAGCCTATTCCCGAATCCTCGGGGGTGACGCTGAATGAACGCGAAGATGCTCCACCGTATTGCGCTGGCCCTGATCCCAGTGGGTCTGCTGACCGGCGTCTCGCTGGCATTCTCTGCGATGAACAAGCCGGTCATGGTCGCCTCCACGCCTCCAGCCGAGGAGTCCGTGGTCACCGCGCCAACCCTGCTCCCACCCGCGGCGCCCACGGAAGAGAAGGCAAAGCCGCCTCTCGCCGAGCCAACGCCTGAGTCCGACGTCATCGCTCAGACCGATGAGCAGCAGCCCACGGTGATCGAGGAGATCGCCGAAGAGCCGCTGCCGGAACTCGTGATTGACAAAACTGCGCTCCATCAGGCTATGGCCGATCTCGACCGCGCCATGGAGCAGGCCAAGCTCGCCGTGACCGCGCTCGACGGCGACGTGCAGGCCCGCTACGTCCAGGAGACCATCAACGTCCTGGGCGGGTACGCCGACCCCGCGTTCCGGACCACGGCCGCCGCGAGCCCGGAGATGTACAAGGGGGTCCGGCCGCTGCTGATCGAAGCGCGCGTCGTCCGCGAGGCGGCTGAGGTCCAGTGGATTGCAGCGGTCCAGCAGCAGCTGGAAGCGCGCGCGAAGCGGCTCGCCGAGATCGCCCAGGCGGGTGGGGCGATCAATATCCCCGTGCCGCCCGCATCCATCGACCTGTCCGCGACCGTAGGACCCGCCGGCGTGCTCGGCACCCGGGGCGTGCGGCCCGAGGAGCAGGCGCTGGAGATCGTGAGCCGGACGATCCGGCAGTCCACGGACGCCCTGCGCACGATCCCGCAGGCGGGAGCAACCATCAACGCGGAGATCGACGGCACCTCGAGGGCATCCGATCAGGCAACGTCGGTGATGGAGCACGTGGTCCGGCAACTCGAGACGGCCCGGAAGATCATCCAGATCGCGATCGACCGTTGAGGGCTGCCGCGCGGCTCTCCGGCTCCGATCACGCATAGTGATCGGCCGCGCGGTTCGCAGGGAGGCGCGTCCTGGCGACGTGCCTCCCTTCCCTTTCTCGCGGGATTGGGGCACCGTACTATAGAGGGAGCGTGGTCCGGTTCACCCTGAGGCGCAAGTTCCTCCTGGCCTTCGTCGGATTGGCGGTGCTGTTCGCCGCGACCTTCGGGGGCCTGGCGACCTACCGCCTGCGCGAGGCGCTCGTCGAGCAGGTGCGGATCCGGGCCAAGGTCGTGGCCGAGGAACTGGCCCGGGAGGCCTCGCGCTTCCTGCCCACCCCCGAGGGCATCACCGAGACGCCGAAAAGCAGCCGGCTCACGCGGCGGCTCGTGGCCGGCACGGTGCTGTTCGCGCAGATCTACAAAGAGGGGACGCTGCGGTTCACCGACGGCGCGTCCTCGCTGGTGGTGCCTGCCGACCCGCCGCGCCAGCCGCTCGTCGTGATCGATCGCGTCGCCCCATCGGGCACGCCGTACCTCGACATCTTCCGGGCGGTCCCGGAGTACACACTCGACCAGCAGACCTATGTCCGAATCGGCTTTCCCCTGACCGACGTCTACGCGCGCGTCCGCGAGGAGACCACGCGCATCGCACTTGCCAGCCTGCTGATCGTGCTGGCCGGCGTGGGCGCCGCGCTCATCTTGCAGAGAACCATCCTGGGTCCGGTCGAGCGGACGATCGGCACGATCCAGAGGATGCGGCGCGGCGACTATTCGGCGCGGGTCCCGGCCCAGAGCAGCGACGAGCTGCGCGTCCTGGCCGACGAGTTCAATGCGATGGCCGAGGCGATCCAGGCCCGCGACGTCGAACTGGCCCGGATCAACGACGCGCTGCAGCGGGCGAACCGGGTCAAAGATGAGTTCTCGGCGGCGATGAGCCATGAGCTGAAGACGCCGCTGCACGCCATCCGCGCCTACGCGCAGCTGCTGCTTGAGGGCATCGACGGATCGCTGACCGAGGCACAGCGCCAGGACGTCGAGGCCATCCTGGCAGCCGGCGACCACCTGCTCCATCTCATCGAGGGCATCTTGCGCTACTCCGCGCTGGAGGCCGGCGCGGCGGCGCCCCAGATCGCCAACGTCGACGCGTCTGTCGTGGTGGAGCAAGCCCGCAAGAATGTCGCCCACCTGGCGCGCTCGAAGGGGCTGCCCATCGCGACGCGCACCGCCGAAGGGCTGACCGTCCGCGCCGATGCGACGATGCTCCGCCAGATCCTCATCAACCTGCTGCACAACGCCATCAAGTACACGCCTGAAGGGCAGATCACGTTGATCACCTCGACGCAGGATGGCCAGGTGACGTTCGCGGTCACCGACACCGGCCCGGGCATCCCGCGGGAGCTCGAGCACGAGGTCTTCGAGCCGTTCCGCCGCGCCGGGCAGGCCGGCCGGCGCGAGATCGACGGGATCGGCCTGGGGTTGGCCGTGGCGAAGCGCTATGTCGAGGAGCAGGGCGGGCGAATCTGGTTCGAGAGGGTCGCGGGCGGCGGAACCACCTTCTATGTTGCGCTCCCCGCCGCCGACAGGTCGGGCAGCGGGATTCCGGCGGTGGAGCAGGCGGTCGGAGTGCCGGGGCTGGGTGAACGCGCATGAACATCCTCGTCGTCGAAGATGACGTGCGCTCACGCGACCTGCTCGTGAAGTACCTGCGCGCCAGGGGTCATCAGGTCACCGGCATGGATGACGGCCGGCGCGCCCTGGACGCGGCGCGCGCCGCCGACCTCGATTTGGTCCTGCTCGACGTCAACCTGCCAGGCATGGACGGCTGGAACGTCCTGCGGGCGCTGCGTGCGACCAGCCAGGTGCCGGTGATCATGGTGACCGTGCGCGACGCCCCGCAGGAGAAGGTCGCGGGCCTCGAGGGCGGCGCCGACGACTACCTCACCAAGCCCTTCGACCTACGCGAGCTCGACGCGAGGATCGCCGCGGTGATGCGCCGTTACCGGCCGGGGACCGTCGCCACGACGCGCTCCGGTGAGGTGACGATCGACGACGAGCGCAAGCAGGCGCTGGTGCGCGGGCGGCCGGTCCAGCTCTCGCCGAAGGAGTTCGAGCTGTTGCGGCTGCTGGCGTCCCGACCCGGCAAGGTGTTCTCCACCGAGGAGATCCTGGCGGCAGTCTGGCCCGACCGCGACGCAGCCGCACCCGAGGACATCAAGAAGTACATTCACATGCTGCGCGCAAAGGTTGAGCAGGATCCCTCGACGCCGCGCATCATCGTGACCGCCAGAGGGTTCGGCTACCGGCTTGCCCCGGGTCTGGAGCCGGATGGGCGGGCTTAGGTATACTGGATGGGACCCCGCGGAGGGGTGCGAGAGCCCGGTTGAATCGGCACGCCTGGAGAGCGTGTAGGCGGGCCAACACCTGCCTCGTGGGTTCAAATCCCACCCCCTCCGCCACGAGACCGAGGTCGTCGATGGAGAAGCTGAGAGAGATCTTGATCCGGGTACCCGCAGACGTGCGACGCGCGGGGCGCGGCGTCTTTGACTTCATCAAGACCCTGGTCATCGCGTTCCTGCTGGCCCAGCTCGTCATGGTCTCGGTCGCGCAGGCCTTCCAGGTCGAGCAGTACTCGATGGAGCCCACGCTGCTGCCGCACGACCGGGTGCTCGTCAACAAGTTCGTCCACCGGTTCCGCCAGCCGCGGCGTGGAGACATCATCGTCCTGCGCTATCCCCGCGACCCCGGCCGGAACTACATCAAGCGCATCGTCGCGCTGCCCGGCGACGTGGTCGAGATCCGCGACGGCCGTCTGTTGATCAACAGGGGGCCGATCGATGAAGTCTACCTCGACGGGTCGCCGACTGGCGACTACGGCCCGGAGACGGTGCCGGCCGACTCGCTCTTCGTCCTGGGAGACAACCGCAACAACAGCGAGGACAGCCGCGCCTTTGGCTTCCTCAAGCGCGACCTGGTTGTGGGGCAGGCGATGCTGATCTACTGGCCGCCGAGCCGCGTCCGGCTCCTGCGCACACGATAGCCCGAACAACCTGAAAGCACCCTTCCCTCAGAGGGTATCCAGATGTTTCCTGTCCGACACTGGCACCATGTCCCGCATGAAGAAGTCCTGACCCTGCTGGCATCCTGCTCGTGGCCTCCGCGGTCGCGCTGCTGGTCAAGGATCCCATCGACGCGGCGGTGATCTTCGGCGTTGTGCTGGCCAACGTCATCGTCAGCTACATCCAGGAATCCAAGGCCGAGCGCGCCATCGAGAGCCTGGCACAGTCGCTCGTCACGGAGACGACGGTCATCCGCGCCGGCCAGACCCAGCGCGTCCAGGCGACCGAACTGGTGCCGGGCGACATCGTGGTCCTTCGAGCCGGCGACAAGGTGCCGGCAGACATGCGCCTGATCGAGTCGCGCGACCTCCAGATCGCCGAGGCCGCGCTCACCGGCGAGTCGGTGCCGGTCGAGAAGGCGGCGGACGGCGTCCTCCCGGCGGAGACCGTCGTATCCGACCAGAAGAACATGGCCTTCGCGACCACCCTGGTGACCTACGGCCGCGGCGTGGGCCTGGTCGTGGCCATTGGGGACGGCACCGAAGTCGGGCGCATCTCGCACCTCATCGCCACGGCCCGGGGCGTCCAGACCCCCCTGACCCGGAAGATCGCCCACTTCAGCCACATCCTCATGATCGCCATCCTCGCGCTGGCAGCCCTCACGTTCGGGGTCGGATTCTGGCACGGTCTGCCCCTCGTCGACAACCTGATGGCGGCCAACGCCCTGGCCGTGGCCGCGATCCCTGAAGGGCTCCCGGCGGCGGTCACGATCATCCTGGCGATCAGCGTCACGCGCATGGCGCACCGCCGCGCGATCATCCGCAAGCTGCCGGCAGTCGAGGCCCTGGGCGGCACCACCGTCATCTGCTCCGACAAGACGGGCACGCTCACCCAGAACCAGATGACGGTCCAGCAGGTCGCGGTGGGCGACCTAGTGTATGCCGCCTCCGGCGCCGGGTACGAGCCGACGGGGGAGTTCCTCCTCGACGACAAGAGCGTCGAGCCGCCGCCGGGGCTGCTGGAGTGCTTGCGGGCTGGGCTGCTCTGCAACGACAGCCGCCTGGTGGAGCGGGAGGGCCGCTGGACTGTGGAGGGCGATCCCACTGAAGGGGCCCTGATCGCGGCCGCCGCCAAAGCCGGCCTGCGCGCCGAGGACGAGGCCAAGCGGCTCCCGCGCGTGGACCTGGTGCCCTTCGAATCGGAACACCAGTACATGGCGACGCTGCACGATGCCGGATCTGGCCAGCCGCGGGCCATGTACTTCAAGGGCTCCGTGGAAGCGACGCTGGCGCGGTGCGCGGAGGCGCTCGACCCCGAGGACCGTGCCATCCCGCTAGATGCCGAGGCGATCCACCGGGCAGCCGACGAGATGGCCTCCCAGGGCCTGCGGGTGCTGGCTTTCGCCAGGGGACACCGGCCCGCCGGGACGGCGCGGCTCGCCCACGAGGACGTGGCCGAGGGCCTAACGCTGCTCGGCCTGCAGGGCATGATCGACCCACCCCGGCCGGAAGCCATCGACGCTGTGCGGGCCTGCTACAGCGCCGGCATCCGCGTGAAGATGATCACCGGCGACCACGCCCTCACCGCCGCCGCCATCGGGCAGCAGTTGGGGTTGAACAGCGGCGGAGGCCCGAAACCCGAGGTGCTTACCGGCGCGGAGATGGCCAAGCTCTCCGACACCGAGCTCATCGACCGGGTAGAGCGCACGGCGATCTTTGCCCGGGTCTCGCCCGAGCAGAAGCTGCGGCTGGTCGAGGCTCTGCAGGCGCGCCGTCAGATCGTGGCCATGACCGGCGACGGCGTGAACGACGCCCCGGCGCTCAAGCAGGCGGACATCGGCGTGGCCATGGGCATCACCGGCACCGACGTCGCGAAGGAAGCCGCGGACATGGTCCTGACCGACGACAACTTCGCGTCCATCGAAGCCGCGGTAGAAGAGGGCCGCGGCGTCTACGACAACCTCACGAAGTTCATCACGTGGACGCTGCCGACGAACGTCGGCGAAGGGCTGATTGTCCTGGCCGCGGTGGCGGTCGGGGGCCTGCTGCCCATCCTGCCGGTCCAGATCCTGTGGGTCAACATGACGACGGCCGTCGCCCTTGGCATGATGCTGGCGTTCGAGCCGAAGGAGGCCGACATCATGCTCCGGCCGCCGCGGTCGCCTGAGGCCCCGATCCTCTCGGGGGCACTCATCGCGCGGATCCTCATGGTCGGGGCGATGATCCTGGTCGGAGGGTACGGCCTGTTCGCCTGGGCCCAGGGCGCCGGGTTCTCCCTGGCCGAGGCCAGGACGACCGCGGTCAACACGGTCGTCATGGTGGAGCTGTTCTACCTGTTCAACTGCCGGTCGCTGACCCACTCGATGGTCCACGTGGGCCTAGCACCGCGCCTCCGCCGGGTCCGCCCGCCGCAGGCGAGAACGGGCGCCGCTACTCGTCGTCGGCGACGTCGCCCTTCTGCTCTTCCTTCTCCCGGATCTGCCAGCGGAGCGCCTTGCCGATGAACGTCTTCGGGATCTCGGCCACGATCTCAAAGCGCCGCGGTACCTTGTGGGCCGATAGACGCTGCGCGCAAAAGTCGCGCAGCTCGCGCTTGAGCATCCGCGGGTCGTCGCCGTTCCTCGGGACGACGTGGGCGACCAGGATCTCGCCGCGCATCCGGTGGTGGACGCCGGCCACCGCGGCCTCCTTCACCTTGGGGTGCTCGTAGAGCACCTCCTCGACCTCCCGCGGGAAGACCTTGAAGCCGCCGATGTTCACCATGTCCTTCTTGCGGTCTTCGATGTAGAAGAACCCGTCCTCGTCCATGCGGGCGATGTCGCCGGTGTACAACCAGCCGTTGCGGATCGTCCGATCCGTCTCCGCCGGATTGTTCCAGTAGCCCTTCATGACCTGCGGGCCGCGGACGACGAGCTCGCCGACCTCGCCGGGCTTCAGGTCCTTGGTGCCGGTCTCGAGGTCAACGATCTTGGCGTCGGTTGACGGCACCGGCACGCCTATCGCCCCGATCTTCCGGGTCCCATAGATGGGGTTGCCGTGCGTCAGGGGTGAGGCCTCTGACATGCCGTAGCCCTCGACCAGGCGGCCACCGGTGAGCTCTTCGAACCGGCGCTGGACCTCGGCCGGTAGCGGCGCCGACCCCGAGACACACGCCTTGATCGACCGCAGGTCGTACTTCTCGATGTCGCGGAGCTGGTTGATGGCCATGTACATCGCCGGGACACCGGGGAAGATCGTCGGACGGTACTTCGGCACGGCCGACGCGACAGTCTTTGTTTCGAACAGGCGCATCAGCAGCATGATGTTGGCCGCGCCGACCGCAGCCGAGAGCACCATGCAGACGGTCATGCCGTACACGTGGAAGAACGGCACGACCGAGAGGATTCGCTCCTCGCCTTCCTTGAGGTCGGTCAGCCACGATCGGCACTGAAAGGCGTTGCACACGACGTTGTGGTGCGTGAGCGTCGCGGCCTTGGGAATCCCGGTCGTCCCGCCGGTGTACTGCAGCACCGCCGGATCCTCTTGGCTCACCGGCGGTCGCTGCTCGAGCCTGGGCGCCCGAAGCATCGACATGAACGGGACGACGCCCGGACCGGTCGGCATGACGTCGCCTTCCTTCTTGGCCCGCGCCAGTCCGTACAGCAACCGCCACTTCAGCGGGAAGAAGTCGTGGAGGTTCGTCACGATGACCGCCTGCAGGTCGGTGTGCGACCGCACCTCCTCCAGGCCACGATACAGCCGGGAGATGGCCACCGCGAACCGAGCGCCAGAATCCTTGAGGTTGAACGCCAGGTCGCGCCCCTTGTAGAGCGGGTTCGTCTGCACCAGCACCCCGCCGGCTTTCCAGATGCCGAACGCCGCGATGACGAACTGCGGAGAGTTGGGCAGGATGACCGCGACGCGCTCGCCGGGCCGCAGTCCGCGCTGGACGAGCGAGGCGGCGAACCGGTCGCTCAGGTCGTCGAGCTGCGCGTAGGTCAGGCGGCGGGCGAAGTTCGGGCCGACCTGAATGAGCGCGATGTTCTGGGGGTACTTGCGCGCGCTCTGGTCGAGATAGCCATAGATGGGGTGCGAGGGGAATTCGAGGGTCCGCGGGACGCCGGGCTCGTAGTGCTTATACCAGGGCCGGTCTCCGTGCAGATCAGGAATCGCCACGGTGCTCCTCCCCAGATGTTTCAGATTGTGTGGTGTAGGATCATGAATTCCGCAGGGCGCCAGACGAGTCCTCTCGGGAGGGGGCTTCTGGCCGCGCGCACGCGGTGATACGATGTCCCTGGCCGTGCTAGGCGGGGAGCTAGCGGTTCCCTGTACCCGCAATCCGCTATAGCGGGGCGGAACTCCCAGCCCGAGGCGGCATTCTTTGGGGTCCGGCCCTCGCGCGCAGCGAGGATGGCTGGGTCCTGTGCAACGGGAGCTGATCAACCCCGCCAGGCCCGGGAGGGAGCAACGGTACGTCAGCCACCCCGTGTGCCGCAGGGACACCTGGTCGGAGCCGGCGGCGCGGATACCGCCCGGAGGGTGCTTGTCGACGGCGGGTGCACGGCCGACTTCCATTCGGGTCGACCATCTCTGATGCTTGCTGCCGTCTTGCATCGATGACAGCACCGTATTACACTACCCGTATGAGGAGCTTCACGGTGCGGCTGCCGGCGGCGCTGGTCGCGGAGATTGAGGCCGAGTCTCGCGAACGCCGACGCTCCAAGTCCGACGTCGTCCGGGAGCGTCTGAGCCACGCCGCGAGATCACGCCCGCGCCGCGCGCTCGCCGACGCCATCACGGATCTCGTGGGTTCGGTGGATGGACTACCGCCCGATCTGAGCGCGCGAAGGAAGGTCTATCTGAAGGCCACGGGCTATGGCCAGAAGCGTGCTCGTTGATGCCGGCTTTCTGATCGCTCTGCTGAGCCGCCGCGACCGCCACCATCGCTGGGCGGCCGCCCAAATACCGCGTCTGGCCCCACCCTGGAGAACCTGTGACGCGGCGCTATCGGAAGCGTTCCACCTTCTTGGGGCGGCCGGCCGCCCTGGTCTGACCGGACTCCTACGCCGTGGTGCGGTCGTCCCCGCCTTCGACCTCGCGGGTGATCAGGACCGGGTGTTGGGCCTCATGCAGAAGTATGCCGACGTCCCTATGAGCCTCGCCGACGCCTGTCTCGTCCGCATGACCGAAGTGCTGGCCGATCCCGTCCTTCTCACCACCGATACGGACTTCCGCGTCTACCGCCGCCACAGCCGCCAAGCCGTCCCGTGTGCGATGCCTGACTGACGCAGCCCGCGCGGCGCACCAGGGGTCAGGATCGACACGGGCCACCCTAGCCCCTTGATGCCGGTCTCCCATCGCGCTAGGATGTTTTTGAGTGATTGCTCACTCAAGGATCTAGAGTGCCGCATCTCACCCCCCAGGCCAGGCAGGCTCTGACGGAGGGGCGCCGGCGGCAGATCCTGGAAGCGGCGCTCCACGTCTTCGCCGCGAAGGGCTACGCCACCGCGACGATCCACGACGTCGCGCGCGCCGCGCGGGTCGCCGAGGGTACGATCTACAACTACTTCCGCAGCAAGGACGACCTGCTGGTCCACATCCCGCGGCACATCGTGGGCGGGGTGTTCGACAACCTGGCAACCGGGCTCGCGCGCGTCCAGACCGCCGACGACGCCGAGCGCGTCCTGCAGACGCTGGGCCGCGAAGCGATCCGGCGGATCAGGACCAACATCCGATTCGTGAAGGTCATGCTCTCCGCGGCGCCCCACTTGAACACGGCGGCACGCCGGGAGTATATGCGGCTCCTCCCCCTGGCGGCTGCCGAGCCCCTGGAGGCACACCTCCGGGACGGCATGCGCACCGGCCTCTACCGGTCAAACCTCAACCCGTCGGTCGCGGCACGGGCGCTGCCGATGCTGATGATCACATCCGTGATGGTCAACGAGGTGCTCGGAGGCGTCAGGATGAGGCCCGAGGCCTACGAGACGATGGTCCGTGAGCACGTGCAGCTGTTCCTCACGGGCGTGCTGAATCGGGTACGCGACCCTGGAGGCGCATCATGAGACGCCGCGTGGCCGTCCTCGTCATCCTGGTGGTGGCCGCCGGAGTCGGCGGTTGGCAGTATCTCGAGCGCCGCGCGCCCGACGACGTGCTGCGGGCCTGGGGCACGATCGAGGCCACGGAAGTGCACGTCGCCAGCAAGATCCCCGGGCGTATCACCCAGCTCCTGGTGGCGGAAGGTGCGGGGGTGAGCGCCGGGCAGATCGTGGCACGGCTTGACACCGCCGAGATGGACGCCGCGCTGGCCCAGGCGCGGGCGGCCGTCGAAACCGCGCGGGCCAGGGTGGCACAGGCGGAGCAGGCGCTGCGCGCGCAGCGCCGTCAGGTCGAGGCGCAGGTGGCGCAGGCGCAGGCCCAGCTCGACGCCGCGCGGGCCCGCGTGCCCCAGGCGGAGATCGCCCAGACCTGGCAGGCCCAGCAAGTCGCCCAACAGGTCGATCAGGCCCGGGCCCAACTCGCCGCCGCCGAGCAGGCGGTGCTCGCCGCGCGCGCGAACGTCGCGGCCCTCGAGGCCAATCTGGTTCGTGCGCAGCAGGACCTTCGGCGGATCGAGCAGCTCCACCGCGAGGGCGCAGTCGGCGCCCAGCAGGTGGACG
>JBBIOB010000010.1:0-65345 GCA_037443565.1 Armatimonadota bacterium | reverse complement strand
CTTCCTGAGGCGATGCGACCTAGGGCAACTCGAAGATGCCGGCCGCGCCCATCCCGCCGCCGATGCACATGGTGACCATGCCGTAGCGCGCCTCGCGCCGGTGCATCTCGCGCAGCAGGGTCGTGGTGAGCTTCGCGCCGGTGCAGCCCAGGGGATGCCCGAGCGCGACCGCGCCGCCGTTGACGTTGACCCGGTCGAGATCCAGGCCGGCCAGCTTGATGACCGCCAGCGCCTGAGCGGCGAACGCCTCGTTCAGCTCGATGACGCCGATGTCGTCGAGCCGCAGCTTGGCTTGGGCCAGGGCCTTGGGGATGGCCTTGACCGGTCCGATGCCCATCTCCTCCGGCGAGACGCCCGCCACCGCGAAGGCGCGGAAGACGGCGAGCGGTCTGGCGCCCAGCTTCCGCGCGCGCCGGGCCGACATCACCACCGAGGCGGCCGCGCCGTCGCTGGTCTGCGACGAGTTGCCGGCGGTCACCGTGCCGTCCTTCGCGAACACCGGCTTGAGCTTCGCCAGCGCATCGAGCGACGTGTCGGCGCGCACGCCCTCATCCATCGTCAGCGTGACGTCTTCCCGCCGCGGGTGTCCGTTCTCCGCCACCCAGCGTACCGTGGGCACCGGGACGACCTCATCGTCGAACCTGCCGGACTGCTGGGCGGCCATGGCGTTCCGGTGGCTGCGAAGCGCGAAGCGATCCTGCTCTTCGCGCGAGATCTCGTAGCGCTTCGCCACGATCTCGGCGGTCAGGCCCATCGAGAGGTAGACGTCCGGCCAGTGCTCGGCGAAGTGGGGGTTCGGCGCGTACTTGAAGCCCTGCATCGGCACCAGGCTCATGCTCTCCGTGCCGCCGGCGACGACCACCTCGTGCTGTCCGGTCATGACCTGCTGGGCCGCGATCGCGATGGCCTGCAGTCCTGACGAGCAGAACCGGTTGATCGTCATGCCCGCCGTGCTGACCGGCAGCCCGGCGCGCAGGGCCACGACCCGGGCCATGTTGAGGCCCTGCTCGCCCTCGGGCATGGCGCAGCCCATGATGCAGTCCTCGACCTCCTGCGGGTCGAGGCCTTCCACCCGACGGATCGCCTCGCGTACGGCCAGCGCACCCAGCTCGTCGGGGCGGGTATCTCTCAGCGTCCCGCGCGGCGCCTTGCCGACCGGGGTGCGGACGGACGAGACGATGACAGCCTCTCGCATGGCGACTCCTCCCTAGTTGCGCAGCGGCCTGCCGGTCTGGAGCATGTGGCGGATGCGGTCCTGCGTCGCGGGCTCGCCGAGCAGGCTCAGGAACGCTTCGCGTTCCAGGTCGAGCAGGTACTCCGCCGAGACCTTCGTCCCCTCGGGCACAGCGCCCCCGCACAGGACGTGCCCGAGCTTCCTCGATACGGTGACGTCGTGGTCGGTGATGTGGTTCCCGGTCCGCATGATGTAGAGGATGGACTCGATGGCGGCGATCCCCCGGTTCCCGAGGACCGTGATCGGCCGTTCGGGCCCCGGCCGGTAGTGGCTCCGCACCAGCCGAAGCGCCGCGGCCTTGGCGTCGGTCAAAAGGAGGTCGCCGTTGACCGTGATGCCGTCGGACGGCCGCAGCAGACCCAGGCGCCGGGCTTCCTCGGCCGAGGTCGCGACCTTCACCATCGCGATGGTCTCGAACGCCCAGCGCAGGAACGGCAGCAGGTCGGCCTGGGCGTCATCGGGCACGCGGGCCGCGGCACGCCTGGCCATCTCCATGCAGCCGCCCCCGGCCGGGATCAAGCCCACGCCCGGTTCGACCATGCCCATGTAGGTCTCCGCGGCGGCCTGCACGTGGGACGCGGCGAAGCAGATCTCGACCCCGCCGCCCAACGTGCGGCCGAAGGGCGCAACCACGACCGGCGCGGGCGACCGCCGCATGGCCATCAGCCAGCCCTGGAACCGCCGGACGGCGAGGTCCAGGTCGTCCCAGTTGCCTTCTTGCGCTTCGAGCAGCATCAGCATGATGTTGGCCCCAGCGCAGAAGTCCGGGCCCTGGTTGCCGACGACCAGCGCGTCGAAGTCGGTCCGCAGCCGCTCCAGCGCTCGGTAGCCCATGGCCACGATGTCGTCGCCGATGGCGTTGACCTTGGTGTGGAACTCCAGGCAGGCGACGCCGTCGCCGAGATCGACCAGGCTGGCGCCGGCATTCTTCTCGACCACGCGGTCCTGCCGCTTGACGTGGGCCAGCACGATCCGGTCGCCCACGCCGGGCTCGGGGGCATACGCCCGCGTCGCCAGGTCGAAGTAGGCGCGGCCGCCGGGCTCGTCGCGGTAGAACGCGCCGGTGCCATGCTCGCGGACCGCTCGCAGGATCTCGGGCAGCGCCGTCGCATCGAGCTCGCCGAGCAGGCGATCCGCGGCGCCAGCCACCACCAGGCCATCGCACATCTCAAACGGCCCCAGCTCCCACCCGAAGCCCCAGCGGATCGCGCGGTCGACGTTGACGATGTCGTCGCTGATCTCAGGGATCAGGCGCGCCGTGTAGAGGAACGTCGCGGCGACCAGCCGGCGCAGGAACTCGCCGTACTTGTCCGGCGCGGCGAGCGCCGCGGCCAGGCGGGCCGGCGGGTCGGGCAGGTTCCGGGCGCCTTCCAGCGACGGCGTGGCGAGGCGCTTGCGCGTCCGGTATTCGAACGTCCGGTAGTCGAGCGTCAGGATCTCGCCGTCCCGGCGCCGGTAGAACCCGCCGCCGGTCTTCTCGCCGAGCCATCCGCGCTCGGCCATCTGCGTGACAAACGCCGGGGGCACGTAGACCTCGCGCTCCGGATCGTGGGGCAGGTTGCGGTGCGCGTTGGCCGCCACCTTCAGCAGCACGTCGAGGCCGACCAGGTCGCACGTGCGGAACGTCGCGCTGCGCGGCCGGCCGGCCAGCGGCCCGGTGAGCTCGTCGACCTCGTCCACCTCGAGGTCGAGCTCCATCATCAGGTGGATGGTCTTGAGCAGGCCGTAGGTGCCGATGCGGTTGCCGATGAAGTTGGGCGTGTCCTTGGCGTAGACCACACCTTTGCCGAGCATCCGCTCGCCCCACGCCGCCACGCGCTCGACGACCCAGCCTTCGGTCTGCGGGGTCGGGATCACCTCGAGCAACTTCATGTAGCGCGGCGGATTGAAGAAGTGCGTCCCCACGAAGTGGGCTCGGAACTCCGCGCCCGACCGCGCCACGACGTCCGCGACGGGCAGGCCTGAGGTGTTCGTGCTCACGATCATGCCCGGACGCCAGTGCCGTTCGACCCGGGCCAGGAGATCCTGCTTGATGTCCAGGTCCTCCACGACCGCTTCGATGACCCAGTCGGCATCGGCGACCTTTGCCAGGTGGTCGTCGAAGTTACCGGTGGTCAGCAGTCCGGCCCGCTCGGCGGTGTAGAAGGCGGCGGGCTGCGCTTTAACGGCGCGCTCCAGACCCTGCCGGGCGAAGCGATTGCGGACGTCGGGGGACTCCAGGGTGAGGTCGCGCCGCTTCTCCTCGTCGGTCAGGGCCGGGGGGACAATATCGAGCAGCAGGGTCGGCACGCCCACGTTGGCCAGATGGGCGGCGATGGTGCTGCCCATGACGCCTGCGCCGAGCACGGCCGCCCGGGCCAGCCGGCGGGGTCGGCGCGCGACCGTCACAGCGGACAGAGCCATGTGCGCCACGCTCCTGAGATGTGATTCCTCGCAAAAGGAATTTTCTTCACTGGGGTCTGCAAAACCCCCTCTGCGGAGCGACTCGTGGGCGTCCTGCCCGGCCGGTGCACTGCTTCGAGCGTGCGAGGCCCCGTAGCCACCTCCGCGATCTGCCGATAGATGGGACAGACGGCGGTGAGGTCCCGTCGTCATGATCGCAGGCAGCAGGGCACCTGGGAGGAGGTGATGGTCATGGACCTAGAGATCCTCGAGCTGGAGGAGGGAGACGTGCTGTTCGACGGTGACGGCGGCGGTGCAGGCTGTTGTTGCTGCTGCTGTTGCTGCATTGGCGGCGACATCATGTAGGGCGGCAACGCCAGACGGGTGTCCGCTACATGCTGCGGGGCGGCGCTGGGGTTGGGGACGTCCCAGAACGGCCCGGCGCCTACCCCGCAGGCCAGACGAGAGACTGCTGAGAGACTCCCGCGCGATCTTGGAAGGAGGCTCGCGTGACGACCCGCCTTCGCTCGAGACCGCTCCTCGGCCGCTATTGGTCGATCTACTCGGTGGGGGAGCACAGCGTGGAACTGAGGTCGCTGGGGAGAGCGGTGCGTCTCTCCGGGGTCGGGGTCGTCCCGCTGCTCTTGCGTCTCGTTCCGCTTCTGGATGGACGGCAGACGGTGGGAGATATCTGCGGTGCGCTCCCCGAGGGTGTCCGTGAGGAGGCGCTCGCCTTCATGACTCGACTGCTGGACCAGGGGCTCCTCTCCGATGCCGTGCACCTCGAATCCGCCGATACCGGTGCGCCGTCTGAGCTGGATGAGTGCCTGCGGGCGTTGGCCGGCGGGGAGTCTCGCGCTGAAGGCCGATCCCGCCTCGCCGGTGCCCTGGTGGCGGTCTGCGGTACCGACCCGATCGCCCGTACATTCGACCAGATCGTCCGCGACTGCGGGATCGCAACGATTGCGTTGGGCGACCCGGCAACCGCCCTTGAGTCCTCCGACGCCCCGAGGCAGATCGCGCGGGCGACGCTGGTGGTCGCGTTCGCCGCCGGGCTCAGGGACCGGGCGCTTGGGCGCGTGAACGCCCTCAGCCTGACGACCGGCACTCCGTGGCTGCCTGTTGCCAGCGACGGCATCGAGGCCTATCTTGGGCCGCTGGTCCTCCCTGGACGATCCGCCTGTCTCGCCTGCCTCCACGGGCGGGCAGACGCCCTGGGCAGGGTGCCGGAGCAGCTCCTGCGCGCGGGCAGCCGACCTATGCTGCCGGGCACCGGCCACCTGGTGGCCGGCGTCGCCGCGGCCGAGACCGTGAAGTTCCTCATCGGGATTGACCGGGGGCCCATGATCGATGCGATCGTGAGGATTCACCTGCGAACGCTCGAGTGGGATCGGACCGATGTCCTGGCCCTGCCGCGCTGCGCGGCATGCGCCGGGGTTGGTGGCGCTCCCGCGGCAGGGACGGCCTGATGCTGCGCGCGCTCGCGGCCGAACGCGACCATACGCAGGCCTCCGAGACGCTCCGGTGTGCCCGCCGTCTGATCAGTCCGCTGGCAGGGCCCATCGGGCGCCTTTCGGAGGTCCCGCGCGCCTCCGAGGAGCCGTCTGTCACGTGTGTGGCTGCGGCGGGAGCCGTCCCGGTCGCGGGCCCAGGCCACACCGGTCCGAGCGCGCTCGATGCCGGAGGCGTAGGGCTCGGTTGGCCGCAGGCTGCAGCACGGGCGGTCGGCGAGGCCCTTGAGCGTTACGCCGCCCGCCGGCTCGACCCGGCTCGCCTGCGGGTGGCCTCGTGGCAGGAGGTGGACGGTCCTGCCACCGAGTCCTACGAGCTGTTCTCTGACGCGCAGTGGTCGGCCGGGCTGCCGTACATCAGGCTGGCGGATGACACGGTGCTCGAGTGGGTGCAGGGATGGGACCTGGCCACGGGCCGGCCGGTCTCGGTCCCGGCGAAGCGGGTGTGCTTGGCTCCGCCGTCCGGCCGGTGGCTGGTCGACATCGGTCCCACGACGTCGACCGGTCTGGCCTGCGGCACCAACCGGGACGCCGTGCTCCTGGCCGGCCTCCTCGAGGCGATCGAGCGCGACGCCTTCGCCCTCACCTGGTGGCGACAGCTCCCGACGACGCCTGTGCGCCTTCCCGGCCACGGGCCCCTGGCGCAACTGGCGCGGGAGCGTTTCTGGCACAGCGGGCTGTCCTTTGTCTTTCGCCTGCTCCCAACGGACACCGACGTGCCGGTCGTGCTCGCCATGGTCCTCGATCCCGGAGCCGACCGCGGCGTTGCCGCCGTGGGTGCCGCCGCGCATCTCGATCCGGCGGCGGCACTGCTCAAGGCATGGCTGGAGGCGATCCAGACGCGGGCGTGGCTCCGTCAGATGGGCGGCGGGGTCGGATTCAATCCAGGCCCTGGGTTCGAGAATGTCCGCCGGTTTCCCGACCACGTCCGGCTGTTCGGGCAGCCACGGTCCCTGGCACACCTCGACTTCCTGGTGCACACCCTCCGGTCCCCAGCAGAGCTTGACGAGCTGCCAGACCTGAGCCATAACCAGGCTGTGGACCTGGCCTGGTGCCTGGAGCGTCTCGCGCGGTGCGACTTGAGAGCAGTCGCCGTCGATCTGACCACCCCTGAGCTCTCCGCCTGCGGGTTCGTGGCCATGAAGGTCCTCGTCCCGGGGATGGCTGACATTGCACCTTCGCACGCCCACCGGTTTCTCGGCAGCCCACGCCTCTGGGATGTCCCCGCCAGGCTCGGGTGCGATCCTGGGTGTGATCTCAACCCCTATCCCCATCCGTTTCCGTGAGGAGACCATGACGCGGTTCGACGCCCGCCTGGCCCCGGACCAGCCGCTCTGGATGGTCTTTCACCAGAATAGCAAGTGGCGATCCATGGAGTGGACTGAGGTCAGGCGTCGGGCCGCGGCGCCCGTGCGCATGGAACGGCCATCTGCCTGGCAGTTCCGACGCCGGCCGTTCCTGGCGCTGCCTGAGCCGCTGAGCAGCGACGGTCTCTCCGCGTCGTTGCGGCACACGCTGCTGGCCAGGCGGTCGGCGAGGGAGTTCGCCGGGTCGCCGCTGCGCTGGGAGGAGACGTCGACGATATTGTGGGCGACGGCCGGCCTGCTGCCTGCCGACGGCGCAGAGCATCGCAGACGAACAGCCCCATCTGCCGGCGCACGCTATCCGATCGAGACCTTCTTCTGGCTGCCGACGCCGCCCGATGGCCGGGGGCATGGACCGTACCATTACGAGCCCTCCCGCCACGGCGCCGCAGAGATGCTGCCTGAACCCACGATGCCCCTGAGCGGGCTGCTCGCCGCCTGCGCGTACCCGGCGCTCGTCGAGCGCGCCGGTCTGCTGATCGTGCTGGCGGCGGTCTTCGAGCGTACGGCCGAGGTGTATGGGGGCAGGGGGTATCGCTTTGTGCTCCTCGAGGCTGGACACATGGCGCAGAACGCATATCTGGCCGGGGCCGCCCTGGGCCTGGGGGCCGTGGCCCTCGGCGGTTGGGACGACGCCGCGCTGGATGCCGCGCTGGGGCTGGATGGTGTGCATGCCAGCGCGCTGTATGCCGTCGCTATAGGCCGGCCGAAAGGATAGAGCCGTGGCGCATCCATCTATAGAGATCTCGGGCCTGCGCAAGCGATACGGGTCGGTTGTGGCCCTCGATGGGCTGGATCTCGTCGTTAGGCACGGAGAAGTCTACGGCCTCCTGGGGCGCAATGGTGCCGGGAAGACGACGGCCATTGAAACCATGGTCGGGCTGCTGCGGCCTGACGCCGGTTCGATTCGCGTGCTCGGGCTCGATCCCCACCGCGACAATCTGAATCTCAGGAGGCGCATCGGGGTGCAGCTCCAGGAAGAGGTCTTCAACCCGTACATGCGACTCGCTGAGGCGCTGATGTTCCTTGGCTCCTTCTATCCCCGCCGGGCAGCCATCCCGGTCCTCCTCGACCGCGTTGGGCTCACGTCTGAGGCAGCAAGGATGTACGGGCGGCTGTCGGGTGGCCAGCGTCGCCGGTTCCTCCTCGCCCTGGCGCTTGTCGGGGAGCCGGAGCTCGTGGTGCTGGACGAGCCCACGGCCGGATTGGATGCCCATGCCCGTCAGGCGTTGTGGGGGATGATCAGAGACCTCAAGGCTCAGGGCCGGACCGTGCTGCTCGCCACCCATCACCTCGAGGAAGCCCAGGCGCTGTGCGACCGCGTGGCGATTGTCCACCGCGGGAGAGTCATCGCCACCGGGCCGCCGGCGGAGGTCGCCGCGATGGGCCGGGGAGGCCTCGAAGGGGTCTTCCTGGCGCTCACGGACGATGCCGGGAAAGCGAGCGGCCCGCCATGAGGCACGTGTGGGCCGCGCTCGTCATGGAAGCCAGGCTGTTCCGGCGAACGCCCCAGGCCGTCTTTTGGACGTTCTTCTTCCCGGCGTTCCTCCTGGCGCTGCTCGGCAGCGTGTTTCAGCGGCCGGGGCACGTGCAGTTCCTGATCCCCGGCCTGCTGGGGATGGTCCTGGCCTCCATGTCGTTCTACAGCGTCGGCGTGGTGGTCGCCCACCACCGCCGCAGCGGCTTCCTCAAACGGCTCGCCCTGGTGCCCATTCCCGCCTGGCAGTTCGTGGCGGCGCACATGCTCCTGCGCGCGCTCGTCGTCTTGTGCGTCGGCGTCGAACTGGCGGGGCTCGGCGTGCTCCTGTTCGGCGCCCGCCTCTCCGCGGATGTCCTGACGCTCGTCGCGGTTCTGGCCGTCGGCATTCCGGCGTTCTTGGCATCCGGGCTGGCGATCGGCGGGCTCGCGCCCTCGGTGGAGAGCGCTGGCTCGATCGCGTCGCTGCTGTTCTTCTCCATGACGTTCCTCAGCGGCGCGTACTTTCCGACCGACCGGCTCCCGGAGATCCTGGGGTACCTTGCGAAGGGGCTGCCGCTCACATACTTCCTCCACGGGATCCGCGCGGCGGCCGCCGGGGTCGGGCTCCACGAGGTTCTGACCGACCTGGCCGTACTGGCCGCGTGGGGTGTCGCTGGGAGCGTGGTGGCGGTGACGCGGTTCCGGTGGACGAACTGACCTCGTCCCCGCAGCGTCCGCGACTTCGGGCTGGCGTCACGGTGCGGCCCGTGGAGATTGCCCGGCGGGCAGGGGCCTGGATCATCCGGACGCCCGAGGGTCGGCATCTCCTGGTCGATGAGCCGGCGGCCTTGCTCCTCTCCCTGTGCGACGGCGCCCGGACGCTGACCGACCTGGAGACGGCTGTCCGGGCACGACGTCCTGAGGTGGATGCCGCCCCGCTGGTCGCGCGGTTCGTCGCGCGCCTGGCGGAGGAGGGCGTTCTGGAAGGGCCCGCTGCATCGGTGCCCCCAGCGGGTGCGAGCACCCGCGGGACCGCGCTCGGGAACACGCGCGCGAGCACCCGGGGGAACACCCGGAGGGTGCGTCTCTTCGATCCCACACCCCTGCTGGAGCCGCTCTGCGGGCTGCTGAAGCTGGTTCCACCGAGCCTGATCACCGCCGCGCTCGCGGGGCTCGTCGTCGGAGGCACCCTGGGAGCCCTGGGGCGCAGCGATGCGCTTCACGCATCCCTGTCCCTGGCACGGCTGTGGGATGGCCTGCCGGTCACCGTGTCGCTCGCATGGCTGATGGGGGTCGGGCATGAGCTCGCGCACGGGATGGCGGCCCTCTTACACGGCGGACGTGTACGCAGTATCAGCATCGCCCAGCAGCGGTGGCGGGTCCTGCTGTGTATCGAGATCCCAGATCTCATCCTGCTGCCGCGACGCGCGCGCTTGAAGATCGCCGCAGCCGGGCCGCTGGCAGACGGGCTGCTGGGATCCGCGGCGCTCTTTGCGGGCTGGATCGTCCCGGGTCTGGACGATCGTTCGTGGTCGGTGGCGACCGCGGCCCTGCTGCGCACTGTCTGGAACCTGCTCCCCGCGCTGCGGACCGACGGGGCCTACCTGCTGAGCGAGATGCTGGGCGAGCCGGGTCTGGAGCCCCGTGCCCGGCGGGCGCTGATGGCCTGGGTTCGGGCGCGCGGCCGGCCGGCGAGCGGCGTCTCTCGCAGCGGCTCCCTGGCGCTGTACGGATTGCTCACGGTCGCCTTCGAGATCGCGGTCTTCGCGGTCTTGAGCGCGCGCATCGCGCAGGGGGTGTTGGGGGCGCGATAGACAGCTACCCGGCCTGCGCGCGCCAGAGGAAGCCGCGCGGGGTCGCCGCGAATCCCGCTTCGCGGAGCGCGCGCGCCAACGGGGACTCGGCAGCGGCCTGTCCGTCGATCTCCTCGAGCGACAGCGCACCTGCCGGGCCGACTCCTGCGTCGCGCGACAGGCATCGGGCCACGGCGCGCGCGAGGGCCTCCGCGCGATCGCCGGCCGCATCGAAGAACGTCAGCATCTGGTGCTCTCTTGGTGCGAGCCAGGCACCCAGCGCGCCGTCGACGAGCACCACGAAGGCGCCCGCCGATCGCGCCGGCCGCCGGCCTCCACTTCCGCCCTGCCGCTCGGGCCAGGGGATGGCCGCCCCGTACGGGTTTGCCGGATCGGTGGCAGCCAGCAGCACGGCCCCGGCGGCGACCGGCTCGCGCAGGGCCCGCAGCCGGTCGACCGCGCCGGGCAGCGCGAATTGCGTGGCCCCTCGTCCGGCCACGAAGTAGCCGCGGCGCACGCGGCCGGCGTCTTCCATGGCCTTGAGGATGCCATAGGCCGCGGTGAATCCGCCGTCGAGCCCCTCGGCTGCGATCGCCTCGCGCGTGAGCACGCCGTGCCGTTCGAGCAGTTGCCGGACGCGTGCGGCGGCTCGCTCGGTGACCGTCGGCTCGCGGATGACTAGGCTGCCGACCAGCGACCACCGGCCCGATGCTTCGGCGGGGAGCCCCAGGCCCGCGTCGACGAGACCGGGGCGCTGCAGGCGCGCGCGCGTCGACGATCCATCGCGCATCCGCCGGCGCCGCGGGTTCACATAGCCGCGCAGCGGCGCGAGCGTGTCGTTGGTGATCTCACCGGCCCACACCAGATCCCACAACGCCTGCAGCGCGTCCGGGACGAACCCGCCGCCAATCGCCTGCAGGAGCTGAGGGAAGAACAGGGCACCGCGCGCGCGGAGCGCGTCGCGGATCTTCCGGTGTGCGGGACCGTCCGGCGGAGGACCCGGGGGCGGCGTCAGCAGGAGCGGCATCTGCTCGGCCAGGAACAGACGGATCCGGCCGTCGCGCGGCGCGAGCGGCTCGATGCCCATCCACACGACTTGGCCCGACGCGGTGAGCGTATCGAGCATGCGCGGATCGTAGTCGGTCAGTCGGGCCGGGAGGATGTCGCGCTCGAAGACCGACGCCGGCAGCGCCGCGCCCTGTAGCCCGCGCAGCGCCGTCAGCAGTCCCTCTTGGCCGCGGCGCTTCGCGGTGATGCCGTGCCACTCGAGGTAGAGGCGGCCCAGCGCCGCCGGCTCGACCGGCTCGACCTCGTGGCGCAGCCGCGCGAGCGACCGCCGCCGCAGCGTAGCCAGGACGCCGGCCTCGCACCACTCACGGCCTGTCCCATGCGGGCGGAACTCCCCGGAGACGACGCGGCCGGCGGCCTCGAGCCGGCGGAGCACGGCCGTCACCGCGGGGACGTCGAGCCCGAGGCGGCGCGCCGGTTCGTGCGCGGCAAAGGGCCCGTGCGTCCGCGCGTAGCGGGCGACGAGATCGCCCAGGGGCTCGTGCGCCGGTTCCAGGAACGCGGCCGGTACCCCGGGCGGCGCCGGAATGCCCAGCCCGTCGCGGTAGCGCGCCACATCCTCGACCGCCACGTAGCGCGGCTCGCCGGCGATCTCGAGGCGCACGACCCGCCGCTCGTGCTCCAGGCGCTCGACCCAGGCCGCGACCTCGGCGCCCTGATCCGCACGCGCCCGGATCTCTTCGAGCGACAGGTCGCCGAGGTCGCGCAGCAGGTCGCAGAGCCCGTCGGGGTGCCGGGCCGCGCGCTCGGGCGTCAGGTGCTGGAGCGAGAGCTCCAGGGCATCCAGCGCCTCGCCGTCGATCAACTCCCGCAGCTCGACGACGCCCAGCAGGTCGCGCAGCTGCGCCGGGTCCACCAGCAGCGCCTGGGCCCGGGCCTCGGCCAGCGGCGCATCACCCTCGTACATGAAGTTGGCGATGTAGGTGAACAGCAGCGCCGCGGCAAACGGCGAGGGCGTGCGCGTGTCCACGGTCACCACGCGCACCTCCCGGCCCGCGACCGCGCGCAGCAGCTCCCGCACGCCGGAGAGGTCGAAGACGTCGCGCAGACACTCGCGGTAGGCTTCCAGGATGATGGGGAACGACCCGAACCGCGCGGTGGCCCGCAGCAGGTCGGCGGCGCGCTTGCGCTGCTGCCACAGCGGGACCCGCTGGCCGGGAAAGCGCCGGGGCAGCAGCAGCGCGCGCGAGGCGGCCTCGCGGAACCGCGACGCGAACAGCGCGGTCGCCGGCGCGCCGAGCTGAGCCTGCCGCGCACCGGTGCCGGCGCCGAGCTGCTCGACGACCAGGTCCTCGACCTCGTCCGCGTCGGGAAAGAGCAGGTCGGTCGGCGGCGGCTGGTCGACGTCGGGGAAGCGCACCACGATGCCGTCGTCGGTCCAGAGGATGTCCAGCTCGACGCCGTACCGCCGCCGCACGCGTGCGCCGATCGCCATCGCCCACGGCGCGTGGATGCGGCCGCCGAATGGCGACAGCACGCAGACCCGCCAGTCGCCCATCTCGTCCTTGAAGCGCTCGACCACCAGCGTCCGGTCGTCGGGCGCCGCGCCCGCGGCCTCGACCTGGTCGTACAGGTACTGGACTAGGTTGCGCGCCGCAGTCTCGGTCAGCGCATGCTGCTCGATCAGGCGCCGGATCGCAGCGGCCTCAGGGATCTCCAGCAGCGTTCGCGTCATCGCGCCGATCGCGCGGCCGAACTCGAGCGGCCGTCCCGAGATGTCCCCGTGCCAGAACGGCATCCGTCCGGGCTCACCCGGCGCCGGCGACACGAGGACCCGGTCGTGCGTGATCTCCTCGATCCGCCACGTGCTGGCGCCCAGGATGAACGTGTCGCCCGGGCGGCTCTCGAACACCATCTCCTCGTCGAGCTCGCCCACGCGGCCGCGCCCGGGCTCCGCCCCGGCCAGGAACACCCCGTACAGGCCGCGGTCGGGAATCGTGCCGCCGTTCTCGATGGCGACGCGCTTGGCGCCCTCGCGCGGCCGCAGCAGGCCGGTCGCGCGGTCCCAGACGATGCGGGGGCGTAGGTCGGCGAACTCATCGGAGGGGTAGCGGCCGGCCAGCATGTCGAGCACGCCCTCGAACGAGGCGCGGCTGAGGTCCTGGAACGGCGCCGCGCGCCGGACGGTGTGCTCGAGGTCGTCCACCCGCCACTCGTCCGCGGCGACCATCGCGACGATCTGCTGGGCGAGGACATCGAGCGGCAGCCGCGGGTAGCAGACGGCTTCGACGGCGCCCGCGCGCACCTGCCCGGTGAGCGCGGCGCAGGCCAGCAGGTCGCCGCGGTACTTCGGCAGGATGACGCCGGTGCTCGGCGCATCGAGCGTGTGGCCCGACCGGCCGATGCGCTGGATGGCGCTCGTCACGCTGGGCGGCGCCTCGACCTGGATGACCAGGTCGATTGCGCCCATGTCGATGCCGAGCTCGAGCGACGACGTGGCGACCAGCGCGGGCAGGTCGCCGGCCTTCAGCCGTTCCTCGATGGCGAGGCGCCGTTCCTTGGAGAGCGACCCATGATGCGCGTGTGCGACGACCTCGCCGGCCAGCTCATTGAGCGCACTGGCCAGGCGCTCGGCCAGCCGGCGGCTGTTGACGAAGATCAGCGTGGAGCGGTGCTGCCGGACCAGCTCGAGGATGCGCGGGTGCACGGCCGGCCAGATGCTCGCCGGCCCCTGCCCTTCCGAGTCCGGCCTGCCCGGGGCGTCCGCTGCCTCGCCCAGGCGGGCCATATCCTCGACCGCGACCTCCACGGTTAGGTCGAGCCGTTTGATCCGGCCGGCGTCCACGATCTGCACCGGTCGGGGCGTCCCGGCGTCGTCGAACCCGCCCAGGAACCGGGCGGCTTCCTCGTGAGGCCGGACCGTGGCCGACAGCCCGATGCGCTGCAGCGGCTGCAACACGATCGCCGCGAGGCGTTCCAGCGAGAGCGCCAGGTGCGCGCCGCGTTTCGTGCCGACGAGCGCGTGCACCTCGTCCACGATCACCCAGCGGACCGCGCGCAGCGCCTCGCGGGCCCGGCTCGTCAGCATCAGGTAGAGCGACTCGGGCGTGGTGATCAGGAGATCGGCAGGCTGCCGGATGAACCGCGCGCGCTCCCCAGGCGGCGTGTCGCCGGTGCGAACCGCGACCGCGGGCATCTGCGCCACCGCGCCTGCGCGCTCGGCGAACCGGGCGATCCCGGCCAGCGGCGCCTGCAGGTTGCGATCCACGTCAACCGCCAGGGCCTTCAGCGGCGAGATGTACAGCACGCGGCAGCGGGCGTAGGCCGCTGGCGGAGGCTCAAACATCACGCGGTCGATCGCCGCGAGGAAGGCGGCCAGCGTCTTACCCGATCCGGTCGGCGCGATGATCAGCGCCGACTCACCCGCCCGGATGACGGGCCAGCCGAGCTCCTGCGCGCGTGTGGGCGCCTCGAACGACGCGGCGAACCACGCCCGCACGGGCGCGTGGAATTCGTCCAGCGCCGGATGCGGTGCTCGCCGCGGGGTCGCGGGCTCGGTCACGCAGCGCTCTCAGGCGCTACCCGCGCCAGCCTTCGGCAAACCGCGCGAAGTGATGCGCGTCGCCGAACGTGCTGGCGATCCCCAGCGACACCCGCACGGCTCCCGAGCCCTTGGGTGTGATGCACTGCCGGAAATCGTCGAGCGTCAACCGGTTCTGCGCGCCCGTAAAGCAGGCCGCGAGCTCATCCTGCGAGAGCCCGAGCGCCATCTCGCCTCCCCCGGGATTGCAGAAGCAGCCGGTCCGCAGCGAGATACCGGCCGCGTTGGCCTGCGCCTCGACGACGCGGTGGTCGATCGGATCGCCATACGGGCCGTAGACGTTGAACGTGACGGTGCCTCCCCGCATAGTCATGTCCACGGGGCCGTACACGCGCGCGAGCGGGGCTCCGCTGCGGTGCCGGAGCCCGGTGAGCCTGTCCAGTAGCCAGGCGGTCAGGCACCGGACGCGCTCGTGGATCACCTCGATCCCGACAGCCTCCAGGTGCCGCAGGCCGATCTCCACGGCCGGGATACCCAGGTAGTTGAGCGTGCCGTCCTCGAACGCGGCCGGCGGATCGGCGAGGTAGTGGCGGTCGCCCTGCACCGAGGCCACGGTGATGGTGCCGCCCGCGAACCACGGCCGGCGGAGTCGCGCCAGGGCCTCGCGCCGTCCGATCAGGCACCCGATCCCGGTGGGGTATCCGAACATCTTGTAGAACGACAGGCTGACGAAGTCGGGCGTGACCCGGCGCAGGTCGAGCCGGTTGGTCGGGACAAAGGCCGCGGCGTCGAGCAAGACCTCGAACCCCCTCGACTGCGCCAGCGCGATCCACTCCAGCGGATGCTGGACGCCGGAGAAGTTCGACTGGGCCGGGTAGGCGAACAGCCCCGGCCCACCGCGGTCGAGCTCGGCGAGCAGCCGCGACTTCTCCACGCGCAGGTCCGGGGGCGCCACCGGCACATACGCGACCGTCGCGCCGCGGGCGCGCGCGTACTCGCGGATGCCGTTGACCGAGTTGTGGTTGTCGAAGGTCAGCACGTACCGGCGCGCCGCGTCGAAGGGGTACGCCTCGCCCACGAGTTTGAGCGCGCCCGTGGCGTTCGGCGTGAAGATCGCCGCGTACTCCTCGGGCGGCGCGTTGAAGAACCGGAGCACCGCCGCCCGTGCCCGCTCGACCATCTCGGTGGCGGCCAGCGAGGTGGGGTTGGTCGAGTGGGGATTCCCCAGGACGCGCGAGGCCAGCAGGTCCGCATGCGCTCTGATCTGGCTCTCCGCGTAGAGGCTGCCGCCCGTATAGTCCAGGTAGACGTGCCCGAGGTCGTCGAGGAGGCGATAGTCGCGGGCCCGCAGGTCGTCAAGGATGCGCGTCGAGGCGTAGGCGGGATGGGCCGCCAGGAACGCCTCCAGCTCCTCACGCGCCGCGCGCAGCCCCGCCTGATCCTGGCCCACCGCATCCATCTGGCCGACCGCCTCTCGTCACCGTGATCGAGTGCTGGGCTTCGCGGTGGTCCGCGGGGTTCCCTCCGGCGCGCCGCGGCGTCCAGCCGGAACATCCCCTCGCCGACCACGTAGACCCCGCCGCCAACGAGTACCTGCCAGGTGTTGCCGCGTGGCGCGATCGCCGACCTCGTCGCCCCACGACGGCGCCATCTGGCGCATCCGGGCGAAGTGACCGGCCAGGTCCACGTCCACCTCCACGGTGCCGCCGGCGGTCTCCTGCGTGACGCGTGTTCTGGTCCGACCCTCAGCCGCGAGCACGAACGCCGTGCCCAGCGTCGGGTGTCCGGCGAAGGGCAGCTCCGAATCGGGCGTGAAGATCCGCATGCGATAGCGGTCCGCGCCGGTCTCGGTGACGAACGTCGTCTCCGAAAACCCGATCTCGCGCGCCAGCGCCTGCATGGTCGCCGCATCGAGCGGGCCCGGATCCGGGACCACGCACAGCTGATTCCCGGCCAGCGGCCGCTCCGCGAAGACGTCCGCCAGCCTGAACGGCACATGCGCCATCCGAGTCCTCCTGTTTGGAGAGACATCACACTACAGAAACATGATTCGACGCGCTGGCCCGCGCCGCTCCCGCGCCGTAAGATGAGGGAGTGCCACAGACCTCGGAGACCACGCAGACGCCTGCCGCCGCGACTCCGCTCAAGGTCCGGGCTGGCGTGATCTCGCTGGTCGCCGGCCTGGCCATCCTGCTCACCAAACTCGCGGCCTACCTGGTGACCGGCTCGGTGGCGTTTCTCTCCGACGCCGCCGAGTCGCTGGTCAACGTGGTGGCCGCGAACATCGCGCTGATCAGCCTGATCGTCGCGACGCGCCCGCCCGACGACCGTCATCCATACGGCCATGCCAAGGCCGAGTACGTCAGCAGCGCCACCGAGGCCGCCATGATCGGCATCGCGGGGATCGTGATCGGCGCGGTCGCGGTCAACCGGCTCATCCACCCGCAGCCGCTCCAGCACCTGCCGCTCGGGCTGGCGCTGCTCGCGGCGGCGGGCCTGGCCAACCTGGTCGTCGCCGCGGTGCTGCTGCGCATCTCGCGCGCCGAGCGCTCGATCGCGCTGGAGGCCTCGGCCAGGCACCTGCTGTCCGACGTGCTCACGACGGTCGGGGTGCTCCTGGGCGTAGGGCTCGTCGCAGCGACGGGGTGGACACCGCTGGACTCGATCGCGGCCATCCTGGTGGGCGCCAACATCCTGTGGATGGGGGTGGGACTCTACCGCCGGTCGATCGGCGGCCTGATGGATGCGCGGCTGCCGCGCGGCGACGTCGCGAACATCCAGGCGATCCTGGACGCGCACCGGGACGAGATCGTCGACTACCACGCGATGCGCACGCGTCAGGCCGGGGCCGATCGCTTCCTCGACCTGCACCTGGTGGTGCACCGGATACTGACGGTCGGCGAATCCCACGCGCTGACCGATGATCTCGAGCGCCACATCGAAGAGGTCCTGCCCGGGACCGACGTCACGATCCACGTGGAGCCCTGCGAGCCGTCGTGCACTCGCTGCGGCCCGCTGGAGAGGAGACCACACCGATGAGCTCGCTGTTGCCGCCCGCCGGTCAGTCGCTGTCACTGCACACCGAAGGCGCCGCGCGCGTGGAGGCCAGGCTGGCCGAGTGGGAGCGCACCGCATTCGGCCGCCGCCTGTGGGAGAGGGACTTCACGCTCTGGTCGCCACAGCCGCTTCCTGAGCTCGCAGACCGGCTGGGCTGGCTTGAGCTGCCGGGGGCGATGACTGCGGATCTCGAGACGCTGGCCGCCTTCGCCGATGAGATGCGCGCCGAAGGCGTGCAGCACGTCGTGCTGCTGGGCATGGGAGGATCCAGCCTCGCGCCAGAGGTGGTGCAGTCCACCTTCGGCCACGCCGCGGGATGGCCCGAGCTGATCGTGCTCGACAGCACGCATCCCGATGCTGTGCGCGCCGTCAAGGCGCGCACCGACGTGCGGCGGACGCTCTTCATTGTTTCAAGCAAGTCCGGCACGACGACCGAGACGCTGTCGTTCTTCAGATACTTCTGGGCTGTGACCGCTGCTGCGGCCGACAGGCCTGGCGACCACTTCGTGGCGATCACCGATCCCAATACCCCGCTCTCGCGCGAGGCGCGAGAGCGGGGATTCCGACGCACCTTCCTCGCCCCGCCCGAAGTCGGCGGCCGGTACTCCGCGCTGTCGGTGTTCGGGCTGGCGCCCGCCGCGCTGATCGGCAGCGACATCGAGGGGCTCGTGCGCTGGGGTCAGATGATGGCCGATGCCTGCGCCGCGTCAGTCCCGGCGCACGAGAACCCTGGCCTGGCGCTTGGCGCCGCGCTCGGTGAGCTCGCGCTGGCCGGCCGCGACAAGCTTACGATCTTCGCCTCGCCCTCGCTGGCGTCGCTGCCGGCCTGGATCGAGCAACTCGTCGCCGAGAGCACGGGCAAGGGCGGCCGGGGCATCGTGCCGGTCTGCGATGAGCCCGCCGCCGGGCCGACGGCCTACGCCACGGACCGCGTCTTCGCGTACATCAGGCTGGTCGATGACGCGGTGGGCGATCTGGACGCCCGCGTTGACGCCCTCGAGGCCGCTGGACACCCGGTCATCCACATGTGGGTGCCGCAGCGATCCGCGCTCGGCGGGGAGTTCTTTCGCTGGGAGGTGGCCACGGCCGCGGCGGGCGCGGTGCTGGGCATCAACCCGTTCGACCAGCCCGACGTCCAGCTCGCCAAGGACCTGGCCCGCGAGGCGATGATGGGGGAAGGGACAACGGGTGCTCAGCCGTCAGGTGAAGTTGCGGCTCTCGCGGTGGACCAATTCGCGGCGCCGGCGCAGACCATCCGGGACTGGCTCTCGCGCATCCGGACCGGCGACTACATTGGCCTGCAGGCCTACCTGGCGCCTGCGGCTGAGATCACCAATGTCCTGACCGACATCCGACTGAGGCTCCGTGATCGCCTCCGGGTGGCGACGACCGCGGGCTATGGGCCGAGGTTCCTCCACTCCACGGGGCAGCTCCACAAGGGCGGACCCGATACGGGCGTGTTCCTGCAGCTCGTTGACGATCCGGCCGATGCCCTGGCTGTACCGGAGACAGACTACTCCTTCGCGGATCTGCTCCGGGCCCAGGCGCTGGGGGACCTTCGGGCTCTTCAGCAGCGCGGCCGCCGAACGCTCAGGGTGGTCTTGGGCAGGGACACGGGAGAGGGGCTCCGCCGTCTCCTCGAGGTGTTCGGCTGAGCGCGCCCGCCTCGCCGGAATCGGACCGCAAGGATCCCCAGACGCGGTCGGGAACGCGTCCACCGGGAGCGTCGTTTGTAGGAGCGGAGCCCAGCATGCTGAGACACACGCCACGCGCGCCAGGGTCGATGGGTATGCTGCTCCTGGCAGTGGGCCTCATGGCCGCCGTTCTGGGCAGCGTGCCCGACGCCGCCGCGCACGCGAAGCTTGTGCGCGCCGAGCCGGCGCCGGGCAGCACCGTCAAGACGCCGCCACGCGTCGTCCGCGTGGTGTTCGACGACGAACTCGATCCCAAGACCAGCACGCTGGCGGTCACCGATCAGCGCGGCCGCCGCGTGGACGACGGCAAGGGCGGGGTTGACCTGGACGATCTCGACCGCAAGACCATGCTGGCCCGGCTGCGCCCCATCGGCTCGGGCGCCTACACCGTCAGGTGGAAGGCCGTCTCGGCTGACGATCAGTACGTCGCGCAGGGGACGTTTCGGTTCACCGTGGCGCCGTGAGCGCCAGGGCGCTGGCGTGCGCACTGGGCCTCTGGCTGGCGGCGGCGGTCCCCGCAGCCGCGCACAGCCTGGTCGAGCGCTCTGTCCCCGCGGCCAATTCGGCGCTCGACCGCGCGCCGCGGCAGGTTGAGCTGCGGTTCAACGAGTCCGTCGACGCGTCGTTCAGCACCGCGACGGTCACCGACCCGGCCGGGGCCCGCGTCTCGGGTCCGCCGGCGGTGTCGGCCGATGGGCGGACGATGATCGTCCCGCTCGAGGACCTGCCGCACGGATTCTACACCGTGCGCTGGCGAGCGCTGTCCACGACGGACGGCCACACGACCAGCGGCGTCTTCGCCTTCACCGTTGGCCTCGGCGCGCGGCCGCCCGAGCAGTTCGGCGGTCTGGCCGGCCCGGATCTGCTGCTCGCGGTCGTCCGTTGGGCCGGATTCGTAGCTGTGACACTGCTCGTCGGAGCCGTGCTGTTCCCTTGGCTCGTGCTCGAGCCCAGTCTGCGCGGACTGGATCCGATCGAGGCGCTCCGGCTCGACCTCGACGCCGCGGCGCGCCTGCGGGTGGTCGTGGTGATCTCCGCGGCCGCGGTCGTGATCGCCGCCGCCGCCGAGATTCTCGTGCGGGTGCTTGCGCTCACCGAAGCGTCGCTGCGCGATGTCGTTGCCGGCGGCCACCTCTGGGTCATGGCGGCCGGGACGAACCCGGGGTGGGCCGCCGTGATTCGCGTCGCGATGGCGGCGCTGTTGCTGCTGCCGTCGGCGCCCTGGGGCCGGCTCCTTCGCGCCGCGGGGCTCTCGTGGTTCGTGCTGCTCGTGGGGATCGTGATGCTGTTCGGCGGCCCGGCCGCGCTGGCCGGCAGCGATCATCTGGCGCTCGTGGTGCTGGTGGGGGCGGTCTACGGCATCGTCAGCCTCATGCTCGCGATCATCCTGCCGCAGATCCCGGACATCAGGCTGCCGGAGCTCGCAGCCGTCCGCCCGATGGCGGCCGGGCTGCTGCTGCTCGGGGTCACCCTCAACTCCCACGCGTGGGGCAGCGGCCCGCTGGCGGCGGCGACCGACTGGCTCCACCTCCTGGCGGCCGCCGTGTGGATCGGCGGGCTTGCCTGCCTGCTTGTCAGCCTTGTCGCGCCGCGGGAGGATCGCGCGATCCTGGCCCCAAGACTCGTCCCCCGCTTCTCCGGTGTGGCGGCCGCGGGCCTCGCGGTCATGGCCGCGACCGGGGTCTACGCGGCGTGGCTGCACGTGCCGCACCTGGACGCCTTCACCGCCACATCGTACGGCCGCTATCTCGGCGTGAAGCTTCTCCTCGTCGTGCCGCTGGTGGCGCTGGGCGCGGTGAACCGCTTCCTCATCCGGCCGCGCCTGGCCGGTGGGCCAACAGCTCCCGACCCGGCCTCGCCGGTCGGCCGGTTCCTCGGGCTGGGCGGCGCGGAGGCGGCTGTGGCCGCGGGCATCCTGGTGGTGGTGGCGCTGCTGACCGCCACCCCGCCGGCGCGCGTCAGCCTGGCAACCTCGACGGCGGCCCAGGCTCTCCGGCTCGCAGGTCTCGACGGGGACGTGCGGGTTGCGCTCGACGTGGAGCCCGCGCGGCCCGGGCCCAACCGCTTCGAGGTCACCGTGACGACCGGAGACGGCGCGCCGCCTGATGAGGACGCCCGGGTGCTCGTGCGCGTGACGAAGCTCGATGAAGAGCTCGGGCCTGCGACACACATCGCGGCGGGCACCGGCGCCGGGCGGTACGCGGTCGAGGGCGTCGTCCTGCCGGAGGGATGGTGGGAGGTCGAGGTGCTCCTGCGACGCCGTGGCGTGCTGGATGCCTCGACGCGCCTTCCGCTGCGTCTGGGGCCGGCAGGCGCGGCGCCGGAGGACGCAACCGCGCGCGGGCTGCTGGAGGCTTCTGCGGCCGCGATGGCAGCCGCGGCGACATGGCGCGAGGAAGACCAGATCAGCGACGGGAGCGGGGGCCTGGTTGTCACCTCGCTCGAGCTCGTCCGGCCCGATCGGATCCGCGCGCGGACGTCCACCGGCGTCGAGGTGGTGTTCGTCGGCGCCACGCGCTACCTGCGCGAGGGCACCGGGCCCTGGCATCGGGCGGAGATGTCGCGCCCCATCGCCGCCGACGGCGCGCTGCAGTATCTGCGTGCCGCGGCCAGAGTTGCACGCGGCCGGCGCGTGCCGTGCGGTGCCGAGGCGTGCCGGGTTATCATGTGGGAGTCGCCGGACGGCGAGGCCGCGTTTGCAGGGTGGATCGGCGAAGCCACGCGGCGGCTCCACCGGCTGCTGATGGTGGCGCCGCAACACTATATGACCGGCCGGTTGTTCGATTTCGACACGGCGATCCAGGTAGAGCCGCCGGAGTAGTATCCACACGGAACAGCCTGAGGAGGGATGGGAGTGCGCGGAGTCGGAGACAGCCGGGCCAGGTGGATGGTGGCCGCGGCCGTCGTGGTCGTGCTGGTCGGCGTCTGGTATGTGGTTCAAAGCACCCGCTCCCGCCCGTCGGCGATCCCGGGGCCGCTCGGCGGGCCCGAGGTCGCGGTGGACGTGAACACGATGCTCGGCATGAAGGGTCACGCGTTTGTCCTGCGCGACGGTGACGGTGCCGAGCACCGGGTGACCCCGGGCGCCACGGGCCGGCCGCTCGTCGTCATCTCGCACATGGGCTACTACTGACCGCCGTGCGTCGTCCAGCTCGGCGAGCTGGAGAAGCACGCGTCGGCGATTCGTGCGCTGGCCGACGTCTATGTGATCAACCCGGACACGGTGGAGAACAACCGATTGGTCAGGCAGACGTCCGGCTTGAGTATTCCGATCCTGCTCGATCCGGGCTACACTGTGGCCCGCATGTATGACCTGCCGGCCGAAGGCCGCCCCATGCGGGGGCTCGTGGGCTTTGTGATCATGGACCGGCAGGGGATCATCCGGGCGCAGCGCGTGGACATCAACTTCGGCGCCCACGCGCCGCAAATCGTCGAGATTCTGCGCCTCGTCGCAGACAACCGGTAGCGCTCCATGGGTATCGCGATCGATCCGGTCTGCCAGATGGAAGTCGAGGAAGACGCTGCGGCCGCGACCAGCGTCTACAACGGCCGGACCTACTACTTCTGCGCGCTGGGCTGCAAGACGGCCTTCGAGGCTGACCCCGAGGCCTACGCGTCTCGCGCGGGCACGCCGGTGGGCGGCGTGGCCTCTCCGGACGCGCCCGTTGCAGACGCGCCCACCGGCGCGGCCATCACCATGCCGGTCGACGCCGCAATCCGCCTTCGCCGCAGCGTGACGCGGTTTCGGCCCGACCCGGTCCCGCGCGAGATCATCGAGCGCATGCTGGAGGCGGCGGTGTGGGCACCCAACCACCACCTGACGCAGCCCTGGGAGTTCATCGTGCTGACCGGCCAGGGGAAGCAGCGCTTCGCCGAGATCCGCAGTGAGTTCCGTCGCACGCTGCTGCCGGATCCGTCAGGGCCCGCGGCGGCGCGGGTGCTGAATAAGGTCTATGCCGACGCCATGGCGGCGTCGGCGATCATTGTCATCACGACCACCGCGCCCGAAGATCCGGACCTCAGGGACGATGACTTCGGCGCGACGATGTGCGCCATCCAGAACATGCTCCTGATTGCCACGGGGCTGGGCGTGGGGACCTATCTGCGGACGGGCGGTCTGATCCGGTCTGCGCCGTTGCTGGAGTTTCTCGGTATCCCGCCGGACCGGCGGATCGCCGGGGCGATCTACGTGGGATATCCCGATCACGTTCCCCAGCGGCGCCGCATTCCCCCGGCGCAGAAGACCCGCTGGGTCGAGTGACCTCAGCCGATGAACCGATCCAGGGCTTCCTTCAACTCAGCGACCGCAGAGGCCACGTTGCCTTTGGTCTTGGCCTCGACCACGCAGTGTTCCAGGTGATCTTCGAGCAGGACGCGGGCGGCCTGGTCGAGCGCGCTGCGCGCGGCCGCGATCTGGATGAGCACCTCAGGACACGCGCGGCCGTCGGCCACCATGCCGCGGATGCTGCGCACGTGGCCCTCCACGCGGGCCAGGCGGTTGATGACCTGCTTGGTCTTCGTGTGAGGCACGTGATCCCCTCCGCGCGGCATCTGCGCGTCGCCGCATCCGGCAGTATAGCACCGCGCCTTGACGGGCTACCAGGGCCGTGCTACGGTGTCGAAGACATAACCCCCCGGGGGGGATAAACGCCCGTGGAGGTGACTGTGGAGCCGACCCCACCACCTGGCACCCTGCTCGTCCTCGCCACGTACGGGCTGGAGATCGTCGAAGTCGGCGGCGCCGTGGCCCTGCACGTGCGCGCCGGCGGCCGCGTCCACGCGGCGGTGACGCTGGCCCGGCCCGAAGCCCGGGAGCAGATCGCCCGCGCAGCCGGGGTCCTCGGCGCGACGGTCCAGTTCATGGACTTCGCGCTCGGAGCGGTGACTCCGGACATCGAGGCAAAGAAGCGGTTCGTCGGGGTGATCCGCGAGGTCCGCCCCGACATCGTCATCACGCAGGACCCCGAGCACTCGTTTCACGACCTCGACCCCGACCGGCGGCAGGCGATGATCCTGTACCTGGAGGCGATCGCGCTCGCCGGCCGCGACTTCGCTCCCGACCAGTTGACCGAGCTGCGCCCGCATCCCATCCCCACAATCTACTACATGACCCCCGATCGGCCGAACTGCGTGGTCGACATCACCGAGGTGATCGACGTCAAAGAACGCGCGCTCGCAGAGCTGCGCAGCCAGCACGCGTTCAGCGCGCAGATGATGCGCCGACGGCTGCCTGCGGCGGTGCTCTCTGGGATCGCCGGCCTCGACGCCGACACCGACGACGCCTCGCTCGGCCTGGCCGTGCATCGCCGCATGGACCAGGCCCTGCATCTCTACCACGGTCTGATGAGCCATTCGACCCGCGCGGCGCTCGCGGAGCCTTATCGGCGGGACGGACTGTTTACCCTTTCGCACCTGGTGCGTTGATCCGGCAGGCGTGGTGAGCTTGTGGACTGCGTAGCGAGGCAGGGCCGGAATGCGTACACTACTGCGTAGATGAGTGGAGGGGGTGGCAGAATGCGTACGGCTGTCCATGGAGTGATCGCGCTCGCGCTGGTCCTGGCGATCACGCTGCCGTCATCGGGGCAGACCGGTGCCCTGCGGATGGCGATCACGCGCGATGAAGGCTCGCTGAATCCCTATACGTATCAGAGCGGGTATCCGGGCTGGAACCTCATGACGCTGGTGTACGAGCCGCTCTTCACTCCCGACGCCGATAACATTCCGCGGCCCTGGCTCGTCCGCCAGTTCAACGTCAGCGCCGACGGCCGGACCTGGACGTTCACGCTGCACCCCAACCTCAGGTGGCACGACGGCCGGCCGTTCACGGCCGACGACGTGAAGTTCACGTACGAGTACGTGCGTCGGCATACCCACTCCCGGTGGACCTCGCAGGTGCGGGGCATCGAGAGTATCGAGACCTCTGGCCCGACCGGGCTCACCATCCGCCTGTCGGCGCCCAGCAGCGGGTTTGCCGCGCAGCCCCTGGCCGACCTCCCGATCCTGCCGAGGCACATCTGGGAGAACGTGACCGAGCCGCGCCGGTTCAACGACGTGATCGGCAGCGGTCCCTACCGCGTGGCCGAGGTCCGCGACGGGCAGTTCTACCGGTTGGTGGCCAACGACACCTACTTCGCCGGCCGGCCCAAGGTCCGCGAGCTGATCCTGCCGATCGTGAGGGACGCGACGGTCACCTTCACCGCGCTCAAGGCCGGCGAGATCGACACGACCGTGCGGCCACTGTCGCCGGAGGTGGTGGCTGAGTTCGAGAAGACCGCCGGGATGAAGGTCGCCCGCGGCGCCGGTTATGCCACCACGCTCCTCCAGTTCAACTACGAGCACCCACTCCTCAAGGACGTCAGGCTGCGGCAGGCGATCGCGCATGCCATCAACACCCGGCTCATGGTGCGGCTGCTGCTACTGGGGTACGGCGTGGTCGGCAGCCCGGGGTACATTCACCCCGACTCGCCGTTCTACAACCCGGCGGTGACGTTCACCGCCAACAAGACCCGGGCGGTGCAGCTCCTCAACGAGGCCGGCTACACAGACCGCAACCGCGATGGCATCCGCGACGCGCCGGACGGCACGCCGCTGCGGTTCACCCTGCTGACGCTGGCCGGCAATCCCATCCGCGTCCGCGGCGCCGACCTGATCCGCACCTGGCTGCGTGATGTCGGCATCGACGTCCGCGTCGTCGCCCAGGAGGACGCGAGCATCATCGCGCAGGTCTGGCCGGACTTCGATGTCTGCAAGGGGCGGCGCTTCGACATGGCCGTGTTCGGCTGGTCGGCGCCGGTGATGAACCGCGCGACGTCGCTGCGCGACCTGTTCCACTCCGACTGCCGCTTCGGCACCATCAATATCGGCGGCTACAAGAACCCCGAGATCGACCGGCTCGGTGCCGACCTGGCGACGGCCACTTCGCCCGACCGCCAGAAGCAGATCCTCTTCGAGATGCAGAAGGTCATCGCCGCGGACGTCCCGATCCACGTGCTGTTCTACCAGGACGGCGTCTACGCGTACCGCGCCGACCGGCACGACGCGTGGGTCTACCAGAAGGGCCAGGGGATCGTGAACAAGCTGTCGTTTGTCACTCCGCCGAGACCCTGAGGCGGCGGCGCCGGGGTAGGGGGGATCACGCGGGGTGTGGCGCTTCTTTGCGGGGAGGGGGGCGCAGTATCTCCTCGTTCTCGCGCTGACGGTCGCCCTCAACTTCTTCCTGCCCCGGATGATGCCGGGCAGCCCCCTGGTTTTCCTGGCCGGCGAGGACGTTGGGTTCCTCACGCCGGAGCAACGCGAGCAGCTCTACAGCCTCTACGGCCTCAACGAGCCGCAGTGGAAGCAGTTTGCCACGTACGTGGCCAACCTGGCCCGCGGACAGCTCGGCTACTCGTTCCAGCGCGGCCGGCCGATCTCGCACATGATCGCCGAGCGGCTGCCCTGGACCCTCCTGCTGGTGGGGACCGCGCTCGTGCTGGCGACGCTGGCCGGGGCCGCGCTGGGGGCGATGGCCGCCTGGCGGCGGGGGTCGGCGCTCGACCTGGGCTCGCTGGGCGTGGCCATGCTGTTCGAGTCGGTGCCGTCGTTCTGGCTCGGGATGATCTTCATCGCGGTGTTCGCCGCCGGTCTGGGCTGGCTCCCGATCTTCGGCGCGGGCACCGCCGGCGCGGCGCTGGCGGGATGGCCGCTGCTGCTTGATCGGGCGCGGCATCTTGCGCTGCCGCTGGCGACGCTGACGCTCATCACCACGCCAGGTGTCTACCTGATCATGCGCTACTCGATGCTGGCCGTGCTTGGCGAGCAGTACATCGTCACGGCCCGGGCCAAGGGCGTGGCCGAGCGGGCCGTCCTGCGCCGGCACGCCGTGCGCAACGCCCTGCTGCCAGTCGCCACGGTGTTCATGCTGAGCCTGGGGTTCATCGCGAGCGGCGCCACGATCGTGGAGACCGTCTTCTCGTATCCTGGGGTCGGCCGGCTCCTGTACGAGGCCGTGCTCAACCGCGACTATCCCGTGATGCAGGGGACGTTCTTCATCATCACGGTCAGTGTGATCGCCGCCAACATCCTCGCCGACCTGCTCTATCCGCTGATCGACCCAAGGGTGCGGCAGCGATGACCGTGCTGGCGCCGGCGATTCCGCGGGCACTCACGCGCCGCCGGCGCCTCGCCGTGGGCCCGGTGGGATGGGTGGGTCTGTTCCTGCTGGCCGCGCTCACCACGACGGCGGTCTTTGCCCCGGCACTGAGCCCCTACAATCCCGAAGAGACCGTGGCCGATCCGTTCCAGGCTCCCAGCCGCGCGCACCCCCTGGGGACCAACGACGTAGGCCAAGACGTTCTGAGCGAGCTGATCTACGGCGCCCGTATCTCCCTGACGATCGGATTCCTGGCGGCGGGCATTGCCATCACGATCGGCACGACCGTGGGCGTGGTCGCCGGATTCCTGGGCGGCTGGGCGGATGTGGTGCTCATGCGGGCCGTGGATCTGGTGCTGGTGATCCCGTTCCTGCCGCTGATGATCCTGCTCGCCGCGTACCTGGGTCCCAGCTACTGGAACATCATCATCGTGATCGGGGTCCTGGTGTGGGCCCGTCCGGCGCGCGTGGTCCGCTCGCAGGTCCTGTCGGTCAGATCCCTCGACTACGTCGAGGCGGCGCTGGCGCTGGGCAGCCGGCCGGGTCGCGTCATGCTCCGGCACGTCCTGCCCGCGGTGTTCCCGCTCTCGCTGGCGCAGTTCATCCTGGCGGCGAGCAACTCGATCCTGATCGAGGCGGCGCTTTCGTTCCTCGGGCTCGGCGATCCGACGGCCAAGAGCTGGGGAACCGTGCTCTACTACGCCCAGGCACGCAACGCGTTTCTCAGCGGCGCCTGGCTCTGGTGGGTGCTGCCGCCGGGATTGCTCATCACCGCGGCGACGTTGGGGTTCGCGTTCCTTGGCTACTCGCTCGAAGCCGTGCTCAATCCGAAGATGAGAGGACGGTGAAGCCGCAATGCATGAAGGCGACCACATCATCCTGGACGACGATCACGAGCACCCGCACGATCACGCGCATCCCCACCCCCACGCGTCGGCGGGGCGGGTCGGGCCCGCACGGCTCGTCGCCGGCGCCATCGTCGCCGGTGCGGTCGTTGGGTTCCTGGTCTGGCGGTTTCTCTAACCGCCGGACGCTCGCATCGGCGTCTCGCTGAGGAGGGGAGATCATTGGCAGACAGGCGCTATCGTCGCACTCGGGCCGCGACGCTCGAAGCGTTCCAGCACGCCCAGGACGACTACTGGTACCGGCCGGTCGTGTTCGGCAAGAATCTATTCACATACGTGGCGTATGTTCCACCTGGCGGTTTCATGCCGCCTCACGGCCACGAGGAGGACCCCTACGAGCTGTCCTTCTTCATGCTGCGGGGCGAACTCGAGGTCATGCTCGACGGCGACGCGTTCGTCGCCTCGGCAGGGGACGCGATCCACATCGAGCCCACCGTGTCGCTCGGGGTCCGCAACACCACTGACCGGACCGCGGCGTTCCTCCTGACGTTCAATCCGCCTCCGCCGATCGCGTCGATCGAGACGCTGCGGGAGCGCTATGCGCAGCGGGGCGGCGGCATCAAGCCGGCCGAGGCGATTGAAGCACTTCTGGAGAGCCCGGCCGGCGTTTGACAGAACCCGCAGGTCCGGGTACGATGGGAGTGTATCCCCCCCGGGGGGATACACTCCGGAGCCTGAACCGCTCCGGCATCGCGCGCCTGGAGGCACGCCGTGCACGAGGGCGACCACGCCATCCTTCACGATCACGACGACCATGTCCACGGCGCGGTGCCGGAACGGCCGCGTGCGTCGGCGACCTTACGCACGGCTCCCTTCTGGCCGCTCGGCCGGGCGCTGTGGCGCCGCGCGCTGCTCCCCGGCGGCCTGCTGCTGCTGATCCTGATTGCGCTCATCCCGGGCATCGACGCGCTGGCCGGATTCGACGTCGCCGTGATCGCCATGCTCCTGGGCGGGGCGGCCATCGGCTACCCCACGCTGGTCACCATGATCGAGCAGCGCCGCATCACCGCGGGCACGCTCGTCGTCATCGCGATCCTGGGGTCGGCCTACCTGGGCGAATACATGGCCGCCGCGGTCGTGGCGTTCATGATGCTCGCCGGCGAGTTCCTCGAAGAGCTCACCCTGCAGCGCACGCGCCACGCCGTGCGCGAGCTGGTGCGCCTCGCCCCCGATGCGGCGCTCGTCGACCGGAACGGCGCGTGGGTGGAGGTGCCGGTCCGCGAGGTCCAGGAGGGCGACCGGGTTCTCGTGCGGCCCGGCGAGCGGATGCCGGTGGACGGCGTCATCCTGTCGGGCGAGGCGTCGATCACCGAGGCGTCGATCACGGGCGAGTCGATGCCCGCCGACAAGACCACCGGCGCGAAGGTGTTCGCCGGCACCACGAGCCTGACCGGCGCCCTCGTGGTGCGGGCCGACCGTGTCGGCCGCGACACCACGCTGGGCCGCATCATTCAGATCGTGCGCGCGGCCCAGGAGCAGAAGGGCGCGACCCAGAAGGTGGCCGACCGGTTCGCGGCCCACTTCACGCCGATCATCCTGATCATTGCCGCGGGCGTCTGGCTTCTCACGCACGACCTGCTGCGCGTGATGGCCGTGCTGGTGATCGCCTGCCCGTGCGCGCTCGTCCTGGCCACGCCGACCGCCGTCGTGGCCAGCGTCGGCAACGCGGCGCGCCGGGGCGGACTGATCAAGGGGGGCATTGCGCTCGAGGCGGCGGGGCATGTGACCGCCGTCGCGTTCGACAAGACGGGCACGCTCACCCAGGGCCGGCCCGTCGTCGCAGCGATCGAGCCGATGGGCGGACGGCAGCCGCGTGACGTGCTGCAGATGGCCGGTATTGCCGAGATGCGCTCGGAGCACCCACTCGGACGCGCCATCGTCGAGCATGGCCGCGCCGCGGGCCTGGGGCTGGCCGATCCCGAGCAGTTCACCATGGCATTCGGCCGCGGGGTCGAGGCCGTGTGGGGGGGCCGCCGCATCGAGGTCGGCAATCAGCGCCTGCTGGACGACGGCGATCCCGCGCGCGAGGCGCTGCTGACTCAGGAGCGCGCGGGCCGAACCGCACTCGTGGTGCGGGTTGACGGCGAACCCTGGGGTGTGATCGCGCTGGCCGACGCTGTGCGGCCTCAGGCCCGCGCGATCGTCGAGCGCCTGAAGGCGATGGGGCTCCGGCGCGTGGTGATGCTGACCGGCGACCACGCGGTCACCGCGCAGGCCATCGCGGACGAGGTCGGCATCACCGATGCACGGGCCGGGCTGCTGCCCGAGCAGAAGCTCGACGTGATCCGCGAGCTCCAGGCCGCCGGCGAGGTTGTGGCCATGATCGGCGACGGGGTCAACGATGCGCCGGCCCTGGTGCTGGCGAACGTGGGCGTGGCGATGGGCGCCGCCGGGACCGATGTCGCGCTCGAGTCCGCGGACATTGCGCTCATGGGCGACGACCTGTCGCTCCTGCCCGAGATCCTGGCCCTGTCGCGGCGCGCCGTCGGCATCATCCGCCAGAACATCTGGGGGTTCGCCGTGGCGGTGAACATCGTCGGGATCGCACTCGCCGGCAGCGGCATGCTCTCCCCCATCGGCGCCGCGATCGTCCACAACGTCGCGTCGCTGTTCGTCGTCATTAACTCGAGCCGGCTGCTGACGTTCCGGACCCGGCGGGCGGACGCCGTGCTCAAGCCCGCGCCCGCCCTGCATGCGGCCCGCGGCTGATCCCCACCGGCCGACCCCTGCGAGGGTCGCCTCTACGGACTGACCTCCACGGTGGCAACCATCCCAGCTTCCTTGTGACCGGGGATGGTGCAGATGGCCTCGTAGGTTCCTGGCCGGAGGTCCAGCGTGACCGTGAGGCTCTGCCCAGGCCTGACGACGTGCTGCTCGTGTTCGCCGTGTGCCTCAAGGGCGGGAATGGCGAAGTCGTGCTCCACACCGCCCTGGTTGGTCAGCACGAAGTTCACCGTCCCGGCCCTGACCTGGATGGTCCTGGGCTCGAAGGCGAAGTCGCGCATGGTGACCTCGACCGACTGCGCGCCTTCCGTGGCGGCCGGCGGCGGGGCGGCCGCCGGCTGGGGTGCGCGCTGTGCGCATCCAGCGGCTGCGGCGGCGATCAGGACTACAACACTTGCGACCCAGGTTCTCGCTCGCATGTATCCCCCCCGGATTGGAGAATGTCCACCCGACTATACATGTTCGGATCTGTGTGGGGTTAAGAGAGTGTTAAGACGCGGGAAGCGTTGCGGTGAATCGGGCACCCCCGTCGGGTCGGTTCTCAGCCGTCAGATCGCCACCCTGCATCACCATCAGGCGTTTCGCGATCGCGAGCCCGAGCCCCGCGCCACCCCGGCCGGTGCGCGAGCGGTCGGCCTTGAAGAAGCGGTCGAAGAGGTGGGGAAGGTCGCTGGGGGGAATCCCGGGGCCGGTGTCGTCGACGCGGATGAGCGCACGTCCGCGCCGCTCTTCCACGGTCAGGGTGATCCGACCTCCGGATGGCGTAAACTTCAGCGCGTTGTCCACAAGATTGCTGACCACCTGGGTCATTCGATCAGGGTCTGCGAGCGCGGACACCGGCCGCACTGCGACGCCATGCGCGACCTCGACACCACGCTGCGTCGCACGGGCGCGAAACGACTCGATGACGCGGCCGGTCAGGTCGGAGAGGTCTGTCGGCACCATGTGGAGCTGGACGCGGCCCGACTCGATCGCCGACAGGTCGAGCAGCGTCTCGACCAGCGCACGCAGCCGGGCCACCTCGCGTTCGATGGCGTCCACGAGCGGCGCCGCCTGAGCCGCTCTCGCCGGCAGGCCGGCCCGCAGCGCCTCGACCGCCACCGCGAGATTCGCTACGGGGGTGCGCAGTTCGTGCGACGCATCGGCGACAAACTCCCTGCGCATGGCGTCCAGCCGCTCGAGTTCGGCGGCCATGTAGTTGAGCGATCGGGCCAGATCGCCAAGCTCATCGTTCGTGCGCACACGCACCCGCTGGTCTAGCTCGCCTGCGGCCATGCGCGCCGTGGCCGTGCGCATCTCCTGGATCGGCCCGGCGATGCGCTGGGCGAGCAGGAAGCTCACCAGGGCCGCCCAGAGCATGGTCAGGAGGATCGTCCAGCCCACGAACACCCGCGTGTGGCGGATCTGCGCCGCGAGCTCGTGGACGGGCAGGGCCACGTACACGGCTCCGACGACCTCGCCGTCCGCCTGGATGGGAACGGCTCCGTAGACGACCGGGACGCCATCCACGCGCGTCGAGCCCGCCGACTCGATGCCTCGCAGGGCCGCGGGAATGCCTTCCCGGCCGAGGTGGGCCCCCGCGCGAAACGACGGGTCGGCCGCGTGGAGCGCCAGGACCTGTTCCCCCGGATCGAGCACGAGGACCGAGGGGTTGCCGGGGAACTGCGTACCCCGCAGCTCCGCCTGGGTGCGCGCCTGGTCGCCGGCGGCCACCGCCGGACTCACGTGCACCGCGATGAGCCGCGCCTGCGCCAGCAGGCCCGATTCGACCTGGGCCAGGTAGCGGGCTTCTGAGTCGAGCGCCAGGTGCACGCCGAGGAACGAGAGCGCGAGCAGGATGACCACCAGATAGGTCGCCAGCAGCCGCCACCGGATGTGCCGGAACATCGCTACTCGAACCGGTAGCCGACGCCGTGCACGGTCAGGATGTGCCGGGGTGCGCCGGGATCGCGCTCGATCTTCTCGCGCAGCCAGCGGATGTGTACGTCCAGGGTGCGGACGTCGCCAGCGTAACTCTCGCCCCAGACCCGGTCGAGCAGGTAGTCGCGGCCCAGCACGCGGCCGGCGTTCACCATCAGCACGCGCAGCAGGTCGAACTCCTTGGGGGACAATGACGCTTCGCGTCCCCGCACGAGCACCTTACGGGCCGGCACGTCCATGGTGATCTCGTCGGTTTCCAAGAGATCGTGCTGGCCGGCCTGCGCGTACGTCTGGACCCGTCGAAGCTGGGCGCGGATGCGCGCGATCAGCTCGCGTGGTGAGAAAGGCTTGGTGACGTAGTCGTCCGCGCCGACCTCAAGGCCGGTGACCTTGTCGCCTTCGCTGGCGCGCGCCGTGAGCATGATGACGGGCGCGGTGCTGAACAGTCGGATCCGCCGGCACACCTCCAGGCCGTCCAGCCCGGGCAGCGCCAGGTCGAGCAGGACCAGGTCGGGCAGCGTGGTCCGCGCGGCCTCGACGCCTTCTGGGCCGTCCCTGGCGACAGCGACCTGGTAGCCTTCGCGCGTCAGCAAGGCCTGCAGGGAGGTGACCATCGTCTCCTCGTCTTCGACGATGAGGATCTTCATGCTGGCCTCATGGTACACGCGCGGTGATCAGCCGGACCATTCCGAAGGCGGCCAGATCCTCGGCAGTCTCGATCTCCAGCCCGGCCGCCGCCACGTTGTCGACCGTGCGGCGGTTGATGTGTGGTCCCAGCAGGCGGACAACAATCGGGTCCAGCCAGTCCATGATCCGGCCCAGGATCGGGTGGTCGGCGCGCATGTGCTCGAGCAGGAAGATGCGGCCGCCGGGCCGGACCACGCGCCGCAGTTCGCGCAGACCGCGCACCGGATCGGGCACCGAGCAGAAGACGAAGGTCGCCGCGGCGGCGTCGAACGCGGCGGCGGGGAACTCCAGGCTCTGGACGTCCATGAGATGGAGATGGAGCTCACGTCCCATCCCGGCGGCCCGCCGGGCCGCCCGGGCGAGCATCTTCGGACTGATGTCGACGGCCGTTACCGAGGCCTCAGGCGGATAGTGGGGCATGTTCTTGCCCGTCCCCACGCCCACTTCGAGCAGGCGGCCGGGGGGTATGTGGCGCCACAGGCGGGCGCGCCAGTGCGAGAACCGGGTACGCTCGGGCAACCACTCCAGGATATCGTAGAGCGGGGCCAGCCGGTCGTACCGCGCGCGGGTGAGCGCGACCGGTTCAGGTGTCCTCACACCGCCCTCGGTCCGGAGCCGACCGGCTCCGGTGGAAGAACTCTCAGAGGCAGAAGCCCCACAGCGCGGGAACCGAGGCCAGCGCGCCGGCCACCGCCAGCCCAACGCCGGCCCATCCCCGAAGCCGCCACCCGGCCAGAATCGCCACCGCACCACCGACGATCCGCGCCCACCGGCCGGTCGGGCTGTTGGCGGCGGCGATCAGAGCGTCCTGAAAGGTCGGAGTTCGCATGAAGATCCTCCCTGCGGCGGCGCGCATCAAGAGCGCCGTCAGCAGGGCGACACCCACGGCCATCAAGCTGAATTGCACAAACCGCCACGCCATCAGCCCGAGCATATCACTCCCCTGGGGAATCCAGGAGAACACCGTCGCGAGGTTGAGACGCGGATCGCGTGCACCGAACAGCGAGAAGTAGGTGAGCATGCCGCCGGCAGATCCGGTGAGTGCGCGTCGAGCCTGGCGGTAGCTGGCTCCACCTGACCCTGTGCGGTGCGTCCTATGGTGCCACGATCAGTCGGCCGACCATGCCGGCCTCGCGATGGCCCGGCACGCCGCAGTAGAACTCATAGCTTCCCGGCCTCGCAGCCGTCAGGCCGGCAATCGCACGCTGACCGGGCTGTGCCGGAAGGTAGAACTGCAGCCCCGGGGTTCCCTCAACTACTCGATTCCAGCGTTTTTCTCAACTCCCGATACTGCTCGAGCGTGACCTCACCGCGCGCCCATGAACACGGTGTGAATTGATCGTGAACGCGCGTGTGGCCTGTCTCCGCGGCGTCGGCATCTGTCGCATGATACCCTGGGCGTTGCCGGCCCACATCTGCATGGTCTCCACGTGGGACTGCAGCAGCCTGAGATACTCGTACATCTCGCGCTCCGCGGGCGTGAGCAGGCCCGGGTAGCGGCACCTCGCCCTACTCGGGCCATAGATCTACCGTGCGTGACCTGAGAATCCCTGATGCTCGCCGGGGTTGTGGTCCTTGCCCAGTTTACCGTCCCGGGCGTGCTCGGCGACGTGCTCGCCGAACTCCCTGCCGCTGTCGTGTCCCCCGTCGTGGACCAGCACTGGGGTGGAGGCGACGAGGGCCGCCAGCGCACCACCGGCTACTATGGCGATCAGCTTTCTCACAGTATTCACCCCCTCGAGGATCGTGCTCAGTGCCTTCTCCGTCGGCTCTAGTGTGGAACCGTCACTCGACTGGCAGGGTCCATCGCAGGATCCGCTCGGCCACGCCCCCGAGGTCCCGCACGACGAGCTCGAGCCTCCCGGCGCCCTGCTCGATGGAGCGTCCCGCGCCGTCGGTGCGCGCAAAGACCAGCGCCCCCGCACGGTGGTGTGCACCGTCCGCGGTCGAGACCCAGCGGAGCGGCTCGAGCTGCTGCCCCCGGTCGGTCCGCAGGATCACGCGCTTGACGAGATCGTAGGCCATCAGGTCTCCGGAGTGTGTGTCGAGCGCGATCGCGATGACGATGGCGCTCCCCGGGTCCACCTTCCCTGACAATGGATCCCTGGGCGTCGCCTTGAGATATCCGGCGGTGATGTACGTGGCCTTGACGGTGATTCCGCCACGGTTGTCGACCTGAGCGGTGTGGCTCCGGGCTTCGCCGGCATCCGGGCCCGCGATGATCAGCACAAGGGCAGCGGCCACCAGGATGACGGTCCACGATAGACGAATCCGAGACATCGTTCCCTCCTTCTTTCCGCCGGCGCCGGGCATGACGTCACCACGTGCCGAAGAGCAGCCAGAACACCGCAGCCAGGAACGTCGCCGCCGCGATGATGACGAGCGCGGCCAGCAGCCGGTCACCGCGGGTCGTCATGGTTCTCGCATCCTGCGCCGCCGGAGCCACGGCGCCAGCATCGGCATCAGGATGATCCACATCAGGATGAAGACCCATGCCGCCCCACCGTATCGCGCCACGGGTGTCGAGCCCGACGCCGCAGCCGCGAAGATCACCGCCGCGGCCAGCGCGAGGATGGTCCCGATGAGCCCGGCGTTCATGACTGCCCCCCGGCAACCGGTGCCAGCGCACCGCCCGCAGGCTTCGGCTCGGGCCGGAGCCGAAGCGTCGGCACGAACCGCTTCAACAGTGTGGTGTTCAGCGTCACCGTCAGCGAGCTGATAGCCATGAGGAAGGCGGCCATCTCCGGGCTCACGACCAGGTACGTCCGGGTGTAGAGCAGCCCCGCCGCGACCGGGATCGTCACCGCGTTGTAGACGAACGCCCAGAACAGGTTCTGTTTGACTTTGCGCATCGTCGCGCGCGCCACCTCGATCGTCGTGACGACGTCGCGGAGGTCGTCCTTCACCAGGACCACGTGGCCGCTCTCCTTGGCGATGTCCGTCCCCGAGCCGATGGCCATGCCCACGTCGGCCTGGGCCAGGGCCGGGGCGTCGTTGATGCCGTCGCCGACCATGGCGACGCGGTGCCCGGCGCCCTGGAGCCGCTGGACTTCCGAGGCCTTGTCCTGCGGGAGCACCTCGGCCAGGACCTGGTCGATGCCGAGCTGGCGGGCGATCGCCTCGGCGGTGCGCCGGTTGTCGCCGGTGAGCATCGCGACCTCGAGACCGAACCGCCGCAGCAGCCCGACGGCCTGGATCGAGTTCGGCTTCAGCGTGTCGGCCACCGCGATCAGCCCGGCCGGCCGGCCGTCGACCGCCAGGAACATGACCGTCTTGCCCTCGCCTTCGAGGCGCTCCGCCTCACCGGTGATCGCGTCGATGGCCACGGCGCGGTCGGCCATGAGCTTGCGGTTGCCCAGCAGCACATCCCGGCCGGCCGACCGCGCGATGACCCCGCGCCCCGGGACAGCCTCGAATGACTCGGGCGGGCCCACCGCGAGACCGCGCTCGCGCGCCCCCCGCACGATCGCCTCGCCCAGCGGGTGCTCCGAGTTCACCTCGGCCGAGGCGGCCAGGCCGAGCAGCCCGGCGACATCGCCACCGGGCGCCGGCACGATGTCGGTTACTGCGGGCTCGCCGCGCGTCAGCGTGCCGGTCTTGTCGAAGATGATCGCGGTCAGCCGGCTCGCGGCCTCGACGGCATCTGCGCCCTTGAACAGGATGCCGTGCTCGGCGGCCTTGCCCGTGCCGGCCATCATCGCGCTCGGCGTGGCCATGCCGACGGCGCAGGGGCACGAGATCACCAGGACTGCCACCGAGATCAGGAGCGCGAACCCGAAGACTCCCACGCCTGCGAGCGTGTAGGGCGTGAGCATCAGCCGGGTCTGCGGGCTGAAGAACACGTCGTACCCCAGGAAGAACCAGAACAGAAAGACCGCCAGCGCCAGGACGTGGACCCAGAAGATGAACTTCCCCGCGACCAGGTCAGCGAGCTTCTGGATCGGTGCCTTGCTGGCCTGCGCGTCCTCGACGAGCTTGATGATCTGGGCCAGGGCGGTCTCCCGGCCGACCCGCGTGGCGCGGAAGCGGAACGCGCCGGTCTTGTTCATCGTACCGCCGATGACCTCGTCGCCGGCACGCTTCTCGACGGGCATGGACTCACCGGTGAGCATCGACTGGTCCACCGCCGAGTAGCCGTCGAGCACCACGCCGTCGACCGGGATCCGCTCGCCCGGCCGCACGAGGACGAGATCGTCGACCTCGACCTCGTCGGCGGGGATCTCGATCTCCGCCTCGTCCCTGACGACCCGGGCGATCTTGGGCTGGAGGCTCATGAGCTTGCGGATCGCCTCAGACGCCCGGCCCCGGGTCAGCGCCTCGAGGTAGCGGCCCAGGATGATGAACGCGGTCAGCAGCGCCGCGGCCTCGTAGAACGTGGCCTGCGGTCCGCCGAACCCCGCGTCGGGCCAGAAGGTGTTGATGATCGCGATGAGGTACGCGGCGCCAATGCCGGTGGCGTAGAGCAGGTTCATGTCGGCCACGCCCAGCCGCAGCCCGCGGTAGGAGTTGACGAAGAACTGCAGGCCCGGGCCGAAGACGATCGGGGTGGTCAATGCGAAGAGCACCAGGCGGTTGCCCAGGACCTCGGGCACGAAGCGGGGGAGGATCCACATCGCCTGAAAGGTCCCCAGCATGACCAGGAAGCCCAGCGGCCACGCCACGAGCATCCACCGCCCCTGCCGGGTGATCTCGCGTTGGCGCGCCTCGCGCTCGCGGTCCAGCGCCGCGGCGCCGTCGAGCCGCTCGGCCGCTTCATAGCCCAGGTCGCGGATCGTCTTCTTGATCTGTGCCGGGGTCACCGTCCCCGGATAGTACTCGACCGACGCGGTGCCCGCGGTGAGCGTCACGGTCACCCGGGCGACGCCGGGGAGATTGCCGACCGCGCCCTCGATGCTGGAGACGCACGACGCGCAGCTCATGCCGCTGATGTGCAGCTGCAGCGTCTCGCGGCCGACCTCGTAGCCGATTGCTGGCAGCATAGGGGTTCCTCCTTGCGGGGATACACGGGGGGATGGGCGTGGGGATGTGCGGACCGCCCGGGTGTGCCGCCGGATCGCCCGCAGCATGATCCCGATCCCGAGCCCGTTGGTCGCCAGTCCGAACAGGATGACCGGCACCTTGTACGTGGTGAAGAAGACCGCCGCGCCCGAGAGGCCGATGATCGGCAGCACCTCGGCCAGGTGGTGCAGGCAGCAGGCGACCATCGAGGTGGTGGATGTCGCCGTGCCGCCGGCCGCCATCGCCGTCGCCGAGCGGACGCCCCCGTTCTGCCGGAGGACCTGCCGCAGATGCGTGAAGAGGCCCATCTGGATGCCGAAGCCCGTGGCCACGGCGGCGACCAGGTACCAGTCGGTCACCAGGAGATCAACCGTGTGGGGCCATGAGGCCGATCCGACGCGGACGATGCCGAGATAGAGCCCAATCAGCGAGATGGAACCGAGTAGTCCGAAGGCGATCGGTTTGGAGTAGGACCTACTCATCGTCTGCACCTCTTCCGGGCGTGGCGACCTGCCAGGCGCAGATCGCGTAACAGACGGTGACCGAGGCGACGAGCAGGCCTGCGGCCACGATCAACGCGACCCGCGCGCCCAGATGCGGCCACACCAGCAGACCGATCAAGGGCAGTGAGCACAGCCAGAGCAGCAGGGACGTCAACATCCAGGAGGTGTGATCGGGGCGCACCGCAGCCCGCACGGACGCCGCGCGCCCTGCGGCCGCTGTCGTTCTACCGCGCTGTGCACCGCGCTCCGCGTCAACGATGTCGAACCCTGTCCGCACCTGCGTCAGCCCCCCCGGGCGTTGGCCTCATCGTAGACGCGCGGCGCCACGGGATGGTTAAGGACTGCTTAAGGGAGGACCTGAGAGGTCACCCGGTCATGGGTCAGCGGTTCAGATACGGCCAGGGGTCGAGGGGTGTGTTGTTCCGGCGGACTGAGATCATCGTTCATCCGGCGCAGCCCCTGCTGGTCTGTGGCCGCCGCGTCGGCCAGCGTGGCCAGGTGCTGGCGCAGCGAGGTGACCTCGCCCTCGAGCGCTGTGCGGTGCTGCTCTTCACGCTGCATCGTGTAGGCCAGCTCGGCCAGCCGCGGCGATGGGACGCCGAGCACCCTGCGGGTCTCCCGCTCGGTCCGGAGCTGCAGCGTGACCGCGAAGGCGGTCGTCAGAGCCACCAGCGCAATGGCCACGTGCGTGCGTGTCGGCCGCGGGAGACTCGAGCTCATGTGGGTCGCCTGGGATCGCGCGCCGCATCAGCGTGCGCGTCTCACGCGCGTCTCTGCCCTATCGTGCCGTGCTTCTCTCCCTTCCTATCCTGGCAGGGCGCACGGCGGCGCTGGTTAAGAGACCGTTAACGATGTGGAGGGCGTGCCCGCCCGTCAATACAGGACGTTGAGCAGCAGGTAGACGAGGATGCCTAACGCCAGGCTCACAGACCACAAGGCGACCGCGTACCGCCCGACGGCCGGGTGCCGCGTGCCGGCGACGGCTCCGGCGCTGTGGGTCAAGCCGGTGATCAGGTTGTAGGCGACCAGCGGGACCGAGACGATGGACAGGACGATGTGGATGCTCAACACGGGTAGGTAGACGAACGCCCGGATCTCCGGCGGGCCGGGGAACGCCTTGGTGCCGCCGAGCGCAACCCGCGTGACGTAGAGCACGAGAAACAGCGAGATCAGCACAGCGGACGCGCTCATGTACCGGCGGTGTCGATGGATCTGCCTGGCCAGGACCGCTCGCCAGCCCGCGATCAGGCAGGTCAGGGCCAGGGTGTTCACGAGCGCGATGACCGCCGGGAATGTCGCCAGCGCCGCAGCGAGGGCCGGGGGAAGCTGTGCCGACGGCCGCATCGAGAGCACGACGCCGAGTATGACGTAGATCACCACGGTCAGCGCGACCGTGAGGCGCAACGCGGCGCGATCCCAGCGCGGCATCAGAGAAACCAGTAGAGCAGCGTGTCGTTGATCCCGGCCAGCAGGAAGATGCCGCCGCCGATCCGCCGCAGCCACGGACTCCAGGCTGGCAGCCGCTGCATCACCACCGTAGAATCGGCACCGGCGGCAAGCACGATCGTCGTGAGCACGAGCGGAAAGGTGGTGCCGATCGCGAAGACCGCGGGGTAGGCCGGGCCGGCAGGGTTCGCGGCGGTCATCGGGATGACATAGCCGAAGAAGAGCAGCGCCAGCGTGGGGCAGAACGCGAGCGAGAAAGCGACACCCAGGAGGAACGCGCTCGGCGTCCCCCCCGATCCCACCCGCTCGCGCAGGCGGACGCTCACCCGGTGCCCGAAGCCCCAGCGGGGTTGCCAGGCGCCGAGCAGCGCCAAGCCGATCAGGATCATCATCGGGCCCAGCAGCTTCCGCGCGACGACGATGGTGGGGATGGCCGCGGCCTGCAGCCCCTGCCCCATCAGCACGGCGAGCAGCCCGAAGCCGGTGTACATCAACGCCTTGCCCGCCACGTACGCCGTGGCCAACCGGCCGGCCACCCCGCTCCCCCGGCCCGCGCCCTGGAGCGCGTAGGCGATGGAGGTCGCGTTTGTGCTGAGCTGGCAAGGGCTCGCGGCTCCGAGAATCCCGAGTAAGGCTGCGGTCATGACACTCCCCGTGGTGTCGGCGGTGAGTCCGGCAAAGGGCCCCTGGATGGCGACGTAGATCGCGTTCAGGATGCCGTACCAAGTGCTCATGAGGTCTCGCACGGTGGCTCCCTCAGTCGTTCACCTGTACGTCAACCGGGAAACGGACCCGCATTGCATCCCTGCCTCTGGCGACTTCCACGTCGATCCACCACCGCCCGGCAGTCGGGAACGTCACCGTTCCCTGATGGCCCCCGGCGCCGGCCGGCACCAGCCTGATCCGCTCGCGCGGCCCGGCATCTGATCCTACGGTCACGGTCACCGTCACCCCGCGGACGGCGGCCCCGGCGATCTCGTCCACCTGCAGGTGGATGCCGGTGCTGCCGGTGCTGGGGGGATCGGGCGTCAGATGCAGCGCGACAAGGATGGCGCCGTAGCCCGACAACTCACCTCGCAGCCGCCTGACCGGACCCTCTCCGACCTCACGCAGCAAGGCGAACACCACGAGGGCGACAAAGGGGATGCCAATCGCCAGGAACACCCATGGGCGCGACCGCATGATCGCCACGATTGTACCGCCCAAGGGACGGCGAACTCCAGTCTGTGTGGTTCGATCGAGGTCGATCCAATGTCGGTGAAGGGAACCCTGTGGGCGGTCTATCCGTGGAACTGAGAAGATCATGAGGCACGCGCGCAGGCGGGGAAGGTTTCTGCCGCAACCTGGGCCTGCGCCAGAGGGAGGCGATCGCATTGCGTGTACTCGGTATCGTGGCCGCCGTGATTCTCGCGCTGGCGCTGACTGTGCAGGGTGCGCCGGGACCGGCGGCGCCGACGGTCGACGGCAGGATCGGTGAGCGAGAGTATGCCAGGACCCTCAGGCACGAGGCCTCCGGCATGACCCTCTCCTGGAGCATCGTCGGCGACACGATCTACATGGGGCTCCGGGGAGACAGCGACGGCTGGATCGGGATCGGGTTCATGAACGAGAAGACCGACCGCAAGGCCGGTGCGGACAAGTATATCTTTGCGATGGAGAATGGACGGCCGGCGGCCTACGATCTGTTTCAGGTGGCCCCGATCGGGGCACCAGTCTTGGATGCTGATCGAGGCGGCCAGGATTCCATCGCGGCTTTCGCGGCGACCCGCTCGGGAAGAACATGGACCGTGGAGTTCTCGCGGAAGCTGAGGACCGGGCAGCCGACCGACGTCGAGATCGTCGCCGGCAGGCCGGTCATCCTGCTGATGGCGGTCGGGCCTGCCATGAACTGGCGGAGGCCGCACACGGCAACCACACGCTGGGAGGTGGCCGGGTTCACCTTCTGACATCTCGAGCCAGAGCCCACCGCTGGACCACGGGCCCGGTCAGCTACCAACATTGAACTTCTTCTCACGGACTCGGTCCGAACCTAGTTCCTGCGGTATTCCCTCATTCCTCTGGCAATCTTCCCATGACCGCCTCCCGGGTATTTGGCTTTCCTAAATGTGTCCGTCTGGTGCGCCAGCGGCAGCAGTGCCTCGCAGCGCACGGGTGACACACACAGGCTGTCAACGCGCGTGCGCGCTAGCGGCCTTCCCACCAGACGTTCCAGAAGGCGTGCCCCGGCTGGCCCACGTACCCTCTCAGTTCCGTTCGGTACAAGTGTAGGAGGAAATAGTCGCCGTACTTGATCGCCGGCACGTCCTCCCAGAACAGACGCTGGGCGCGCCTCCAGATGTCCATGCGGACTGCGGGATCGGTGTGCCGCTGGAGTAGGGTGAGCATCGCCTGCATGTCCCGGTTCTCATACCAGCCCGGCCACGTGGCATTCAGCACCAGGACCTGTGTCGGGTCGGGGAAGGTCAACTGCGCCGTGTTCAGCGCGTCCCAGAGCTCTGGTCGGCTGCGGCGGGAGATCAGGGTTGCCCAGTCCACGACCTGGAAGTCGAACACGAATCCCGCGCGCTCCAGCATGGGCTTGGCGATCTGCGCCGCGATCCCGTAGGCGGGATACTCCATTGTCGTCATCCACTTGATCGGTTCGCCGCGATAGCCGGCCTCGGCCAGCAGCTGCCGTGCCAGGTCGGGTCGCCGCTGGTTGTAGCGTTCTTTGCCGATGTCGGTCCACATGTAGTGGGGCTTGGGGAGCAGCGCCGGATCCAGGCGCCAGAACCGCTGATGTCCGAACGTGCCCCGCATGACCGCTTCGGCGTCGATGGCGGCGAGCCACGCCTGCCTGAGCTTGACGTTGACGAACGGGCCGGCGCGCTTGTTGAACACCGTCGTCAGCCACAGGGGCACGGGCGGGATGAAGGGTTCGAGGTTGGGGTCGGCCTGCAGCCGCGCGAATTCATCCTGCGGGATGCTGTCGGCGAACTGGTACTCGCCCCGCCGCACGCCCGCGATGCGGACCGCCACGTCCGGGACCGGGACGAAGTAGAGTGAGTCGAAGTACGCGACCTTGCGCCCCGCGAACCCGTCCGGGGAGTCAGTGCGCGCACTGTACTCCTCGAACCGATCGAGGCGTACGTGGCGGTCGGGCAGATGCTCGACAAATCGATAGGGTCCGGTGCCGATGAACCGGCGGATCGGCCCGCCCCCGGCTTCCTCGATGACCTCCTTCGGGTAGATCGCGGCGCCCTGGAGGGTGAACCCGAGGTCCACCAGGAGCGGTCCGTAGGGCTCGCTCAGGCGGAGGACTACCGTGGCGGGATCAGGCGCGGTCAGGGACCGGACGACCGCGAAGAGGGCCCGCCCGCGTGTGGCCAGACGGCCCCAGCGCGCGAGCGACGCTACCACATCGTCGCCGGTCAGCTCGCGGCCATGGTGAAACCGGACTCCCCTGCGAAGCCGGAAGGTGTAGGTCAGGCGGTCCGGACTCACGGTCCAGGTGTCCACCAGCATCGGCTTCGGTTCGAATCTGCTGTTGAGGGCGAACAGCCCCTCGTAGACGTGGCCCATGATGTCGCCCACGATGACCGCGGTCGTCAAGTGGAGATCAAGGGTCGGCGGTTCACCGATATGGGCCATGCGAAAGACGCCGCCACGTCGCGGCTGCGCGTCTAGGAGAGAGACCTGGGGCACGGCGACGAGCACGGCGCCGAGACTCAACACGACTACCAGGACCAGCACGCGCTTCATGGAATCCTCCATTCTGCTCGATGACAGGCGGCGGACGCACTGGCGCCCAACCGGCAATCACAATCCAGGTGGCGGGATCGCCGCGCGCGGGGGGGTGTTGAAAGTGCCTGCGAGCCGACTAGCTTCGGGGTGCGGCGAAGGCGCGCGTCGACCTCCGCCACGGACAGATGCACTGGCGCGGGGAGTAGAGGCACACGATCCGTGCCCCTGCGAAGACTGGTCGTCGCGTCATGGTGTTCGTAGACACTTGCTCCTTGCCTGATGTTGTACCTGCCTGCCCGCGGGCTGTCAAGCAGACGCGCGACTGCAGCCACGTCCATCGTCGCCCGGGCCGCGGCCTTAACGACTGCTTGGCAATTTGCACGACGATACCCCGCACTCTATGAGGGGTGACTGAGGGATGGGGATCCAGGAACTTGTCGTCACCGCAGCCGGGCTACTGCTGATCGGCTTCCTTGCCTGGTACTTCTTCGGTCCCAAGCAGGTCCGCCGCGCAGCCGTGCGCGGCGGCGTCCAGGAAGTCGAGATTACCGTCAAGGGCGGCTACTCGCCCGATCTCATCCAGGTTCGGGAAGGCGTGCCCGTCCGCCTGCTGTTCGACCGCCAGGAGAGCAGCGACTGCACCGCGCGGGTGGTGTTTCCCGACTTCGGCATCAGCAAGTCGCTGCGCGCCTTCGGCAAGACCGTGGTGGAGTTCGTCCCCGACAGGGCCGGCCGATTTGGCTTCGCCTGCGGCATGAACATGCTCCACGGCACCCTGGTCGTCGAGCAGGGGAACGGCGCCGGCCCGTCGGCGCCGGAGCGCGCGGACGCGCACGCCCACGAGGTCGCGCAGGCCGTCGGCGTGGGCCCCATGCGCCCGGTCGCCTCGCCCCGCGTCGCCGAGTTCGCCATCCACAGCGGCGGCGTGACCTGCCCCACCTGTGTTGTGAACATCGAGTCCGCCCTGGCCGACCTGCCCGGTGTCGACCGGGTGGACGTGAACTTCGGCGCCGAGCGCGTCACGGTGGCCTACGACCCGCAGCAGGTGACCACCGAGGCCCTGCACCGCGCGATCACCTCGACCGGCTACGAGGTCGCCGACCGACCTGATCCCGGCTCTCAGGACACCGAGGATGCTGAGGCCGAGGCGCGCCGGATGGAGATCCGCGACCTCAGCCGGCGCGTGCTCGTCGGTGCCCTGCTCACCGCGCCGACGGTGGTGGCCGTGATGGGCGGCGAGGTCCTCCGCCTGGCCTGGATCCCCGAGTGGCTGCACAACGCCTGGCTGCAGCTCGTGATCACCTCGCCGGTCATGTTCTACACCGGCTGGCCCATCCACCGGACAGGCTGGCTGGCGCTGGGGCGCCGCACCGCGGACATGAACAGCCTGATCACCCTCGGCACGACCGCGGCCTATGCCTACAGCCTGGTGGTGACCCTGGCGCCGGGCGTGCTGCCGGAGGCGCTGCGCGCCGTGTACTACGAAGCCGTGGGCGTCATCATCACGCTCATCCTGCTCGGCCGGCTGCTCGAGGCGCGGGCCAAGGCCGGGACGGGCGAGGCGATCCGCAAGCTCATCGGCCTGCAGGCAAAGACCGCGCGGGTGGTGCGCGACGGCGCGGAGCAGGAGGTGTCCCTCGAGAACGTCCGGATCGACGACGTCGTCATCGTCCGGCCCGGCGAGAAGGTGCCGGTGGACGGCGAGATTCTCAACGGACGCTCGACGCTGGACGAATCGATGGTGACCGGCGAGTCGATCCCCGTGGAGAAGGGCCCCGGGGATGTCGTCATCGGCGCCACGATCAACCAGACCGGCGCGTTCCGGTTTCGCGCCACGAAGGTCGGCAGGGACACGATGCTGGCGCAGATCATCCGGTTGGTGGAGCAGGCTCAGGGCTCGAAGGCGCCCATCCAGCGCCTGGTCGACCTGGTGTCGAGCTACTTCGTGCCCGCGGTGATCTTCATCGCCATCGGGACCTTCGTGGTCTGGTTCAACGTCGGCCCTGACCCGGCCCTCATCTTTGCGCTGGGCACCTCGGTGACCGTGCTGATCATCGCCTGCCCCTGCGCGCTGGGCCTGGCGACGCCGCTCTCGATCATGGTAGGCACCGGCAAGGGCGCAGAGAACGGCATCCTGATCAAGAGCGCCGAGGCCCTGGAGACGGCCCACAAGCTGCGCACGATCGTCCTGGACAAGACCGGGACGATCACGAAGGGCAAACCCGAGCTCACCGACGTGGTGCCGGTGGGGTCGCCGCTGCAGGAGGAGATGCTGCGGCTGGTGGCGTCCGCGGAGCGCTCCTCAGAGCATCCCCTGGGCGAGGCCATCGTGCGCGGGGCGCAGGCCCGCGGGATCGTCCTGGCGGAGCCCAGGGAGTTCGATTCCGTCACCGGGAAGGGCATCCGCGCGACCGTGGACAGCACGACGGTGCTGATCGGCAACCGGCGCCTGCTGGCGGATGCCGGGATTGAGACCGCCGCGCTCGAGGACGAGGCGCGCCGCCTGGCGGAGGAGGGCAAGACGCCGATGCTGGTGGCGCTGGACGGCAAGCCCGCCGGGGTCGTGGCTGTGGCCGACACCGTCAAGGAAGACTCGGTCGCCGCGATCGCCGCGCTGAAGCGCCTCGGGGTCGAGATAGATCGTGTTCGCACCGACTACGATCTAGGCGAGTTCGTTGTCTCGCTTCATCCAAGCCCTGCTCGGGCCATCTGGGGCTCTTCTTGGGGCGCGTAGATTGTAGTCGCTGCGACTACCATCTACGTGTTGTCCCCCACCCTCTCCATCGCCCGCTGCGTTGGCCTTTCTCGGGTGGCCTCTTCATTCCAGGAGCGCGTGGCCTCGGCCGTGGACGGGTGACACAAAACGCATCTCACTACGCGCCTGATCAAGACGCACGAAGGTTGCATCACTTGATTCTGACTCAGGCCACTGGCCGACCGCCGGTAGCGTAGGAGGAGGATCAGGCGCGCGACTGATGTGGCCCCGTCCTCCTGTCCGGGTACAGGGACCGCAGCCTGGTCACCAGCAGCCAGAAGGTGAAGTCCGAGCCGAACAGGCGCCGACCACCACCCTCGGCGGCAGCCACACCTTCTCGGCCGAGGGAGCCGTCGATCCTGGGGCTGATCTGGCGGCCGTAGCACCAATCCGGGCGGGCACGGCCCTGCGTTGGACTACGTCTCCGCCGTGCGCATATCGCGGAGCAGGAGCACGGCTACGATCAGGCTGACCGCGCCAATTGAGGCCCAAAGAGGAACCAGGGCGGTAGAGCCGCCGGCGTTCGCCCCAGACACAGTGGCGGCGGTGAGGGCCAGCATGTAGGCCGCGCCCCACGGCCGGCGCCGCCACAGCCAGATCGCTCCCAGGACGAAGAACGGGACCACCAGGGAGAGGTCCAGGGCGAAGACCACGCTGGTAGGGTGCCCGGTGTTCACCACCACGGGTGGCAGTTGCCCGTGGTGATGAAGGCCAGAGACTGCGCCGCATAGGTGGCGCTCAGACCGGCGGCCACCAGCAGCATGAACCCGCTGATCCACTTCGCCGGGAGCCGGCCCCGGAAGGTCCGGCTAAGGGCCGTGACGTCGCTCCCGACCAGCCCGAAGATGAGCGCCAGCACCGAGAGCGGTACGAGGGCGGCGTAGACCAGGAAGAGCTGGTTGAACGCCGCCCCGAAGAGGTAGAAGGCGAAAGTTGTAGAGCATGTAGCCCAGCCGTCGACCCTGCTGCGCGCGGCGGCGTTCGCCGCCGCGCTGTACGCCACGCACGTCCCGCACCTGAACTACGGCCTCACGGGTTTTCGCATCGGCGGCGCGGAGGTCCTGATGGGGCTGCCCCTCGCCGTGGCCACCGTATGGGCAGTCCTGCGTGTCACGGGCGGGGCCCCGCGCATGGTACCCCGGCCGGCGGTGGCCGCACTCATGGGTGTTCTGTTCATGCGCAACGCCGCCTCGAAGGCCTCCTGGCCGTCGCCCGCTTCTCCGACGACCTCCACGCCCCGCGCCTGCAGGAGACTGCGGACACCGTCACGGAACAGCGGGTGGTCATCCACCAACAGGACGCGCACCGCGCACAGGCCTCCCCGAGGTAGGAATGCGGACCACGATCTCGGTCCCCGAGCCGCTCTGCGAGCGGACCAGGAACGTGCCGCCGATCGCCTCCGCCCGCTCACGCATCGTCTGCATCCCAAACCTGGGCCATGTGCCTCCCGGCCCGCGGTCGGGATCGAATCCCTGGCCGTCATCCCTCACCGACACGGTCAGGGTACCGTCCTGCTCCGAGAACTGGACCCAGGCGCGCCGCGCCATCGCGTGCTTCCGTACGTTGGTCAGGGCCTCCTGGATGATCCGGATGAGATGAAGCTCTGTCGTCGGGCTCAAGGCGTAGCGGCCTGGATCACCTTCCACGCGCAGCTCGGTGGCCAGCCCGCTCAACTCGCTGAACCGACGCACGTACTCCTCGAGTACCGGGACGAGCCGCCGATCCGGCGAGACCTCCGCCCGGAGTCCCAGGATGGCTTCCCGCAGGTCCGCATAGATCTCGCGCGACGCTTGCTCGAGTTGGGCGAGCTGCGTCTGTGCGTCACCGGTCTTCCCCACGTCGAGCAGCACCCGGACGGCCTGGGCCTTCGTGTTGACGTAGCCCAGCAGCTGCCCGACACTGTCGTGCATCTCCCGGGCGATCCGCTCGCGCTCGTCCACCACCGCCATCGACAGCACGCGTTCCTGGAGGCGGGCATTCTCGACGGCCATGGCCGCCAGGTTGGCGAGCCCGCCCAGGACCTCGCGCTCATGGGGCGTGAACGCGCCCTCGCTCCACGCGCCCACGCAGAGCGCGCCGACCATCCGCCCGGCGACCACGAGGGGGGCCGCGGCGTGCGCCTTCAGCGCCGTGGTGTCCACGAGCGGGCACCCCGCGCATGCCAGGCCGTCTTCCCCGACCGACACGGCAACCGGCCCGGTGGAGCGGAGGAGCTCCAGGCCGGGGCCGGCCGCGGCCTGCACGGTGGCGGTACGCCCCGATTCATCGATGAGGCAGACGACGGCGATGTCGCCGCCCAGCAGGGAGGCCGCGCGGGTCGCGACGGACTGGAGGACGGCATCCCGATCCTGGAGGCTCAGCACCTCGGTGCCGATGTGGTAGAGCGACTGCGAGGCCTCTGCCCGGCGGTGGATCTCGTCGAGCGAATGGAGGAGCCGGCCCCGCATCGCCTCAAAGCTCCGGGCCAGGGCGCCGATCTCGTCGGCGCGCCGCACCTCGATGCGCCGCGCCAGATCGCCCCCGGCAATCCGCTCCGCGCTCTCCTTCAGCAAACGAAGCGGAGCGGTCGCCGCCTCCGTGTCCAGCCAGGCAAAGACGAGCGCGGCCAGGAGGACGGCCACACCGAAGAGGACGATCCGATCGCGGAGCCGGCGGATCGGGCCGAACGTCTCTTCCTCATTCTGGCCGACGGCAAGGCCCCAGGGGACAGCGTCCAGAGGGGCAAAGGCCATCACGTGGGTCTCCGTGGAGCCGGTCGGGCCGATGGTCTTCTCGGTCGAGCCGACCAGCGCGCGTCGGCCGCGGATCAGCTCCACGAAGAACTCGGGGTGCTCCTCGTAGGTGAACAGCTCTGCGGGATCGGTGCTGGCCAGGATGAGACCGTCCTCGTTCACGATCACGGCGTGCCCGCTGACGCCAATGGCCATGCCCCTGACAAAGGCCTGGAGCGTCTCATCGGTCAGGCTGAGGACTCCGCCGAGGGCGCCTCCCGGCGCGTCCGCCACCTGCGACACCGGCACCGTGAAGATCACCACAGGAGTCCCGGTCGTGGTGCGGACCAGGCCGCTGACGGCAGGGCGTCCCTCCGCCAGGGTTTTCCTCATCGAGGACGACAGCGCAGCGGCGGGCAGGGACAGCGCAGGCTCGGCGGGTTCCTGGAATGCCAGACGTCCGGTGGAATCGACCAGGAAGACCCCGCCGGTGAAAAGCGTCAACTGAGGGACCACGGCGACAACCGCCGCGCGCATGGCATCCAGATCCCCCGCCCGCCAGAGAGGGATGATGAGCCGGCTGAGCGCCTCGAGCTGCTCCCAGCTTCGCGCCAGTCGCCAGTTGAGGTGCTCCACCGTGGCGCGAGTCAGGGCGAGTCGCTCCGCCAGCATGCGTTCCTTGGCCGCGCGGAGCATCCCGACGCCCATGACGCCGAGGGGGGCCGTGGCGATGATCAGCCCAATCGCCACCAGCAGCATGATCCGCCTGCGCAGGCTCATCCCCGCCACCACTGCCTGCCGATTTGGCCCTAGCGTATACGGGCCTCAGCGGAAGACACCATCAGGCGGAGGACCGATCCCCGATCGGAGACGGATGTCAACCTCCGCTGTGCCCGGCGACCAGAGACGCCACCAGGTGTCGGGACAGCTCGCGAGCCCCGCATCGGGCGGCCACCCGATTGCCACGCCGATCCCGATGTGCTACACACACCTTCAATACGTACCGGTTGTCGCCGCATGAGTCAGATCACCTCCGTGCCGACCTCGCCACATCGGGGGCGGATCCGCCGCCCGCGCGACTGCATCTGTGCGTCGCGAAGGCCTAGCCTTCGCGGCCATCATATCGCCCGCATCTTCTAACTGAGCTCCAGCTAGGAAAGACTGCCCAGGGAGGCTGGGGTCGACGGATCCCGGTTCCACCCGGACTTCACACCATGTGGGGGGTGAGGACAATGCGCCGGATGATCCTGTGGAATGCCATACTGTGGGGCCTGCTCATCGGACTAGCCGTTCCTCCGTCGATGGCCCAGCCCGCGGGCGGCCTCGCCGGGGCTCAGGTGCTGGTCGATCCAGCCTGGCTGGCTGCCAACCTCGCGAGGCCGGATCTGCGCCTCATCGACGTGAGCACCACCCGGGAGGTCTACGAGCGGGGCCACCTGCCCGGGGCCACCTACGTCTCCGTCATGACCGACCTGGTAGATCCCACGCATCCAATGAAGGGCATGGCGCCCACCGGGGAGCAGTTCCAGGCCCTCATGCGCCGGCTGGGGATACGCAACACCGACGCCGTCATCCTGTACGACGACGCCAGGAGCCTCTACGCCGCGCGGGCGTTTTGGGTCTTCAAGCTCTACCGGCACGGGCGGGTGGCGATTCTGGACGGCGGCAGCGCGAGGTGGGCCGCAGACGGCCGTTCGCTCGTCACCGACGTGCCGGCGGTTCAGCCGTCGTCCTATGTGGCAGGGCAGCGCGACGACGGCATCAACGCTACGGCCGACTACATCCGGGCCAGGCTGGGCAAGGCATTCCTCCTCGACGCCCGCAGCCCCAGGGAGTACGCTGGGTTGGACGTGCGTTCCGCGAGGGGCGGCCACATCCCCGGAGCCGTGAACGTGGACTGGCCGCTGGCGACCAACCCGGACGGGACGTTCAAGGCCGTCAGGGAGCTACGAGCGCTGTACGCCCGGGCAGGCGTGCCGAAGGACAGGGAGATCATTACCTACTGCCAGACAGGCGTGCGCTCCGCCCACACGTGGTTCGTGCTGAGATACCTGCTGGGCCACCCGCAGGTCCGGAACTACGACGGGAGCTGGGAGGAGTGGGGGAACCGCCCCGATCTGCCGGTCCGGAGGTGACCCTTGGAGTGGCCCCTTCGGAGACGGACTGTGAGGTGACGCGATGAGGGGCACCGTATCGACCAGGACCGATTTGCCGCGCCTGCTGCTCCTGGGGACCGGTGCGCTCGTGGCTGCTGCCGCGATCGCCACGCTCACCTCCCGGGCGGACCCGCGCTCGGGCCTGTTCTGGCTCTTCGGCCTGGCATTCGGGTTCGTGCTGCAGCGCAGCCGGTTCTGCTTCGCCTCGGCCTTTCGCGATCTGTTCCTGTTTGGGTCCGGACGGGTCATGCGAGGCATCCTGGGCGGCCTGGCGGTGGCGACCGCCGGTTTCGTAGTGCTGATGAACCGCATGGTCCCAGATCCTGGCCTGGGCGCGATCGCGCCCGAGGCCCACGTCATTCCGCTGGGAGTGCACCTCGTCACAGGCGGCCTCATGTTTGGCATCGGCATGGTCGTCGCCGGAGGCTGCGTCTCAGGGTCGATGTACCGGATCGGGGAGGGCTACGTGGCCTCCGGGGTAGCCCTGGTGGGCATCATGGCCGGACTGGGGCTGGGGGCGCACACATGGAACTTCTGGTGGCGCACCAGTATTGAGCGCGGCCCACTGGTGTGGCTGCCCGGCGCCGGCGGCTATGGCGCCGCGGTGGCGGGCACTGTGGCCCTGCTGGCTGCAGCGTACCTGCTGGTCACCTGGTGGGAGGCGCGCCAGGGGTTCGCCTCTCCGGAGCCGCCGGCGCCACTCCTCGCCCGGAGCTTCCGGGACCGGGTGGATGCCGGGCTGCGCGCGGTCTGCGTGCGGGGATGGTCGCCGGCAGCCGGCGGGATCGCCCTGGGTGTGCTCAATGTGTTTCTCTACACGGCCCACATGCCGTGGGGGGTGACCGGGGAGATCTCCCGATGGTCCATGGGGCTCCTCACCCTGGCCGGATGGGGCCCGGGCCCGCTGAAGGGCGCGGAGGAACTGGCCGCCTGCGCGCTGGCCGCCACCGGTGGCCCCTGGCTTACCCACACGCTGACGCTCAACGTCGGCATGGTGGCCGGATCCTTTGCCGGCGCACTGCTGGCCGGAGAGTTCCGGCTGCGCCGGCCCAAGGAGCGGCGGCGCTACCTGCAGGCCCTGGGCGGTGGGATCCTCATGGGCTACGGCGCCACCCTGGCCATGGGGTGCACGCTGGGTGCGTTCTTCTCGGCTGTTCCCTCGCTGGCCCTCAACGGCTGGGTGTTCGCGTTGTCCCTGGCTGCCGGCGCGTGGGTGGGGGTGCAGATCATCAGGCGCATCCCGTGACGAGATGGAATGGGAGGGATTCCAATGGAGCTGGACGTGCGGGGCGAGATCTGCCCCTATCCGATTATGAAGACGGTCGAGGTCCTTCGAACGCTGGCCCAGGGTGAGCACCTCGAGGTGCTCACCGACCATCCGCCGGCGCTGGAGTCGATCCCCTTCTACACCTCTCGGCTCGGCTATCGGTGCGCCATCGAAGAGGAGGGGCCCGGCCAGTGGCGGATCCGGATCACGCGCACACAGGGCCCACCCGAGGGCCTCCAGAGCGCGGAGGCCCGGCCATGAGCGTGACCACGCGCCTCCTTACCAGCGAGCAGCTCCAGCGCTACTCGCGCCAGGTCATCCTGGAAGAGGTCGGCGTCGCCGGGCAGCGCCGCCTGCTGGACAGCAGCGTGCTCGTTGTCGGCGCGGGCGGACTGGGCTGTCCGGCGTGCCTCTATCTGGCGGCAGCAGGGGTCGGCACCCTGGGCATCGTGGACGGCGACCGGGTGGACCTCACCAACCTCCACCGGCAGATCCTCCACTTCACGCACGATCTCGGCCGGCCGAAGACACAGTCGGCCCGCCGCACGCTCGAAGATGTCAACCCTGATGTGACCGTGACCCCCTTCCAGACGACCCTGACCAGGGACAATGCCCTCGACATCATCAGGGGCTTTGACATGGTCGTCAACGGCAGCGACAACTTCCCCACCCGCTACCTGGTCAACGATGCCTGCGTGCTCCTCGCCAGGCCGCTGGTGGACGCCAGCGTGCTCCGATGGGAGGCCCAGTTCACCGTCTACCTGCCGGGGCGCGGCTGCTACCGGTGCCTGTTCCCGGCACCGCCGCCGCCCGGCGCGGTGCCGAGCTGCGCCGAGGCAGGGGTCATCGGCGCCTTGGCCGGCTTCATGGGCACGCTGCAGGCCATCGAGACCATCAAGGTGCTGCTGGGCCAGCCCGACGTGCTGGTCAACCGCCTGCTCCTCTTCGACGCCCTGGAGGGGCAGGTGCGCACGCTGCGCTGGCACCGGAATCCCGACTGCCCGGTCTGCGGGGACCGGCCGACCATCCGCGATCTGATCGACTACGACCAGTTCTGCGGGGTGCCCGGCCGCCATGCGGCCGCGGAGGCGGCGGCACCTCCCGTCGTCGAGGCGTCACCCGAGGAAGCTGCCAGACTGGTGCAGGAGGACGGTGCCTTCCTGCTGGACGTCCGCGAGCCCTGGGAGTGGGAAGTGGTGCGCATCCCCGGGGCGGTCCTCATCCCCAAGGGGCAGGTGCCCGAACGGTACAGCGAGATCCCGCCGGGTCGCCCTGTGGTGGTGTACTGTGCGGTCGGTCAGCGTAGCGCCGAGATCGCCGTCTGGCTGCAGGCGCACGGCCACCCGAGAGCCTTCAACCTGGCGGGAGGGATCACCGCCTGGACGAACGCGCAGCTCCCGGTCGAGCCGCAGGGCCGTGGAGGGGGAGCCATGTGATGGGGCGTACCCGAGCGGCACTTCTGGCCTGTGCGATCCTCGCGGCCGTCGTGGGCCTGGGGGCCGTGCTCTGGCCGGGCGCCCTCCGCCTGGGGCGTTCAGGGTCGGGTCCCCTGCCTGACGACCTGGCGCCGCCCGGGCAGCTCCCCGCATTCCTACCCCGGCGGAGCCGGCCCTGTTTGGTTCCGGCCCCGCCGGGGTAGGGACTGTCGGGGTTGACGAGGTGCACGGCGAACGGTGCGCCGGCAGGCACGCGGATCGCGCCAGGCTCGAATCCGGCCATAGTCACCACGACACGGCGGACGTCGCCGGTCTCGGGGACTGCCGGCGTGGGCGCGCGCAGCGCGAGGAGCGGGTTGACGACGAGGAACGCCGCCAGACCGATCACAATCGACACTCATCCCGCGCCCCCCGGAGGTCACTCCGGCGAGAGCGCTGGCCGGCCCTCGGGCACTCTTTCGAAGACCCGGCCCCTCCGCCAGGGCGTCCCCAGCAGCGGGAGCAGGTAGGAGTCCAGCCCGTAGTATCCGGCCACCTTCCAGGCCAGGATCACGAGGATCGTCAGCGGGAGCATCACCGGGCTGACGCTCACGGTGCCGGCCATCAGGAAGTTCCAATTCATGAAGGCGGCGAAGAACGCGGCGATGCCGGTGAACGCGCCCAGGATCAGCGCCACGCCGACGAGCAGTTCGCCGTAGACGATGAGCTTGCCGAACCAGGCGTAGCTGCCGGTGTCCAGGAGGAACTGGATGAACCCGCGATACCAGTCGAAGGTGATGGGCGGCCGTCCCTGCTCCGGGATCGCCACGGCGCGCTCCCAGAACCCCCTGACAGCGAGCCCGGTCTGGACCCAGTCGGCGTTGCCGACCTTGCGCAGTGCCGATGTCAGCCAGACGTATCCCAGCCAGCTGCGGGCGATCAGCCACAGCCACGCGATGGACGTGCTTCCGAACAGCAGCCGCGCGAGCGGCGGATCCTCGATGGTCGTGCGGCGCGGCTTGATGGATGCCATGCTCCTCACCTCTCGATGTGTTGACTCGCATGAACTGCGAAGCTATCCTGCATCACCATGATGCTTGGCGCGGGCGCGCCCGTGTTTAAGAAGGTTTTAAGGCGCGGGGCCATCCGGATGTGCGCCTGCGGTCGTCACCCGAGTGAGGCCGGCCCGTTTTAGGCTACGATCGCTTCGGTGGGTATCTGGCGCGGGTTCGTATGCGACGCGGTCTCTCATTGGTCGGACTCATCATCGGGTTGACGGCGGGGTTGGCCGGCGTGGTCGGCGCCCACGGCGTCCTCGTACGATCGGGCCCATCGGCCAACGCCGTCCTGCCGACGGCCCCCGAACAAGTGGTGCTCTGGTTCAACGAGCCCGTGGATCCCGTCTTCAGCGGCGCGGCCGTCTTCGACGCCGACGGACATCGGGTCGCCGATCGGTCGGCGGTCTCTGGGGATCGGCAACAGATCCGCGTAGACACGGCCGCGCTGTTGCGCGGTGCCTACACCGTGCGGTGGCGCGTGCTGTCGGCCGTCGACGGGCACATCACGAGCGGGTCCTTCGCTTTCGCCATCGGGCAGGCGCTGACAGCCGAGGCGGCGCGGCCCGCGGCCGGGTCCGCGGATCCAGCCCGCGCGGCATTTCGCTGGATGGGTCTGCTGGCCGCGCTGTTCCTGGCAGGTGCGGCGATCTTCAAGGCAGCGGTCTTGCCGAAGGCCGACGCGCTCTCGCAGGCCACGGCCGAACCGCAGGACGGCGCAGGTCACGGTCCCGGCGCGACGGCGCGCCCCCTTGTTCCCTCCGTCCGGCTGGCCGCGCTTGCGCTCGTCATCGGCACCATCGTCGAGGTGGCGCTGCAGGCCGCGTCGTTGTTCGACCTGCCCGTCGGCGCGGTTGCGGCCGATGGCCGGACTCTGGCGTTCGTCCTGGAGACGCGTGCCGGGTGGGGTGCGCTCGCCCGCGTCGGGCTGGCATGGGTGCTCGCAGTCCTCGCGGCCGGAAACACTCAAGCATCGGCCTGGATCTCCGCGGTCGTCGGCGTGGGACTCCTGGCGAGCTTCACCTGGGCGTCGCATGCCGCAGGCGTGGGCATCGGGGCTGCCGCCGTCGACCTCGGGCATCTCGCGGCCGCGGCGGCATGGATCGGCGGCCTTGCCGCCCTGCTCCTCGTACATCGGGCTGCGACGCCTGCCGGTCGTCGCCGGCTGCTCGCGGCGCTGGTGCCCAGATTCTCAATGGTCGCCGCGGTCAGCCTGGGGGTCGTCGCGGTGACCGGCGTGATCAACGTGTGGGTCCTGGTGCCGGACATCCGGTCCGCGCTCGACACGGCCTACGGTCGGACCCTGGCATTCAAGCTCTTGGTGGCCGTCCTGCTTGCGGTGCTCGGCGCCCTCAACCGGCGCCGGCACGGATCGTTCGGCCCCCTGGCGACGGGCGAAGTGGGGATTGCCGCCGCCGTTGTGCTCGCCGCGGCTGTGCTGACGATCACGCCGCCGGCCGGATCGGCGGTGGCGCGGGCCCCGGATGCCCGCGTGCTGCTCTCCGGCATCGCCGATGATGTCGGCGTCCGGCTCACCATAGCGCCCGCGCTGCCAGGGTGGAATCGCCTCGAGGCCGTCCTCACACGCGCCGACGGCGCGCCGATCGAGGAGCCGGTGCAGGTCATGGTGCGCGCGCTGAAGCTGGACGAAGACCTCGACCGCCGGACCGTCACCCTCGTCCACCAGGAAGCGGGAGAGTACACCGGCGAGACCGGCGATCTTGGCGCACCCGGATTCTGGGAGATCGAGGTCGTCGTCCGGCGCGCCGGACGACGCGACACCTCCACGGCGTTTCCGCTGCGCCTGGGCGAGCCGCCGCTCTGCACGCCGGATCCCGAGGCCGTGCGGCTGCTCGACCAGGCGCGCGCCGCCTGGCAGGCGGTGCGCACGTGGCGCGAGACGCAGCAGTTGACCGACGGCGCCGGCAACGTCTACCTGACCTGGCTGGAGGCCGAGGCGCCCGACCGCCAGCGATTTCGTACGTCGTCAGGGGTCGAAGTTGTGGCACTCGGCGCGGTGCGCTACCAGAAGACCGGCAGCGGCCCGTGGAGACGCTATGAGTTCTCGTCACCGGTGCCCGTCGAGGGGCCGTTGTACTACATGCGCGATGCCCGGGGGGTCATCGGCGGACGCGCGGGCCGCTGCGGCGACGAGCCCTGCCGGGTCGTGCTCTGGATGTCGCCGGATGGAGGCGCCGAGTTCGCGGCCTGGATCGGGCTGCGCACGCGCCTGGTCCACCGGCTGCTCATGCTCGAGCCCACGCACTTCATGACCCTGCGGACCTCCGACATCAACGGCCCGCTGCGCATCGCGCCACCGGAGTAGCATGTACGTGACCGGCCTGTTTGTGGCAGGATGAGAGACGAGGGGGCCGCCATGACCGCGCCGCTCAGCCAGGCCATCGAAGACTACCTCAAGGCGATCTACATGATCGCCCAGGGCGAGGCCCGCGTCACCACGAACGGCCTGGCCGTGCGCCTGGGCGTCTCTCCGGCGTCGGTGACAAACATGATGAAGCGCCTGGCCAGGCTGCGCCTCGTGCGGCACGAGCCCTACCGCGGCGTCGCGCTCACCGAGGCCGGCGAGAAGGTGGCCCTCGAGGTCATCCGCCATCACCGGCTGCTCGAGCTCTACCTCAGCCGGCACCTGGGGGTGAGCCTCGACCGCGTGCACGACGAAGCGGACCGTCTGGAGCACGTCATCTCCGAGGACCTCGAAGAACGCATCGCGGGCGCGCTCGGGCAGCCCGACCTCGACCCCCACGGCGATCCCATCCCGTCGCGCGACGGCGCCATGGCGACGCCGGCGGCGCACGCCCTCTCCTCGGCCAGGCCGGGGCAGCGGGGGCTCATTGTGCGGGTGAGCGATCGGGATGAGAAGGTCGTCCGCGACCTGACGGCCGCGGGGCTGTTGCCGGGCGTGGAGTTCGAGGTGATGTCGGCCGGCGCCCGTCACGTCGACGTGCGCGTTGAAGGCCGTCCGAAGCGCGTCGGCGCCGAGATGGCCGGCGCCGTGTACGTGGACTTCGAGCGATAGAACACCGCGTCCGGCGGGCCGGCGGACGCCGGCCCGCTGTTAGTGCACGGGACCTTCGAAGTCGCTGGGCTTGACGCGCTCGAGGAACTTCCTGAACTCCTGCGGGTCGAGCTCCTCGCCGGGCTCCTCGGTCAGACCTTCCCCGTCGCCCTTCCGGGTTTTGCGCAGCGTGATCGCCTGGGAGGCGACCTTGTCCTCGACGAAGATCGGCGCGTCGACCCGCAACGCGAGCGCGATCGCGTCGCTGGGTCGGGAGTCGATGACCAGGGCCGAGCCGTTGCGGGCCAGGTGGATCTCGGCGAAGTACGTCTGGTCGCGCACGTCGCTTACGACGATGCGCGTGACCTTGGCCGAGAGCTGCTCCAGGACCGTCTGGAGGAGGTCGTGGGTCATCGGCCGCGGCGGCTGGACCCCCTGCAGGCGCATCGCGATGGCCATCGCTTCGGCCTGGCCGATCCAGATCGGCAGGGCCATGGTCTCTTCCTCGTCGACCAGCAGCACGACCGGGTTGTTCTGCTGGTCGAGCGCGACCCGGCGGACCTTCATCACGCGCACGACAGGATCCCCCTTCTACGGTCGGCGCAGAGCGTAATCTTGTGGCCATTATAACAGACCGGGGCTAGGGGATTGTTCCTGCGGCGAAGAAGCAGTACCCGGTTCGTCGGGCAACGTCCGGTGAGGAGGTGGATCGGTGTCTTCTTGGCTGTTGGTCCTCGGCGTCCTGGTGCTCGTGGCGCTCTACGTCGTCCTTCTGTACAACGGGCTGGTCGTGTTCCGCAACCGGATCGACAATGCCTGGTCCCAGATCGACGTCCAGCTCCGCCGACGGTACGACCTGATTCCCAACCTGGTCGAGACGGTCAAGGGCTACGCGACACACGAGCGCGAGGTCTTCGAGCGGGTCACCGAGGCCCGGGCAAGGGCGATCGCCGCGGGCACGGTGGGCGAGCACAGCCAGGCCGAGAACATGCTGACACAGGCGCTGCGCAGCCTGTTTGCCGTCGCCGAGAACTACCCGCAGCTGCGGGCCAGCGAGAACTTCATGCAGCTCCAGGAGGAGCTGAGCGGCACCGAGAGCAAGATCGCGTTCGCGCGGCAGTTCTACAACGATACCGTCCTGCGCTACAACAACACCCGGCAGGCATTCCCGGCCGTGCTCATCGCGCAGAGCCTTGGGTTCGGGCCCCGAGAGTACTTCGAGATGGAAGAGGAGGCCCGGAGACCGGTCGCGGTCAAGTTCTAGCCTCGGCGCGCTGCCCGCATGTACGAGGCCATCGAACGAAACGTCAGGGGCACCTGGCTCCTGTTCCTCCTGTTCGCCGTCGTGGTCGTCGCCCTGGGCTATGCGCTCGGCGAAACCTTCGACTTCGGGTACGGCGGCGTGGCCCTGGCGGCGGGGCTGGCGCTTGCGGGCGCGTGGGGATCGTACTACTACAGCGACCGGATCGTCCTGGCGATCAGCCGCGCCCGGGAGGCACCGCGCGACCAGTACCCCTACCTGTACAACGCCGTCGAGGGGCTGGCGATCGCCGCCGGGATTCCCACGCCCCGCATCTACCTGATCGACGACTCGGCGCCCAACGCGTTTGCGACCGGACGCGACCCCGAGCACGCTGCCATCGCGGTGACCAAAGGCCTGCTGGGCAAGCTCAACCGGCTCGAGCTGGAAGGGGTCATTGCCCACGAGATGGCGCACATCAGGAACTACGACATCCGCTTGGCGACGGTCGCGACGATCATGGTGGGCCTCGTCGTGATGATGAGCGACATCTTCCGGCGCAGCCTACTCTGGGACCGCCGGGGCGGCGGACGCGGTCGGCGGGGGAGCGGCGCGGCGGGGATCATCGCGCTGGTCGGGCTCATCCTCGCGGTGTTGGCGCCGCTCTTCGCGCAGGTGCTCCGCCTGGCGATCTCGCGCAACCGAGAATTCCTGGCCGACGCGTCGGGGGCGATGCTCACCCGGTATCCCGAGGGTCTGGCCAGCGCGCTCGAGAAGATCGGCGCGGACCGGGAGCCGCTGGAGGTCGCGAACAAGGCCACCGCGCACCTGTACATCATCAACCCCCTGCACGAGTGGGGCGGATGGCTCAACGACCGCTTCAACACGCATCCGCCCGTTGAGGAGCGCGTCCGCCGCCTGCGCGCGATGTGACGTCGCACGCGGCAGGGGGACTAGCGGCCCCGGGCGAAGGGAATGCTAGTATGCGAGTAGGCCGGGATACTCTGCCTGGGGGGAGAAGTGCGGGGTAGCACAGCCACTGCGCTCGTCGTCGCGTTCGCTCTGCTCCTGATCGTCGTCCCACCCGCCGCGGCGCCGCCGGCGCCATCGACAGCCACCCAGTCCTATCGTGTCCAGCAGGGCGACACGCTGTGGAGCATCGCCCGCCGCTTCGGCACGAGCCCGGAGCGCCTGGCGGCAATGAACGGCATCGAGGTGGACGGCATCCTCTCCATCGGGCGGGTGCTCAAGGTGCCGGCGGGCTCGAGCCCTGCGACGGGCGCCTCATCGGCACGCGCGCCTTCAGCGCGCGTGCACCATGTGCAGGCCGGCGACACCCTCTGGAACATCGCGCGGCGCTACGGGACGCGGCCCGAGCACATTGCCGCGCTCAACGGCATCCCGGTTGAGGGGATCCTGAGGATCGGGCAGCAGTTGAAAGTTCCCGGTGCTGCCGAGACGCGCCAGGCGTCGGTCGGGGCACCGCCGTCCGCCGAAGCGCTCGAATCCGCCCGGCGGCGTCTGGCGGCGCTGCCCTCGCGCGGCGAGCAGTGGACCTCGGAGCTCCTGGCGCTGTCCAGGCGCTACCTCGGCGTGCGGTACCGGTGGGGCGGCACCACCCCCAGCGGATTCGACTGCTCGGGATTCATGGTCCATGTGTATGGCCGCATGGGTGTGGCGTTGCCGCGGACGACCTTCAACATGTATGATGCGGGCGTGCCGGTGCCGCGGGAGGGCCTGCAGGCCGGCGATCTGGTCTTCTTCCAGACGCTGCGGCCCGGGCCGTCACACGCGGGCATCTACCTCGGCGACGGGAAATTCATCCATGCATCGTCGGGCGCCGGCCGCGTGCTGATCACCGCGATGGACCATGGCTACTACGCGCCACGCTACCTGGGGGCCCGCCGCTTCTAGCCGCCGTCCGGCCGTTCCTCATCACACGCGTTCCTCCGCCGTGTCCCATGCGTGATGTGGCGGCGATTGCCGCCGCCCGCTTGGCGGCCGCTGCCAGCCGCGCGGTCCGCGCCGGCGGTGGGACCACCCTCCCGGGCCGCCTGGCGGCCTGGGTGGCGCCCGGCATTACCGGCCGCTTGAGCGGCCGCCTGCCCGGCGGCGTGCTGCTGGTCTCGGGCACGAACGGGAAGACCACCACCGCGCGCCTGCTGAGCGGCATCCTGGCGGCCGCGGGGCTCCGGACCATCCACAACCGCGCCGGCGCGAACCTGCTCTCCGGCATCACTGCCGCGCTGATCGAGCGCAGCACGCCCGCGGGCCGTCCCGACGGCGAGGTCGGCCTGTTCGAGGTGGACGAGTTCACGCTACCCGGCGCCGTTCTGGCGACGCGGCCGCGCGTCGTCGTGCTGCTCAACCTCTTCCGCGATCAGCTCGACCGGTACGGCGAGATCGACATCATCGCCGAGCGCTGGCGCCGGGCGCTGGCCGGGCTGCCGCCGGAGGCCGCGGTGGTCTACAACGCCGATGATCCCATGGTGGCTGACGTGGGTCGCGCGCATCGGGGCCCCGCGCTGAGCTTCGGTCTCGAGGAGGCTCCCGCGCGTGGGCACGACGCCCGCACGCTCGAACACGCCGCCGATGCCCGCTACTGCTACCGGTGCGGACGCCTGTACGAGTACACGCTGGTGACGCTCGGGCACATGGGGCACTACCGCTGCCCGCAGTGCGGGACCGTGCGTCCGGCCCCGCAGGTGCGCGCCCGCGACATCCGCCTGCGCGGCGCGGACGGCTCTGCGGCCTCCGTCACGTTCGACGCCGCATCGCTTGCGGTCGATACGGTGCTGCCCGGGCTGTACAACGTCTACGACGTCACCGCCGCCGCTGCGGCCGCGCTCGCGCTCGGCATCGACCCGCAGGTCATCGCGCAGGGCATCGCGGAGACGGCCCCGGCCTTTGGCCGCGGCGAGCATGTGGTCATCGACGGCCGCGAGCTGGTCTTCCTCCTGGCCAAGAACCCGGCGGGATTCAACGAGGTGTTGCGCACCGTGCTGCTGGCCGAGCCGGCTCCGGTGGTCCTCGTTGCGATCAACGACCTCGCCGCCGACGGCCGCGACATCTCGTGGTTGTGGGATGTGGACTTCGAGATGCTGCGAGACCGGGCCCGGACGGTCGTGGTGACCGGAATCCGGGCGGACGACATGGCGCTGCGGCTCAAGTACGCGGGCGTGCCGTCCGAACGGGTGACGCTGGAACACGACGGCTGGCGCGCGCTCGAGCAGGCCCGCGGCGCCTTGCGGGAAGGCGAGCGGCTCTACGTCCTGCCCACGTACACCGCGATGCTGCGCCTGCGCGACCTGCTGGCCCGCAAGGGGTACGTCAGTGGGTTCTGGAAGCAGTAGGGACGCCATGGACCTGCGGATCTGCCACCTCTACCCCGACCTGCTCAATCTCTACGGCGATCGCGGCAACATCGTCACCTTGATCCGCCGCGCGCAGTGGCGGGGCATCGGCGTCCGTCTGATCGAAGCGCGCTTGGACGATGGGATCGACCCGCACGCCAGCGATCTCTACTTCATCGGCGGCGGCGAGGACCGCCAGCAGCGGCTCGCCGCGCCCGACCTGCGCACGGTCAAGGGATCGGCGCTGCGCGAGGCGGCCGAAGACGGTGCCGTGGTGCTCGCGGTGTGCGGCGGCTACCAGCTGCTCGGGCACGTCTACCGGCCCTCCGATGGCCCGGACCTCGAGGGCCTGGGGCTGCTCGATCTGGCCACCGTTCATCCCGGTCCGGGCGCCCGGCGGCTGATCGGTAACGTCGTCGTGCGCGATCCGGCCTCAGGACAGATCCTCGTCGGGTTCGAGAACCACGGCGGCCGCACGCGGCTGGGATCAGGCGCGCGGCCGCTAGGGACGGTCGTCGCCGGCTTCGGGAACAACGGCGAGGACCGGACCGAGGGCGCGGTCTGGAAGTCGGTGTACGGTACCTACCTGCACGGGCCGCTGCTGCCGAAGAACGCGTGGTTCGCGGACCGCCTCGTTGAGGTGGCCCTGCGCCGTCGGCACCGCGATGCGACACTCGCGCCGCTGCCCGATGAGGAGGAGCAGCGCGCGGCGGCCGCCGCCGCGGCCCGGGTGGGCGCACGTTGACGGGCGCGCACGCGGTCTGGCGCATCGTCATCGTCCTCGGCACGGCACAGCTCGGGTTTGCCGTGATCCTGCCGCTCCTGCCGATCTACCTCACCGAGCAGCTCGACGCGAGCGTCAAGCTGGTCGGCGTGGTCGTCGCGACGTTCGCGCTCACCGAGACGTTCTTCAAGACGGCCTGGGGCGGCGTGGCCGACCGGTGGGGCCGCAAGCCCATCATGGTGGCCGGCCTGACGCTGAGCGCCACGGTGCCGGTCGTGATGGCGGTGCTGCGCGCGCCGGCGCTGTTCGTTCCGCTGCGGCTCGTGGATGGGATGGGCTCGGCCGCGTTGTGGCCGTCGGCCGCCGCCGCGGTGGCCGACGTGACGACGGCCGATCGGCGCGCGAGCAGCATGGCGATGCTCAACATGGCGTTCCTCAGCGGTCTGGCGGTCGGCCCTGCGCTCGGCCTCTTCGTCGCGGGCTTCACCGGCGACGTCCGCGCGGGATTCTTCCTGGCGAGCGGGCTTCTGGCTCTGGCCGCCGTGGTGGCGGCCACGGCCTTTCCGACAGGGCACCATTCCGCCTCGGGCATCCCCGCGGGCGCCGAGTTTCGGGCCGGCGTGCGGGCAGCCTATCTCGACGCGATCCGCGCCAGCTTCCGCGCGTCGCCGGTGCTGTTCTCGCTGTACCTGATCGCGTTCATCCAGATGTTTGGCATCGGGCTGCTCGTGCCGATCGCGCCCATTTATGCGGTCCAGGTCGTTGGGCTCAGCAAGGAGGCGATCGGCGTCCTCTTCCTGGCGATGACCGTGTCCGTGGCACTGGCCACGCTGCCCGCCGGCCGGCTCGCCGACCGCCTCGGACGGCCGCGCCTGATCATCGCCGGCATGGCGCTCGGTGCGGCGGGCATGTGGATCATCCCGCTGAGCCGGCACCTGGCCTGGCTGGTGGCTGCGGGTGTTCTCCTCGGCGCCAGCTACGCCCTGGTCATTCCGGCCTGGCTGGCGCTCGTGACCGAGCTGGCGCCGCCGGGCCGGTTGGGGCTGGCTGTGGGCGCATCAGAGACGGTGCAGGGTCTGGGCCTGGTGTTCGGCCCGCTGCTGGGCGGGCTGTTGTGGGACGCGCTGGGGCCGCAGGCGCCGTTTGCGGCCAGCGCGGCGGCGCTGACGGCAGGGGCGGTGATGGCCGCGAGAGTGCTCAGGATCGACCCGCGGCTCTGACGCGGCGCGCAAGCCCCTCCGCCTGCACCAGCACCACCCCGCCGATGACCAGCGCCCCCCCGATCCACTGCGCCGCGCCGAACGGCTCGCGCAGCACCAGCGTACCGGCCAGGGCCGCGACCACCGGCTCCAGCGTGGCCACGACGCTCGCGCGGCCGGCCTCGACCCATCGCAGCCCACCGATGTAGAGGAGGTACGCCATCGCGGTCGGGCCCACGATCACGTAGCCGAGCGGCGCCAGGCTGCCGGGGGGCAGCGGCGGCAGGCCGCGCGCCGCCGCCAGCAGGAGCAGCGCGCCGAACCCTAGCGTGTAGACCACGGTGGCCAGCGGCGACAGCCGGCGCAGCGCCGTC
>JBBIOB010000009.1:0-67415 GCA_037443565.1 Armatimonadota bacterium | reverse complement strand
GAGGCGGCCGCCGGCGCCCCGAGAACTGCCACCAGCACGCAGGCCAGCAGCGCTGCGGCCGTCGCGGTGCGCGCGCTCACGCGAGCTCCTCGAGGATCTCGGCCTTGCGGCGGCGGATGTGCATCCGCGCGCGGGCCAGGTTGCCGCCGGCGTCGAGCACGACGACCAGGTAGTGCGTCGGGTTGATCGACACCGCCAGCATCGCCACGTGGTCCGTCGTCATCGTGACGTGATCGAGGTCGCCGCCGTCGAGCTTGCGGGCGCAGTAGGCGCCGACCTTGATCAGGGCCGCCAGGTCGGGCGTCACATCATGGAGGTCCTGCCCGCCCCCTTTGGTCACCGCCTCTGTGACCTGCCCGTCGAGACCAAACAGCGCGGCCGCGCGGGTGTCGTCTCCGACTAGCTCTTGAAGGATGCCTTTCAGCTTGGCGCTCATGATCAGGAATCCGTAGCCTTGTCTTTTCGCGGCCACGACCGGAGCTCCTCCGCACAAGGAGATACCCCACATCGCCTCGTAGCAAGACTGCAGGAGATGCCCCTGATGACACCCCAGGCCCTGGATCGGATTCGTACGTACGGTCGGCCGCTCGCCTCGCGGTGGGCCGAACACGCCGCCCGGATACCGCGCAACAGCCCTTTCTGGCAGGACGAGACACGGATGAACCAACATCTGCTGGCCGGACTGGAGGCCCTCGTCGAGTCCGGTGCTGTGGGTCGCGCCGATCCGTTCGTGCAGTTTGCGGGCCGGTTGAGTCAGGAAGCCTTTGCGATGGAGGTTCCGCTCGACGAGGTCATGCGCGTCCTGCTCGGGGTCAAGCCGATCGTCCTCGACGCGCTGACCGAGCACCCGACCGCCCCGGCCCTGGACGTCGGCGCGATCGAGTTCCTCAACCGCCTGCTCTCACTCGGTGTCCTCGAGGTGATCCGGCGCTACGAGCGCCAGCGCGACCGCCGAACGCTGGCCGTGCAGGAGCAGATCGAGGAGCTGCGCGGCCGCCTGCGTCACCAGGTGCTCGTGGACCCCGTCACCGGCATGTTCAACGCCAACGCCTTCGCCCTCGCCGCGCACCGGGAGGTGCTGCGGAGCCGCCGCTTCGGCCGCATGTTCACGATCGGGCTCGTGGCGCTCGATCAGGACGATGAGGTCCGCGAGGCGGCGGGCGAGGAAAGGCTGCGCGCCGTGACGACGCAGATTGCGGGCATACTCCTCCACTCGACGCGGCAGGTGGACTTCCGTGCCGCGCTCGGCGGCGGCCGGTTCGGCGTGATTCTCCCGGAGACCGCGACCGACGGCGCGCTTATCGTCGCAGAACGGCTGCGAACGGCCGTCGAGCAGGCGACGGTGGTGCTGCCTGAACAGCCCCATCCCATCACGCACACGGTCAGCATCGGCCTGGCCTGCTTCCCCCACGACGGCGAGGACGACCTGACGCTGCTCCAGCGGGCGGAGGAAGCCCTCGCGCGGGCCCGCGCGGGCAGGAACGCCACGGCCGCCGCGGCAACCGCGCTGGACTTCTAGCCGGGCCCTGGCGACGTCGCCCGTCTCAGGTCAGACCGCTGGCAGCTGGGGGGCGATGCCCCCTCGCGCCAGGACGCGCAGGACCAGGCGTTCGAACCCGCGCAGCAGGCGGATCCGTACGGGCTCATGGGCCGCGAGCGGGGCTGTGAGCACGGTGGGCACGCCGAGGCGGTTGCCGGCCACCACGTCGGTGAACACCTGATCACCCACCATCGCCGTGCGTTCGGACGGCGAGCCGAGGATGTGCAGCGCGCGGCGCAGCTTGTCGGCGCTGGGCTTGAAGCGGCCCTCGGCCGCCGGGAGGCCCAGCGCCCCGGCCACGGTGCGCACCCGCGCCGACAGGTTGTTCGAGACGATGCACGCGGGCACCCCCGCTTCCCGCAGGCCGGCCATCCAGGCGCGGACCGCCGGCGGCGGCGTATCCGCGCCCCAGGCGACCAGCGTGTTGTCGAGGTCGAGCATGAGGGCGTCGATGCCCCAGCGCCGCAGGACCGCGGGCGACAGGTCGCAGACGCTGGCCACCGTGTAGCGCGGCGCGCAGACGCGCAGCAGACGCGTGATCGGCGACGCCGCGCTCACCGCCGGTACCGCCGCACCGCGTTGAGGTGCTCCTCGAACGTCCGGCTGAAGTGGTGGCGCCCGTCGGGACGCAGGACGTAGTACAGGTACGGGACGTCGGCCGGCCGGGCCGCCGCCTCAATCGCGGCCAGCCCCGGGTTGGCGATGGGACCGGGCGGCAGCCCGGTCCGGCGGTAGGTGTTGTAGGGTGAGTCCACCTCGAGATCCCGGAACGTGACCACCTCGCGGTGCTCGCCCAGCGCGTAGAGCACCGTGGCGTCGATCTCCAGGCGCATGCCCCTCGCCAGCCGGTTGTAGATGACCCCGGCGATGATCGGCCGCTCGTCGGGGATCTTGGCTTCGCGCTCGATCATCGACGCGATCGTGATCAGCGCATGCAGAGAGAGCCCGCGCACCGCAGCCGCTTGGCGGATCTGCGGCCCCACCTTGGCGTCGAACGTGTCGAGCAGGCGGGCCAGCACCGTTTCCTCGTCGAGTCCGCGCGTGAACTGATAGGTGTCGGGAAAGAGATAGCCCTCCAGGCTGTTCGTGGGCAGATCGGCCAGCGTGGGGTGGGCAAGGCGCCGGCCGGCGCGCAGTGCCAGGTCGAGGAACCGCTGATGGTCCACCAGACCAGCGCCGGCCAGCACATCGGCCACCTGGACGACGGTGTAGCCCTCGGGGATCGTCACGCGGTGCTGGACGTGCTCGCCCCGCGCAATCGCGCGGACGATCTCGACCGCGCTCTGCGTGGGGCGCAGCGCGTACTCGCCGTGGCGCAGGCCGCCGGCGACGCCGACCGCGCGCGCCACGAGGACCACGGCCCAGGGGCTGCGAACCAGGCCGGCGTCGGCGAGGCGTTGCCCGACCTCGCGCGCCGTGGCCCCTCGGGGGATGACGACCGCCCGCGGCTCCGCGGCCCCCGATGCCGGGACGACCGGCCGGACGAGGCACCAGATGACACCGGCCAGTCCCATCACGAACACGACACCGGCGGCCGCAAGGCACAGGGGCCACACGACCCGCCGGTGCTGAACCGGTGCGACGTCGCTCACGATGCCCGCGGCAGCCGCCTAGTCCTCCTCGTCGTCGGCATCGTCGTCATCGTCGTAGTCGTCGTCCGTCTCCTCGAGCAGTCCCAGGTCCTCGGCGCCCTCGTCGTCCCCCTCGAGGACGATCTCGCCGTATCCAGACGTCTCCTCAAGGGCCGCCATCACGCGGGTGAGCTCCTCGTCGTCCTCGATCGGCACCAGATGGTCATCGCTCTCCATACGGAAGATGACCGCTGCCGCGTCTTCTTCGTCTTCAGGGAGCAGGACGGCGTATCGTCGCCGCTCGACCTCGACGATGTCGACGATGTTGAACCGGTGCTCGAGGCCGTCTTCATCCTGCAGCGTGATGACGTCCATTTCGTCAACCACGGAGAGCACCTCCCACCGGCCGCGCGCCGCTCGAGAGCACCTCAAAGCCCGACTGCCGCCGCATCACGGCGCGAGCATAACACCTTCATTGAAGCCCCGCAACGCCCCGGGGGCACCGTCACTCACCGCGCGTTGGCCGGGGTCGGCGGTCGAGGTACGGCTGCAGGATCAGCGCCGCGGCCACCGCGTCGCGGCGCTCGCGCCGGGCCGCGGCACCGGCGCCGCGGGCTCGCAGGGCGCGCTCGGCGCCCGCGGTCGAGAGCCGCTCGTCGACCTCATGCACCGGGATGCCGATCGCTCCGCGCAGCCGCGCGGCAAAGCGCGCCGCCTCCTTGGCCTGCGGCCCCTCGGCTCCGCGCAAGGTCAGGGGCCGGCCGACAACCACGACCTCCACATCATGCTGCGTGATGACCGTGCGGAGGAAGGCGAGGTCGGCAGACCACCCCTCGCGCCGGCGCACCGCGAACGGCAGGGCGATGGTCGCCGTGGGATCTGAGAGGGCCAGGCCGAGCCGCCGCTCTCCAGGGTCGATCGCGAGGACTCGTCCCATGCGTGGGCGGGGCGGCCGGTCAGCCTCCGGCCAAGAGGCGACGGACCTCCGCGGGCGCCGTCGCGAGCGCCTCATCCAACCGGGCGGCGTCGCCTCCGCCGCCCTGTGCGAGTTCCGGCCGCCCTCCACCGGCACCCCCGAGCGGTCCCGCAAGGGCCCGCAGCAGCGCGTCGGCGCGCAGGCTGCCGCGGAGCACGCCGGGCGTCACCATTGCGACGAGGTTGACCTGATCGTCCGTGGCGCCGGCAAGCACGTACACCCCGGCGCCCATCCGGTCCCGAAGCCGGTCGCCGGCGGCCCGGAGCGCTTCGTGTGTGGCGCCATCGATTCGCGCGGCGACGACGCGTACGCCCTCGACCTCAGCAGACACCTGCAGCGCAACCTCGGGTCCCGCCGTCGACGCGTTCGCGCCGACGGCGTCCGCGGCGGCGCGCGGACCGCCCTTCGAGGATTCGGCCAGCCGCCTGACCCGTTCCGAAAGCTCGGCAGGCGCAGCGCGCACGACCGCGGCGAGGTCTGCGATGAGCCGGTCCTGCGCCCGCGCGCGCTCATAGGCGCCCCACCCGGTCACCGCCTCGATGCGGCGCACGCCCGCGGCGGCGCTGCTCTCGCCGGTGATCACGAACTGCCCCACCCCGGCGGTGTTGGCCAGGTGCGTCCCGCCGCACAGCTCGCGGCTGACCCCCTTGATCTCGACGACCCGTACCTGCTCGCCGTATTTCTCGCCGAACAGCGCAACGGCGCCCAGCCGGCGCGCCTGCTCCAGGGACATCGCACGGGCGCGCACCGGCCGGCCGGTCAGCACCATCTCGTTAACCCGGCGCTCGACCGCGTCACGCTCGTCGGCCGACAGCGGACCGGTGTGGCTGAAGTCGAAGCGCAGCCGGTCGGGCGCCACGAGCGAGCCCGCCTGGAGCGCGTGCTCGCCCAGCACGTCCCGCAGCGCCCGGTGCAGCATGTGCGTCGCGGTGTGGTTGCGCCGGATCGCGGCTCGGCGATCCGCGTCGATCGCGGCGCGCACCCGCATGCCCTCGCGCAGCCGGCCTCGGACGACCCGTCCGACATGCCCGGTCACGCCCGGTGTGACGCGCCGGGTGTCGACGACCTCGGCGACCAGGCCACGGGCGCGCAGCATCCCAGTGTCGCCCACCTGGCCGCCGGCCTCGGCGTAAAACGGCGTGCGGTCGAGGACGACGACGACCTCATCGCCGGCCGCCGCGTCAGCAACGCGCTCGCCATTCCTTAGGATCGCGAGCACCTGCGCCATCGACACGTCCCGAGTGTCGCCGACGAAGCTCGTCGGCGCGACATCGGCCAGCGCCCCGGCCGCGTCGGCCTGCCGGTCTGCCGCCGGGGCGCTGGCGACACGGCTGCGGCGCCGCTGCTCCTCCATTGCGGCGCGGAAGCCCTGCTCGTCGATGCCCAGGCCCTCCTCGGCGGCGACGTCCCGGGTCATCTCCACCGGAAACCCGAAGGTGTCATACAGGCGGAAGACGTCGGCCCCGGGGATCATCTGCTCGCCCCGCGCCCGCGTCGCGTCCATCACCTCGACCAAGCGGTCGAGTCCTACCGTGAGCGTCTGCGCAAAGCGTTCCTCCTCGGCCTGGATCATCCTCAGGATGAACTCGCGGCGACGGACGAGCTCCTCGAAGGTCTCGCCGAACTGCTCGATGACCACCCTGCCGACCTCGGCCAGGAACGGCTCTTGGAACCCGGCCCGCCGGCCGAACCGGATCGCACGGCGCATGATCATGCGCAGCACGTATGCGCGGCCCTCGTTGCCCGGGGTCACGCCGTCGGCTAGCAGGAAGGCCGCGGCCCGGCCGTGGTCGGCGATCACGCGGTAGGGCACGATAGCTGCCTGCCGCTGGGCATCGGTGTGCCCCAGCGTCTTCTGCACGTGCGCCATGATCGGCGAAAACAGATGAGTATCGTAGTTGGTGGCCGCCTGCTCCACCACCGCGGCGACGCGCTCGAGCCCCATGCCGGTGTCCACGCCGGGTTTCGGCAGGGCCGTCCGCGTCCCATCGGCGGTCTGGTTGTACTGCATGAAGACCAGGTTCCAGATCTCCAGCCACCGCTGGCAGTCGTTGTCGAGCGCGACGCTGCAGTCGGGCCGGCCGCACGTGCAGCGCTCCGGGCCCCAGTCGTAGTGCAGCTCCGAGGTCGGTCCGCACGGCCCGACCTCACCCATCGACCAGAAGTTGGTCTTCTCGCCCATCTGAAGGATCCGGTCTTGGGGGAGGCCGAGCGCGCGCCAGGCGCCCAGCGCCTCGGCGTCGCCCGTGAAGATGGTCGTGACGAGACGGTCGGGGGCGACCCCCAGCTCGCGCGTGACAAACTCCCACGCGTAGGGAATCGCCTCACGCTTGAAGTAGTCGCCGAAGCTGAAGTTGCCCAGCATGAAGAACAGGGTGTGGTGGCGCGGGCTGGGGCCCACCGCTTCGAGGTCGTTGTGCTTGCCCGAGACGCGCAGGCACCGCTGCACCGTGGCCGCGCGGACGTACGACCGCTGCTCGAGCCCCAGGAACACGTCTTTGAACTGCACCATACCGGCGTTGGTGAACAGCAGGGTGGGGTCGCCAGCCGGCACCAGGGACGAGCCTGGCACCACGGTGTGGCCGCGCTCTTCGAAGTATGTGAGGAACCGCCGCGCGATGGCCAGGCCACCGGTGGGCGCTCGGGCCGTCAATCGAGCCGTCCCCTGAGCCGAGGATCCGACAGGTCGCGCAGGCCGTCGCCCAGCAGGTTCAGGCCGAGCACCGTGATCAGGATGGCCAGGCCGGGGAAGATCGTGATCCACGGCGCGGTCTGCATGAACATCCGGCCGACGGTGATGATCGTCCCCCAGCTCGGGATGTACGGCGGCAGCCCGACGCCCAGGAAGCTCAGCGACGCCTCGGCCAGCACCGACTCGGCAAAGATGAAGGTGGCCTGCACGATGACCGGCGCCAGGGCGTTAGGAAGCACGTGCCGTATGAGGATGCGCGAGGTCGGCGCGCCCAGCGCCTGGGCCGCCTGCACGTAGTCGAGCTCGCGCAGCACGAGCGTCACGCTGCGCACGACACGCGCGACGCGCGGGGTATACACGATCGCCAACGCGATGATCACGTTCGACAGCCGGGCGCCCAGTGCCGCCATCAGCGCGATGGCCAGCAGGATCGACGGGAACGCCATTAGGCCGTCCATGACGCGCATGATCACGCGGTCCAGGCGGTCGGCATAGCCCGCGGCCAGGCCGAGCGCGATCCCCGCGCTCACCGCGCAGACGACCACCATCGTCCCCACGATCAGCGAGATGCGGGCGCCGTAGATCACCCGGCTGAGGGTGTCGCGGCCCAGGTTGTCGGTGCCGAACGGGTAGGTACCGTTCGGTCCCTGCAGCCGGTCGATCACGTTGATGGCCTGGGGATCGTGGGGCGAGAGCACCGCCGCGAAGACCGCCACGAACACCACGCTCAGCACGATCAGGCCGCCGATGACCGTGGACCGGCTGCGCCGCAGCCCTTTGAACACCAGGCTCCAGAGGCTCTCCGGCGGGCGCGCGAGAGCCGCGGTGGCGGGCAGGGCGGCAGCGGGCTGGCTCACGGCAGGTTCACGCGTACTTCACCCGCGGATCGAGATAGACATAGATGACGTCGATGAGCAGGTTCACCAGCACGTAGATCGCGGCGATGAACATGAGGACGCCCTGCACCACCGGGTAGTCGCGCCGCAACACCGAGGAGATGACCAGGCGGCCGACGCCCGGCAGGGCGAACACCGTCTCGGTCACGACCGCGCCGGCCATCAGCCCGCCGAGCGCCAGGCCGATGACCGTGATGGTGGGGATCATCGCATTGCGCAGCGCGTGGCGGTAGATGACGCGGCGCTCCTTGTTGCCCTTCGCGCGAGCCGTGCGGATGAAGTCCTGCCCCAGCACCTCAAGCATGCTCGACCGGGTCATGCGCGCGACCAGCGCCGAGGCGCTGACACCCAGCGTGACCGCCGGCAAGACCAGCGATCGCAGCGCGCCAGCCGCTGACTGATCCAGCGGCACGTACCCGGCGACCGGAAACAGCCCCAGGTAGACCGAGAACAGGAGAATCAGGTTGAGGCCCAACCAGAAGTTCGGAACCGAGACCCCAAACAGCGCGATGCCCATCGACGCCTGGTCAAGCCAGGTGTTGCGGCGCACCGCGGCCACGATGCCGGCCGGCACGCCGATGGCCACCGCGACGGCGAGCGACAGGAGCGTGAGGAGCGCGGTCGGCTCCAGCCGCTCGTGGATGGCCTGGAGCACCGGCCGGTTCAGGAAGATCGAGTAGCCCAGGTCGCCGCGCAGCATGCGCGCATACCACAGGTAGAGCTGGACCAGGAGCGGCCGGTCGAGCCCCATGAGCTCGCGCAGGTTGTGCAGCTCCTCGTCGGTGGCATCCGGGCCGAGCATGACCGCGGCCGGATCGCCGGGCGTCAGATAGATGAGGAAGAACCCGACCGTCGCGACAATCAGCAGGACGGGCAGGAGCGCGATCAGGCGGCGGGCGATGTAGGCCGTCATGCCGACTCCGGAGCAGGATGAGGCGTCCGGACCGTGGCGCGGAGGGGGGGCGTGACCCCCCCCCGCGCGCGCCCGGCCAGCCGATCAGCGCTCAAGCCAAGCGTTCCACCAGACATGCGTCGGGTTGTTGACGTAGCCCTTCAGCTCCTGGCGGTGCAGGTGCAGCAGGAAGTAGTCGCCGAACTTGATCGACCCGGCCTCTTCGTACCAGAGCCGCTGCATGCGCGCCCAGAGGTCGTGCCGCACCTTGGGGTCGGCGTGCCGGCGCAGCAGAGCCATCATCGCGTTCATGTCGCGGTTGTCGAACCACCCCGGCCAGGCCGGCTGAAGCACCAGCATGAAGATGGGATCGGGCACGAAGCCGAACGCGGTGCTGAACACGTCCCACAGCTCAGGCCGCGCACGCCGGGCGACCAGCGTCGCCCAGTCCACGATCTGGAGGTCGACGGTGAAACCGGCCTGCTCGAGCTGTGGCTTGGCCACCTGCGACGCGGTCCCGTAGGCCACGTACTCCATCGTGGTGACCCACCGCAGCGGCTGGCCGCGGTAGCCGGCCTCTTGGAGCAGCTGCCGGCCGCGGGCGGGGTTCTTCACGTTCACGTACTCCTTGCCCGCGTCGGTCCACATGTAGTGCTCCTTCGGCATCAGGCCGGGGTCGATCCGCCAGAAGCGCTGGTGGCCGTAGGCCGCGCGCATCACGGACTCGTAGTCGATCGAGACCTGGAACGCCTGCCGGATCTTCTTGTTGGACATCAAGGGCGACCGGTTGTTGAAGACCGCGGTCAGCCACAGCGGCGTGTCGGTGACATAGGGAACGAGGTTGCGGTCTGTGCGCAGCCGGTCGTACTCGTCCGGGGGGACGGTCTCGGCGAAGTGGTACTCGCCCCGCCGCACGCCCGCGATGCGCACCGCGGCATCCGGCACCGGGATGATGTAGATCGAGTCGAAGTAGGCGTGCTTGCGGCCGGCCGCGCCGTCCGGCTCCTCGGTGCGCGAGGCGTAGCCGTCGAACCGGTCGAGCCGGATGTGCCGGTCGGGCAGGTGCTCGACGAACCTGTAGGGACCAGTGCCGATGAACCGCCGGATCGGCCCGGTGCCGGCCTCGTCGATCACTTCCTTGGGGTAGATCACCGCGCCGTTACCGGACAGCGCCAGGTCCAGCGGCAGCAGGCCGTAGGGGTCCTTGAGCCGGAACACCACCGTTAGCGGATCGGGCGCCGTCACCGCCTCAACGTTCCCGAACAGGGTTCGGCCGCGCGTAGCCATGCGGCCCCAGCGCTCGAGCGAGGCCTTGACATCTTCGCTCGTCATCTCCCGTCCGGAGTGGAACCTCACGCCACGGCGCAGGGTGAACGTGTACGTCCGCCGGTCGGGGCTCATCGTCCACCGCTCGACCAGCAGCGGCCTCGGCTCGTACTTGGCGGTGAGGGCGAACAGGCCCTCGTAGATGTGGTAGGTGATGTGTCCCGTGATCGCCGCCGTGGTCGCATGGAGATCGAGCGTCGGCGGCTCACCGATGTGGGCGATGCGCAGCGCGCCGCCGCGTCGCGGCTGCTGCGCAGAGGTCGCTTGAAGCGGCGCGAGCACGAGCCCGGCCAGGACAAGGAACACGAGCATACGGACTGCAACTGCTCTCACTGGTGGCTTCCCTCCCCTGGGCTATCTGAAGTCACCGGATCTGAGACAGAGGCTCCGGCTCACTGCCCATGCATGGTGCGATGTGTCCATACGATACCATACGACCCGAGCACACCTGAATAGGGAATCTACCCGGTTTTCGATGCCGAGGCCACCTCGGCCAGCAGCGCCTGCGCCTCGGCCACGGCCTCGCCGAACGCGGCCACTGCCCGGTCGACCTGCTCGTCGCTGGCAATCAGCGGCGGGGCAAAGCGCAGCACGTTGGTCCGGTTGATGCCCGAGAACGCCAACACCCGCCGCTGCATCAGGCCCGAGAGCACCAGCAGGGCGACGTCGGCATCGGCAAACTCGACCCCGACCAGGCATCCACGCCCGCGGACCTCGGCAATGAGCTCGGGCGCGCTGTCGGCAGCGCGGCGAAATCCGGCCATCAGCCGGTCGCCGATCTGCGACGCCCGGGGCAGCAGGCCCTCGTCGCGGATCACCTTGATGGCCGCGATCGCGGCCGCCCATCCCAGGCGGTTGCCGAACGTCGTGGTGTGGATGAGTGGGCTCCGCTCCAGCGGCTCCCAGAGGTGATGCCGCGCCACCATCGCGCCGACCGGCGCCACGCCTCCGCCGAGTCCCTTCGAGGCGGTGAGGATGTCGGGGGTGATGCCGTCGTGCTCGCATGCCCACATCACTCCGGTGCGGCCCATGCCGGTCTGGACCTCGTCGACGATGAGCACCGCGCCGGCCCCATCGCAGATCTGCCGGACCTCGCGGAGGTAGCCCTCGGGCGGCACGACCACGCCGCCCTCGCCCTGGATCGGCTCCAGGATCACGGCGCCGGTCCTCGGGGTCACGGCCCCGGCGATCGCCGCGGCGTCGCCGTAGCGGACGTGGACGACCCCCTGAATCAGGGGCTCAAACGGCGCACGATACTGCTCGCGGCCCGACACCGACAAGGCGCCGAGCGTCTTGCCGTGATAGGCGCCGATCGTGCTGATGATCTCTGGCTTCCCGGTCGCGATGCGGGCGAGCTTGATCGCGGCCTCGTTGGCCTCGGCGCCGCTGTTGCAGAAGAAGACGTACTGGAGGTCGCCGGGGGTCACCTCGGCGAGCAGCTCGGCCAGCTCGCCCATCGGCTCGTTGGCCATGATTCGGACCGAGAGCGGCATGCGGTCGAGCTCCCGGCGCGCGGCCTCGATCACCTTGGGGTGGCGGTGACCGAGGATGAACACCGCCGGGCCGCAGGCGAAGTCGAGGTACTCGCGGCCGTAGGCATCGCGGATCGTGGCGCCCTCGCCGTCGATCTCGAGGGTCTCGACGCCGAGGAACTTGTACGCGCGGACCCAGGCGGGATTGAGGTGGTCCGCGTACTGCTTGAGCACCCGAAGGACGTGCTGCTCGATCTCGTCGCTCATGCGCTCCCCCCCTCTCCCGATGGTGCGGGGCTTGCCAGCGACGGGCTCCCCAGCGCTTCACGCGCACGGCGGACGATCTCGCGGGTTTCTTTGTACTTGATCCGGGTCAACGCCTCGTCGACCGGCACCCACTCGACGGCCACAAACCCTTCTTCCCCCTGCGGCGTCGGTTCCTCCTCGCCTATGAACTCCAGCAGGTAGTACCGCACCGTCTTGTCGTAGAACGTATCCTCGGTACGCCAGAAGAACGAATATCGCTCCTGACCCAGATCGCTCACGACACGAACGCTCGACAGCCCGGTCTCCTCACGCACTTCACGCAGGGCCACCGCCTCGGGGGTCTCACCCGGCTCGATGGTCCCCTTGGGCAACATCCACTTGCCACCACCGTGCTGCAGCAACAGCACCTCGACCGCATCACCCGCGCGTCGGAAGACGACGCCGCCGGCGCTTCGCGTTCGCTTGACAGGCTTCCGTTTCTTGGATGGTGCCGCCACTCGCCGCTCCGCCCGCTGATGAACATAACATGGAAGCCCGGGGACGACCCGGGCTCCGCGCCTCTACCGATCCTGCCGGACCTACCCCCTCAGGACCTCGCGCACGATGCGCTCGACGGCCTTCCCTTCGGCCCGGCCGGCGACGCGCTTCATAACCTGTCCCATGACCCGGCCGAAGTCACGCTCGCCCGCGGCGCCGATCTCTGCAGCCACCTGTGATGCCAGCACGCGGACCTCGTCGTCGGAGAGCCGGGGCGGCAGATACGACAGCAGGATCGCCATCTCGAGCTTCTCCTTCTGGACCAGGTCGTCGCGTCCCCCGCGCTCGAAGCCTTCGATGGCCTCGCGGCGCCGCTTGACCTCGTGCTGCAGGACGGCGATCACCTCGTCGTCCGCTAGCGGACGCCGGCGGTCGATCTCGGCGTTCTTGATCGCCGCCCGCGCCAGCCTGATGGTCGAGGTGCGGATCGCGTCCCTCGCCCTGAGGGCGTCCTTGAGATCGGCGTCCAGACGCTCCGCGATGGTCATCGGCGTGATACAGGCGCCGCGCGGGCCTGCGCGCAGCGCTATCGCCGGCGGCGCTTCGCGCTCCGCGCCGCTTTGCGCCGTCGCTTCTGCGCCGGCGTCTCGTAGTGCTCGTGCCGCTTGGCCTCGGACAGGATACCCGAGCGCTTCACCTGACGCTTAAAGCGTCGCAGCGCTGAATCGAGGCTCTCGTCCTTCCCCACGCGTATCTCGGCCATCTTCCCTCCACCCCTCTCACATCCGGTCGAAGCGCCCGGACTGCCGGGATGCGGCCGGCCCCCTCTGGTGGGACCCTCAAACAGACAGAAGCAGGCTCCTCCGCCCCGCACTTGAGGAACCCGCCCTCACACCCACGGGCGGCCGGAGCTACCGGCCGCCGAACGCCATGGCAGGCCGTACGACAGAGGGATTATACCGCAGGCAGATTCTAAGTGTCAAAAACCCTGCGGCCGCCCGCGGCCGCCCGGCCGGCTGCGGGCCGCCGGGACGGTGAGGGGTCGGGCCTGTTCCCGCGATCTCCGGACGGCGATACACTGGAACCGGGTGAGGCTCGGGAGGTCTGTCATGCATGAGGTCGTCGTGCTCAGCGCGGTCCGCACCCCGATCGGGCGGTTCCAGGGCGGGCTGGCCGGCACTCCTGCTCCGCGGCTCGGTGCGGTGGTGATTGCCGAAGCCGTGCGCCGCGCAGGCATCCCCCCTGACCAGGTCAGCGAAGTCGTCATGGGCAACGTCCTGACCGCCGGGCTCGGCCAGGCCCCGGCGCGGCAGGCCGCACTCGCCGCCGCGATTCCCGACTCAGTCCCTGCCACCACCGTCAACAAGATGTGTGCCTCGGGCCTCAAGGCCGTGGTCGTGGGAGCCCAGGCCATCATGACGGGCGATGCCGAGGTCGTGGTCGCCGGGGGGATGGAGAACATGAGCGCGGCGCCGTACGTCCTGGAGCGGGCGCGTACTGGGTACCGGTTGGGCGACGGCGCGCTCGTGGACGTCATTCTGCGAGACGGGCTCACCGACGCCTACGGCCACGGTCACATGGGCCTCTGTGCCGAGCTGCTGGCCCGGACGCAGGCGATCACCCGCGCCGAGCAGGACGCCTTTGCGGCCGAGAGCTACCGCCGGGCGATGGCGGCGACAGACGGCGGCCTCTTTGCAGGCGAGATCGTGCCGGTGCCGGCGGCCCCCGGTCAGGCGCCGGTCGCCGAAGACGAGGAGCCGCGGCGCGTGAACTTCGAGCGGATCCCCCAGCTCAAGCCGGCGTTCCAGGAGGGTGGCACCGTCACGGTGGCCAACGCCAGCAGCATCAGCGACGGCGCCGCCGCGCTGGTTCTGGCGTCGGCGGACGCCGCGGCCCGGTTCGGGGCCCGGCCGCTCGCCAGGATCGCCGGCGGAAGCGGGGCAGCCATGGCGCCTGAGTGGTTCACGATCGCCCCTGCCGAAGCCGCGCGGCGCGTGCTGCACAAGGTCGGCTGGACGACCGACGACGTGGACCTGTACGAGATCAACGAGGCGTTCTCGTCGGTGGTCATCGCGGCGATGCGGACGCTCGGCGCCGACCACGCGCGGGTCAACGTGCACGGCGGCGCCGTGGCGATGGGACATCCCATCGGCGCCAGCGGTGCCCGTGTCCTGGTGACGCTGCTCCATGCGCTGGCCGCCCGCGACCTGCGCCGCGGCGTCGCCAGCGTCTGCCTGGCTGGCGGCGAGGCGGTGGCCGTTGCGGTGGAGCGGCTGCAGCGGTGATTAGCGGTGATTCGTCTGATTGACGCGGGTCTTGGGCATGGTCTATAATGCAGCCCCGTCTCATCGAGGGCGGCGCCGCAAAGCCCGGCTGAGTCAAGAACGTGCCGCACGGCCGGGACTCAAGGGCGGCGAGCTCCTCACGGGCGGGGTGTCGAGTGCGGTCGCGTCAGCCTGAGGAGACCGGAACATCCCGGCTCTCAGCAGGCGGCGGCCGCACTCATGCGTCCGCGGGCGGTACGCCCGCGGCTCACTGAGCCGTCCGCGGCCGGGCGTACCGAAAGGCGTCGGCTGTGGGGCGGGCAGGCAGCCGCAGCCGCGGCTGCGGCTCCACCTCGACTTCCAACCCCACCGATCTCAGCCCCTCCACGAACCCTCCTCTGATCGCGAGCCCGGCCTGCAGCGCCGCGGGGTTGCCGATGGCTTCCACACGGTACGGCGGAGGGACGACGGCACCCGCGATCACGATGTCTCCGCCGACTTCGCGAATGCCGGTGGTGGCCAGCATCCGCACGTCGTTGATCGCCATGGCCTCGGCGCCGGCCGACCAGAGCTCGTTGACAAGGCCGGCCAGGTCCTGCGCCTGCACCTCCGGCGGCAGAATCCCGACCGCCTGCAGGCCCGGCGGCGGCTCCAGACCTGGGGCGAGCACGACGCGGACGCCCGGACCCTCCACCGGGGTGAGCCCCAGCACGAGCCGGAGCTGCTCGAGGTCGCGCGCCATCTCCTGGGACAGTCCCCGACCTGCGGTGAGCGCCGTCTCGTAGTCGGCAGCCTGCCGGCGCAGCGCGGCGACTTCGGCTTCGAGCCGCTCGCGCGCGGCCTCCTGTTGACGGACGAGCTGGGCCAGTTCCTGGAGGCGCCACGTCGGCAGGTCGGTGGCCTGCCGGAGGGGCTGGCGGCTCCTCAGTTGTGTGACGACCAGGAACCCTACGACCGCAAGGAAGAGGGCCACGATCCCGTGCCACCGCAAGGGAGCAAAGCGCGCCACGGCCTGAGTATAGCACCGCGCGGATTCCGGGGGAGGGCCAAGCGTCGCCTCGATTCCCTGGCAGTCTCCTCGAAAAACCCAAAAAACGAGAGGAATGTCGAGCAAGGATGAGTGAAGCCCAGGGAAACCGCGCAGGACGATCCCTCATCGGTCAGACATGGGTCTTGATTTGCTTCGGTGGGCTCCCAACAATAGGGGATGGATTAGCACTGTCCAACCAAGAGTGCTAACACTTCCAACCTTCAGGAGGGCGAAGCCATGCCGGCTAAGGTGCTGCTCTACGACGAGAACGCCCGGCGGGCGCTCGAGCGTGGCGTGGAGCGGGTTGCCAGCGCAGTGAAGATCACGCTCGGGCCCAAAGGGCGCAACGTCGTGCTCGAAAAGAAGTGGGGGTCGCCGACCATCACCAAAGATGGTGTGACCGTGGCGAAGGAGATCGAGCTCGAAGACCCCAACGAGAACATGGGCGCGCAGCTCGTCAAGGAGGTCGCGAGCAAGACCAACGACGCCGCGGGCGACGGCACCACCACCGCCACCGTGCTGGCCTGGGCCATGGTCCGAGAGGGGCTGAAGAACGTCGCGGCCGGCGCCAACCCCATGCTGATCAAGCGGGGGATCGACAAGGCCGTCGACGCCGTCGTGGCCGGCCTCAAGAAGTCGGCGATCCAGGTCGAGGGCCGGGCCCAGATCGCGCACGTCGCCGGCATCGCCGCCAACGACGCCGAGATCGGCGAGATCATCGCCGACGCCATGGACAAGGTGGGCAAGGACGGCGTCATCACCATCGAGGAGGGCAAGGGCATCGAGACGACCGTGGAGGTCGTCGAGGGGATGCAGTTCGACCGCGGTTACATCTCGCCCTACTTCATCACCGACCCTGACAAGATGGAGACGGTACTCGACGAGCCCTACATCCTGCTGACCGAGAAGAAGATCAGCGCGGCGCGCGACATCGTCCCCCTCATGGAGAAGGTCATCCGCACCGGCCGGCCGCTCGTGGTCGTGGCCGAGGACGTCGAGGGCGAGGCCCTGGCCACCCTCGTGGTGAACAAGCTGCGCGGGATCCTGCACAGTGTCGCGGTGAAGGCCCCGGGCTACGGCGACCGCCGCAAGGCGATGCTGGGCGACATGGCGGTGCTGACCGCCGGCAAGGTGATCTCGGATGACATCGGCGTCAAGCTGGAGAACGTGGAGCTCGACTTCCTCGGCCGCGCCACCAAGGTCAAGGCCACCAAGGAGGAGACCACGCTCATCGGCGGCAAGGGCGCGAAGGCCGACATCGACGGCCGCATCGCGCAGATCAAGAAGGAGATCCAGGACACGACGAGCGACTACGACCGCGAGAAGCTTCAGGAGCGGCTGGCCAAGCTCGGCGGCGGCGTGGCCGAGATCAAGGTCGGCGCCGCGACCGAGACCGAGATGAAGGAGAAGAAGCACCGCTTCGAGGACGCGCTCAACGCGACGAAGGCCGCAGTCGAGGAGGGCATTGTGGCCGGCGGCGGTACCGCGCTGCTGAACGCGCTGCCCGCGCTCGGCTCCATCGACGCCGCAGCCGATGAGGCAATCGGTGTGACCCTGGTGCGGCGCGCGCTCGAGGAGCCCACCCGGCAGCTCGTGCTGAACGCCGGCGGCGAGGGCTCCCTGGTCGTCGAGCGCATCAAGAAGGAGAAGCTCGGGGTGGGCTTCGACGTGGCCAAGGGCGAGTACACCGACATGATTACGGCCGGGATCATCGACCCCGTGAAGGTGACGCGCCTGGCGTTGCAGAACGCGGCCAGCGTCGCCGGCCTGCTGCTCACGACCGAGGCGGTGGTCGTCGAGAAGCGCGAGAAGAAGAAAGCCGCGGCGCCGATGCCGGGCGCCGGCGGCATGCCTGACGAGGACTTCTAGACCGTCTGTAAGCCCATGCGCGCGAGGGGCCCGGCCGACGGCCGGGCCCCTCGCCGTCGTGCGTGGCCGGGCGACCCCAGTGATTACTTGCCGTTGGTCGGTACGCGCGCGTCGGCCGCCGCGTCGGCGGCGGTCGCGATCCCTTCGACCTCTGCGGGCTCTTCGGGCTCCCAGGTCTCCTCGGCTTCCGCGGTCTTCCGCATGTCCTGGAGGATCACGACGCGCCGGAGCTCCTCGAGCGACGTTACGCCGTTCACGACCTTGGCCAGCCCATCCTCCTGCAGGCTCCGCATCCCGGCGGCGATCGCCTCCTGCCGGAGGCGGGACGAGGGCGCGTTCTTGGCGATCAGGTCCCGCAGTTTCCGATCGGTCAGCATGACCTCGAAGAGCCCGGTCCGGCCTCGATACCCCTTGCCGCCGCAGAACTCGCAGCCCCGGGGCTTGTAGAACGTCGGAGGCTCGAACATGCCGGTCAACCCGAGGCGGACAAGCAGGTCCTCAGACGGCGTGTAGGGCTCGCGACAGCGGTCGCACAGCACCCGGACGAGCCGCTGGGCCACCACGCCGATCAGCGACGACGCCACCAGGAACGACTCGAGGCCCATGTCCTGCAGGCGAGCGATCGCGCCGGGCGCGTCGTTGGTGTGCAACGTGGAGAGCACGAGGTGGCCCGTGAGCGCGGCATGGGTGGCGATCCGCGCGGTCTCTTCATCACGGATCTCCCCGACCATGATGATGTCGGGGTCCTGCCGCAAGAACGACCGCAGGCCGGTGGCGAAGGTCAATCCGGCCTTGGGGTTCACCTGCACCTGGTTGATCCCGGGAAGCTGGTACTCCACCGGATCCTCGACGGTGACGATGTTGACCTCGCCGCGGTTCAACCGGTTAAGCACGGCATAGAGGCTTGTCGTCTTGCCGCTGCCGGTCGGGCCGGTGAATAGGATGATGCCGTGAGGCCGCGCCACGAGCTGCTCGAAGCGCTGGGCGTCCGCCGGACGCATGCCGAGCTTCCCGATCTCGACGGCCGCGTTCGACTTGTCGAGGATGCGGATGACGACCTTCTCACCCCATGTGGTCGGCACGGTCGAAACGCGCAGGCGGACCTCGCGCCCATCGACGCGCAGGTCGACGCGACCATCCTGGGGGGTGCGCCGGTCTGCGATGTTCATATTCGCCATGATCTTGATGCGCGAGACCAGCGCCGCGTGCACGTGCTTGGGTGGCGTCATCGCCTGGGACAGCGTGCCGTCCGCCCGATAACGGACCCGGACGCGATGTTCCTGGGGCTCAACGTGGATGTCGCTGGCGCCCCCCCGGACCGCCTGCACGAGGATCAGGTTGACCAGCCGCACGACCGGCGCGTCGTCGGCCATGGCGAGCAGCCGATCGGTGTCCTCGTCTTGGACCTCGTCGGTCCGGATCTCCTCAAGCAGCTCCTCCAGCGCGCTCCGGGGTGTGGGATACTGGCTCATGGCCCGCTGGAAGTCATCTTCGGTGATGACCGCCCGCTGCACCGGCATGCCAATCAGCCGGTAGACGTCGTCAAGCGCCAGCACGTCGAGGGGGTCTACCATCCCCAGGACAAGCTTGCCCTCGTTGATCTTGAGGGGGATCACCTGGTGCCGGCGCGCGATCGGCTCCGGCACCAGGAGGAGGATCTCATCGTTCAGCAGGCTCGTGTCGACGCGGACGAACTCGATGCCGAACTGCTGGGCCAGGGCCGCGGCCACGGCTTCCTGCGACCCCAGCCCCATACTCCGGACGACGGCGCCGACGCGCTGCCCGGTGTTTTGCTGCAGCTCGAGGGCGCGGCGCAGGTCGTCCTGCGTGATGACGCCGGCCTCGACCAGAATCTGGCCCAACCGGACCCGCTTGCCGGCCCGCGACATCAGGGTCTGGGCCGGCGGGCGCTCGATCTCCCGGATCACGTCCAGGGTGGCGACCTGGGAAGTCTCCAGGCCCGCCCCGTTGCGGACGGTGATCCGGAGGGTGGTCATCTAGGACGGGCGCCAGACAAACACGTTCGGCTGGTCCGTCGGCTCGATGGTCCCTTCGCTGGCCACGATCTCGTACTGGAGCTGCTCGTTCTCGGGATCGCGCGCCAGGACGGTAATGCGCGCGGTCTGGCCGGCAAGGACCATCGGCGGGTCGATGAGGACCTGATCGATGACTGGGGGCTCGTTGACATACCCAGTTGCATCGATGACAGTAACGTTTCCGGCAGCGTCACGCACCGAGATGCGCAACTGGACAGACTTAGGCATCTGTACGCCTCCTCTGCTTCGCGGTATGGGATCACGGGTGGAACCGTGAAAGGTATATGCCTAAAACCCCTCTTCCATAGTCCTCCCAAAGCACCGGAAAGTACCCCCGGACAGCCCCGGAATCACCCCGAAGCCTCCGGCGAACCTCCGGTGTCAGAGGGCCTGACCGGCCGCGACTGGGCCGCCGATGCCTCCGCGGCCAGCGAGACCGCCAGCGCGCGCCGGCCGTCGTCGAGCGTGCACTCCAGCGGCGCGCCGTCTCGGATGACCGCGGCGAAGTGCCGCCACTCCTCGCGGTACATGCGCAGGATCTCGCCGCCGGTGCGCATGCCCACGACCGCCGACGGGAGCTCCCGCAGGCCCGTCGCCGCGCGCAGCAGCCGCATGCGCACGGAGCCGGGTCCGGCGCCGGCCGGCAGGAACTCCAGCCCGTCGTACCGATAGCAGGCGAGGCGCAGAGAGCCCTTGGGCCCGAAGACTTCAACCTCGTTCGCCTCGCTGGTCTCTGTCGAGAAGAGCGCCGTGGCCAGGGCACCGCCGCGCATGGCGGCTGCGACCGACGCGATCCCATCATCGGCCGCTGGCGACCGGCTGACCGCGACAACCTCGTCGATCTCCAGACCGGTCAGGTACCGCCACAGGTCGAAGTGGTGCACGCCCATGTCGTGGAACGCCCCACCTCCTGCCTCCCTGCGGCGTCTCCAACCCAGGTCGCCCGCGCCCAGGTGAATACCGGTAGTGAGCAGAGTCCTGATCGCCGCCGGCTCGCCGATCGCCCCGTCGCGAATCATCGCCCTGGCACGCCTGACCAGGCGGTGCCACCGAAAGTTGAACCCCACCATGGCCTGCCGTCGCGCCTCCGCCGCCCGCGCGATCAACCGGTCGCACTCGTGCAGGCGCAGGGTCACGGGCTTCTCGACAAACAGGTGCTTGCCGGCCGCAAGCGCGGTCAACCCGATCTCGGCGTGCCACTGCGGCGGCACGCAGACGGCGACGGCTTCGACGGCGGGATCGTCGATCAGGTCCCTGGGGTTCGTGTAGCGGCGAGGCACCCGAAGCAACTGCGCGGCAGCCGCAGCGCGGGCCTCTTCGATATCGGCCACGGCGACGACCGCGACGTCGGTCAGGGTCTGCAAGGCCGGAAAGTGGTACTGCTGCGTGACGGCCCCGCAGCCGACGAAGCCCATGCGGACCGGGTTCGAGCGTGCCATAATGTCATCCTACGCGGACATCCCCGAGTCCCCCTGCCGTCGTCGGGATGGAATCGCCGTGTGTGCGGGGCGAAGGCGTGCTATCGTGAAATCGGCATGGTCCCCCCTCCGGCCGGCGAGACCGACCAGACGTCGGTCAGGATCCCCTCAGGAAGCGTGGTCCTCGAGGGCGAGCTCGGCCTGCCCGCGGATGCCCGCGCGGTCATCGTGTTTGCGCACGGCAGCGGGAGCAGCCGGTGGAGCCCCCGAAACCGGTTCGTCGCCGGCGTGCTCCGCGAGCGGGGTCTGGCAACGCTGCTGACCGACCTGCTCACCCGCGGCGAGGAGGAACAGGAGGCATTCACCCGCCACCTCCGCTTCGACATCGCGCTGCTGGCCGGACGGCTGACGGACGTCGTGGACTTTGTCACGGGCGCTGCGCACGCCCGGGGCCTCGCTGTTGGGCTCTTCGGCGCCAGCACCGGCGCGGCGGCGGCCCTCGTGACGGCGGCCGCGCGTCCCCACGTGATTCGAGCGGTGGTCTCCCGCGGCGGCCGTCCTGACCTGGCCGAGCAGGCGCTGCCACGCGTCCGCGCGCCCACGCTGTTGATCGTCGGCGAACTCGATCCTGCGGTCCTCGACCTGAACCAGGCGGCGCTAGCGAAGCTCAGCGGAGAGAAGGCCCTGACGGTCGTACCCCGCGCGTCACACCTGTTCGAAGAGCCCGGCGCGCTGGAAGAAGTAGCGCGCCTGGCCGCGGAGTGGTTCTGGTCGCACCTGCTGATTGCTGCCTGATTTCTGCTCTGCAGAGTGCAGGCCGAACGCGACGCTCGAATGTCACCTGCCACGTGAGGGGGAGCGCACGGAGGAAGTCCAGGTCCTCGTCGTCCAGCGCGCGCAGGGTGTGCGCGTGGAAGGCTTCATCCCACGCGCAACCAGTCCGCGCACGCCTGCGGCGAGCCGCTCGCGGCTCCAGGGATCGTTCACGCGCTCATACATGAAGCCGTCCAGGAACCGCTGGACCCCCTCGAGGCTCACCTGGCAGACGGCGCAGTGCCCGGGTGAGAGGGCCTCATAGACGGCGTGGAAGAGCTGGTCGCGCTGCATCTGTCAGGACGGCCTGCCGCAGCCACGCAGGGCATCCAGGATCTCCAGCCGCCTGCCGTTGGTCTCGTGAAGACCCCCGGCCTTCGCACTGGCACCTGGCACCGTCGCCGCTGGTCATCGGCGAGTGCGGTGACGATCGGCCGGCTCCTCCCCCTCCCCGCGCGCGAGGCCATAGAGCGTCCGGCGCCCGGTTCTTGCGGCCTCCACGGCCCCGGCCGCGACGAGCTCGCGGACGGCCGCGCCGGCCTGCATCCGCGTCAGTCCCGCCTCGCGCGCGAGGGCTGTGGCGGTCAGGGGACGCCCGTGGGCACGCAGCGTCGCCACGACTCGGTCGCGGGGGGCTGGCGCCTCGTCCATCAACTCCGGCTGCGCGGGCAACTCCAGGGCGGCGACGGCGCTGAGCCGCCGCATCATCTCGGTGTACGGCTCGAGGATGTCGCGGACCGCCGCAGCCTTGGCGGCGACCTGCTGGAACTGCGCGGCCAGGTGGTCGTCGGCGCGCGACAGGCTCCAGGCCCGCTGCCCGAACAGCAGGTCGGTCATCGCGCGGTAGGCCGGGACGCCGCCGGCGAATCCGCCCCGCAGCAGAGCCTGATGCAGATGCTCAAGCACGTCGGCGGCCGTCGCCAGGGTCTTCGACACGTTCGCAACCATGGCGTGCTCGTCCCACCCGCCGGAGCCGGCGGCCGGCTTACGTGCCGCCACCGCGCTTCTTTTCCGCCGTCGCCACCTGCAAGATGTCGAGGATTCGATCGAGCCCCACCGGCGGCGGCGATTTCTCGAGATCGATCTGCACCAGGAGGTTTGCGCGCTCCCGCGCGCCGGCGGTCTGGTCGGTGATGCGCCCCTTGAGGACGGCAGGGACCGCCACCCGGGCGAACAGCGCCGTGCGGGGCCCCGGCGGCGCCGGCGGAGTGGGCGCGGGCGTCGCCTGGGTGATCTCGTACGCAAACGAGATGGTCGCCTTCTTCACGCTCACCAGGGGGATCTCGACGAGGCTGAGCAGGGGCACCTCGACCGTGAACTCCGCCCGCTGCTGGTTCTCGTCCAGCTTCGAGTAGGTGAAGCTCACCGTGCGGAGCCGCTCGGGCTGCCCCTCGGCCGGCGGGAGGAACCCCACGTCGTTGATGAACTCCACGGTGGCGCGGGCGCTCTGGGCCTGCGCGTCCACCACCGCGGCCAGGATGGTCCCCAGCACGTTCCCCAGCGACAGGGCCTCGGTCCGTGAGATGACGATGGCCATGGCTCAGGCCTTCTCCGGTGGTGACGGCGCCGGTCCGGCGGCCACGTGCAGATCACCCGCCGAAATCGAGATCGTCACTTCCTGAATCGCGGACTCCTGCACCCCGGAGAGGTCCGCGCGCTTCACCAACACCTCGAGATCGAGCTGCGCCGCCTGACGCGCGGCGGCGAGCTGGCGGAACTTCGGGACGACGGCCTCGAGGCGCTCCGCGACCGCTCGGTGAAGCGCGGCGCGCACCGTGCGCTCAGCGGCCAGGTCCTTCCGCACGTCGGCGGGCAGCTTCTTGAGCCCGGCCAGCAGCCGGCTGACCGTGACCTCCGCGGCCCGCTCCAGACCCTTCGGCGAAAGGTCGGTGAGCGCAAACCGGGCCCCGGCGAGGGACACCGCAAGCGCCTCGCCCAGCGCCCCCACGCGCGCAGGAGCCACCGGGCGCCTGAAGACCGTCTTGAGCAGGTTGGGAACTGCGCGCTCGACGAGCTCGGCGCGCCAGAGCCGGTCCAGGACCGCACCGAGATCGACCGCCGGCGGCTTGGCCTCGTGGTCTTCCACGGCGAACCGCAGGCGCAGCGTCAGGTCTTTGACGGCCATCCGCGGGATCGGCAGGTGCGCCAGCACCGGATCCTGCTGGTAGAGCTCGAAGTGCTCGGCCGCGGCCAAATCGGCCACAATCCGGCTCTCCGTCAGATCCCGGAGGATGCCACCCAGCACCTCCCTCAGTCTGGCCACCGCGAAACCCCAGATCCTCTAGGAGGTCTTCTGTTCCTTGATCCCCTTCTCTAGGATTTCGAGGATCTTCGAGAGGCCGGCGGGCATCTCGTCCTGCACCGCCCGGACATGGATGTCCATCGAGTACTCGCGCCGCTGGGCGGCCTGCGTCGACGTGGTCGTGTTGAAGGCCGACGAGACGCGGAAGTCGAGCTTGATCGGCGACCAGAAGGCGGAGTACTTCCCGCTGACGCTGGAGTTCAGCGTGAAGCTCGTGTTCGTCTTGCGCTCGATGCTGTCGGTGAGCTTGGCTTTGAAGTCGATCGTCACCTCGTCGATCCTAATGTATGGAATCGGCGCGATCGACAGCAGCGGCACCGTGAGCGAGAAGTTCGATTCAACGTCGTTCTCGTCTTTCTTCTTGTAGGCGAACGTGACGTTGCGCAGCTCGCCGGCGTCGGCGTCGGCCGTGGGGTCGGCGAAGACCAGGTCGCCCTCCGCCGACAGGTTCTGCTTGAAGCCCACCTTGTGGATGAACTCGATGGTGGACTGCGCGGCGAGCGCCTGGGCCTCGATGGCCGCCTTCAGCGGTGCGCCGATGAGATACGCAAAGGGAATCTGTGTCAGTTCAACGACGGCTCGAGACATGGCCTCCCTCCTGCACTCGAACTTCGGACCGGCCCCCGCTCCGGCCTGGACTCGCGCGCCGGGAGTCGCGACCGCTGGGGAACGGCATTAGCCCCCGATGGCCGGGAATCCTGCTTCGAGGCGCTCGCGGGTTACTCGAGCCCGACCCATGAGTAGCCGTTGGTGCCGTACAGGATGATCCACCCCCCGCTGGCGGTGAAGGCGACCTGCTTCATCCGACTGCCGGCCTGGTACAACTCTCGGATCTTGGTCACGGTCGCCGGCGGGATGCCGCTCCAGGTGGCCTCGTTGACCCCATGCAGGATGATCCAACCGCCGCCGGGGGAGTACGCGACACTCCGGATGGCCGCGCCGGCGCGGTTGAGTTCTACCAGCTTGTCAAAGGCGGCATCAGGGATGTCGGAGCTGTGCTCGCCCGCATTGGTCCCGTACAGGATGGACCACTCACCGGACGGCGTGAACGCGATGACCTTCATCACCTTGTCGGTCCCGCGCAGCTCCTGGAGCTTCTCCACGAGGTCGGTCCGGAGACGACTCCAGGTCACGTCGTTGGCGCTGTGCAGGATGACCCAGTCTGCGTCCTCGTCGAACGCCACGAATCGGACCTGCCGCCCCGAATCGACAAGCTCACGGATCCTGTCCCCAACATCCTGAGGGGCCCGGATCCAGGTGGCGGCGTTCGCGCCGTGGAGGATCACCGCGCCGCCGCTCGGCGTGAACGCGATCTGCCGGATCTCGACCCCGGCCTCGTTCAACTCGCGCAGCTTGTTGCCGATGGTAGACGTGGGACCTGTGGTCCCCGTCTGGGCCCCCGCGGGCAAGGCGGCGGTTAGCATCAGCACGCCGCCCGTGACGATGAGCGCTGAGGCCGCCGCCATCACAACTCCGAAGCGTCGACCCGCGCCCCGCAACGACCCCGTCCAGTGACTCACCAGAGCACCTCTTCGGCCGCCTTCGGCCACCATCAGGGGTCTGATCGTACAGGACCCGGCGTAGCGGACCGAAACCCGGCCCAGCCTTCTTGTCCGACCCACCGACCTCCTGCACCCGGCGGGTGCTCTCTTTGCCCCAACAGGAAGGCACGGGCCGGCCGGCAGCCGAACCCGCGCCCTATCTACGTCTGCTGGGGTGACCGACGGGATTCGAACCCGCGACCTCCTGGGCCACAGCCAGGCGCTCTAACCGAGCTGAGCTACGGCCACCACGCGCCGTGGCTCATTTTAGCACAGCGAACCGGACAGCCGCACCTAGCCGTCTTCCGCTGCGCTCGTCCGCGGCGGCGCCAGCTCCGGGTGGTCCCGTTGAGCGCGCGCCACGCCCAGGGGCGTCAGCCTCGTCACACCCTGCGCGCCGCCTTGCCGCTCAACGAGTCCCCGTGAGGCCGCCTGGCGGCACGCGACGACGAGCCGACTGGACGGCAGACCCGTCCGTTCACGGAGCTGAGCATCTGTGAGGCCGTGGCGGAACCAGGCTTTGGCTTCGAGGAGCGCGGCCATGACGCGGGCAACGTCGGCCGAAAGAATATCCGACATGTATCCTCTCCGGCAGAGGGTAGGCGCGGGCAACGCCTCCGTGTTGGTCCTAACCAGGGGGATCATTCCCCGCTGGTCGCCGTCTTAGGCCTGCGGACGGGCTCGATTGCCGGACGACTGTGGGGTGGACGCAGGAGACCGGTCCGGTTGAACGGGGTCGGGGCTCGCGTCAGGCGGGCCGCCGGCCCCGCGGCGGGATGACCATGCTGCGCGGCTGGCGGTTGGCGGTGGCGGTGGCGATCTCGTCCTGCGCCATCAACTCGCGGACAAAGCGCCGCGGCGCGACCACGAGGAATGCGCCGAGGTTACGGAACACGTTGCAGTCGTGGGGCGACACGCCGACCCGCGTCTCGACACGCCGGAGCAGTCGCTGCACGGCGGCCTCCGTGTCCGCGCTCGCCGGCGTCGTGCGCGAGCGCTTGGCGGGTTTGAGCGTAAAGACTGCCTCGACGGGCTTCGAGCCCGCGCCCGTATCATCGAGCTGCCGGAGCAGCTCGGGATCGACCCTCGCGACCCGGTGCTTCTTTGCCGCTGTCGCCATCAGCCCTCGACCTACCCTTCGCCTTCGACATCAGTATACCAAGCGCCGCCGCGGCATCGGGCACACCGCGGCCCGCGCGGTCCCTCGGCATGCCCGGGCGCAGCGCGCACGACCGCGCGATCGCCCGCTCGACGTGCGTCTCGGTCGCGCGCGGATTCGCCTCGAGCAGCAGCGCCGCGAGCCCGGCGATGTGCGGCGCGGCCATCGACGTGCCGTCCATCGCCTGATAGCCGCCGCCGGGCTTTGCCGAGACGACGTCCACCCCCGGAGCGACGAGGTCGGGCACAATGGGATCGCGCAGGCGTCGGAACCGCTGGCTCGATGAGAATCCGGGCACCCGGCCGGCATCGTCGAACGCGCCCACCGACACCGCCTCCGGGTAGTTGCCGGGAGACCGGCTCGTGCCCGGCCCCTCGTTGCCGACGGCGAACACCGGCAGGATGTTCCGGGCACGCAACAGGCGCACCAGCGGCCTGAAGTCCTCCCACCACCCGCGAAACCCCAGCGACATGCTGAGGACGCGGACACCCTGGGCCACCGCCCAGTCCATGCCGCCGAGCACCCGGGCGACGACATCGCCCCCCTCGATCACGATCGCGCTCGCAAGCAGCGCCCCGGGCGCCGCGCCGACCGCGCGCCCGCCGACCGCGCGGCCGGCAATCGTGGCCGCGGTGTGCGTGCCGTGGTCGCCGGTGTCGTGAGGGCGCGGCGCAGGGTGCCGCTCCCGGCCGAGTGCGTCAAACTCCGCGAACGCGCGAACGGCCCTCCGCAGCGCCGGATGCCGGGCATCCAGGCCGGTATCGAGATGCCCGATCACCACGCCCTTGCCCGTGAGCCCCTGCGCCCACAGCGCCGGGACGTTGAGCGCGTCGAGCCCCCAGGTGTGGCGGCGCGTGAGCCGGGCGGGCTGGATACGCCTCGGCCGGACCGGGCTGAGCGGTGGAGCGCCGGTGACGGCCTGGACGCGGGGATCGGCACGCAGCGCGGCCAGGCCCTCGCGGGTGACCGTGCCGAGCATGATGCCGAGGTGTACGAAGTAGCGGACCGGCGCGGGCTGCCGCCCGGGCGCCGCCCTGGCCGCGGCCACCGCGCCCGACAGGCTCAACGCCGACGACACGAAGTGGTCCGCCAACGCCCGGGCGTCCGCAGCGGCCGGGGTGAGTGCCGCCTTCATCTTCGAGGCGCTAGCGCCCGTGGCCGCGGCCACGACCTCGGGGTCGGTCGTGGCCTTGAGGATCACGATGACCTCGGCCACCCCTCGGGCCTTGAGCTCCAGTGTGATGTGCGCGCTCATCCCTGCAGTGCCCGGACCACGGCATCGCCGGCCTCGGACGTCGTGCTGCGGCCGCCGACGTCGGGTGTCTTCGCCGCGCCTGTCCGCACAGCCGCGCGCAGCGCGTCGAAGACCGCGCGGGACGCCTCGATCTCCCCGAGGTGCTCGAGCATCAACGACACGGTCCAGATGGCCGCGAGGGGATTCGCGATCCCCCGGCCGGCGATGTCGGGTGCCGAGCCGTGGACCGGCTCGAACATCGAGGGGAACTCGTGCGAGGGATTGAGGTTCGCCCCGGCCGCGAGCCCGAGGCTCCCCTGCAGCGCCGCGCCCAGGTCGGTGAGGATGTCGGCGAAGAGATTCGATCCCACCATGACGTCGAACCGGTCGGGATGCAGGACCATCTGATAGGCGGCCGCATCGACGTGGAGCTTCCACACCTGCACGTCGGGATAGTCGCGCGTCACCGTGTCGGCAACCTCGTCCCACAGCACTGCCGTGTACTGTAGGGCGTTGGACTTCGTCACGTGGGCCAGGTGCTTTCGCCGGCGGCGCGCCAGGTCGAAGGCGTAGCGCAGGATGCGCTCCACGCCCCGCCGCGTGAACACCGAGGTCTGCAGCGCGACCTCCTGGGGCGTGCCGACGGCCACCCGGCCGCCAACACCCGCGTACTCCCCCTCGCTGTTCTCGCGGACGAACAGGATGTCAATGTCATCGGGCCTCCGACCTGCGAGCGGGGATGCAACGCCTTCGAGCAGCCGGATCGGCCGCAGGTTCACGTATTGGTCGAACGCCTTGCGGATCGCCAGCAGCAGCCCCCACAGCGACACGTGGTCCGGCACGCGGGGATCGCCGATCGCGCCCAGGTAGATGGCGTCGAACGCGCGCAGCGTCGCCAGGCCGTCGGGCGGCATCATCGCCCCATGGGCCAGGTAGTAGTCGCTGCCCCACGGAAACTCCGTGGCCTCGACGCCGAAGCCGAGTCGGTCGGCCGCGGCGCGCAGGACCTTCAGACCTTCAGGGATGACTTCGCGTCCGATGCCGTCCCCTGGGAGCACTGCCAGACGATAGATCTTCATCGCGTTCCTCCGAGTACCCCAGGCCTACTACGCCACGGCCTCGCAGGATCCCTCGACGCAGGCAGGAGCCGCGCCCTCTGATGACGCAGAAAACCCCACATGACGGGACTCGCGCTCGGACTCGTCCTCTCTGCAGCCGTCCTGCACGCCACCTGGAACCTGCTGGCCAAGCGAAGCGGCGGCGGCTGGTCGTTCCTCTGGCTCGTGTGCGCGCTCACTTCGCTCATCTACGCGCCGGTGGCGGCGTGGAGCCTACTGGTCCAGCGGCCGCGCCTGGGCCCGATCCACTTGGCCTTCATCTTCGGGAGCGGCGTGCTGCACCTCGCATACTTCGTAGCCCTCACGCAGGGCTACCGTATGGGCGACCTGTCGCTGGTCTATCCCCTGGCCCGGGGCACCGGCCCGGCCCTCTCGGCGGCAGCGGCGATCGCGTTCCTGCGCGAACGCCCGACCGCGCTGGCGATCGTTGGAGCCGCGTTCATTGTCGGCGGGGCCTTCGTCCTGACGAGTGGATTCGGTCGTCCCGGCGGCTCGAGCCGGCGCATGCGCTGGGCGGTGATCTACGGGGTCACCACGGGCGCGATCATCGCATCCTACACCCTGTGGGACAAGTGGGCGGTCAGTACCCTGCTGATCCCACCCCTGCTGCTCGAGTGGGGGTCCAACTTCAGCCGGCTGCTCCTCCTGACGCCCATGGTCGTCTCCCGGTGGCCTGAGATCGGGCTGCGCTGGCGCGCCCACCGGCTCGAGACGACCGGTGTTGCCGTGCTCGCACCGCTGGCTTACATCCTGGTGCTCACGGCGCTGGTCTTTACGCCGGTCAGCTACGTGGCGCCGGCCCGCGAGGTCAGCATCCTGATCGGGACGATCATGGGCACACGGCTGCTGGCCGAAGCCGACGACGGTCGGCGGCTCGGCGCCGCGGCGGCGATCGTCGTCGGTGTCGTGGCGCTGGCGTTGGGGTGATGGGCAGACGTCCGGTCAGGCGCCCCAGGTCTCGCGCAGGACGCGCACCCAATTGCCGTGGGCGAGCTTGCGGAGATCCTCATCTCCGTACCCACGGTCGGCCAGCGCCTGGACCAACCTGGGCAGGCCGGCGGCGTCCTTGAGCTCGGCGGGCATGGTGGCGCCGTCGAAGTCCGATCCGAGGGCGACGCAGTCGATGCCCATGCACTCGATCATGTAGTCGATGTGCTCGACCATCCGGGAGATCGGCGTGGCGGGATCGCGGGCGCCGTCCTTGCGCAGGAATCCCACATGGAAGTTGAGGCCGGCGACGCCCCGGCTGTCCCGGATGGCGTCAAGCTGGCGGTCGGTCAGATTGCGGGGCGACGGCGTGAGCGCGTGGGCGTTGGAGTGCGTGGCCACGAGCGGCGCGTCGCTGATCGCCGCGACGTCCCAGAAGCCCCGCTCGGTGATGTGCGACAGATCGATCATCACCCTGCGACGGTTGAGCTGCCGCACCAGCTCCTTGCCGGCCTCGGTCAGGCCCGGACCGGTGTCCGGGGAATGCGGGAACTTGAACGGCACGCCCTGCGCAAACCGGTTGCGGCGGCTGTGCGTCAGGCCGACCGACCGGAGGCCGGCGGCGTAGAACACCTCGAGCGCGTGACCATCCGGGTCGAGCGGCTCGGCCCCCTCGAAGTGCAGCAGCATGGCAAACACGCCGGCGTCGAGGCACCGTTGAAGGTCATCGGCGCTGCGGACGATCCGCGCCGCGCCGCCTGCCTCCTGCTCGAGGCGCAGCAGCCGGCCGAGCATCGCAAGCGCCGCGCCCTGCGCGTAGTCCAGCGACATCGGCTCGGGCCAGGTCTTCTCGTCGTTGTAGACCCGCATGGCGGTGTCCGGCTTGGCGGGGTCGCTCATTGGGCTCGGCGCCACACCAGGATCGCGGATGTAGATCGCGAAGAACCCGCCGCCCAGACCGCCCTCGCGCGCCCGCGGCAGGTCGATGTGCCCGGCCTCAGACCGCACAAAGAACGATCGGCGCGTCTCAATCAGGCTAAGGATGGTGTCGTTGTGGCCGTCGAAGACCGCGGGATGCCGTAGTGGTGCCTGCGTCACAGGCTCCTGCTCCTCTCTGCGTGGGGACTACTGTCCTCTACCGCAGCGGAGGGGCAACGTCCTGCCGTGCTCTGAGTGCGCGCGCCGCGAGCCAGGCGCCCGCCAGACCCATGCCGAGCAGCGCCAGGGTCCCCGGCTCCGGCACCGCAGTCCTGGGATCCTCAGCGGGATCCTGGACCAGTGGGGGATCGAGCGACGGATCCGGGACGGCGGGAGGCACCGGCGCAGGAGCGGCGATTGGAAGGGCCGACGATCCGCCGCCGCACCCCGAGGCGAAAAGGAGACAGAGTAGAAGTCCAATCAGCACGTGAGGGCGCATGTATGGTCCCGCCTGCGCTTCGCAGTGTAGGCGATCAGGTCCGCGCGCGCAATAGTTCAATGGGAGGGGATGCTCGGCAAACTGGATGTGTTGGCGCATAGAATGCCGGAACTCTCCGGCAGGCAACCTGCCGCAGGCTTCGCGCGATGCTGCCTCAAACCTGTGCGGACGAAATCCTGCCCGAGGCGCTATACTACATCCGACAGAGCAGGATGCGCGGGCCCGTAGCTCAATTGGACAGAGCGAGGGACTTCTAATCCCTAGGCTGAGGGTTCGATTCCCTCCGGGCCCGCCACCCGTCCTGGCACGAGCCTACCTGGCTGCGTCGGCCGGAGCCACGCCGAGTGCCTGGCGATGCCGCTCGGGTCCTGCCCGCATGATCGCCAGCAGCGGTATCGTGCCCAGCACCGCCGCCAGCATGCCCACCATCACTTCGCCGCCGCGCGCGAGCAGCAGTCCCGAAGTCAGCGCCGCGGCCATCGAGGAGGCATACGTCAGGACTTCGCTGATGCCGATGACCCTCGCCCTGGTCGCCGCGGTGGAGACATCTCCGAGCACCGCGGACCCGGCCACAAACGCCAGACACCAGCCCAACCCGACCAGATAGAACGCGACAAGCGCGACCGAGGCCAGATGGATGCCCAGCGTAAACATCAGTCCGCCGGCGGCCGTGAGCAACGCGCCGGTGATCAGGACCGGACGGCGGCCGATCCGATCGGCCAGCCGGCCGACCGGAATCGAGAAACCACACATGCCGGTCACGTGCGCCATCAGCGCGAGCGAGATCATCTCCACCGAGTGGCCGTGGAACGACATCATGAGGGATGACGTGGACATGATGATGACCATCGCCGCCTGCGCGCACGCCAGCGCGACGACGGCCGCCTGGGTGACCCGCAGGCCAAGAATCCCGACCACCGACTCCTGCAGGCCGGGCGAATGCGCCGCATCAGGCTCAAGGCCCGCGTCCGGGTAGTACAGGTTCAGACGCCGGCCGATCTCGCGCGGATCGGGCCGCAGCAGCGACAAGGCCACCCCTGCCACGCCGAACGTCCCCAGGATGAACGCCCACGGCACGGCCAGGGCGTCGGCGCCGGTACTGTGGGCGATCCGATGGCCAAGGGCGACCAGCATCGGACCGGTGAGGCCGCCGAGGAGCCCGCCGGTGATCACCAGGCCGACGGCCCCGGCACGCCGCGACGCGGGGTACATGTCGGCGACCGCCGCCCGCGAGAGCTGCCCTCCCGCGATCCCGACGCTGAACACGGCCGTGGCGGCGATGTATCCGACAAGGCTCTTCGCCGCCACGGCTGCGGCAATGGAGGCCGCGCCGACGGCGCCGACGGCAAAGCCCAGGACGAGGCCACCCCGTCGCCCCCGGCGATCCATGAACCGGCCGGCCGTATAGCCCACCGCCATGACGGCCAGCGCGACGGTGGCTGTCGGAAGCCCGGCCAGTGCCGCGGTCCCGCTCAGGGCGTAGACGGTCAGACTGCCGAGCTGCGCGTTGGCCGAGAGGCCGGCCGAGACACCGGCCATGGCCAGGAACAGGAGCCAGGTGTTGCGGCGGATGGCCGGTGGAACGGGGTGTGGGGATGACGGCGGGCCGGCAGACACCCGCTACAGCACCCGGTGCACGGCGAGGACCGACGTGACCGCGGCGGCGACGGCCAGGAGGAGCGCCGCGGCCGCGGCCACCGCGGTGACCTCGGTAGGCCGGCGCTCCCAGCCGATCTCACGCCCGAGCTGCCGGTAGACGCGGCGCAGTTCGCCCACGTTGGTCGTGCGGTAATAGGCCCCACCACCGATCTCGGCCATGCTGCGCAGCGTCTCCTCGTCGAGCCGCACCCAGATGCTGCGGCCGCCGACAGAGAGGAACGTCCCTTCGAGCGTGCCCACGCCGATCGTGTAGACCTTCACGTTCAGGTCGCGCGCGGTGCGGGCCGCATCCAGCGGCAGGACGCCGCGGTTGCTCTGCCCGTCGGAGAGGAGCACCACCACGCCGGGCGGCGGTGGACTCGGCGGGGGCGGAGCGGGCGCGCCGAGGTAGGCGGGGCGCGGGCGGCCCGGGAGGTTGTAGACCGCCTCCAGCAGGCCGTCGCCGATCGCGGTGGCAAACTCGGTGGTCAGCATGTCGATGGCATCGAGCACCCTCGCTCGGTCCGGCGTCAGCGGCACGATGGTCGTGGCGTAGCTGCTGAACGTGACCAGCCCGATCCGGAACCCGCGGGGGAGCGCGACGACGAACTCGCGCGCCGACAGCTTCGCCGCCTCCATGCGGTTGGGCGGCAGGTCCTCGGCCAGCATGCTGCGGCTGACATCAATCGACAGGACGACGATCCCCTGGTCGGCCGGCATAAGCAACGGCGCAGTCGGACGGGCCAGCCCGATGATCACCGCGCCCAACGATGCGAGGTAGAGAGCGGGCGGGATCCACCGCCTCAGGCGGGTATGGTACGACTCGGCCCGCACCAGCAGCTCGAGGTTGGGGATCAGGATGGCGCGGCGCGGCTGCCGGACGACCAGACGGCGGTACGCAAGGACCAGCGCCGGGAGCAGCGCCAGCGCCCACAGGACAGAAGGATACTCGAACGTCACGGTACCCGCCTGAACCACACCATCGCCATCGCACCACCGGCCAGCAGCGATAGGCCGCCCGCGCCCAACAGCAGGAACGACACCTCGGTCCGTGTGCGCTCCCACCCGATGATTCGGCCGAGCTCGCGGTAGACCCGCTCAAGCTCCTGCTCGTCGGTCGACCAGAGATAGCGCCGCCAGTAATCTGCGCGATCCGCTCGAGCCCGGTCGCCTCAAACGGCACCAGGGCCATCTGGCCGTCGATCTGCATCACGGTCCCACCCTGCTGGCCCACGCCGACGGTGAAGATCCGCACCCGGCCGTCCCGCGCAAGCTGCGCGGCCTCGAGGGGATTCGGACCGAAGTTGGTGACACCGTCTGAGAACAGGAGGATCGACGCGGGGGGCAGATCCTCGGGATTCGGCCGCGGCTCCATCGGGGTCGGCGGGAGCATCGGAGCATCGCGGGGCCGCAGCAGCCGCTCCAGCCGCTCCCGCAGCAAGGCCTCACGCCCGGGTAGCACCCGAAGCGAGGTGAGGATCCCGCCTCCCACCGCAGTGGCCGATTGGAGCTCGATCCGCTCGAGCGCCTCGTTCAGCGCCGCACGGTCTGTGGACGGCGCCAGCAGCACCGTCCCGTACTCGCTGAACGCCACCAGCCCGATCTTCGTGGAACGCGGCACCATCCGGGAAAACGCCCGTGCGGCAGCCTTCGCCGCTTCGAGCCGCGACGGCTGCACGTCGGTGGCGATCATGCTCTTGCTGGCGTCGACGGCGATGACGACGGCCGCCCGGTTGACGGGCATCGGCACCGCGGCCACCGGCCGGGCCATGGCCACGGCCAGCAGCAGTACCGCGAACAGGTAGCAGGCGACCGGTAGTGTCCGCTGCCACGCGGGCGGCCGTACGACGAGCTGGGCAAAGAGCCGCGACTCGGCGAACCGCTCGGCGATCCGCTGCTGCCGCTTTGACAGCAGGACGTACCCGGCCGCCAGCAGCGGCACCAGGCCGACGGCCAGCAGCATCAGCGGCCAGGTGAATTCCACAGCCGCCTCCGCCGGCCGAACACGAATCGCACAAGGGGATCGACCATCGACTCGGCGGTCGAAAGCTCCAGATGGTCCACACGCGCATGCCGGAACGCGTCGAGCACACGCGTGCGCCGCGCCGCGACGAGCGCCTCGAACGCGCTCCGCACGCGGGTGTCCGAGGTGTCGATCCATGCGTGAGCCCCGGTCTCCGGATCGCGCACGGGTACCATGCCCACGTCGGGCAGCGCCTCCTCGGCAGGATCTTGGATCCAGACCGCCACGACATCGTGCCGGCGGCCCAGCTCGCGCAGGGGCTGCTCCCACCCGACCGGCGCGATGAAGTCAGAGATGACGAACAGGAGGTGACGGCGCTTGAGCAGGCCGGCCGCGGTGCGCAGGGTCGAGGCCAGATCGGTGGTCCCCTGCTGGCTCTTCGCCTCGCCCTGCTGCAGCGTGTGCAGGAGCCGCAGGGTGTGCCGTCGGCCGGTCCGCGGCGGGATGATCGGAATTCCCGCGTGCGGAAACGCCATGGCCCCGATCTTGTCGCCGTGGCGGGTCACGATGTAGGCGGCGACGCCCGCGAACTCCAGGGCCAGCTCACGCTTGAGCCGGCGGCGCGTACCGAAGGCCATGGAGGGCGAGAGGTCCACCAGCAGCCACGCGGTCAGCTCGCGCTCCTCGAGGTACTGGCGGACGTAGAGCCGGTTCATGCGCGCGGTGACGTTCCAGTCGATGCGGCGCACCTCATCGCCCGGCTGGTACTCGCGCACCTCGGCCAGGTCCAGGCTCGGCCCATAGAAGATGCCGCGGTAGTCGCCGAACAGGAACCCGTCCAGGCGCCGCACGACGGTGAACTGCAGGCGCTGGAGCAGCCGCTCAGGCGTGTCCTGGAGTCCTGTCGCGGTCATCCCGGCCGCTATCCTCCAGGGGCGGTTCCCTCGGCCGAGGCCCCGACGCCGGTACGCAGCCGCTCGTAGGGATCGCCGAGCGCCACGCGCGGCACCTCGACCGCGTTGACGGTCTGCGTGACGATGGTATCAGGTGTGACGTTGTCGGCGAGGGCCTCGTAGGACAGGACCAGCCGGTGCCGCAGCACCTCGGGCGCCAGATCGCGGATGTCCTCGGGCATGACGTAGTCGCGGCCGCGCAGCAGCGCGAGCGCCCGTGATCCGATCACCATGTTGAGCGAGGCCCGCGGGCTGGCGCCGAAGGCGATGTACCGCTGCAGGCGGTCGAGCCCGACCTCCCGCGGAGTGCGGGTCGCCGTGGCGAGCGACACCGCGTACTCGTGGATCTTCGGATCCACGTACACCGCGTCAGTCACCGCCTGCAGGTCTTTCAGCTCGGACGCCGTCACAACCGCGCCGACCTCGGGCTGCCGGCCGCTCATGCGCTCGACCACGGTGACCTCTTCGTGGAAGCTCGGGTAGCCGATGACCACCTTGAACATGAACCGGTCGACCTGTGCCTCGGGCAGCGGGTAGGTGCCCTCGCTCTCGATCGGGTTCTGCGTGGCCATAACCAGGAAGGGCTCGGGCAGGTGGAAGGTCTGCTTGCCGATGGTGACCTGACGCTCCTGCATCGCCTCGAGCAGGGCCGACTGCACCTTGGCCGGCGCGCGGTTGATCTCGTCGGCCAGCACGAAGTTCGCGAACACTGGGCCGAGCTCGATGTCGAACGCGTTGGTCCGCTGGTTGAAGATGCGCGTCCCTACCAAGTCGGCGGGCACCAAGTCGGGCGTGAACTGGATGCGCTTGAAGTCGCAGTCGATGGCGCGCGCCGTGCTCTTGATCGCGAGCGTCTTCGCCAGGCCCGGCACGCCCTCGATCAGCACGTGCCCGCGCGCCAGCAGCGCCACGAGCAGGCGCTCGAGCATCAGGTCCTGCCCTACGATGACCCGCTTGACTTCGTAGAGCACCTTGCGCATCGTTGCGGATGCCTGCAGGAACGTCTCGAGCGGAACAATCGTCATGGGCCCCCCGCCTGTCGGTACGTTCATGGTGAGTTCAAGGTATCACTCGTATTGTAACGGGGTCAAGGAACACGCCCATTCCCCGATGACATCGTGCTCCATCATTCCCATTGCGCGCGGGACCTGCTCTGGCACAGAATAGAGCGGACAGATGCGCACCCGGAATCGCGTCCTGCTCGTCGCCCTGACGCTGGTTGTTGGGGCCACCAGGCCTTCGCCGGCCGCACCGGCGGGCGAAGGGCTCATCGTGCCCGGACAATCCCTGGCCGGACTGCGCCTCGGCACGGCCGTCGGCACCATCTATCAGTTGCCGGGGTGGGGCCGGCCGGATCGGGTGCACGCGAGCGGGTCGATTTCGTATATGAGCTACACCCGGCAGCGCGTGACGGTGGCGGTGCGGGAGAGCGCCGTGGTGCTCATCCTTACCACCAACGAACGATTTCGCACCGACCGGGGAATCGCCGTCGGCCAGGCGGTCTCGGCGGCGAACACCGCCTACGGTGCCGCCGCGGCGGGCGGCGACGGCCGGACCTTCTGGCACGACGCCATTGGACTGGTCGTGATAACCGGTGGGGGCACCATCCTGCGCATAGGCGTGTACGATCCCAAGGTGTTCGTCCGCGCGATCCTGGCCGAGGAGCGTCCGGCTCGCGACGTCTTCATCACCGCTCAGCCGCCCGCGTACGCCACCCAGGCAGATGCTGAGGGACCGAAGCGCACGGCTGCCGTGGTGGTGACGCTGCGTAACACGAGTCCCGGCGGCAAGGTCTTGAATCCCAACTTCTTTACGCTGGTGGACCAGGAGGGGCAGAAGCACCGGTACGACCGGTCCACGTTCAGCCGACCCGACGCATGCCGATCAACGGTGACGGTGCCGCCGGGCGAGCGGAAGTCGTGCTCGATCGTCTTCGTCTTGCCGGCCGGCCGCAACGCGCGATCTATCGTCTACGACGACGGCGGCAGCCTCGACGAGTTCACCTTCTGAAGCTGCCCGCCGGCGTCAGCCGGCGGGCGATGACGCGCCGCGCTACGCGGCAATGTCGCGCCTGCCCCGGCGCCGCCGCTCCTCGCCAGGCTCCGCCGCCTCCTCATCGTCCCAGTCTCTGGGCGCCTTCAGCACCCGCCACTCTCTAAACGGAGCCTGGGTGCCCCGATGCCGCTCCTCGTCCTGCTTGCAGGCGATGCAGAGCGTGGCGTAGGGGATCGCCTGGAGGCGCTGGACCGCGATCGGCCTCCGGCACCGCATGCAGACGCCGTAGGTCCCACGCCGGATGCGCGCCAGAGCCTGTTCCACTTCGTCGAGTACCGCCCGCAGGCTGGCCTCGACCGCCGAGTCGCGATCGCGCTCGAGGGTCTGACTGGCCGCGTCGGCCAGCGCCTCGTCGTCGCCCTGCGCGGCGCCGGCCCGGGGTACCTCGTCGATGAGCGCCGCACGCCGGCTGATCGCCTGCAGCTCCCGCAGGAGCCGGCGACGCTCTGTCTCCAGGAGGGACCTGAACTGGCGACCGGCCTGCCCACCCATGCGGCCCGCAGTATGCCCGTGGCGCACCCGAGGGGCCCGGCGGTCGTGCCCATTGTGGCGGCCCTGTCGGTCAGACAGCCGTGTCCTGGCCCGCCGCCTGGTCTGCTGCGACCGTGAGCGCTCAGTCGGCTTGACCCTCGGATCTCGCCCCATGAACAGCCCCCTCTGCCGGTCGGACCGCCGCTGATCCGATCTGCCTGCAGGACCGTTCATACCATCATGGACGGGCCGCCGCTATCGGGCGGAGGCCGTATTCAGAGCGTCAGGCGAGGGCAGCCATCCCTTTCCGAAACGCTTCTTTGCCTTCGGCATAGAGGTCGCCGCCGAAGGCGTCGTTGACGACCATCGCCGGGAACTCCTCGACCTCGAATCGGTAGAGCGCCTCAGGACCGAGATCGTCGTAGGCCATCACGTCGGCCTTCTTGATCCGCTTCGCGAGCAGCGCGCCGGCACCGCCCGTGGCCGCCAGATAGACAGCCTTGTACTCCCTCAACGCTTCCAGGACTGCCCGCGACCGGTAGCCCTTCCCGATCATGCCCTTCAGACCTCGCGCCAGAAGCGCGGGCGTGTAGGGATCCATGCGGGTACTCGTGGTCGGGCCCGCCGCCCCGATCGCCTGGCCGGGCCTGGCCGGCGTGGGCCCCACATAGTAGACGATCTGCCCCTGCAGGTCCACCGGGAGCGTCTCGCCGCGGCTCATGGCTTCGGTCAGCCGCTTGTGGGCGGCGTCGCGGGCGCCGTAGATCACGCCGGTGATGGTCACGAGATCCCCGGCGTGCAGGCTCTCGACATCGGCGTCGGACAGCGGGGTGGTCAACCGCTTGGGTTCCATCGCTCCTCCTCCCCTCACAGCTCGGCCCGCGCGACCCGCGCGGCGTGGCACTGCAGGTTAACCGCGACCGGCAGGCTCACGATGTGGCACGGAGCCACCTCGATGCGGACCTCCAGCGCCGTCGTGGTGCCACCATAGCCCATCGGCCCGACGCCCAGCGCGTTGATCTGCTCCAGCAGTTCCTCCTCCAGGCCGGCGTAATAGGGGTCCGGATGCCGCTCGCCGGCGCGGCGCAGTAGCGCTTTCTTGGCCAGCGCGCCGACCGTGTCGAAGGTTCCGCCGATCCCGACGCCCACGATGACGGGCGGGCAGGCGTTGGGCCCGGCGCGCTCCACGGTCTCGACGACAAAGGCCTTGACACCGCGCTCGCCGTCGGCGGGGGTGAGCATCGTGGCCCGGCTCATGTTCTCGGCGCCGCCACCCTTCGGCAGGAGCGCCAGGCGGAGACGGTCGCCGGGCGTCAGGTCGACGTGGACGACAGCCGGCGTGTTGTCGCCGGTGTTCTTGCGGCGCAGCGGGTCGGCAACCATCGACTTGCGCAGGTAGCCCTCGGTGTAGCCCTGCCGGACCCCCTCGTCGATCGCGTCGCGGAGGTGGCCGCCGGACACCTGGACGCCCTCGCCCAACTCGACAAAGACGACCGCCGAGCCGGTGTCCTGGCACATGGGCGTGCCCTCACAGGCGGCGAGCTCGTCGTTCTCGAGGATCTCGGCCAGCACCTGACGGCCGAGCGGGGAGGACTCGCGAGATGCGGCGGCCCGGATGACGGCGAGCACATCGTCGCCCAAACGGGTGTTGGCCTCGACACACAGACGCTTTGTGGTCGACACGACATCGTCGTACGCAATCGTTCGCATGGCTCTCCCCTTCCCCCACGCACAGGCTTGGCGGAACGGCGGCGGGCGTTCCCGCCCTCGTCTATCAGATTACGGGAAGCGCGGGGGAAGGCGATCAGGCGGTGACCCGATGGGGGCTCCACGGAGCGCATCATCGAGGAAGCCCGGTGCCGTGCCGCGGAAGTCAGTCGGGCAGCAGGCGGAACGGCCGACCCTTCGCCGACCGGAGTGCACCGAAGTGACGCCGATCCAGCGTCACGATGAGATCCGTCCCTACCCGGTCGGCGAGTACCGCGACGGACGCGTCGACGCCGCCGAGCGGGAAGTCGCGACAGCGGTCCACCAGGTCGGCGATGAGCGCCCAGTCCTCCACAGTGGGCGACTCAACCTCGAGCGTATGAAGGCCACGGAGAAAGGTGGCCTCGATCTCCGCGCCCAGGCGCCGCCCCACGAGGTAGGTGACCTCGGCCACTACCAGCATGGGGATGAGTAGCTCAAGGTCGGAACGTCGGAAGACCTCGAGGCAGCGCGCATGGTCTTGATCATCGGCGTCGATCACTGCATACAGCGGGCCGGAATCAACGACCGCGACCACGGGCCCCCCACTCGGCCTGAAGGATCTTCTCGACGTCGCGCGCGGTCGAGCGGTGGCCGCTACGGCCCAGCGCGACGAACGGCAACTCGCGCCGCCCCCTCGCACGGCCAAGGCGAGCCTCAAGCGCCTCGCGAGCAATGTGGGAGACCGACACCCCTCGTCGGCGTGCCTCCCGATTCAGGGCGGCCGCCAGGTCTTCCGACAAGCTGATCGTTGTGCGCCTCATACACGCATACTAGCATCGGCCGAGCAGGATGAGCAAGCAGCTTCCTCACAAACAACGCCGTTCGTCGTCCGCCGGGTGCTGCCGGCGCCGCCCGAACCCGATCCGCTGGCGCTGCACGGCAGCGTGGAGCAGATGAGCGTCTGCTCCTTCCCCCGGAAATGCCCCCGCTCTAGGCAGGGCAAAACAGGGGAAACCCGCATCAGGACTGGATTTGGTCGGGGCGCCCGGATTTGAACCGGGGACCTTCTGCTCCCAAAGCAGACGCGCTGCCAGGCTGCGCTACGCCCCGTCGGATGCGATCGTAGCAGACCCTTGGAGCAGCAACAAGAGCGTCTGCACCGGCGTCTTCGCCCGCAGGCTGTGCGGGAGCCCGGGTCGCATCCAGACCCAGGCGCCGCCGGACACCTCGTGCGCATCTGCTCCGAGGGTGAGCCGTGCCTCGCCGCTGAGCACGTGCAGGATGGCGGCGGTCGAAGCTGTGTGCTCGGACAGCTCCTGCCCCGGCGCGAAGGCGAAGAAGACCGCCTTCACCGCGGGATCTCTGTGGAACGTACGGCTCACGATGCTGTCGGGCGGTGCCGAGGCGAGTCCTCCCAGATCGTGGATGAGCGTGTAGGGTGACGGTGTCGCGGTCTCCATGCTCCTATGATACGGCCCGGGATGGTCAGTCAGCGATCACGGAGATTCCGCGCGCGAGGTCCCGCTCCAGGGCGATCTCCGTCTGGTCCACCGCCACTACGGTCACGGGTGTGTGTTGGATCACGCGCACCGGGCGACCGGCTCTCAGCCCTATCGCCTCAAGCTGCTCTCGCCGGACCGGCGAAACGCCGTCCAGCCTGAGCACGCAGGCCCGACATCCTGCCTTGACGTCGCGGAGCGTGAGCCCGCACGGGACGACCGCGTTGCCCATTGAAGGAGGCCCGATGCCCAGCGGCGCCCGGGGACCGGCCAGCAGCCGGCTCACCCATCGCGCGAGCCGCGATCTGGATGGGTCCGGAAAGGAGTGGCCGCAGGCGGGGCAACAGACCATGTGGCATCCCCGATGCATCGGGCATGCGGTGCACGCGCCATTGACCGCTCCGTCGAACGACGTCCCGCACATGGTGCAGACGATCTGTGTTCGCGTCACGAGCCCCACCCCACAAACGCCAGGAGACGATACAGCAGCCCGCCGACGAGAAACGCCAGCGGGAATACCACCGCCACCATCGCGATCGCCGTCTTCGTGCTGCGCTCCCGGGCAATCATGAAGACGCTGGCCACGCACGGGATGAACAGCGTGATCGTCACCATCGCGACGACGACCTGCACCGGGGTGAGCGCCCCTTGGGCCTCCATCGCGAACAGCCCTGACGCGCCGAAGTCCCGGCGGAGGAACCCCATGAGAAAGGCCGTGCTGGCCTCTCGCGGCAGGCCGAGCCACCCCGTGACCAGCGGCTCGCCTGCGCGGACCAGGCGCGGGAGCACGCCCGCCGCGTCGAGCGCGAACAGGAGGGCCGTGCCGACCAGAAAGAGTGGGACGACTTCCTTGAGGTACCACTCGACGCGCGCCACCGTCTTGATGACCACGTTGGACAGCATGGGTCGGCGCAGTGGCGGCAGCTCGACGAGCAACGACGATCGCTCGCCGGGCACCAGCCTCGCCGCGAGCGCGCCGACCGCCACCAGAACCGCGACCACCGCGGCCGACCAGATCATGGTCGCCACGAACGAGACCCCGGCCAGCATCCCCATGACCACGCCCAGCTGGGCCGAGCAGGGTACCGCCAGCGCCAGGAGCAGAATCACGAGGAGTCGATCCCGCCGGCTCTCGAGAATTCGGGTGGTCATGGTCGCCATCGTGACGCAGCCGAGTCCCAGCACCATCGGCAGCACGGCTCGGCCGTTGAGCCCGAGCAGGCTGAAGATGCGATTGGTCAGCACCGACAAGCGGGGCAGATAGCCGGTGTCCTCGAGCACGCCGAAGGCGAGGAAGAACGTGGTGACAATCGGCAGGATCAGCGCCAGGGCGTAGGTCATGCCCATGGTCCACAACCCGTACTCCCCCACGATGAAGTCCGCCAGCCAGCCGACCGGGATGAATCTCGCGAGGACGTCGGCCACCCAGGGGTTGATCAGCCCGCCGAAGAGGTCTTCCTCCAGCCATCCCACCAGGGTCCCGGCCCCGAAGATGCCGACGAACCAGTACAGGGCATAGAGCACGCCCCCAAGGAGTGGCAGGCCCCAAAGAGGATGCACGGCCAGCCGGCCGAGGCGCGCGCCCACCGCCACCCATCCACCCCGAGCCTCGGTCGCCACGACGGAGGCGAGCCGGTCGGCTTCCCCCTGGCGGGCGCGCTGCACGACAACGGACAAGGGCTCCACAAACGCCATCTGCAGCTGCGTGCGCCGCTCGCGAAGCTGCTCGGCCTCGGCCGGCGCCACCTGGGCTTCCAGCCAGCGCTCGACCGCAGGATCGCGGCACAGCCAGAGGAGCGCCACCGCTCGCGGCGCAATGGAGGCCCTCGGCAGGAGGGGACCGATCTCAGCTACCGCCGCTTCGATTTCCGCCGGATATGAGACGGAGAGGGATGAGGACTGGGCCGAGGCGACTGCGGCGGCCAGGGCGTCCACGCCGCTCCCCCGCGTCGCGATGGTGGGCACGACCGGCAAGCCGAGCCGCTCCTGGAGCCGGGCATGGTCGATGCCGATGCCGCGGTCGCTGGCCTCGTCAATCATGTTGAGCGCCAGCACCAGCGGCACCCCGGCTTCGGCGAGCTGCAGGGTCAGCGGGAGCACCCGACGGAGGTTCTTCGCATCGCCCACCTGGACGATCGCGCTCAAGGGCTCGCGCAGCAGAACGTCCGCGGTAGCCTGCTCGTCCTCGGTCCGCGACGGGAGCGTAAGGATCCCGGGCGTGTCAACAATGGTCGCGCCGGCCAGCCGGTGTGCGACTCCACGCGCGACCTCCACGGTGGTCCCGGCGTAGTTGGACACGGTCGCGTATCGCCCCGTCAAGCGGTGGAAGAGCACCGACTTGCCCACGTTGTGCTGCCCAAGCAGCGCGATCACGCGCGGGGTGTCGACTGTGCTCTGGAGTGCCATGGCGACGCCTGCCCCTGGCTGAATCCTAACCCACTACCTCAAGAATGGAGCGGGGTGTCCCTGGCGTCGATCAGGTCGCCGACCGATTTTTCGGGCACCCAAACCTGATACTTTAGGGGGACCTACTCGGGCTCCCGCATGATGACGGGCCGTGCACAGGAGTCCCGGCGGGGACCGCAGAAACGGGAAGCGTCCCGTGAGTTGACCCCACTCCCCTGGAGTCGCCATGTCCTCCGATGACACCCTCGAACGCCTCGCCCGCGGCTTCATCGCCGACTACCTGGAGTTCTACCCTACGCTCGGGGCCGGGCTCGGCCTGCACCTGTACGACGGCCGGGCGGGGGACTACTCGCAGGCGTCGATCGACGCCTTCCTGCGGACACTGGACGCCTGGGAGCACAGGTTCCGGGCGCTCGGGCCTTCGGCGCGCACCGGCCAGGCGGCCATCGACGCGGCGCTCATCGAGCAGGCGATCGCGCGTGAGCGCTTCATGTGGAAGGTCTGGCGCCAGCACCAGCGTGATCCGATCTCATGGAGCTATGTGCTCGACTTGACCACGTACCTCAAGCGCAACTACGCGCCCCTCCAGGAGCGCCTGAAGGCGCTGACCAGCCATCTCGAGGACGTACCCAGGGTGCTGGACGAGATGCGAGGGCACCTCCGTGAGCCGCTGGCGCGGCCGATCGTCGAGACCGCGCAGGACGTCTTTGCGGGCCACCTGGCGTTCTACCAGGATGAGCTTGCCCGATACGCCGGTGAGATCACTGACGGCGCGCTGCGGGCGCGGTTGGAGGCGGCGCGGGCAAGCGCGATCGATGCGCTGCGCACGGTCAGCGCGTTTCTCGAAGGCACCCGGGCGCGTGCCGGCGACGGCTTCGCCATCGGTGAGGCGACCTTCCGCGAGATGCTGCGCACGGGCGAGATGGTCGAGACGCCGCTCGACCGGCTGCTCGCCCTCGGTGAGGCCGAGCTGGCGTGCCTCACCGAGGACGTGACCGCAACCGCCGGGCGCATCGACCCCTCATCGCCACCCAAGGAAGTCATGCGCCGGCTGGGACAGGACCACCCGAGCGAGGAACGGCTCATCCCCGAGGTCCAGGGGATGCTGGAAGCCCTGCGGCGGTTCCTGATCGAGCGCGAGATCGTCTCACTGCCCGGGGAGATCCGGCCCATCGTCGAAGAGACGCCGGCGTTCAACCGGTGGGCCTTCGCCATGATGGACACCGCCGGCGCCCTCGAGGAGATGGCGACCGAGTCGTACTACTACGTGACCCCGCCGGATCCGGCCTGGCCGCCCGAGCGCCGCGAGGAGTGGCTGACCAAGTTCGACTACGCCACGCTCAAGACCGTGAGCATCCACGAGGCCTATCCCGGACACTTCGTGCACTTCATGCACGTGCGGCGCGCGCCCTCGCTCGCGGCCAAGGTACTGACGTCGTACTCCTTCATCGAGGGCTGGGCCCACTACACCGAAGAGATGATGCTCGAGGTGGGTGTGGATCCGACGCCGCAGTTCCGCCTGGCCTACTTGGCCGAGGCGCTCGTGCGCCAGGCGCGCTACCTGGCCGCGATCCACATGCACGCCGGGGAGATGACCGTCGACCAGGCCGCGCGCCTGTTCGAGGAACGCGCCTTCATGGAGCCGCTCACCGCACGCAAGGAGGCGGTGCGCGGCACCTTCGATCCGGGCTACCTAAACTACACGCTGGGCAAGTTCATGGTGCGCCGGCTCCGGGACGACTATCGGGCCGAGCGCGGCGCGGCGTTCTCGCTGCGGGAGTTTCACGACCGGCTGATCGGGCTGGGCGCGCCGCCGGTGCCGCTGGCGCGGCGGGCGCTGCTGCGGCGGGCCGATGGCGAGCTGATCTGAACGGCCGCCCGGCGCTCCCCCCGCACGCCGCTTCAGACGCCGCGCACGGTGAGACCGCGCGACAGCGCCGCAGTGGCCTGACGGTCATCGTACGTTCAGAACTCCAGCAACTCGCGTCACTCCTCAGGCTTCGTCGCCTGTCGGGCCGCGCGCAGTGCCTCGGCCTTGGCCCGCGCCGCGGCCAGGCGCTCTTCGCGGCTCATCGCTTCGGGATCGCCGGCGGGCTGGGCTGCGGGCTTCTCAGGAGGCGCCGCAACGGGCCTGGGCTCGGCAGGCGCGGGCTTCGCCGCGGCCTCGCGCGCGAGCTCGGTGGTGCGAGGCGGCCGCACGTCTTCCTTGCCCAAGAAGTCCGCCATCAGGTGGCGCGTGAGCCGGTCGGCCACCTCCGCTACGCGGGGCGTGTCGCCGGCCATCGCCGCCTCGATGTGCGCGCGGTCGAAGCGGTAGGTCTCCAGCCGCGTCCCATTGCTGAAGTGCACCAGCGGATGGCCCTTGGAATCCTCGAGCACCAGCGTCTCAACCGGCGGGTTGGGGTTGACCTTGCGGACGATCTCGTCGGCCAGGCGGGCCACCCACTCGCGCTTGTCGTCGAGCTGTTGGCCCGGACCGGGGAAGATCGTCTCGGCGATGCTCTTGCCCGCGAGCGGATTGGGATCGAGCACGATCGGCTTGCGCTCACCCCGGCGCTTGCGCGCGGTCTCGGCCAGGTTGGCAAACACGTCCAGCGACGCGACAGCCAGCGCAAAGATGTAGAACACGAACACCGCGAACGTCAGCGCCCAGTAGCGCAGAAACGCCCCAAAGTCCATCAGACACCCCGGCTCCGGCGAGCCACTCTTCCCGGTGTATTTGGTCGCACTCGCCGGGTCCTCCTGCCCGCACTACGACGGCGGCAGGCCGCCCTGCGCCCGCGCGAGCGCCTCCAGGTACGGGCGCGCGGCTTCGACGGCCCTGGCGCGGTGACTGATCCGGTTTTTGATCTCAGGCGGCAGCTCGGCCATCGTCCGCCCGTAGGCGGGGACGAAGAAGATCGGGTCGTAGCCGAACCCGTAGTCGCCCCGCGGCGCGTCCGCGATCCTACCCTCACAGGTCCCTTCAAAGGACCGCACGTCGCCATCCGGCCGCGCCACTGCGACCACGGCCCTGAAACGCGCGGTCCGCAGCCCTTCGGCCACTCCCCGCAGCCGGCCCAGGACCCAGGCGTTGCGGTCTTCGTCGGTGGCGGCTGGACCCAGAAACGTCGCGGAGTCGACGCCCGGCGCGCCGCCCAGGGGATCCACCTCGAGCCCCGAGTCGTCCGCGAGCGCGACCTGCCCGGCCAGACGCGCGACGGTCACCGCCTTGCCGGTTGCGTTGGCCTCAAACGTCGTCCCCACCTCGGGCAGCGTCGGGATGGCGGGGTAGTCATCGAGCGTGCGGATCTGCACGGGCAGACCGGCAAGCAGGGCCAGCATCTCGCGCACCTTGCCGGGATTGCGCGTGGCGAGCACTACGACGAGAGGCTCGGCGGCCGCAGGCGACTCAGGCGACATGGAGGGGCTTCGTGAGGATGGGACTCACCGGGACCGGCGCAGGCGGATCAACGAGGCAACGTCGCCAGCACGTCGCCGAGCGCTTGCTTCTGCGCCTCGACCAGCGTGCGGATCCCCTTTTCGCCCAGGGTCATCAGTGCCAGTAGCTCCTGCCGTGTGTACGGCGGACCCTCGGCCGTGCCCTGGATCTCCACGATCCGGCCCGATTCGGTCATGATCAGGTTCAGATCCACCCGGGCCCGGGAGTCCTCGGTGTACGTGAGGTCGAGCATCATCTCGTTCTCGACGATGCCCACGCTCGTGGCGGCCACGAACTCGCGCAGGGGCCACCAGGGCAGCGCGCCCGTGCGGCGCAGCACGACCAGGGCGTCAACCAGCGCCACCATCGCCCCGGTGATCGACGCCGTCCGCGTGCCGCCGTCGGCCTGGATCACGTCGCAGTCCACGGTGATGGTGCGTTCACCGAGCTTCTGGAGGTCGACCGCGGCGCGCAGCGACCGGCCGATGAGCCGTTGGATCTCGTGGACGCGGCCGCCCTGCCGGCCGGGGTCGCGCGGCGTGCGTTCGTGCGTCGAGCGCGGCAGCATGCCGTACTCGGCCGTGACCCACCCCTGCCCGGCACCCCGCAGCCACGGCGGGAGCCGCTCCTCGACCGTCGCGGTGCAGACCACGCGTGTCTGTCCCAGGGTGATGAGCACCGATCCTTCGGCAGGGGGAATGAAGTGGCGGGTGATCTCGACCGGCCGGAGATCGTCCGGCCTGCGTCCATCAGTTCGCGGCATTCGGAAACTCCCGGGGGTCCTGGGCTGATAGCGGACCGCCCATGATTTCGCGGCGCCCCCGACCGACTCCTGGGGTCAGGCGGCCCGCACGCGAGGCGCACGCGGATCAGTTCGCCGGAACCGGGTAGACCGCGAGGAACCGCCGCACTCCGCGCGACACCGCCTCCGCCAGACGCTGGCGGAACTCGGGCCGGCGGAGACGCGCTTCCTCGTCGACGTTGGACAGGTAGGCGACTTCGACCAGCACCGCGGGCATGTCGCTCTCGCGCAGGACCAGGAAGTTGGCCGTCTTTGCGCCGCGGTTGATCAGGTTGGGGACGCGGCCGAGCTCTTCCTGGACGAGTTGGGCGAGCACCTGGCTCTGCGGCGTGAGGTAGTAGGTCTCGGACCCGCTGGCCGCGGGCCGCGTGGACGCGTTGGCGTGGATGCTCACGAACACCGTCGCACCCTGCCGCTTCGCCATGCGCGACCGATCGGGGAGCTCGACGAACACGTCGGCCTCGCGGGTCATCACGACGCGGATGCCCGACCGCACCAGCATCTCACGCAGGCGCTGGGCGACATCGAGGTTCACGTCCTTCTCCATCAGGCCAGTCGGCCCGATCGCGCCCGGGTCGCGGCCGCCGTGGCCGGCATCGACGGCGACGATGTGCCCGCGGAACGACGGCTCAGGGATCTCGACTACGATCGTCTGGCCGCCGTCCGCGCCCGCGGAGACCGTGTAGGCGGACTTGTGCCGCATCTCTACCACCACGCGGGTGATGTGCGGGTCGGTCTGGAATTGCGCCGCCCGGACCTCGCTGACGACCCCCCCGACCACCGGAATCTCCTGCTTCACCGGGAGAAAGATCGCGCCTTCGACATCAACCACCAGGCGGTCGGGATCCGGCAGCTCGCGCACGACGTACTGCAGGGGCAGCGTTCCCTCGACCAGCACGCGCAGGAGAGTCCCGAGCTGCTCGATGCGCACCTGCCGCACGCGCGGGATCCCGTCTGCGGGCACGGGATCGGGCAGCAGACCGGGGGCCTCGTGCGTCGAGGGCCGATCAGGGTCGTAGTCCGGCGGCGGCAGGGGATCCACGGTCGACGGCGCAGGAGCCGCAGGCGGAGGAGGAACGGCCGGAGGAGGGAGCGCCGACGGACCTTCTGCGCCTGCCACGACAGACGGGTCGGACGCCGCCGGCCCGACCGGCCGCTGCACGGCAGGCGTCTGGCCGCGCGGCCGCACCTCGATCGTGAAGGCGAACGAATCGGTCGCCGTCTGGGTCCGAGCATCGATCGGCTGCCGCAGGTCGAAGACCACCCGCGTGATGTACGGCTTGATCTGGAACTGCGCCGCGCGTACCCGGAGGACGCCCGCATCGCCGACGAACACCTCGTCGCCATCCGCGCGCCACGCGCCGCCGTGAAGGTCGACGACGAGCCGGTCCGGATTCGTCAGTGTCCGGGTCTCGGCCCGCAGCGGTCCGGTGGCCTCGAGGACGACGCGCACGCCATGGTCGGTCCGCCGTGCGCGCATCGCGGTGATCTGCGACGCCACATGAAGGGTGCGGACCGCCTCATCGAACCGGACCCACGCGCCCAGCGCCGCAAAGACGGAAACGGCGGGCACATACGGCTGGTTGTGCATCACCAGGGGAGCCACCGGCAGCGAGCGGACTTCGCCGTTGACGGTGGCCGAGGCCTCTCCCATCCGCAGCCGGATCATGAGCCCGGTGCGGTTGGTGACCATGAGCGTCCGATCGGCAGGATGCCAGACCGCGGCGGCGCCGAACGACTCGAACACACGGATGCCCGGTATCATGATCTGGCCGGCCTGAACATACGCAGGCGCGGCCAGCGATACCGGTACGCCATTGACGATAATTGTGACGCTCGGCTGTCCGACGGCCGGTACCGCACCCGCCGCCAGGACCAGCGCGAGCGTCCACGGAATCACAACACGCATGCAGCACCGTCTCCGGTGCGCCGATCACCCTCCCCAGGCCGTCTTTCCCTCCGGCCTCTCCCGCAAGTCCAACGGATTCGTCGCCGCGGAGGGATCTCCTGCCCCAACGCGCAAGAGCATCAATGGAACCACGGGCGCAGCGCGGCGCCACGGCGCCGGGCAAGAGATCGATCGAGATATCGAATGCCGACGAGGGGGATCACATGATGCAGGTGGACGCTCGTCTGGTGTACCGCACCCTCGCCGAGGTCCCGGAGATCGCGCGGGCGGTTGAGGCTCTGGGATTCGATGGGTTGTGGATCAGCGAGACCGACCGCGATCCGTTCCTCGGGCTCGCGCTGGCCGCGGCGCACACGACGCGCCTGACGCTCGGCACGGCCATCGCGCTCGCCTTCACGCGAAGCCCGACGGTCCTGGCGCACACGGCGTGGGATCTGGAACAGCTCAGCGGCGGGCGGTTCATCCTGGGACTCGGCACGCAGGTCAAGGCCCACGTCACGCGGCGGTTCGGCATGGCGTGGGATCCGCCGGCCCCCAAGCTCCGCGAGGTCGTCGGCGCGATCCGCGAGGTCTGGACGTCATGGGCCGAGGGCCGGGCGCTCAACTTCCAGGGCCGCTACATCGCGCTCTCGTTGATGACCCCGTTCTTCACGCCGCCGGGGCCCACGCCGCCCGGGCTCCAAATCTGGATCGCAGGCGTCGGCGCGCGGATGTGCCGGCTGGCCGGCGAGATCGCCGATGGGTTCCACGTACATCCATTTCACACGCGCCGGTACCTGCGCGAGGTGGTCCTCCCGCAGATTGAGGCCGGACTTGCGCGCACGGGTCGGCCGCGCCGCGCCTTCAGCGTGGCGTGCAGCGTCCTCACCGCCGCCGGCACATCGGATGAGGTCGCCTCAGCGCTGCGCGAGATCCGCCGATCGCTCTCCTTCTATGCGTCGACCCCAACGTACCGTCCGGTGCTGGAACTCCACGGCTGGGCCGAGACCGGCGAGCGGCTGAGTCGCCTCGCCGCCCGCGGGCAGTGGGACGAGATGCCGGCGCTGGTGACCGACGAGATGCTGGAAGCCTGCGCGGTGTGGGGGACTCCGGACGAGGTGGCCGCCAGGCTGCGCGCGGAGTACGCGGGCATCGTGGACCGTCTGGCCTCGTACGAGGCGCCGGTACCGGGGCGGCGCGCTGAGGTCTGGCGGGCGCTCCTGGACGCGCTGCGGACCGGCTGACCTGCAACGACCGGAAGGGCCTCCGGCGTCGGCGCCGGTCACGCCTCCGGCCGCGTCCCCTCCAGCACCACGGACAGCTCGTCCATGAGTGGGCCGAGCGTGCCGGCCGAGAAGTCGAACTCCGCGCCCGCGGCCGCGAACAGCGCGGGCAGCGGCTCCGTCCCCCCCAGCGCCAGCGCCCCGAGATAGCGCCGGACCGCCCCGGCATGGTCCTGCCGCGCACGGCGCCACACCTGCAGGGCGCCGATCTGGGCGATCGCGTACTCGATGTAGTAGAACGGCGCGAGGAACAGGTGGAGCTGCCGGTGCCACAGCGAGGCCTCGATCTCCTCCAGGCCCGAGTGATCGACCCCGGGGTTGAATCGCCGAAGTGTCTGGATCCAGGCGTGGCGACGCTCCGCGTGTGAATGGCTCGGATGCGTATACAGCCAGTGCTGGAACGCGTCGATCGTTGCGACCCAGGGAAACAGCGCGATCGACCGCTCGAGCATCTCGCGGTGTGACCGCCGCGCATCCTCGGTCGACGGGTAGAAGACCCCGATGTGGTCGCTCGCCAGCAGCTCCATCCCCATCGAGGCCACCTCGCAGAACTCCAGCGGCGCGGCGCGGTACTCGGCGATAGGGTCGCGCCGCGCCGCCAGCATGTGGAAGGCGTGCCCGCCCTCGTGCAGCAGGATGCGAAGGTCATCGTCGCGCCCGACGGCGTTCATGAAGATGAAGGGCACGCGGCGTTCGTTCAGCGTGCTCTGGTAGCCGCCGGGCGCCTTCCCCTTCCGGCTCTCGAGGTCGAGCAGCTCGCGGTCCCGCAGGAAGCGAAACTGCCGGCCCAGCGCAGGATCCACGCGGCTGAAGATCTCCTCGACCCCCGAGGCGAGCTGTGTCGCGGTCTCGAACGGCCGCAGGGGCGGCCGGCCATGCGGGTCCACGTGCATGTCCCAGGGTCGCACCACGTCGAGGCCCAGCGCCTGCCGGCGCTCCTCCACGAGCCGGCGCGCGAGCGGCATCACCTGACGCTCCACCGCGTCGTGGAACCGGAGGCAGTCCTCGGGCGTGTAGTCGAACCGCTCGCGCTGGCGGAAGGCGTACTCGCGATAGTCGGCGCATCCTGCCTGACGGGCGATCTGCTCCCGCAGCGCCAGCACTCGGTCGAAGAGCTCGTCCAGGGCGCCGCGGTCGACCAGCCGGCGCTCGGCCACGAGCCTCCAGGCCTCTTCACGCAGCGACCGGTCGGTCTCTTCCAAGTAGCGCGCCATCTGCTGCAGCGTGTGCTCCTGTCCGCGAAAGACCACGGTCATGGCGCCCGTGATCTTCTGGTACTGCTGCTTGAGCCGGGCCTCGTCGGTCTCCAGCGGCACGTTCTCGGGCCGGAACAGGCTGACCCGATTCTCGATGATCCGGTCGAGCAGCCGGTAGCGCGGAGGGAGCTGGGCTCGGTGGGGCGAGCGCAGGTAGGCCTCGTCGAGCGCATGCGCCAGCGGCTTGACCTTGGGCACGATCTGCTCGATGAAGAACAGGAACGCCTGCTCGCGGGCAGGGTCGTCGGTCTGGCAGGTCATGGCGACGTAGCGCCTGGCACGTTCCTCATCGATCACCGACAAGAGCTCGCTTGCGTCTTCGAGCCAGCGCTCGAGATCCGCCGGAGACCCGGGCTCGGCGGCCAGCAGCCGCTGGAAGAGCGGCTCCATCTGGTCCCAGGTGCCCGGATCGGCATCGGTCGGCACGAACCGGCGGGGAAATGTCTGGTCGAGATCGACGACAACTGCCATAGCGCGTGCCTCCTCACTCCACGGTGATGACCCTCAGGGCGTTGGTGGTCCCCGGCCGGCCGATGGGGACGCCGGCGGTCACGACGATCCGGTCGCCGGGCGACGCCACGCCCAGAGCCCGGGCGGCGCGGATGCCCTGCGCGATGAGCTGGTCGACGTCGCTGACCTCGTCGACCAGGACCGGGTGCACGCCCCAGACCAGCGCGAGCTGCCGCCACGTCCACGGCGAGCGCGTCACCGCGACGACGGGCCGCGACGGGCGCAGCCGCGAGACGCGCCGGGCCGTGCTGCCCGACTCGGTGGCGGCCACGATGGCCCGGGCGTCGATGGCCTGCGCGGCCTGGCACGCCGCCAGGGCGATCGCCTCGCCGGTGTCGCCGCTGCGCTCGCGCGCCCGGGCGGCGAACCATACGTCGTGGGGGAGCCCGGCCTCAGCCCGGGCCGCGATGGCGGCCATGGTGGCCACAGCCGCAACCGGGAAGGCGCCAATCGCGGTCTCCCCGGAGAGCATCAGCGCATCGGTGCCGTCGTAGACCGCGTTGGCCACGTCGGCGGCCTCGGCGCGCGTCGGCCGCGGTCGCTCGACCATGCTCTCCAGCATCTGCGTGGCGGTGATCACCGGCCGGCCCAACCGGTTGCACAGGCCGATGATCGACTTCTGGACGATCGGGACCTCCTCGATGGAGGTCTCCACGGCCAGGTCGCCCCTCGCTACCATCACGGCATCCGCGGCGGCTGCGATGTCCTCGATGTGCTCCAGGGCCTGCCGGCGTTCGATCTTGGCGATAATCTGCTGCCGGCACCCACGCTCGATCAAGAGCCGTCGGACCCGCTCGACCTCTTCGGCGCGCTCGAGGAACGACAGGCCGATGAACTCCACGTCGTGCGCGATGCCCCAGTCGAGGTGGCGCAGGTCCTCGTCGGTCACCGCCGGGACGCTCAGGCGGACCCCCGGCAGGTTCAGCCCCGCGTGCTGGCGCAGCAGGCCGCCGGATTCGACGAGGCAGTGGACACGAGGAGCCTCGATCGCGCGAACCACGAGGGCGAGCTCGCCGTCTTGGAGGAAGATCCTGGTGCCTTCACGCACGTCGGCGGCCAGGTGCCGGTAGGCGACAGGCACGGCCGCGTCGCCGTCCTCAACGCTCCCCGGAGCGAGCACGACCTCCTGTCCCGTGGTCAGCGTCCGCCATCCGCCCGGCAGCCCGCCGATCCGCAGTTTGGGTCCGGGTAGATCCTGCAATGCCGCCAGCGGGATACCGCGCTCACCCGCGGCCGCGCGCGCGGTCTTGAGCCTGCGCGCGTGCTCGGCGGGCGTGCCGTGCGAGAAGTTCAGGCGCACGACGTCTAGCCCGGCGTCGAGCATGCGGCCGATGACCTCGGGCGACTCCGACGCCGGGCCCAGCGTGGCGACGATCTTCGTCCGTCCTGTGGCGCGCATAGGGGGAATCCTCGGGCAGTATACCAGCCGTCCGGCCGAGACAGAAGGCCCGCCTCCGCAGTGGGGCGAAGTCATAGACGACTCGTCCATGCAGGGAGGGATTCGGTGGTTCTGCGTGTGGTCGTCTTCGGGAGCGGCGCCATCCTGATGGGACTGCAAATCGTCGGCAGCCGGGTGATCGCCCCGTTCTTCGGCAGCTCGGTCTTTGTGTGGGGCGCGCTGATCGGCATCTTCCTGGGCGCGCTCAGCCTGGGGTACTACCTGGGCGGGACCATGGCCGACCGGTGGCCCAGGGCCTCGGTGCTGGCGACGCTGCTCGCGATGGCTGGCCTGGCGATCCTGGCGCTCACCGTCATCGCGCGGCCGGTGCTCGTCGCGTTCGACGCGTGGGACCTGGGCCCGCGCCTCAGCCCGCTGCTGGCGTCAATCGTGCTGTTCGCCATCCCCAGCGTGCTCATGGGGACCGCGTCGCCGTTTGCCATCAAGCTCGAAGCCCGCGACCTGGCGACCGTCGGCACCAGTGCCGGCACCCTCTACGCGCTGTCGACGGCCGGCAGCATCGCCGGCACCATCGGGACGGCGTTCTTCCTGATCCCGGCGATGGGCGTCCGGGCGATCCTCCTGCTGCTCGGCGGGGGGCTGCTGGTGCTCGCGGGGCTGCTGGCCGTAGGGTACGCGCGCGCGCCGAGACCGGCGCTGAGCACCGCCGTGGGGCTCGTGCTGATCGTGCCGCTGGCCCTAGCCGCGGGGCCCGCGCAGGGCACGCCGATCCGCCTGCCAGAGCAGCGCGTGGTCTTCGAGCGCGACAGCGCGTACCATCAGATCAGCGTGCTGGAGGACGGCCTGAACCGCTACCTTCGGTTCAACCGCTCGTTTCAGGGCGGCATGGTGCTGCGCGACCCCTACGAGAGCCCGTTCCTGTACACGTCGTACGCGCACCTGGCCCTGGCGTTCAATCCCAACATCCGCCGGGTGCTGATGATCGGCTTGGGCGCGGGCGCGATCTCCAAGCGCTTCGGCCGTGACTATCCGAGTGTCGTCGTGGACAGCATCGAGCTCGACCCCGCAGTGGTGGACGTCGCGAAGCGCTTCTTCGAAGTCCGTGAGGATGCGCGCCACCGGATCGTCGTCCAGGACGGCCGCGTCTTCCTACGGCGGACGGACGCGCGCTACGATCTGATCATCCTGGACGCCTACTTTGCCGAGGGGATCCCCTTCCATCTGGCGACGAAGGAGTTCCTGGAAACCGTGCGCGACCGCCTCACGTCAGGCGGCGTGGTGGCGTCGAACATCATCGGGGCGCTGGAGGGCTCGAACAGCCGGCTCTACCGGGCCCTGCACAGGACCTACGGCAGTATCTTTGCAGGGCTGTACCCGTTTCCGGTGGCGTTTGGGTTGGCGAGGAACACGACCGAGACCCGCACGATCATGCTGATTGCCACGGGCCGGGCCGGGCGGACCGCCGACGAGATCGCCGCGGCGGCGCGCCGCCTGCGCGATGAGCGGCGCGTGATGCTGCCGCTCGACCGGTACGCGCGCGACTACTACGGCGGCCGGATCGCGACCGACGACGTGCCGCTGCTCACCGACGACTACGCGCCGGTGGACATCCTGCCGGTGTACGGCTGGGAGCCGGAACGTGCCCGATAGCCGGCGCGAAGCCGCGCCCTCGAGCGTGCGCGGGCATGTGGAAGGGGCGGACACTTCGTCCGCCCCTTCCTTGGTCTATCTTGCGGGCGCGCCGACTGCCTAGCTGGCAGCAGCCCTGCGCGGCCGCATCTCCAGTAACTGCGCGTCCGTGACCGCGAGCGCGGCCATGTTGACGATCGCGTCCACCTCCGCGCCCCGCGGCAGGATGTGGATCGAGCGGCCCATGCCCATCAGGATCGGCCCCACGACCGTGGCGCCGGCGAGGTGCTCCATGAGCTTGTAGGCGACGTTGGCGGCCTCCAGGCTCGGGAAGACCAGGACATTCGCCTCGCCCTTGAGCACCGAGAAGGGATACTCCGCCTCGCGCAGCGCCGGGTTGAGCGCCGTCTCGACCATCATCTCACCGTCCACCATGAGGTCTGGCCGCCGCGCCCGGACGAGCTCGGTGGCATGGCGGATCTTTTCGGACAGCGGATGCCGCGTCGAGCCGAAGCTCGAGAACGACAGCATCGCCACCCGCGGCGAGATGTGCAGGGCCATGGCGCGGTCGGCGGCCATGATGGCGATATCGGCCAGGTCCTCGGCCGTCGATTCAATGTTCACCGTGGGATCGGCAAACAGGTACAGCTTCTGGTTCCACAAGACCAGGTACAGCCCGGCTACACGCTTGAATCCAGGGGCCACGCCGACGACCTGCAGGGCCGGCCGGATCACATCGGGATAGTTGTGGGCAACCCCGGCCAGACAGGCGTCCGCGTCGCCCGTGTGCACCATCATGACGCCGTACATCACCGGCCGGATGACGCGGGTGATCGCCTCCCGGCGTGTCATCCCCTTGCGCTGCCGCAGGAAGAACAGCGCCTCGGCGTAGCGCTCGCGCTGCGGCGCTTCCTCCGAGTCGATGATCTCGAGGGGGACCGTCACCCGGATCTCCTCCATGCGCCGCCGGATGACCTCCTTGCGGCCGAGGAGAATCGGATGCCCGATACCATCCTTCGACACGACGACCGCGGCCCGGATGATGCTGGGCTCCTCGCCCTCTGGGAAGACGATGCGCCGCGGCGACGACTGCGCCTGCGCCACGATCGTGTTCATGATCTGGCAGGCGGGAATGAGCCGGCGGGACAGGCGGTCCCGGTACTCCTTCATGTCCACCTGGACGCGGGCCACACCGGTCTTCATGGCCGCCTCGGCCACCGCGGGCGCCACCCAGAGCGGCACGCGCGGGTCGTTGGGCTTGGGGATGATGTAGTCGCGGCCGAACCGCAGGCCGGTCAGGCCGTAGGCCCGCAGCACGACCTCGGGGACCTCCTCCTTGGCCAGCGCCGCGAGCGCCCTGGCCGCGGCCATCTTCATCTCCTCGTTGATGGCCCGGGCCCGCACATCGAGGGCGCCCCGGAAGATGAACGGGAACCCCAGGACGTTGTTGACCTGGTTGGGGAAGTCGGAGCGCCCGGTGGCCACGATGGCCTCGGGCCGCTCGGCCTTGGCCTCGTCGTAGGGGATCTCGGGATCCGGGTTGGCCATCGCGAAGATGACGGGGTCACGGGCCATGCTGCGCACCATCTCGCGCGTGACGAGGTTCGGCCCGGACAGGCCGAGGAAGACGTCGGCACCGCGCAGCGCGTCCGCCAGGGTGCGCGCCTCGGTCTCGACCGCCAGCCGCTCCTTGTAGGGGTTCATGTTCTCGGTGCGGCCCTTGTAGACCACGCCCTTGGTGTCGCACAGGATGATGTGCTCGCGCAGGACGCCGAGCCCGATGTAGAACTCGGCGGTGGCGATCGCCGAGGCGCCAGCGCCACTGACCACCACCGTGATCTCGTCGATGCGCTTGTTGACCAGCTCGAGGGCGTTGAGCAGGCCGGCCCCGCTGATGATCGCGGTGCCGTGCTGGTCGTCGTGGAAGACCGGGATGTCGAGCTCTTCCTTGAGGCGCTCCTCCACCTCGAAGCACTCGGGCGCCTTGATGTCCTCGAGGTTGATTCCGCCGAACGTGGGGGCCATCGCCTTGGCCGCGGCGATGATCTCTTCCGGCGTCTTCGCGTCGATCTCGATGTCGAACGCGTCAACGTCGGCGAACCGCTTGAAGAGCAGCGCCTTCCCCTCCATGACGGGTTTGCTGGCCAGCGGGCCGAGGTTGCCGAGCCCCAGGATGGCCGTCCCGTTACTGAGCACCGCGACGAGGTTTCCCTTGCTGGTGTAGGCGTAGGCGTCGAGCGGATCTTTGTGGATCTCGCGCACGGGCACCGCGACCCCCGGGCTGTACGCCAGGGTCAGGTCGCGCTGCGTCGCGCAGGGTTTGGTGAGCGTAATCGCGATCTTGCCGGGCTTGCCGCCGCGAGTGTGGTATTCCAGGACATCCTCGCGGGTAAACCCCGCTGGTGGCATGGCGTGATCACCCCTCTTTGGTCAAGGCATCACTTTCAAGGTATCAAGTGGCCCCCCGGGGGGATATCAGTTCGCCGCCTGACGGACGGAGAACTGACACCCCTCAGGACTTCAGACGAGGGGCGGCGGGGAAGTCCAACAGCGTTTAGCGGGGCGGTTGGAGGTACCGGCCGAGACCGTCCCTGCGCAGGTCCTCGAGGGAGGGCAGGCTTTGAATGGTCACGCCACGTCCCGGCCTGCAGCCCGGCGAGTTCAGCCCCACGCCGGTGGCGTGCCGGCCGACGCGGACGTCGAGCGGCCACCCGCCGGCATCGAACGGCACGAACAGGCGGCCTGCCCGGGCCGCCCGCTCGTAGATCTCGTCGCGCCCGGTCAGCGCCAGGTCGGCCATGGTCCGCCCGCAGATGCGGCCCTGTGCGGGATTGGGTGTCTCCATCAGGACCGCGAGCGCATCCGTGTGGTCGCCCAGCTCGCGGTGGGTCAACCCGCGCAACCTGGCCGGCGATCACGGGGTACTCGGGCGAGGCCTCGTGCAGGTCAATCACGAGGTCGACGCCCTCGCTCCTGATCAGGGTCGTGATGGCCAGGGCGATCTGCTCGGTGAACGTGCCGTCGGCCCGGCCAGGGAAGGCCCGCTTCAGATTGCGCACCTCGCTGCCCGACAGCCGCTGTCCGGTGGCCGCGTGCACGTAGACGTCGGGGTCCGGCCACTGATCGACCGGGTTCGTGGCGCGCGAGCCGAAGCGAAACCAGCGCGGCCCGCCAGGTGTTTCAATGACAAGCCGCTGCGGGGAGGCCTCCTGTGGGTCGTTGTGGGTAAACCCGCTGCCGTTGGCACGCGGGACGACGATCAGCCGACCGGCCCCGACCCTGGCCCGCTCCACGAGCAGCCCGGCGGCGATCAGGCGGACGACGCTGGACTTCCCCCTGGTCCCGTTGACATGGATGCGGTGCGGGATGCGGTGAAGCCGGTCCCGGTGCACGCGGGCTTCGACGGCCGCGAGCCCGAGTGCCGAGAGAGCGGGCAGGAGTGCCCAGGCGGTCATGCGCCGCGTCAGGCTCTCACGAGCAGCACCGGGTCCTCGGCCCTCTCGCTGACCCTGGAGGCGACGCTCCCCAGCATGGTGCGGGCGAGACCGCTGCGCCCGCGCGTCGTCATCGCAATGAACCCGCCGCGCTCCTCGGCCGCGGCCTCGATGATGGCCTGCGCCGGCTCCTTCTCGACGACCGCACCCCGGGCCCGGAAACCCTCGCGCGTCAGGGCTCCCACCAGCGTCTCGACGTACCGTGCCCCTTCGCCGCGCTCCCACTCAAGGGTCATCCGGACGATCTGTGACGGATAGGCTACCGCATCGAACGCGCGGGCGTGCACGGCCCTGACGATCTTGATCTCGGCGTCTAGGGCGCGGGCCAGCGATCGGACGTAGGGCAGGATGGACTCAGCGCGTTCGGACCCGTCCAGCGCCACGGTCACCGGCGAAAGCTCGCCGACGACCGGCCTGAAGGCCCGCGCCAGGAACACCGGCGACCGGCCGTACCGCAGAATCCGGTCGGCGACGCCGCCCCGCAGGAAGCGCTCGAGCCCACTCGCGCCGTGCGATGCCATCGCGAGCAGGTCATCGTCACGCTGGGCCGCCAGGATCTCCTGCGCGGGATCGCCCTCCCGGATCTCGGGGAGACCGTCAGACCGGCGGTCCGGACGCGGACAGCCGTCGCCTCCAGATACCGGGTGGCTTCGGCGTGCTGTTCCGCCCCCGCGACGACGCGCAGCAGCGTCAGCGGAAGGCCGAGCGGCCGGGCCAGGAGCAGCGCGTACTCGAGCCCCCGCTCAGCAAGCGCCGAGCCGTCGAGCGGGACGAGCGCGCGGGAAAACGACGGGGTGGTCATGATAGGGGCCCTCCTCACGCGGTACCGTAGCTACTGCCTCTGACCGGGGCCAGACCGCCTCAAGAGGCAGCCGGGAGCACCTCCCCCACCTGCGCGGCGTCGTGGTGCAGGTAGCGCGCCGCGATGAACGCGAGCCCGTGCTCCGTCAGGGCTCGGGCGGTCCGGTTGGTCGCATCGAACTTGTCCGTGAAGTTCACCTGGAGCGCGTCCCAGTCCCCGCTGGCCACGACCTCGGCCTTCTCGCGGAAGTAGTCGAGCACGTCCGAGGGGTGCGGCCGGGCGCTGTCGATCTCGGGATCGCCGCCCTCGTGCTTGGCCGAGATGTTGGGCACATGCGTCGCCAGCTCGCACAGCTCATCGCGGCGGTTGTAGGGCTGCCGCACGATGCTCTTCCACGTCTCGGTGATGTGGTGCTCGAACCGGACGTTGTCCTCCAGGCCGAGCGCACGGCGGACCTGGGCGGTGATCTCGATCGTCTCGTTGTTCACCGAGTTGCTCCAGTTGAATCCGACGAGCGGCGAGGTGCCGTCCTCGCGGGCGAACAGCCGCGCTGCCAGCAGCGTCCAGAGCGCGGCATAAGGATTGTCGTTGCCCATGAACACCGAGATCTTGAACTCGATGTCCACGCCGAGGCGGTAGAGTAGGTAGCCCAGCAGCACGGTGCCCGGGTTGATGTTGAGCACCTGCCGGACCCCGTACGTGGTGTAGTAGTAGAGGAACTCATCGAGCCACTTCAAGGCGTAGTCGTTTGGCTGCCCGATGCCGCCGAAGTAGCCGGTGATCGTCTCCGGACCGCCCAGGTGGACGTTGGACCCGTCGGTGCCCTTGGTGTCCAGGGTCTCGACGTAGCTCGCGCCGATGATCTGCATCGCGGCGGCGATGGCCGGCAGGTCGCCGTCGGTCTCCTGCTCCTTCATCTTTCGCACCTTGATGAACCGCCCGGGCACCAGCAGGCGCCCGTCGATTGCGCGCCGCGCGGCGGCGACGAGCCACGGGAAGTAGTGCAGCGAGCTGATCTCCAGCGTCACCGGGCAGTCTTCCTTGAACGCCACGGTGTCGGCCCGGGGGCCGAGCACATCGCGGCGATAGTCGGCCACGCTGACGAAGGCCCCGCGGTCGCGCGCCTCCTGTAGCCATCGGAGGTCCCGCACGTACTCGGGGCTTGTGCCCTCCACGCGCCGGAGAAGCTCGGGCAGCCGGCGGGCCTGGGCCGCCCTGTGGTTGATCTCGACGGGCGTGCCGTACTTCGCCACGACCTCCAGGAGATCGTTGACCGCACGGGTGTTCGGATCGAGCAGCACCGCGTTGACGTCGTCCAGACGCGCCGTGGGGATGCGCAGCAGCTCGCGGAGACTGTCCATCATCGCCATCACCCCAGCATCTTGAGCAGCTTGTCGTACTCCTCGTCGGGCATCCCGAACCAGTTCTCCGGCTGCGGGAACGCGCGCTCACCGACCTCCTTCACGTACTGCCTGAGCCCGTCTAGGATCAGGCTGCCGGCATTGGCAAACACCTTCGCCATCTTGGGCTTGAACTTGGGATACAGCGCGAAGGCATCGTGGTAGATGAGGAGCTGGCCGTGGGCGTGGGGCCCGGACCCGAGGCTCATGATGATGCAGTGCCCGGCGCGCTCGGTGATGAGACGGCAGACGCGGTCAGGCACCAGCTCCAGCAGGATGCAGAACGCCCCGGCCTCCTCGAGCGCCCTGGCGTCGTCGACGATCTTCCTGGCCTGTTCCGCGCCCCTGCCCTGCAGCCGGAAGCCCCCGAGCGCGCTGGCGCTCTGCGGGGTCAACCCCAGGTGCCCGATGACTGGGATGCCCGCGGCGGCGATGGCGTGCACCCGGTCGGCCATCTCGGCGCCGCCTTCGAGCTTCACCGAGTCACATCCGGTCTCCGCCATCAGGCGCCCGGCGTTGCGCACCGCGGTCTCTGCGCTGGGCTGATAGCTCATGTAGGGCATGTCGCCCACCAGCCAGGCGGTGGGCGCCCCGCGGCGCACGGCCTGCGTGTGCCGGACCATGTCGTCCATGGTCACCGGCAGCGTGCTGTCGTAGCCGAGCATGGTCATGCCCAGGCTGTCGCCGACGAGGATCATGTCCACGCCGGCCTGCTCCTGGAAGTACGCGGTCGGGTAGTCGTAGCACGTCAGCCAGGTGATGGGCTCGCCCGCGGCGACCTTCTTGAAGAGCGCCGGCAGGGTGACTCTCTGGCGATCAGACATGGCAGGACCTCCATGCGCGCCGAGCGGCGCGCGGCGTCATGCAGGTGGTGATGTGGTAGGCGAGCTGACTGCGCCGGGTTCGAGGCCGGCGCTGACGAGGGTCGTGCGACGTGCCGGAAAGGACTATCATTTATTATCGTATCACTTCTCCTGCGATTGGTGGGACTCCCGCCAGGACCCGGACGGCCGCCTGCGGAAAGGGTCACAGGCCCGCGTGTGCCGGGTCCGGCACACGCGACCATCAGGCGTGAAGGAGGCTGATGGATGGACGCCTACCTGGCCATCGTAAGCAAGCGTGAGGTCCGTGTCTATCTCGACCGGCCGATCCCAGATGCGGCGATGGCCCGGATCCTCGGGGCCGGTCGGGCGAGCGGCAGCAGTCGCAATCGCCAGCCGTGGCGCTTCGTCGTGGTCACCGACCGGGGACGGCTGCGCCAGCTCAGCGCGCTCGTCTCGCGGCCCGGCAACCTGACGGGATGCGCGGCCGCAATCGCCGTGGTATTGCTCGACCCACGCAGCGCGTTCGACGGCGGCCGGACGGCGCAGAACATGATGCTGGCCGCGTGGACGCTGGGGATCGGCTCCTGCCCCAACACCCCAAGGGATGAGGGGGCCGTGAAGCGGATCCTGGGCATCCCCGAGGACGCGCTGCTGCCGACGATCCTGTCGCTGGGCCATCCGGCGCCGGGCGAGCGGCGGCCGCGGCCGAACGCCGATCCCGCGGGCGTGCTCGCGCGGATCAACCGGTTCCCGCTGGCGGATCTTGTCCACCGGGAGGTGTGGAACTCCGACGGCGGGCGGACGATCTGATCGGCGCGGGTGGATCGCCCGCCAGATGTGCCGCGGGCCGGGGCGGATGCCCCGGCCCGCGTATTGCCAGTCACCGCGCCCCCCTCAGGCCGGAACCACCTTCACCTTTGTGTCGTAGAACACCGCGCTCGCGCCGGCGATGTCCGACAGGCAGGTGTTGGGCATCTGCGGGTCGGTGCGGAGAGCGGCGTTGGCGTTGATCCCCCCAGCCCGCCGCGGATCGCCCCTGACGCGGCGGCCGTCGATCACCACGTCCGACGCCCCGGTCGCCCAGTGGCCGTAGCCGAGCGAGAAGGTGACCACACCGGGCCGCATGCCCTCCCTCAGCTTGAGCTTGCCGACCATCGCCTTGCGGGTGCCGTTCTTGAGATCCCAGACCCCGTCGGGGTTGGTCGCGGACGCGATCCTCACCCGCTGGCCGTCCCGCAGGCCGCGCCCCGCCGCGTCCCTGGGATGCATCTCGACGAAGTTCTCGGGTTCGATCGCCGTCAACCAGTAGTTGGTGATGGTCCGGCTCTTGGTCTGCCGCATCGTGCAGCTCGTGATCAGGTGCAGGTCATAGCCGCCGGGCTCATCGCGGATCGGCCGGCCCAGGCTGTCGGCGATCGGCAGGTAGGTCGCCACCCCGACGAACGGCTTGCCGGTCATGGAGTTGATAGTCGTGGCCACCTTCTCCATGTACAGGTTGATCATCGTGCCGTAGTGGCCGCGCAGCTTCTGGCCGTCGAAGGCCCGCTCGTAGTCGTCCCACCGGCCGCCGCGGTTGAGCACGAAGACGACCTTGCGCCACCACCGCTCGCCCAGGATCGCCTTCCACCGGTCCGGATCGAAGACCGACTTCGGCAGGTGCGCCCGGCTGGCCAGGAAGAGACGCACCTCCTCATCCGAGGCATCGGGAACCTCGTCGCCGGCCCGCGTCCCGAAGGCGACGTTGGCCACCATCCGGATGTAGAGGTCGTCCGGCCGCAGGAAGTCCCGCCCCGGGCCGAACCCGTCCTTGCCGAAACCGGGCAGGCCCAGCTGTTCGGCAATCCCCAACATCAGCGCCTCGTGCGAGATCGGGATCTCTTCTCCAAAGACCCGGCAGAGGCGGGTCATCGGCGGGATCACCGGGCTGAAGATCGGCTGCGAGCGCGGCACGACGTTCGGATGTGTGCCCTGGAACTCCCACCGCTCCAGGTAGGTCAGGTCCGGAAAGATGTGGTCGGCGTACATCGTGGTCGTGCCCACGACGATGTCGGTGGCAACGAACAGGGGGATCTTGCTGACGTCGGCCAGGATCTCGATGTTGGTGTGGCCAGCCGGCAGGGCGTAGCCTGGTGAGCCCATGTGCAGGTAGAGGATCTTGACCGGGTATGGATAGGCATCGCCGGCCGACGGGATGACCTCCTGGTAGATGTCACTGGCCAGCGGGAACCACGGGCGCTTCGCGGGATAGCCCGCGAAGAGGGTCGACTGCTCGTATTGAACCTCGTGCCGGATGATGCTGGTGCCGAACGTCGCCGTCAGGCCTGGGGAGAGTGTCCCAAGGGCGAACGGCGCTCCGCTGGCCCCGGTCTGGCTGTAGGCTTGCCCCCATGCCGAGCCGCCCCGCCAGTCGTAGTTCCCAACGAGAAGATTCAAGCTGAACCAGGCCAGGCTGTTGTGGAAGCCGTTGGTGTGCTGGCTCACCCCACGGTGCACGTCCACCACCGCGCGCTTACCGTGGCTCGCAAACTCCTGCGCCAGCGCCGTCACATCGTCGGCCCGAACCCCCGCAAGAGCCGCCCATGCCGGGATCGTCCGTTTCCGGGTCTCGTCGTAGAGCACCTGGAGCGCGGTCTTCACGTGGAACTGGCCTACGGTGGTGTCGGCGAGCAGGTCGCCTTCCACCGGGGTGCGGGTGTCGTAGGGGTCCACCGCGACCGGCCGACCGTCCTTGAGCACCACGAACAGGTCGCGGTCCGACAGCCCCACTTCGACCGCCCGCAGGAACCGCGTGGGCCGGCCGCCTTCGATCTTGACCAGCCATGGCGCATTGCTCCATGTGGGCTCGCCGTCGGCTGTCGCCGCGGCCCGGTTGGCGTTGGCCAGGTACTGCGCGTCGAACCGGCGCTGCTCGATGATCCAGCGCATCATGGCCATGGCCACGGCCGTGTCGGTCCCCGGGATGGTCGGCAGCCACTTCCAGGCCTTGGCGGCCAGCGGTGAGAACCGAGGGTCGAGCACCGCGATCTTCATCCGGCCTGAGGCGATGCCGCCGGTGAGCTTTCCGGCGCGCAGCGGCGGTCCGTATCCCCCTTCGAGCACGTTGGACCCCACGAAGATGACGACCTCGGCGCTCTCCAGATCGGCCTGCCAGTAGAACTTGCGGCCGCCGGTCCAGCGCCCGTCCCGATACTGATCGCTCATCGCCATGCCGGCGAAGTAGAGCGAGCCCTGGCAGACGGTGGTGTGGCCGTGCTGGTTGATCGACCCCAGCGCCCCCCGGACGAAGCGGCCGACCAGATCGCCCCGGCCGCCCTTCTCGCGGCCGCGGACGTAGACGAACTGGTTGTTCTTGGGTCCGAGGTCCGGATGGTCGGGGTTGATCAGCACGTGCAGGTTGGCGGCGTGCTTGCGCTTGAACTCCGCGACCGTCATGCGCTTCGCGCGGATCGCCGCGACGTCGGCCGCCATGGTCCGCGCGAGGGCCGGGTCACGCAGCGCCCAGACGTCCTTGAACCCCTCGACGTGCCGGTTCTCCTCGCCGGGGACGTCGGCGAAGAGCCGGCCGCCGTTGGTGATCTCGGCGATGGCCTGCTCGAACGGAATCGTCCGCCACCGGCCCGAGCCGCGCGGTCCTGCGCGCTTGAGCACGGTCCTCAGGCGGTAGGGATCGTACGCCGTCTGAATGCCAGCCTGTCCCTTGGGGCAGACGGCGCCATCAATTGCGGCAACCTCGGCGATCGGCGTCGAATACGGCAGGTGCGGGTTCATCGTCCAGGGGCTGAGCGGGTTTCCGTCGATCTTGACGGCCACATCCCGGATCATGCGCACCTTGATGCCGCATCCGAGGTTGCACTGCAGGCAGACCGAGTACAGCGTGGATTCGGGCCGGCTGATTGTGTACGCCCCGACTCCGTCCGCGGCTTCCACCGTGGACGGCCCCAGGGCAAGGGTGTCCTGGATGCGGCCGTACAGGGCGCTGCCGCTGAGCTGACGCGTCGCCTCGGCCAGCGGTTCCTGGACGTGGTGGTCGGGGATGCCCTCTACTGCACCGCGCCGTGTGTGGCCGCGATCGACGCGCTGGGGCTCCAGTGGGTGTTCACCGTGAAAGACAACCAGCGGGAACTGTTGGAAGACATCGAGGCGCTGACACGCGGCCGGCCGACCGCGCAGGACCTGACCGCTGACCGGCAGTGGCACCTGTGGTATCTGCCGGAGGTGTACTGGGCCCGGGCCGACCGCACCGTGCAGATCGTCCGGACGGAGTGCAAGACGCGGATCTCCCGCCGCACCGTGGTCCGGGCCGACGGCGAGCGGCGCACTGTGAACGCGTCGCACTGGGAGCACAGCACCAACATCTACGCGACCAATCTGGCGCTCCTGAACATCCCGCCGGCGTTTATCGAGCACCTGGGGAAGAGCCGGTGGCGCATCGACACGGAAGTCTTCCAGACGCTGACCACGACCTGTCACCTCAAGCGCCCGTCCGTGCATGCACATCACGACCAGGCCCTGGTGGGGCTGACCATGATCCGGGTGCTGGCCCATTTGCTCACGCTCGTCTTCTTCCACCGGCAGGTGCTCAGTCACGCCCGCCGCCATCGGCCGAGCTATCGGCATTTCGCCCGTTGCCTGGCCCTGCACTACGCGGTCGCGATGCACGACTCCAGCTGATCGGGAGGACCCTCCCGGCCGTGGGGATCGGTGGCGATCCCAGCGTGGGACCGTCTATACGCCCCGAAAGACCGCTCCAATCGCGACCCCAGGTCCGTGTCCACCAGCCTGCTACAGCCCCAAAC
>JBBIOB010000008.1:0-67506 GCA_037443565.1 Armatimonadota bacterium | reverse complement strand
CGCCGAGGTGCTCGTCAAGATCGAGGCGGTGGCCATCTGCGGCACCGACATCGAGATCTACCACAAGGGGCTGCCCGCGATGATCGATGGCGGCTCGCCGTTTGACGGACAGCACGTCATCGGCCACGAGTACGTGGGCACGGTGGCCGCCCTTGGGCCTTCGGTGGACGAGTTCCGGATCGGCGACCGCGTGGTGGTCGAGATCCACGCCGGCTGCGGACGGTGTGAGCGCTGCCGGCACGGCATGTACACGTCGTGCCTCAACTACTCGTATCGCGCCAAGGGCCACCGCGCCAACGGGTTCACGACCGACGGCGGGTTCGCCGAGTACGCGGTCAACCACATCAACACCGCATTCAAGTTGCCGGACCACATTCCGTTCGATGAGGCCACGCTCGTGGTCACCGCCGGGACCTCGATCTACGGCCTCGACGTGCTGGGCGGCCTGATCGCCGGCGAGTCGCTGCTGGTCATCGGGCCTGGACCGATCGGGCTGATGACGGTGGCGTGCGGCAAGGCGCTGGGCGCCGAGGTCATTCTGGCCGGGACGCGGGAGAGCCGCCTGAACCTGGGCCGCGAGCTGGGTGCCGATCACGTGATCAACGTCCGGCAGCAGCCGCTGGTCGAGACCGTGCGCGGGCTCTCCGAGGGCGGCCTGGGCGTCGACCTTGTCATGGAGTGCTCCGGCGCGCCGGACGCGGTGAATCAGGCGGTCTACTGCTGCAAGCGAGGCGGCCGTGTGTGCCTGGCGGCCTTCTCCAGCGACATGGTGCCGTTCGACGCGGCGCACGTGGTGCGCAACAACCTCTACCTCTACGGCATCCGCGGCGAAGGCCGGGGCGCCACGAAGCGCGGGCTGGCACTCATGGCGCAGGGCAAGATCTCAGGCCGCCCGTTCATCACCCACACCTTTAGGTTGGACGAGTTGCCCACGGCGCTTGAGACATTCGAGAAGCGGATCGACGATGCGATCAAGGTGGTGGTGATGCCGTAGCCGCGGAGCGGCGGGCTCATCCTCCGGAGGGGTTGACGAGATGGATGCACCGATGAAGCGCTACATGCGGCCGGGGATCGTCCTGTTCAAGGCGTTCCCTCTCGAGCAGGGCACCGGACCGATCATCGAGAGCCTCCTGAAGATCTGCGAGGACACCTTCTTCGCGGCGATCGAGGTTGGCTGGATGAAAGAACCTCTGGTTCGTGACGAGGCCAGGCGGATCCTGGAGCAGAGCCACCTCGAAGTGTGCTACGCGGCCCAGCCCGCGATGTTCAGCCAGAAGCTCAGCATCAACGCGCTGGATCCCGAGGCGCGCCGGCGGGCGCTCAACCAGATGAGGAACTGCATCCGCGAGGCCGCGCACCTCGGCGCCCGGTGGGTGCGGGTCTTTTCCGGCAAGGATCCCGGGGCGGAGCGCCGCGAGGAGGCCAAGCAGATCCTGGTCGACTCGCTGCTGCAGATCTGCGAGTTCGCCAAGGAGCACAACGATCCGGGCCTGACCCTGAAGATCTTCGATCGCGACATCGACAAGGAGTTCCTGGTGGGGCACGTCCAGGACGCGCTGGACGTTGTGCAGGCGGTCCGCCGGTCATACCCGTCGTTTGGGGTCCTGGTGGATCTCTCGCACTTCCCGCTGCTCAGGGAAGACCCCGCGGTGACGATCCCCATGTTGCTCCCGTACCTCACACACGTGCACATCGGCAACGCGTACATCAAGGACCGGCGACACGTCGCCTACGGCGACCTGCAGCCGCGATTTGACTTCCCGGACAGCGAGGTCACAACCGACGACGTGCGCGCGTTCTTCCGGCTGCTGGTGGACCAGGGGTTCTTCAATCCTGTCACCCGGCCGGTGTGCAGCGCCGAGGTGCGGCCGCTCGTGGCCGGCGAGCGGTCCGAGCTGATCGTGGCCAACGCCAAGCGCGTGATGGAGGAGGCGTGGGCACTCGCATAGTTCGCCGGCGGGTCATGACCATTCGGGACGTGGCGCGCCACGCCGGGGTCTCGCCGGCCACCGTGTCCCGCGTCCTGAACCGCAGCAGCCACCCGGTCAGCGAGCGGGGGCGCCGGCGCGTGCTGACCGCGGCGCGCAAGCTCTCGTACATCCCCAACCTACTGGCCCGCAGCCTGCTCACCCAGGAGACCGAGGCGATCGGCGTCCTGATCCCCGACGTGTCCAATCCCTACTACGCCGCGATTCTTCGCGGCATCGAGGACGCCGTGGGACCCTCGGGCCGGACCGTGATTCTGGGCAACACCGACCGCCGGCCCGACAAGCAACGTCTCTACCTGCGGGCCCTCATGGAACGCCGCGTGGACGGGATCATCATCGCCGGTGGGGTCTTCGGCCGCGCCGAGCAGGCGATCACCGGCCGGGCGCTGCCGGTGGTGATGATCGGCCGGCACCGCGCCCGGCTCCCGTCGGTGGGCATCGACAACGTCGCGGCGGGCGCCATGGCCACACAGCATCTCGTGGAGCTGGGCCACCGGCGGATCGCCTGCCTGGCCGGGCCGGCGATCTCGCTCACCTCCGCCGATCGTGTGCAGGGGTACCGGCGGGCGCTGGATGCGGCGGGGATCACGGTCGAGGCCGACCTGGTCATTGAGGTCGGGTTCACGCCGGTGCGAACCGGGGACGCTGTAGTGACGTTGTTCGGGAGAGCGGCACGGCCGACTGCGGCCGTCGCCGCCAACGACCAGGTCGGCATCGCGGTCATCCGGGCCCTGCACGACCTGGGCCTGCGGGTGCCCGACGACGTCTCGGTCGTGGGGTTTGATGACACGCCGGTCGCGTCGTACACCGTCCCGTCACTGACGACCGTGGCGGTCCCGACGTATGACCTAGGCCGGACGGCCGTCCGGCTCCTGCTCGATGTCCTCTCGGGCAGGCGCGTGTCGTCGGTCGTGCTGCCCTGTACGCTGAAGGTTCGCGAGTCAACATCACTGCACAGGAGGAGGGGTTGAGCATGCGCGCGCATGGGACTCGATGGTTGGTGGTCACGACCCTTGTGGCGGTGCTGGGGCTGTCGCTTGTGGGGCTGAGCCACGCCCAAGTCCGTCTGACCGTGCTCGGTGGGGTCATCGGCGGCGGACCGTATCTCCAGGCGGCCGGGATGAGCCAGGTCTTGTCTGAACACCTGCGGGGCGTGGCTGCGGCGACGGTGCAGGCGACTCCCGGCCTTGGTGCCAACGCCGTCAGGCTGGCCAGTGGGCTTGGGGACATTGCCGTGGTGGTCACCGTCGACGGGTTCCAGGTCCTCCAGCGGCAAGGTCAGTTTGCCGAGGCCAGAAAGTTCCCACTGCAGATGTATCCAACGGTGCCGCCCCAGTACGTGCACTTCATCGTGAAGCAGAGCTCCGGGATCACCAGGTTCTCGGACCTCAACGGCAAGCGGCTCAACATGCTGACGCGCGGCTCGCTGGCTGATCAGGTGGGGACGCGTCTGCTTGAGATCCTGCGCCTCCGGCCCAGCCGGCTCTACCACTATCCGCACGGCGATGCGGCCACGGCGCTCCAGAATGGAGACGTCGACGTGGCCGTGGCCGGCGCCATCGCGCCGGCCTACTACGAGATCTCGCTGCGGGAGCCGCTCCGGATCCTCTCGTTCACCGCCGAGGAACTGGAGCTCGTCAGGGAGCGGATGCCGCAGCTCCCGATTGCCGAGGCCGACTTCGGTCCGTCCTATCGAGGGGCCGGCAAGGCATGGGTCCTGGCGCCGTGGGCGGTCATGGCCGCCCGCCACGACCTGGAGCCCGACCTGGTCTACCAGATCACCAAGGCTGTGTTCGACAACTTCAGCACGGTGGTGAGGATCTATAAGGAAGCCGAAGGGATGACTCCACAGACGGTGCTGCAGACCAAGTACCCCGTGCATCCCGGCGCCCTTCGGTACTACCGCGAGGTGGGGATTCGGATTCCGCCTGAGATGCAGCCGCCGGCAGGCCTGCCGAGATAGCGCCTCGGGGCCGTAGAGGACCCACCGTGGCGCAGTGGCTGACGCACATCTACCGGGGCGCCGCCCTGCTATTCGCCGTGACCTTCCTGGTGGAGGCCTGGCGGGGCGGGCTCGACCTGTTCGTCCAGCGGCCCCTGTTCGTGCTCTTCGCGCTCGTCTTGATCTTTCTCGAGACGCTCGCCCGCCTCGGCCGCGTGCGGTTGACAGAGGTGGCGCTCGTCGCGCTGACCATCCTCACCGTCGGGTACATCATCCTCCATCATGCAGACGTCGCCTACCAGGCGGGAATCGCGCGCGGGGGGCAGGTGTGGCTGGCCGTCGTCGCGCTCGTCGTCATCCTCGAAGCCACACGCCGGACGATCGGCTGGACCCTGCCGATCCTGGTGCTGGTGATGATCGCCTACGCCATCGGCGGGCGCTACATCCCGAGCAGCTGGGGCCACGCCGGGTTCGGACTCACGGATGTACTCGGATATCTGTACCTGACCTCCGACGGCATGTGGAGCCTGCCGGTTGGTGTCGCGGCCACCTACATCCTGGTGTTCATCGTGCTCGGGCAGGTGATGATGAAGTCGGGGCTCGCCGACCTGCTGAACAGCGTGGCAATGCGCACCGCCGGGCACATCCGCGGCGGCCCGGCGCAGGTCTCGGTCATGGGGAGCATGGCCTTCGGCAGCGTGTCCGGATCGGCCCCGGCGAACGTCGCCATCACCGGGTCGGTCACCATCCCGATGATGAAGAAGTACGGGTTCCCGCCAGCGATGGCGGGGGCCGTTGAACTGGCGAGCTCCGCCGGCGGTCAGCTCATGCCCCCGGTCATGGGCGCTGCCGCGTTTATCATGGCGGAGCTCACGCGCATCCCGTACGCGCACATCGTCGTCGCCGCCGTGGTCCCGGCCGTGCTCTACTACCTGGGCGTCGGCTCCTCGGTCTACTTCGGGGCCGGGCGCCTGGGGCTCCGGGCCCTGACCGCGGATGAGCTGCGCGCGGGCTTCCTGCCCATGCGCGACGCCGTGCTGACGCGCGGCCACATGCTGATCCCACTGATCGCGCTGGTCGTGCTCGTCGTCGGCGGGATGAACCCTCCTCGGGCGGCGGCGATGATCGTCGTGCTCACCATCGGCATCGCGATGCTCCACCGGGGGACGCGCATGGGTCCCCGCGCGATCGCGCACGCCCTGGCCGACGGCGGCACGCGGACGCTGGAAGCCGCGATGGGCACCGCGTGTTCGGCGCTCATCTACTCGATGATCGTCTTCACCGGCATCGGTCTGAAGTTCTCGGCGCTCGCCGTCGAGGCCGCGGGTGGGAGCCTGTTCATCATTCTGCTCTTTGTGGTGGGGGCGACCCTGGTGCTGGGGCTGGCCCTGCCGACCACGGCCGCGTATCTCATCGCCGCGGCCACTGTGGCGCCGGCGCTGGAGGCGGTGGGCGTCCCCACGATCCACGCGCACATGTTCATCTTCTACTACTCGGTACTGGCCACGATCACGCCACCGGAAGGGATGGCGCTCTTCACCGCGTCTGCGATCGCGGGGTCGAACTGGCTCGAGACGGGATTCAAAGGGATGAAGCTCACGCTGTCTGGGTACCTGGTGCCCTTTGGCTTCGTCTTCATCCCGACGCTCCTGCTGCGCGGCGACCCGATGGACGCGGCGCTTCACATTGCCACCGCGATGATCGGCGTGGTGTTCCTGTCCGCGGGGGTCATGGGGTACTTTGCGGGCATGCTGCACCCGATCGAGCGCGTCCTGCTCATCGCGGGCGCGGCGCTCCTCTTCTATCCGGGGGTGATGGCCTCGGCGGTAGGCCTGGGCATCTGCGGGGCTGTTACGGCTCTCCGGCTGCTGAGTCGCCGTGTGTCGGGCACAGCGGGGCACGAGGTCGGGGGAGCGCCCACGACAAGCAAGCTTCCCTGATCCCGGTGGGCAAGCCCACAGGGAGGGGTGACGATGCGACCCGGGCTTGAACCCGGTGCTGAGGCGTCCGTGACCGTCAGGGCGACCGAGGAGATGTCGGCGCAGTTCGAGCATCTGGGCCTCGTCCACCCGGTGTACTCGACCTGGTCTATGGTCAGGCACATGGAGCTGGCGTCGCGCACGGTGATGGTCCGCGCCCGGCTTGCCGAGGCCGGAGCGGTGGCCCCCCATCGCATCCGGCCCCAGTCAGGGCAAAGGCGGAGAGGGCAGGAGGGCTCCGCCGGTGGAGCGAACCCCCCTTCGACTTTGACACGCGTCGTCGGGAGTGAGCAGCCCTGCGAGGGTCTCTGGTCCCTCTGGTCACGCCGTTTCGGGACGGCCGGGTCGACGACCGCGCGCTCGTCGACCTGATCGAGTGGCAGATCGACAGCGGCAGCCACGGGATCGGGGTGACCGGAACCACCGGCGAGCCTGCGGCGCTGTCGATCGAGGAGCGCGAGCACGTCATCGAGCTGGCGGTGCGCACCGCGCGCAGGCGCGTGCCGGTGCTGGCCGGGACGGGCTCGGTGAACTATGACGAGACGCTGCGCCTGACCACGTTTGCCAGACGGGTCGGCGCCGATGCCGCCCTCGTCGTCACCCCCTACTACACGCGGCCCGGCCAGGAGGGGCTGTACCGGTTCTTCCGGTCGATCGCCGACGCCGTGGACATTCCGATCGTGCTCTACAACATCCCGGGCCGGACCGCGGTCAACCTCGAGGTCGAGACGACGGCCCGGCTGGCGCGCGACTGCCGCAACATCATCGGCATCAAAGAGTCCAACAAGGATCTCGAGCACGTCTGCCGCGTCATGCACCGGTGCGGCCGGCAGTTCCTGGTCTACTCGGGGATCGAGCTATTGTGCTTCCCCATCCTGGCGCTCGGCGGCGCAGGCCACGTGAGCGCCACCGGGAACGTCATGCCGCGGGAGGTGGCGCGGCTGTACGACCTGACGGCCACCGGCAGGTGGGAGGAGGCCCGCGACCTCCACTACGCCCTGCTGCCCATGAACGATGCGCTCTTCATGGAGACCAACCCTGTACCGGCCAAGGCGGCGCTGGCGATGATGGGCAAGTGTGCGGCCGAGGTCAGGCCGCCGCATGCGCCGCTGCGACCCGAGAACGAGGCCCGGCTGCGGGCGCTGCTCGGCGAGTACGGCCTGCTGCCCCGCGCGGACGCGCAGCGGTCCGCGCGGGCCGTGCAGGGCCCCGACGAAACTCCGCAGCCCGGTCCTCGATGAGAACCGCGCGCTTCATCGCGGATGGCCGCGTGCGCCGCGGTCGGATCGACGGTGACGTGCTGGTGGATGAACAGGGCGGATCCCATCGTCTGGATCAGGTGGCGTGGCTGCCGCCGGTGGCGCCGAGCAAGATCATCGGGTTTGCGCTCACCTATCGCGAGCACGCGGGCGAGCTGGGCATCGAGGCGCCGCCGGAGCCCGCGGTCTTCTTCAAGCCGGCGAGCAGCCTGATCGGACACGGCGGTGCGGTCGTCTCCCCGGCCGGGGTCCGGTACCTGCACTACGAGGCCGAACTGGCCGTGGTCATCGGGCGGCGGAGCCGGCGGTTGCGCCCCGAGCAGGCGCCCGACGCCATTCGTGGGTACACGATCGCCAACGACGTGACCGTCCGTGACTTCATCACCAACTTCTACCGGCCGCCGGTTAAGGCCAAAGGATGGGATACGTTTTGCCCGATCGGCCCCGTCCTCGTGGAGGGCGAGATCGGCGATCCGCACGGGCTCGGCCTGCGCGCGTACGTCAACGGCGAACTCCGGCAGGAGGGCACGACCGCAGACCTGGCCCACAGCGTCTGGGACCTCATTGCCTTCCTCAGCGAGTTCATGACCCTCGAACCCGATGACGTCATCCTGACCGGGACCCCCAGGGGGATCTCGCACGTCTATCCGGGCGACCGCATGCGGATCGAGATCGACAGGTTGGGCGCACTCGAAAGCCCCGTGGTCGGCGATGATACCGGCGGCGGCACAGGCGCCGGAGGGGCATGACGGCGGCACGACACCCCGCGATGGAGGCGGTGTGATGGGAGCGCGGACGGGACAGCAGTTCATCGATGGCCTGCGGGCTCACCCCCAGGAGATCTGGATCGGCGGCGAACGCGTCGGCGATCCGACCGCGCATCCGGCGTTCCGCCGCGTGATCCGCAGCGTGGCGTCGTTGTACGACATGCAGCACGACCCGGATCTGCGGGACGAGATGACGTACATCTCGCCGTCTTCGGGCGAGCGCGTCGGGCTCTCCTTCCTGACCCCGCGCACCCACGAGGACCTGGCCCGCGTCCGCGGGATGATGAAGCGCTGGGCGGAGTTCTCCGGCGGCATGTTGGGCCGGTCGCCCGACTACCTCAACCGGGCGGTCATGGCGTACGCGGCGGCCGCGGACTACATGGCGGCCAACGATCCGCGGTTCGGCGAGAACGCCCGACGGTACTACGAGTATGTGCGCGAGCGCGACCTCTGCCTCACGCATACCCTGATCAACCCGCAGGCCAACCGGTCGGTCGGTCCGTCGAAGCAGGCCGATCCCCACCTGGCGGCGGCGGTCGTGCAGGAGACCGATGCCGACATCGTGGTGCGCGGCGCGCGCATGCTGGCCACGCTGCCGGTCAGCGACGAGATCATGGTGTTTCCCTCGACGGTGCTGCGGGGCCAGGCCGAGGATGCGCCCTATGCGTTCGCGTTCGCTATCCCGACGGCGACGCCGGGACTGCGTTTCATCTGCCGCGAGTCGTTCGACTACGGGCGGACCCGGCACGACCACCCGCTCGGCAGCCGCTTCGAGGAGATGGATGCGGTGGTCGTGTTCGACGACGTGCGCGTGCCGTGGGAGCGGGTGTTCCTGCTCGGCGACGTCGAGCGCTGCAACCGGGCCTTCGCCGAGACCCGGGCGGTCATCCACATGGCCCACCAGGTCGTGGTCAAGAACATCGCCAAGACCGAGTTCATCCTCGGGCTCGTCTGTCTGATGGTCGACGCGATCGCCATCGAGTCGTTCCAGCACGTGCAGGAGAAGGTCGCGGAGGTCATCCAGACGCTCGAGGCCATGCGCGCCTTCCTCCGCGCGGCCGAGGCCGACGCCGCCCTCGACCGGTGGGGCGTCATGACGCCGGCCTGGCCGCCCCTGGATGCCGCCAGGAACATGTTCCCGAGGATGTACCCACGGATGGTCGAGATCGTCCACCAGCTCGGAGCCAGCGGCCTGATGGCGATGCCCACCGCAGCGGACCTCGCCGGTCCCCTGGCGCCCGTCATCGAGCAGTACTATCAGGCGGCACGGGCAGGAGCGCGCGACCGCATCCGGCTGTTCCGCCTGGCCTGGGACGTGGCACTTTCGGCCTTCGGCGGACGCCAGGTGCTGTACGAGCGGTTCTTCTTCGGCGATCCGGTGCGGATGGCCGGCGCGATGTTTGCCGGCTATGACAAGGCGCCGTACATGGAACGGATAAGGGCGTTCCTCGCCCGGGCCGAGGAGGAGGAGGCGGCGGCGTCCGCCGCCGCGGGGTCCCGACGGCGGCCGGCGGGGGAGGAGCCATGAGTGGACCGCTTGGGGCTTCCCTTCCTGTCCCCGCCGGGCCAGATCCCCGGGCGTATCGACGAACGATGGGCCTGTTCACGACCGGGGTCACGGTGGTCGCCGTGTACACCGCGGATGACGTGCTGGGGATGACGGCCAACGCCGTGTGCTCCCTCTCGCTCGACCCGCTGCTCGTCCTGGTCTGCGTGGACCGTCAGGCGCGCCTGGCCGGACACCTCGTCGAGGGCGTGCCGTTCTCGATCAACATCCTCCGCGACGACCAGGAGGTGCTGTCCCGGTACTTCTCGGGCGGCTGGCGGGATCTGCCGACACCCGAGTTCCGCTTCGAGGCGTGGGACGGCGCGCCGCGCCTGGTCGGCGCGCTCGCCACGGTCCGCTGCGCGGTCGCCCGTTTGTACGATGGTGGCGATCACCACATCGTCATTGGCCGCGTGCTCGACCTCCATGAGGGGGGATCGCCCGGCAACCCGCTGCTGTTCTTTGCCGGCCGCTACCGTCGCCTGGCGCCGCTCGCCGTGCCGGCGGCGCCCCCTGAGCGGTGGGGTCCTGACGGGGTGTCGATCTACTACGAGGAGTGGGGTGCGGGCCCCCGCCAGGAGCCGGCAGGGACCAGGGACATCGGCGAATGAGCGCGCCGAACATCATCAGGGCGGGCCATGCAGCGCTCCGCGTCACCGACCTCGGGAGGGCCCGGGCGTTCTACGTGGACCTTCTCGGCTTCACGGAGACCGAGAACCGGGGAGGAGCCCTGTATCTGCGGGGGCTCGAAGAGACCGAGCACCACAGCCTCATCCTGCGCCTGGCCCCGTCCGCCGGGGCCTCGCACCTGGCGTTCAAGGTGGCGTCCACCGAGGATCTCGACCACCTGGAGACGATCGCGCGCCGGGCGGACCTACCGGTGCGCCGGGTCGCCGAGGGCGAGGAGCCCGGCATGGGGCGCGGCCTGCGCGTCCAGGATCCGGCAGGGCTGCCCGTCGAGTTCTATGCCGCAATGGAGCGCGTCGGCGGGATGCTGCGGCAGTTCGACCACTACCGAGGCCCGCACATCATGCGCATCGACCACTTCAACTGCCAGGTGCCGGACATCGAGCCGGCCTACGAGTGGTACACGACCGCCTGGGGGTTCCGATGCTCGGAATACACCGAGACCGAGGACTCGCCCCCGCGATTGTGGGCTGCCTGGTTGCACCGCAAGCAGACCGTGCACGACATCGCGTTGATGAACGGGACCGGCCCGCGCCTACACCACGTCGGGTTCTGGCTGCCGGAGACCGTCAACGTGATCCGCGCGTGCGACATCCTGGCCGGCGCCGGAATGCACGCGGCGATCGAGCGCGGACCGGGACGGCATGGCATCTCCAATGCGCTGTTCGTCTACCTGCGCGATCCCGACGGCCACCGCATCGAGCTCTACACCGGGGACTACCTGACCGCCGATCCCGATCGGCCTCCGCTGCGGTGGAGTGTCAACGACCCGCGACGCCAGACGTTCTGGGGTCACGTGGCTCCCAGAAGCTGGTTCGACGAGGCATCGGCGGTGGAGGACATCACCACCGGCGATCCGCGCCCGATCCGAGACGCGACACTGCGCGACAGGCCGTCCGTCGTGACGTAGGGCGAACCCAGAGATCCGCTTGCAGTCCAGGAGAGAGGTCGGGGGGCGGCTACCGGAACGACGCCCTCCGGCCTCGTCGGTCCGGAGGTGCCGCCCCCGACCTGACCTGGTGTCAGGACCGACCCTTCCGCGCGTGGCGGTGAACGCGTGGAGAACCCGCCAGTTCAGACAGAGTGATTTTTGCCATTGCTCTTCGGTTCCTGCCGGGAACTGCAAGAAATCGGCCTCCCAAACGATAGTTCAGCGGCCACCGGGCATCGGACTTCAGTATTGATGAAGTGAGAGCCTTCCAATGGAGGAACTTCACCGGCAGGTGTCGAAACGTCGGGCATTCCCAGATCGAAGCCTGCCTTTGGACGATCCGCAGCCCGAACCCTGAGGGGGGAGAATCAGATGAGAACCATGGTCGTGATCGCCCTTGCCGTGTTGCTCGGCGTTTCATGCGCAAACCTGCGTAGCACGGCGACTCTCATGGGCGGACATGGCGACATCGAGGCGCTGGGCGGCTGGGCCGGGCACGGCGACATCGAAGCGCTGGGCGGCTGGGCGTAGCGCACACATCAAGGCGCCTTTCGCCTGGCCGCAGGTCACGAGATCACGAAGCCGCTGCAGGGCTGACAGTCCTGGCCGCGGGCCGGAGATCTCTTGGGGGGAACCGTTGTGACGCTTGGAGAGAAAGTGCGCCGCGCTCGCCGAGACCGCGGCCTGACGCAGCGCGCGCTCGCCGGCGAGGAGCTCTCGGAGAGCTTCATCAGCATGCTCGAGCACGACAAGGTGCGGCCTTCGCTGGACAGCCTGCGGCTGCTCGCCGGGCGGCTCGGCGTTCCGGTCTCTCACCTCCTCGATGCTGAGCCCCCGCTGGCCCGGCAGATGTCCCTGAAGATCAACCTGGGCGCGGCGCTCTTGCGGCAGCACCGCCACACCGAGGCGGTGGAAGCCTATCATGCGGCGGAGCGGCATGGTGGATCTGACACGCCGCCTGAGATCATGTTTCGCATTCAGGTCGGACTGGGGCAGGCGCTGACCGGGCTGAGGCAGTTCGACCTGGCTGAGCAGCATCTTGACCGCGCGCGCGAGATCGCAGGTGCGCTCGGGCGGCCGGACTTAGTCGCACGGGTGGCAAGCGCCACAGGGTTCCTCTCCCTCCGGAAGCGCGACTTCCCGGCCGCCCGAGACGCCTTCACGCGGGCGCTGTTGGCGGCGCGGTCCGCCTCTCCGCCGGACACCGAATTCGAGGGCAGCGTGCTGGCCAATCTCGGCCGGACGTACTCTGACCTTGGGTTGCCGGCCCAGGCCCTCGAGTGCTTTCGCGCTGCGCTCGACCGGCTTGAGCCGCTTGGAGATCTCATGTCGCTCGGGGCGTTGCATTTCAACCTCGGCGTCGCCTACGAGCGGGAGCAGTCATTTGATCTCGCACGGGTGCATCTCGAGAAGGCCGCGGTGCTCTTCGAGACCCAGGAGAACCTGCTGGCCCTGGGCACGGTCAAGCGCAGCATCGGCATACTGCTGCTCAACCGCGGTCAGCCCGAGGAGGGCGTGGCTGCGCTCGAGCAGAGCCTCGTCCTGGCCAGCCGGCTCGCGGACGACGCCGGCCGAGCGCAGACCCTGACCGAACTGGCGCGCGCCGCATTCTTGCGCGGCGACTCCGAGGCGGCACGCTCCCGGGCCGAGGAAGCAATTCGACTCGCGGTCAGGCTGCAGGATCCGGCGGAGGCGGCGCGCGCCGAGACCGTCATGGCAGCCGTCTGTCACCGTGAAGGCAAGCTGGACGAAGCCGTGCATCGCTATGCGTACGCCCTTCACGAGTTCGAACGCCTCGGGGCTGTCGGTGAGGTGGCGCGGGTCAGCCGCGACTACGGGTTCCTGCTCTTGGAGCGCGGCGAGGAAGGGCAGGCGGCCCATCTCTTCGCCAGGGCGTTCCGCGTCCAGGAGGCCGGAGTCACATAGCGCCCGGCGCAGGCCGGGGCCGACTCACCAGGGAGCGGCGGCTCCAGGCGTACTGCCGTCTGCCGTCGTCGGCAGTGTGGGCCGGGAGGCTATCGCAAGGAAGCGCGCCGCCGCATCGCGATCGCCCACCGCCTGGTAGAACTCCCCGAACTCTCTTGCGGCCTGCACGACCTCGACGGGGGCGGCCTCTCCGCGGATCAGCGAGGCGGCCTCGGAGAGCCGCGCCGCCCCATCCGCGTGGCGGCCCTGCGCGGCCAGCACCCGTCCGATCAGCGCCCCGGTCCTTGCCCGGGCGACCGCATCGTCAATGGTCTCGGTCAGCCGACCGGCGTGCTGCGCCGCCCGCTCAGCAAGGGGTAGGTCCCCCGACGCCAGAGCTGCCTGCGCCAGGGCAAGCAGAGTCGCCAATCTCGTCCGGGGGTGGGCGGGGAGCATCTGCGCGGCCTCCTCGAGGTGCCGGAGGGCAGAATCGTGTCGACCCTCGAGACCATCCAATGCCGCGAGCCGAAGGTGAACGTCGCCGCGCAGGCTGTGGAGACCCTGGCGCGCGGTCAGCGCGAGGGCCGATTCGAGCCTCCGTCGGGCCCGCCGTCGATCCCCGGACCGGTCCGCGGTGGCGGCCAGCCCGATGAGTGCCTGTGCCCGCAGATCGGGATGGCGAGCAGTATGAGGGCCCGAGCGTGCGACGTGGCGGAATGCCTCGATGGAGGACGTCACATCACGCCTTCGCAGAGCCAGTTCCCCCCGTGCGAGCGCAGCCCGCACGCTCACCCGCGACCCCGACCTCAATGGAAGAGCGGCCACCGCGTCAAGCGCACGCTGCGCGGCGTCGACGTCCCCCGCCGCAGTGTCCAGGTGCGCGAGCATCAGCAGGGCGTCGGCTTCGAACAGCGGTGCCGCGGACTCTGACGCGATCTCACGGACCAGCGCCGCCGCCTGGCGGGCGGCATCCAAGCGGCCGGCTTCGGCGCGGGACTCAGCCCACGCCAGAAGCCCGGCCAGGAGGGCGAGGCGCCGGTCGGCGTCGTCGCCGGCGATCGTCGAGAGACTCAGGTGAAGCCTGCGGCCGAAGAGGCGCAGGGTATCGAGCGACGGATCCGCATGCCCGCCTTCGATCTGGCTGATGAAGCTCTTGGTGTAGTCCGACCCGGCCAAGTCCGCCTGCGTCAGCCCCAGATCCCGCCGGCGCTGCCGGATACGCCTGCCGGCGGGCGCCTCTTCCGGCGACGTGTGCCTGCGTGATGGATGACGACCCATGGGAAGTCGCTCGGCCGACCGGCCACCCGTCGTCCCGACGATAGCCCACCGGTCGGTCACCGTCAACGGCGTGTGCCGCCCCGCCGTCGCCCGCCTCTGGGTCGCCTTGACACCACCTCCGGCCGTCTGGTATGCGTGGGGCGTTGCTCAGGCCGGAGGGAGGATTCAGTGGAGGGGATCTGTCGCATTGGGCTGCTGGGACTGGGAACGGTGGGGACAGCCGTCGCTGATCTGCTCATACATCGCAGCGGCGAGATCGCTGGCCGCGCCGGGATTCCGGTCGTCCTGCAGCGCGTCGCCGTCGCGCATCCTGAACGCCCTCGCCCCCTGACCCTGCCAGCCGGCCTCATTGGAGGCGACGGCCGCGCACTCGTCGAGGATCCTGCGGTCGACGTTGTCGTCGAGGTGATCGGCGGGATCGAACCCGCCCGCTCGTACATCATGGCCGCGCTCTCCCGCGGCAAGGCCGTCGTAACCGCAAACAAGCAGTTGATGTCGTCGCGAGGCGACGAACTGCTGGCCGCGGCCGCCCGCGCCGGGACAGACCTGTTCTTCGAGGCGAGCGTCGGCGGCGGCATTCCGGTGGTCAAGGCCATCACCGAGTCGCTGGCGGCCAATGCCATCCGGCAGGTTGTTGGCATCCTCAACGGCACGACGAACTTCATTCTCACACGAATGGCCCACGACGGTGTGGGGTTCGCCGAGGCGCTGGTGGCCGCGCAGCAGCGCGGATTTGCCGAGAGCGATCCTACGGATGACGTGGACGGTCATGACGCGGCGGCGAAGCTCGCGATCCTCGCCTCCCTGGCGTTCGGCTGTCGGGTGGCCGGAGACGACGTCTACCGCGAGGGGATCAGCGGGCTCACGCAGCGCGACATCGCGTATGCCCGGGAGCTGGGATACGCCGTGAAGCTGCTGGCCATCGCCCGGTGCGAGGGCGGCGCGGTCGAGGCTCGAGTGCATCCCGGCCTGCTGCCGATGGCACACCCTCTGGCTAGTGTCGCCGATGAGCTGAACGCCGTCATGATCGACGGCGATCCGGTCGGCCCCATCGTGCTCGAGGGCCGCGGCGCGGGAGGGGGCCCGACCGCGAGCGCCGTGGTCGGCGATGTGATCGATGCGGCCCGCAACATCCGGAGGGGAGCAGGAGGTCGCCTCGGCCGTCAGGAATTCCCTCGCCGCCCGATCCGCGAGATCGCCGACATCGTCGTTCCGTACTGTGTCCTCCTCGAGGTATCGGACCGGCCCGGCGTGTTCGCGCAGGTGGCCGGGGCCTTCGGCGACGAAGGAGTCAGTATCGCGTCGATCGTGCAGAAGAGTCGCGGGGTCACCGCGGACGCGGTGCTGGTGACGCATGAGGCGCGGGAAGCCTCGATGCAGCGTGTGCTGGCCCGCCTGAAGGCGCTCGACGCGGTGGCTGCGGTGCACGCGGTCCTTCGTATTGCGGCATAGCCGCGCGGGAGTCTGCCAGTGACGTTCGTGCCGTGGCCCGGGATCATCGACGCGTATCGAGAGTTCCTGCCTCCGCTCGACCGCGTGATCACGCTGCACGAGGGCGGCACCCCCCTGGTCCCGTCGGCGCGGTTGAGCCGGCTCCTGTGCCGGCCGGTCTGGTTGAAGGTTGAGGGCAGCAACCCGACCGGCTCCTTCAAGGATCGCGGAATGACCGTGGCGGTCAGTCAGGCGGCATCCGCGGGAGCCCGCGGCGTGCTCTGCGCATCGACCGGCAACACGGCCGCGTCGGCGGCCGCCTATGCGGGCCGCGCCGGCCTGTCCTGCTGGGTGCTGCTGCCGGCAGGGGTTGTGGCGCGAGGCAAGCTTGCGCAGGCAGCGGCCCACGGCGCGCGTGTGGTGGCGGTCGACGGCCGCTTTGAAGATGCCCTCGGATTGGTGCGGGCGGTGGCCAGCGACGCGTTCGTGCTCGTGAACTCGCTAAACCCGCTTCGGCTCGAAGGCCAGGCGACGGCCGCCTATGAGATCTGCGACGCGCTGGGCGACACTCCCGCGGCGCTCGTGCTGCCGGTCGGGAACGGAGGGAACATCACCGCGTACTGGCAGGGATTCCGGCGGTACCTCGAGGCCGGCCGCATCGAGCGTCTGCCTAGGGTGGTCGGCGTACAGGCCGAAGGCGCGAACCCCCTGCTTCGCGGGGAGCCGGTCGTGCGGCCGCAGACCGTGGCGTCGGCGATTCGCATCGGCCGGCCGGCCAGCTGGGAGGGCGCGATTGAGGCGTCGAAGGCATCGGGCGGCGGGTTCGTGCAGGTGACCGACGGAGAGATCTTGGAGGCACAATGTGCCCTGGCCGCCGAGGGGATCTTTGTTGAGCCGGCCTCTGCGGCGGCGGTGGCCGGGCTGGCCCGCGTGGATGCGGCCGCGCTTCCGGACGGCGACGTCGTCTGCGTGCTGACCGGTCACGGACTGAAGGACCCCGACGTGGTGAGAGGGCCCGAGCCGGTGCAGACTCCGGCTACGCTTGAGGCAGTCCGCGCGGTTCTGGACGAAGGAGGCCGACGGTGGCACTGATTGTGCAGAAGTACGGCGGGAGCTCGGTGGCCACGACGGAGAAGCTGCGCCACGTCGCCCAGCGTGTGGCCGCCACCCGGCGGACCGGCGCCAGCATGGTGGTCGTGGTGTCTGCACCCGGGGACATGACCGACGAATTGATCACCCGCGCCCGAGAGATCGCGCCGCAGCCGCCCGCGCGCGAACTGGACATGCTCATGGCGGTCGGCGAGCAGGTCTCGATCGCCCTGCTGTCGATGGCGCTCCAGGTCATCGGCGAGCCGGCGATCTCGCTGACAGGGAGCCAGGTTCGGATCCTGACCGACGGGGTCCACACCAAGGCCCGGATCCTGGAAGTCGACCGCCGGCGGATCGACGAGGAACTGGCGCGAGGGCGGATTGTCGTGGTCGCCGGATTCCAGGGGGTCACCCCCGATCACGAGATCACGACGTTGGGCCGCGGGGGATCCGATCTCTCGGCCGTCGCCCTGGCCTCGGCCCTGGGCGCGGATTCCTGCGAGATCTACACCGATGTGTCCGGGGTCTTCACCGCCGATCCGCGGATCGTGCCCGAGGCCCGCCTGCTCAGCCGGCTGTCCTACGAGGAGATGCTGGAGCTGGCCTCGGGCGGCGCGGTCGTCCTGCAGACCCGCTCGGTCGAGTACGCCAAAGCCTACGGGGTTCGTCTGCACGTGCGGTCAACCTGGACTGATGCGCCCGGCACGATCGTGGAGGAGGGGACGGAGGTGGAACGCACACGGCTCGTCACTGGTGTGGCCCACGATACCAATGTGGCCAAGATCACGATCCGCGATCTCCCGGACATCCCGGGTGTCGCCCACCGGATCTTCTCGGCTCTGGCGGACCGGCACATCAACGTGGACATGATTGTCCAGACTGCCAGCCGCGGGGGGCGGGCCGACATTTCGTTCACCGTGACGAAGCCCGATGCCGCTGCGGCTGAGGAGGCGGTGCGCACCGTCGGCCGCGAGATCGGTGGCGGCGAGGTCGCGGCGGGCGAAGGAGTGGCGAAGATCTCGGTCATCGGCGCCGGCATGGCCAGCAACCCCGGCGTGGCCGCGGCGATGTTCGGCGCCCTGGCCGCCGCGGGCGTGAACATCCAGATGATCAGCACGTCGGAGATCAAGATCTCGTGCGTCGTGCCCACCGACGACATCCAGACCGCCGTGCGGGCAGTCCACCGGGCCTTCAATCTCGACACGCTTCGCTAGCGCGGACTGGGAAGACGTGACGACGTGGGGAACAATCTCTCCTGCCCGACCGCTCTGCATGTGAATACAGTAATCACCGTCCACAGAGGCCACCGTGGCAGTTTCCTCCTTCACACCAGCGGTCCCAGCGACCACCGACCTTGACGTGTTGGCCCGGCGCTATGCGGCGACGCGCGATCCCAACGTCCAGGACGTCCTCGTACGGCGGTGCGAGGCCCTGGTGCGGGGCATTGCGTCAGGGTACCGCAATGGATCCCATGACGACGATCTCGCGCAGGTGGGATTCCTGGGCCTGTTGAACGCGATCGAGCACTATGACCCATCGCGCGGCACGCCGTTCCTGCCCTTTGCCCGTCACTACGTGCGGGGTGAGATCCGGCACTACCTGCGGGACCACCACAGTCTGGTGCGACGGCCACGGTGGCTGGAGCGCGCCAGCGGTCTGATCGAGCAGGCGGTGGGGGAGCACCTGGACGAGCACGGTCGGTATCCTGGGGTGGACGATCTGGCCTCGACCCTTGGGCTCGCCGTCGATGCGGTGACGGAGATCCTACGCACTCGCGGCGTGGTTCGGACGCTCTCCCTCGATGCCGCGGATGAAGAGGGCCAGTCCACGGTCGACCTGGACCGGACCCGATGTCGGTCGGATGACCCGTCGACCTCTCTCGCCGAAGACCGCATCGTCCTGCTCAGCGCGCTGGAGAGCGTGAACCCCCTCCAGCGCGCGGTCGTGTTCTACCTCTTCTTTACGGACCTGACGCAAGCCGAGGCTGCGGCGCGCCTTGGCATCTCGCAGAAGCACGTCTCGCGCGTCCTGGCCTCGACCCTCCACCGGTTGCGCGAGATCCTGATGCCCGCCCCGTCAGCCGCCGAGCGCGTCTGACCGATCCGACCCGGTCAACCCTGCGCGTCCTCCTCGTACCGTTCCCGCAGGCTCTGGACGACCGATGGATCGGCGAGCGTGGTCGTGTCCCCCAACACACGGCCCTCGGCGATGTCGCGGAGGAGCCGCCGCATGATCTTGCCGCTCCGCGTCTTCGGAAGCTCCGCGCTGAACATGATCCGGTCGGGCTTGGCGATCGCGCCGATCTTCTCTGCGACGTGCTCGCGCAGTTCGTCCAGCATCGCGTCGTCACCCACGCCGCCCTCCTTGAGGGTCACGAACGCGGCGAGCGCCTGCCCCTTGATCTCGTGGTGCATCCCGATCACCGCGGCCTCAGCGACCATCGGATGGGAGACCAGGGCGGACTCCACCTCCATGGTGCCGATCCGGTGGCCGGCGACGTTGATGACGTCGTCCACCCGGCCGAGTAGCCAGAAGTCACCGTCCCCATCCACGCGGGCTCCGTCACCGGTGAAGTAGACCCCGGGGATCCGATCCCAGTAGACCTGCTGGAACCGCTTCGGATCGCCATAGATGCCTCGAAGCATCGACGGCCACGGCCGGCGGATCACCAGGTAGCCGCCGGTGTTGGGCGGGACCGGCGTCCCGCGCTCGTCGACGACCGCCGCGTCGATCGTGGGGAACGGGCGCGTGGCCGATCCGGGCTTGAGCGTCGTGATCCCCGGCAGCGGGGTGATGAGGATACTCCCGGTCTCGGTCTGCCACCACGTGTCCACAACCGGGCACCGGTCGCCACCGATGTGGCTGCGGTACCAGGTCCAGGCGTCCGGGTTGATCGGCTCGCCGACCGTCCCGAGCAGGCGGAGGGACGAGAGATCGTGGCGTGCCGGCCAGTCCGGTCCCCACTTGACGAACGTGCGGATCGCCGTTGGTGCCGTGTAGAGGATGGTCACCCCGTACTTCTCGACGATCTCCCAGAAGCGGTCCTTCTCCGGCCAGTCGGGCGTGCCTTCGTACATGACGACGGTCGCACCGTTCGCCAGCGGGCCGTAGACGATGTACGAATGGCCGGTCACCCAGCCGATGTCCGCGGTGCACCAGTAGACATCGTCTTCCTTGAGATCGAACACCCACTTGGTCGTCAGGTACGTGCCGACCATGTAGCCGCCGGTGGTGTGCACGATGCCCTTCGGTTTCCCTGTCGTGCCGCTCGTATAGAGGATGTAGAGCACGTCCTCGCTCTCCATCTCTTCGGCCGGGCAGTCGAGCCGCATCCCGTCGAGCGCCCGGTGCCACCATCGGTCGCGGCCTTCCACCACGTGAACCGCGGCCGCGTCGCCGATCCGGCGCACGACCAGGACGTGCTGGACCGTAGGGGTCTCGGCCACTGCGTGATCGACGTTGCGCTTGAGGGGCACGATCTGCCCCCGGCGGTATCCCCCGTCCGCGGTGATCACCAGCTTGGCCTGCGCGTCGTTGATCCGATCGCGCAGCGCCTCAGCCGAGAACCCGCCGAAGACGACCGTGTGCACCGCGCCGATCCGAGCGCAGGCCAGCATCGCGATGGGCAGCTCCGGGATCATCGGCATGTAGATGGCGACCCGGTCGCCCCGCTGGATGCCGAGCGAGCGCAACGCGTTCGCGCACCGGTTGACCTCCCGGGCCAGATCCCAGTAGGTTAGTACCCGGGTGTCGCCGGGCTCGCCTTCCCAGATGATGGCCGCCTTGTTGCGCCGGACGCCGCGCAGGTGCCGGTCGAGGCAGTTGTACGCGATGTTGGTGCGCGCGCCGACGAACCACTGCGCGTACGGCGGGGTCCACTCGAGCACCCGGTCCCACCGTCTGAACCAGTGGAGGTCCGCGGCCGCGGCCTCCCAGAAGCCTTCTGGGTCCTCGCGGGCCAGCTCGTAGATGGTCGCGTCGGTGACCGTGGCGTGGGCGCGGAAGGCTTCGGAGGGTGCAAAGGTGCGGTCCTCTGCGAGCAGGGATTCGATCGGGCGGGTCGACATACGCGTCCTCCCGGCTGAGATGCTGGGTGTATTCAAGCCGCCCGTCGAGGAGTCCTACACGGATGGATGAGATTCTCCAGCTGTCGGCGGTCGCCCTCGCGGCCGCCGTCCGCCGCCGCCGCTGGTCACCCGTGGACGTCGTGGAGGCCTACCTCGCACGCGTCGGCGCCCTCGACCCGCACGTGGCGGCCTACATACGGATCCTCGCCGATGACGCGCGGGCCGAGGCCCGCGCGCGGGAGGCCGAGGCCCGCACGGGGACGTTGGCCGGCCCCCTGCACGGTGTCCCCGTGGCCATCAAGGATCTGATGACCGTCCGCGGCGTGCCGATGACCGCCGGCGCCGCGTTCCTGGGACAGCAGCCGGAGGCCGAGGACGCGGAGGTCGTCCGGCGGCTGCGCGGGGCGGGCGCGATCGTGCTCGGCGTCACCGCCCTCAACGAGTTCGCGCTGGGCACAAGCGGGGTCAATCCGCACGGACGGACCGCGCGGAATCCCTGGAACCTCGAGCGCATCACCGGCGGGTCGAGCAGCGGATCTGGCGCCGCTGTGGCCGCCAGGCTGGCGGCGCTCGCCGTGGGGACAGACACCGGCGGCTCGATCCGTATCCCCGCGGCGCTGTGTGGGATCGTCGGGCTCAAGCCGACGTTCGGCCGCGTCAGCCGGCGCGGCGTGCTCCCGCTGGCCGACTCCTTCGATACCGTGGGGCCCATGGCGCGGACCGTCGAGGATGCCGCGCTGATGCTGGAGGTCATGGCTGGCCGTGACCCTCGGGATCCGCACACCGTGGAGGTGCCGGTGGGCCGGTACCGCCAGGAGATGACCGCCGACCTTGCGGGCCTGCGTGTGGGCCGCCTGACGGGTCCGTTCTTCGAGGCCGACCTCGATCCGGCGGTGGAGTCCGCCCTCGACCGCGCGGCCCGGGCCCTCGAGGGTGGCGGGCTCCGTGTCCGGCCTCTCTCGCTGAGGGGCGTCGAGGCCGTGCACGAAGCCCAGCTCGTCGTGCTGCGCGCGGAGGCACATGCCTTCCACCAGACGGCGTTTCCCGGGAGGCTCGCAGAGTACAACCCGGACGTGCGCGCCCTCCTCGAGCAGGGCGGGGCGACGACCCCACAGGGTGTGGCCGCCGCCCGCGCGGTGCTCGAGGAGTTTGGCGCCGAGGTGGACCACGCGCTCGGCGATCTCACGCTGCTCCTGGCGCCCGCGGCACCTGGTGGCGCTCCGTCAGTTGCCGACGCAGATCCGCGCGGCCCCCGCTGGCCCGAGGTCCGCCGCAAGGTGGCCCGCTTCACCAGGATCTTCAACGCCACAGGCCTGCCCACGATCGCCGTGCCCGCCGGGCTGACCACGGACGGGCTTCCCGTCGGAATACAACTGGCGGCAGCCCCGTTTGCCGAAGGTGCCCTGCTGGCCGCGGCGCGCCTGGTCGAGGCGGCCATCGGCTGGTCCCTGCCCGACCTGCCGGCGTCTGCCGGGTAACACCGTGGAGGAGCATGGTGCCGTGGGATAGCACGCGGCGCGACCGCACGATGCGGCGGATCCGGCGCCTGGCGCTTGCCGCCAGCGCCACGACCTTTGTGTTGCTCCTGGTCGGCGTGACGGTCAGCGCCACGGGCGCGGGGCTGGCGTGCCCGGACTGGCCGCTCTGTCACGGCCGGCTGATCCCGCCGCTGGATGGGCTGGTGCTCATCGAGTACGGCCACCGGCTGCTCGCCTCGGCGGTCGGCGCCATGATGCTCGTCCTCGCCGTCCTCGTGTGGCGGCTCGACTCGGCCCGGGTCGGATTGGGTCGGCTCATGGTGGTGCTCCTCGGGCTTCTGGCGGTGCAGGTCGGGCTCGGCGGCGCCACGGTCCTCTCAATGCTCACCCCGGCCATCAAGGGGACGCACCACCTCATGGCCATGTCGTTCCTGGCCGTCCTGGTGCTGTTCACCGCGCGCGCCCATTGGGCGGTCGGGGCGCGAGACCCGATCCCGGCGCCGCCCGAGGGGCTCACCCGTGCCGCCCACCTGGCGCTGGCGCTGGTCTTCGCGCAGATCGCGCTGGGCGGGTACGTCAGCGCGTTCGGCGCCGGGATGGCCTGTCCGGACTTCCCACTCTGTCGGGGCAGCGTGGTCCCGCCGGCTGAGCCGCGGGCGGTGCTGCAGGTGCTGCACCGAATGCTCGGCCTTGGCGTGGCGGTCGCGGTGGCGGTCGTCGCCTCGCGGGCCCGGGCGAGTCACGACCGGTTCGTTCGCGCCGTCGCGGCGCTAGCGGTCCTGATCGTCATCGTCCAGATCACCCTTGGCGCGTTCAATGTCTGGACGCGCCTGTGGATGCCGGTGCGGATCGCCCACCTGGGCGGGGCCGCCGCGCTGCTCGCCACGCTCGTTGCGGTTGTGGTCCGCGGGCGTCTGGCCCGTTCTGGCGTTACGGTGGGAGCCGGCGGCGCCGGCGACCCTCGGTTGAGCACGCTCGCGTCCGCGGCCGACTACATGGCGCTGACCAAGCCGCGGATCATCGTCCTGCTGCTGCTGACCACCGCCACAGCCATGATCGTTGCCGCGGGTGGTCCGGTCGCCTGGACGCTCACCGCCTACACGCTGCTCGGCGGCGCACTGGCGGCCGGCGCGGCCAACGCCATCAACTGCTACTGGGACCGGGACATCGACGCGCTCATGTCCCGGACGCGAGGCCGGCCGATCCCGGCCCGGCGCGTGGCGCCGGGCCGCGCGCTTGCCTTTGGAGCGGCACTCGCCCTGGCCTCGGTCCTGGTCCTGGGCCTGGCGGTAAACTGGCTGGCCGCGGGCCTGGCGCTCGCCGGCATCGTCTACTATGTGGGGATCTACACGATGTGGCTCAAGCGGACGTCGGCGCAGAACATCGTCATCGGCGGCGCGGCCGGCGCCATCCCGCCGCTGGTGGGCTGGGCGGCGGTGACCGGGGATCTCAGCGTGCCGGCGCTGCTCCTCTTCGCGGTGATCTTCCTCTGGACTCCGCCGCACTTCTGGGCGCTGGCGCTCAACCGAACCGCGGACTATCGGGCGGCGCGGGTCCCCATGCTCCCCGTGATCCGCGGCGAAGGCGAGACGATCCGGCAGATGATACTGTACACGATCGCCCTCGTCACGTGCACACTGCTGCTGGCCGGTGTGGGCGTGCTCGGCCGCGTCTACCTGGTCTCCGCCGTTGCGCTGGCGGTGCCGTTCGTCTGGCTGGTGGCGCGCCTGGCCCGCCAGGTCAGCGACCGCACCGCGCTGGCGTTGTTCGGCTACTCGATCGTCTATCTGGGGCTGCTCTTCGTCTCGATGGCGGTGGACCGGCTTCTGGCATAGTCCGGTCTGCTCAGAGGCGCAGGCGGAAGGAGTGCGGGTCTGTGGGGACTAATTACCGCGGGTCAGAGCGTTAGGCAGGAGTCGGAAGCCACAACCATCCCTCGAGAAGGCGGAACAGAGGTCAGAGCGCATGACGAAGGCGCCGCAACAGGTTGACGCTCGACGGACAGGGCTGCTGCTCGGACTGGTGATCCTGGGCATGGTGGTCGTCGGCGGGGTGGGCCTCACGCTGTTCGCCCGCGGCCGCTGGTGGCTGCCGCCCCTGGCCTCGGTCCACGGCGGCATGATCGACCGGCTCTTCTACTCGACGCTGATCATCACCGGGATCGTCTTCGTGCTGGTGCACGTCCTGCTGGCGCTGTTTGTGTGGCGCTTCGCGGCCCACGGGGATCGCAAGGCCGCGCACTGGCACGACGACCGCCGGCTCGAGCTGACCTGGACGATCATCCCGACGATCGCCCTGGCCATCATGGTGTCGATGAGCGGGGTGGTGTGGGCACGGATCCACCTCGTGCCAGCCGCCGCCGACGCGATGGTGGTGGACGTTCGGGGGGAGCAGTTCGCCTGGCGCGCACGCTACCCAGGACCCGACGGTGTGTTCGGCCGCGTCGGTCCGAGGTTCATCGACCCCCGCACCAACCCGTGGGGACTGGATGCAGCCGATCCGGCGGCGGCCGATGATATTGTCACGTCGGAGCTGCGCCTGGTGGTCGACCGGCCGGTGCGTGTGCGCCTGACCGCGACCAGTGTGATCCACAGCTTCTTCATTCCGGAGTTCAGGGTCAAGCAGGACACGGTCCCCGGCGTGACGATCGAGACGCGGTTCACTCCTACCCGAGAAGGGGTGTTCGAGATCGCCTGCGCCGAGCTATGCGGTATCGGCCACTACGCGATGCGGGGCCGGGTGGTCGTGCAGTCGCAGCAGGCGTTCGACGAGTGGCTGGCGCAGCAGCGGCCGGCCCTGGCGCCGCGGTGAGATCGCGGGCGACGTGAACGGGAGGCCAGAGCACGAATGGCACAGGTAAGCACGGAACTGCGCGACGGCCAGGGCCGCCTGATCGCCCCTGGTGCGCGCGTCCGCAGCGGCGACCTCGAGGGCACCGTGGGGCGCGTCGACCCCGAGTACGGCGTCTTGACGATCCTCGTCGAGGCCCGGACGGGCAAGAACGAGCGCATGGTGCGGGCGTCAACCGTCGAGGTGCTCGAAGAGGTCCCTGCAGGACCTGAGCACGCGCACGAGGAGCGCTTCATCCGCAAGTACATCTTCAGCCTCGACCACAAGACCATCGGCATCCAGTACATGCTGACTTCGCTGTTCATGGCGTTGGTGGGCGGGACGCTCGCCATGCTCATCCGGATGCAGCTGGGTTGGCCCGGGACCCGGTGGGAGGTGGCGGCCTGGCTGTTCCCCGGAGGGTTCGCGGCCGGCCAAATGAAGCCCGACTTCTACCTGGCCGTGGTGACCATGCACGGGACGATCATGATCTTCTTCGTGCTCACCACGATCCTGTCGGGCGGCTTCGGCAACTTCCTCATCCCCCTGCAGATCGGCGCGCGCGACATGGCGTTTCCATGGATGAACATGATGTCGTACTGGCTCGTGGTGCCGGCCATCGTCGTGCTCATGGCGTCGTTCTTCGTGACCGGCGGCGCCGCCGGCGGCGGCTGGACCGCCTACCCGCCGCTGTCGGCGATCCCGGCGGCCGCGCCCGGCTCCGGGCTCGGGCAGACGCTATGGCTCGTGGCCCTGGCCATCCTCATCATTGCGCTGCTCTTCGGCTCGTTGAACTACATCACGACCATCCTCCAGATGCGCGCGAAGGGCATGTCGATGATGCGGTTGCCGCTGACGATCTGGGGGCTGTTTGTTACCGCCATCCTGATGCTCCTCTCGTTTCCCGTACTGTTCGCGGCCGCGGTGATGTTGCTCTTCGACCGCCTGGCCGGGACGAGCTTCTTCCTGCCCGAGGGGATCTACGTCGCCGGGCGGGTGCTCGACCACACCGGAGGCAATCCCCTGCTCTGGCAGCACCTGTTCTGGTTCCTGGGCCACCCCGAGGTCTACGTGCTTATCCTGCCGGCGATGGGTTTGGTTTCCGACATCATGGCCACCCACGGCCGCAAGCCGATCTTCGGCTACCGCTTCATGGTGGGCTCGATCGCGGCGATCGGCATCTTGAGCTTCCTGGTGTGGGCGCACCACATGTACACAAGCGGGATGCACCCCCTAGTCGCCATGGCCTTCATGACCACCACGCTCGCCATCGCGGTGCCCTCGGCCATCAAGACGTTCAACTGGCTGGCGACGCTGTGGCGGGCGCGCATCGAGTTCACCACCTCGATGCTGTTCGCCATCGGGTTTGTCTCGCTGTTCGTGACCGGCGGACTCACCGGGATCTTCCTGGCGCAGCCGCCCGTGGACACGTACATGCACGACACCTACTTCGTCGTCGCGCACTTCCACTTCGTCATGGCCTCGGCGGCCCTCTTTGGGGTGTTTGCGGGTACCTACCACTGGTTCCCGAAGATGTTCGGCCGGATGATGAACGAGCGCCTGGGCAAGATCCACTTCTGGCTGACGTTCGTCGGCATCTACGCGACGTTCTTCCCGATGCACTTCGCGGGATTCGCCGGGATGATGCGACGGATCTATGAAACCCAGCTCTACCAGCACCTCCAGAGCCTCGGTCCGCTCAACGCATTCATCTCGCTGGCGGCGTTCGGGCTCGGCGCCGCGCAGCTCATCTTCGCGTACAACTTCGTCATGAGCCTCCGGTGGGGGCCTCGCGCGGAGCGCAACCCGTGGCGGGCGACCACGCTCGAGTGGGAGACCCCCTCGCCCCCGCCGCACGGTAACTTCGGGCCGACCGAGCCCAGGGTGTACCGGTGGGCGTACGATTACAGCGTGCCCGGGGCCGCGGATGACTACGTCCCGCAGACTTCACCGACGCTGGCGCCGGTCGCGGGCGGCGGCGGAGAGGAGCCGGTGACCTCGTGAGCCGGGCGACGCGGGCCGTAGACGACCGCCCGGCATCGGCCGCCACATCGGTTGTCGCAACCTGGCTGCTGGTCGGGGCGACGGTCATCCTGTTCGCCTCGTTCACCAGCACCCTGGTGGTGCGCCGCGCAGAGTCCGACTGGCGCGCGGGACCGATCCCCCCACTGCTCTGGATCAACACTGCCGTGCTGCTGGCGAGCAGCGTGGCGATGGAGTGGGCCCGGGCCAGGGGCCGCGCCGACCACCTGGATCATCTGCGAACTGGGCTGGCGGTCACTACCGTGCTGGGGACCGCCTTCCTCGCCGGTCAGGTAATCGCCTGGCGCCAGTTGACCTCCGCCGGCGTTTCGCTCGCGGCAGGTCCGCACAGCGCCTTCTTCTATCTCCTGACCAGCGCCCATGCCCTCCACGTGCTCGGGGGCGTCGGCGCGCTGTTCTATGCCCTCGTGCGGGCGCGACGGGCGCTGGTGGCCGCGTCGGCGGCGCGGGTGGTGACGCCCGTAGCGATCTACTGGCACTTCGTCGATGCGTTGTGGCTGTATGTCTTCGCGCTGCTCTTCGTCGCGTAGGACCGAGGCCAGACCGGTGGCCAGTGGAGACCGGTCCGCAAGGAGGGGATGACAACGTCAGCGGAGACCATGACCCAGGACCACGCGCTCGCCTCCGAATGGGGAGGCGGCCGGTCGCCGTTCGGCTTCAACTGGCCGAAGCTCATGATGTGGCTGTTCCTCTTGCAGGATACCCTGACCTTTGCGGCGCTGCTCACCGGCTACTGGATGCTGCGCATCGCCACCGTCGACTGGCCGCCGCAATACGAGATCTTCGACCTGTACCTGGTCGCCTTCATGACCTTCGTGCTGATCTGCAGCAGCGCCACGATGGCCGTCGCGGTCGCGGCGTCAGCGCGAGGCCACCGACGGCTGTCCGGCCGGTTTCTCTGGCTCACGGTGCTGGGCGGGGTCACGTTTCTCGGGTTGCAGGCCTATGAATGGACGCACTTCATCGCCGAGGGCGCGCGGCTCGCCACAAATCCTTGGGGCGTGCCGCTGTTCTCCGCCAGCTTCTTTGTCATCACCGGGTTCCACGGCGCCCACGTGCTCGCCGGGGTCATCTACCTGTTGATCACGATCGCGCGCCAGGCCGCCGGCCGCATCAAGCCGGAGAGCGTGGAGATCGCCGGGTTATACTGGCACTTCGTCGACCTGGTCTGGGTGTTCATCTTTACGATCAAGTACCTGCTCTGAGCGACATGAGGAGGCTCCAAGGTGGGTAGCGGAGAGGGTCACCACACGCAGACGACGGATGTCGCCGGACACCAGGCCAGCGCCCCGGAACACGCCGGCACCGCTCACGGCGGCTACCGGGTCTATTGGGTCACCTGGGGGTGGCTCCTGCTCATCACCCTACTCGAGGTCGGGGTCGTCTTCGTCCCCATGCCGCGATGGATGTTGACCCTTCTGCTGGTGATCCTGGCCGGCATGAAGGCCGGGCTCATCATCGCCTTCTTCATGCACGTGAGGATGGAACGGATCAGCTTCATCTACACCGTGCTGGTGCCGATGGTGTTGGGTGTCATCCTGTTCTTTGCGCTAATTCCGGACGGCCTCCACACGCTCCAGATGCGGTAGAGGCGCGCTCCCGCGTCGAGTCACCATCTGGTACACTGAGATCGTGCCCCAGCACCACGAGGAGTGACGTCTGCATGCTGGCGCGATTCGAGCACCACCGGGTCATGGGAGAACAGCGTCGGTCGGCGGGGCTCGCGGCCTCGGCGCACCGCGGCGCGCTGTCCATCGAACGCTCACGGTGGAAGCGTCAACGCCAGCAGTTGCGCGGGGCGCGCGTCGGCCACCGCGCGGTCTTGCAGGCCGAGCGCGACCGGTTGACAGCAGCCCGCAAGGAGCACAGGGCCGCCCTGAGGCAGAACCGCTGGGTCTTGGCCCTGGTCAACCTCATCGAGGCCAGGAGGCGCAGGAGCCGGTAGGCACTCCGCCCGACAGGCACGGAGCCACAGGCATTCCCCTTGGAGGCAAGCCGATGAGGGCCATCGAGGTCCTCAAGGAGTTCTTCGCGGGATCATCGGAGCTGGCCGCGGTCTACCTCTATGGCCGCTACCGCGAAGGGTCGAGCTATCCTGACACGGACATCGAAGTGGGCCTGGTCTTTCCCGAGGGGACCGATGAAGAGGAGATCCGCGAGTACCTGGAGCGGATCTCGGAGGCCAACCCACTGGGTGATGAACCCGGCATCCTCATGCCGTTCGCCCTGAACCTGCACATCCTGCCGGTCGTGCACGAGGTGCTCACCGGCGGGTCGCTGCTCGTCGATGTGCAGCCGCGGGCGCGGATCGCCTTTGTCGAGGCGGCGCGCCAGCGCATCGAGTCCGAGCGCGCCAGCCTGCTGGACGACGCGCGGGAGGCGATCACCCAGGCCCGCTCGCTGGGTCTGGCCGTGGCCGGGACCTCGGGATACGTCCTACCACAGCCGCCGAGGTTCCTCGACCCGATCCGCATCGGCTGGCGGCTGGGCCGCGTGCTCGCGTCGGTGGCCGTGCTGGAGGCGTCGGCCCGCGACGCCGAGGCGCTCGGCCGTAGTCCCGAACGCCTCGGCCAGGCCATCGGGTGGTTCAGCAACGCGGCCGGCGCGGCCACCGGCATCGCGAAAGCGATGCTGAATATCTTCGAGATGGAACGACCTCCGAGGCGCTGGCAGGTGTTCGTGCCGCTCGCGGACGCCGGGCTGATCCCAATGGAGTTGGGGCTCTCGCTGGCGGCCCAGGTCGAGCTCCGATGGCAGCTGCTGTCGGCCAGCGGCCTGGTGGCCGCGGATCGCATCGTCACGGGCATCCGCGGGGCGCTCCCGCACTTCATCATGTTCGCGCGGCTGGCGGCCTGGTACTGTGAGATGCCGGGCGGGCGCGGCGACGCGAAGGTCCACTGACCCCTCGAGGCGGGGCGGCGTCGTCGCGGGTGTCCAGGAGCAGGGAGGAGGAAGTCGTGGCAGAGCAGGTGCGCGTTGAGATTCAGCCGACGCCGAACATCAACGCGCTGAAGTTCGTGGTCAACCAGCGGATCACCGAGGGCCGGAGCCAGACGTTTCGATCGGCCGAGGAGGCTGCGGCGCATCCACTCGCGGCGAAGTTGTTCGCCATTCCCGGCGTCGTCCAGGTGTTCGCGCTGAACGACTTCGTGACCGTGACCCGCGACCCCGGAGCGGGGTGGGATGCCATCGCCGCCTCGGCCGAGGCGGCGATCCGAGAGCATTTCGCCGGCGGGTAGCGGCTCCCCGCGGCTGCGCGCGGGTCAGGCGTCCGCGCGCCCTGCTGCGGGCGGACTGGTCACCAGCCAGACCGGGTGCTCGAGCAGCCGCTTCAGTTCGGCCAGGTAGTTCGCCACCTCGGCGCCGTCGGTCACGCGGTGGTCGGCAGAGCATGTCACCTGCATGATCGTCGCCGCCACGATCTGCCCGTCGCGCACGACCGGCTGCGGCCTGGCCGCCCCGATGGCCAGGATCGCCGCCTGCGGCGGGTTGATGATCGCGGAGAACACCTCGACGCCGAACATCCCCAGGTTGCTGATGGTGAAGGTCCCGCCGATCAGGTCCTCGGCGCGCAGCCGCCCGGCGCGGGCACGTTCGGCCAAGGCTCTGGCGTCGACCGCGATCTCCCACAGACTCTTGCGGTCGCAGTGGTACACGGTGGGCGCGATCAGACCGTCGGGCAGCGCGATCGCGATGCTGATGTTGACGTCCGCGTTGTGCCGGACCGCCTCACCGGTGAACGTTGCGTTCAGCGCCGGAACCTTTCGCAGCGCCAGCGCCGCGGCCCGGACGACCATGTCGTTGACCGAGATCTTCGCATCGTCGGGAGCCCCGTCGTTGAGTTGCCTTCGCAGGGCCAGCGCTGGGTCCATGTCGATCGATACGGTCAGGTAGATGTGCGGTGCGTGCTGTTTGCTGTCGGTCATGCGCCTCGCGATGGTCTGACGCATGCGCGAGAGCGGCACGTCTCCGGCGGCGGGAGCAGGCGGCGGTGTCGCCGCGGCAGGTCGGGGGGCCTGTTCCGCCGGCGCCTGACGCCGTCCGGCCCGCGCGGCCTCGACGTCTTCTTTGGTGATCCGGCCGTCCGGCCCAGTGCCCGCAATCGAGGAGAGGGGAATCCCGTACTGCTCCGCCAGGCGGCGCGCCAGCGGCGAGGCCCGGACGGGCTCCGCAGCCCCCGCGTCGGTGGCGGGTGCGGGCTTCACGCGCGGGGGCTTTGCGGCCGCCGCCCGGTCGGCGGTTGCCTGGTCCGCGGTCGCCGCGGGCCGTGTCTCCCCCCCGGTTGGTCTCCCGGCCTCGCCTTCTCCCGGCCTAGCAAGCCGCGCAATGGGCACACCCACCGCCGCAGCCTCGCCCTCCGGGATCAGAATCTCGACCAGCGTGCCGTCCTCCTCGGACTCCAGGTCCACGTTGACCTTGTCGGTCTCGATCTCCGCAAGGGGCTCGCCCTTCTTGATCGTCTCTCCGGGCTGCTTGATCCACCGGAGCACGCGGCCCTCGGTCATGGCGTCGCCCATCTTGGGCATGATGACGTCACCCATCGGCGCGCCCTCCCGTCTCCGCCGTCTCGCGATAGAGCGTGCGCCGGGCCGCGCGGACGATGTCCTCGGCGTGCGGCAGGGCCAGCAGTTCCAGGTTTCTTGCATACGGCATGGGCACGTCCGCGCCGGTCACGCGCTCCACGGGAGCGTCGAGCAGGTCGAACGCGCCCTCGGTGATCGCCGCGGCGAGTTCGGCGGCCGTGCCGAACGGGCGCCACTGCTCCTGCACGACCACGGCCCGGTGCGTGCGGCCGACCGACGCGACCAGCGTCTGGCGGTCGAGCGGACGCAGCGTGCGCGGGTTCAGGACCTCCGCCTCGATGCCGTCCTCGGCGAGGATCTCAGCGGCTTCCAGCGCGATGTGCAGCATCCGGCTGTAGGCGACGATCGTAACATCGCGGCCGGGCCGCGCGATCTCGGCGACGCCGAACGGCATCATGAACTCGCCGTCGGGGACCTCTTCCTTCAGGCTGTAGAGCGCCGCGTGCTCCATGTAGATCACGGGATCGTTCCCCCGCAGGGCCGTCCGCAGCAGCCCCTTGGCTTCGGTGGGCGTGGCCGGCATCGCGACGACGAGCCCCGGGACATGCGCATAGATGGCCTCGAGGCTCTGCGAGTGCTGCGCCGAGAGCTGCACCCCGGCGCCGTTTGGTCCGCGAATGACCAGCGGGACGTTCACCTGTCCCCCCGAGAAGTACCGTATCTTGGCGGCGTTGTTCACGATCTGGTCGTAGGCCAGCAGGGAGAAGTTCCACGTCATCATCTCGACCACGGGCCTCAGGCCCAGCATCGCCATCCCGATCGCCGCGCCGACGAACCCCAGCTCAGAGATCGGCGTGTCGATGACCCGTCTGGAGCCGTACCGGTTCAGCAGGTCGGCGGTGATGCGGAAGGTCCCCTGGTACTGGCCGATGTCTTCGCCCAGCAAGACCACAGCCGGATCCCGGTCCATCTCTTCGATGAGCGTGGAGCGAATCGCGTCGCGATATGAGAGCTCAGGCATCGGCTAGGCTCCGTTCCCGTACACGTCCTTGTACAGGTCTTCCGGAGGGGGCGGGGGGCTCTCCTCGGCGAAGCGCATTGCCTCCCGTGCCATCTCGTCGGCCTCTTCGCCGATCGAGGCCACCCGGGCGTCGTCGAGCAGGCCGGCCTCGCGCAGACGCGCCTCCAAGATCGCCAACGGGTCCCGGGCACGCGCGGTCTCCACTTCGTCCTTCGTGCGGTAGGGCTGAAAGACGTCGGCGGCGCCGTGTCCGGCGAACCGATAGGTCAGCGCCTCGACGGCTTGTGGCCGTCCGCCCGCCCGGACCTGGGTGATCACGCGGCGGGCGACGTCGCGCACCGCGAGGAAGTCCATCCCGTCAACACGCTCGGCCGGGATGTCGTAGGCCGAGAACCGCGCGGCCAAATTGGGCACGGCGGACGACTGCGACACCGGCGTCCCCATGGCAAACTGGTTGTTCTCGACGATGACGACCAGCGGGCACAGGCCTTCCCGGCCCCACAGCCCGGCCATGTTCATCGGCTCATGGAACCCCCCGCTGTTCATCGCGCCGTCGCCCAGAAAGCACAGGCACACTTGATCGCCGCCCTTATAGCGCAGCGCGTACGCGGCCCCGACCGCCAGCGGGATGTGACCGCCGACGATGCCGTAACCGCCGTAGAACCCGCGCGACACATCGAACAGGTGCATCGACCCACCTTTGCCGCGGGCCACGCCGGTCGCCTTGCCGAGCAACTCGGCCATGACCGCGCCCGGCGGCGACCCGCGAAAGAGCGCGTGCGCGTGGTCGCGGTACGCGGTGAAGAAGATGTCGTCGGCGCGAAGCTCGGCCAGGAAGCCTGCGGCGACCGCTTCCTGGCCCGAGTACACATGGAGGTAGCCGCCGATCTTCCCCCGCCGGAATGCCCGTTCGGTCTCCTCCTCGAACCGTCGGCCGATCACCATCTGGCGGTACCAGGCCACGGCGTCGGTCAGGTCGATCCCGGTGCGATCGGTCGTGGCCACTGACCCGGCGGCGACGCCTTCATTGCTGCTCGTACGGGTAGCGCGATCAGCCATGCGTGCGGTCACTCCTCTGCGCGTTCGACCGGGCGTCGGCATTCCCATCTACTATAGCAAATCCCATACGCCCCGGCCCCGCCGGGAGCTCGGCCCCCCGCGGGCCCGTTCGATTGCCCGCAGGCGCATCCTCCGGCTATAATGGCGACACAGCGGAGTCGATCGTGGTCGAACAGTCAACGTCCCCGGACATCGCGAATCTTCCCAAAGCGGAACTGCATCTCCATCTGGAGACCTCGCTGCGCCTGCGCCGTCTGATCGAGCGTCGCGACGGGGATCCGGTCCCGGTGGAAAGACCCCACCTGGTTGCTGATCCGTCCCTGTTCGCAGGGTACGATCGCCTGCGCCGGCTGCGCTATGCGGGTCGGGCGGGACGGATCGCCGATGCCGCCTACACGCGGGCGAACATCGCAGCGATCACCGCTGGCTTGCTGGCGGAGGTCGCGACGCAATCAGTCAGGCACGTCGAGATCCGGGTGGGCGGGCGGCGCGCGTTCACGGTCCTGGGGGTGCGCGGCGTGTTTGAGGCGATGGCGGAAGGCGCAGCGGCCGCCGCCATCCCGAAGCTCTCCTACGGATTCATCGTGACGGTGGTGCGCGAGCGCGGACCGGAGGAGGCCGACCGGCTGATCCGCGACGCCATCGCCTGTCGGGACTGCGGTGTGGTCGGGGTGGACCTCGCCGGTGACGAGGCGAACTACCCGCCGGCGCTGTTCGCGGCCGCGGTCGACCGCGCGCGCGACGCGGGGCTGGGGATTACCGTCCACGCCGGCGAGTTCACCGGGCCGGCCGGGATCTGGACCGCCGTCTACCATCTCGGCGCGACCCGCATCGGCCATGGCATTCGCGCGGTCGAGGATCCCCGACTGCTTGAGCGCCTCCGGGACCGCGGGGTGACCCTCGAGCTCTGTCCCACCAGCAACGTCCGCCTGGGCCTGATCCCGACGATCGCCGCGCATCCCATTCGGAGGTTCCTCGACTGCGGGGTCGCGGTGACGGTCAACAGCGATGACCCGATCCTGCTCGGGACGTCCATCACACGGGAACTGGCGTCCGTGCAGCGGGTCCATCACCTGGAATGTGACGACCTGATCACGCTGATGGCGACCGCGGCGCGCGCCGCATTCCTGCCGGCGGCCTCGCGTCAGGCGCTTGAACGCCAGATCCGGTCCGCGCCGCTGCGGGCCGGATGACCGGGCGGGACGCGCGCCTTGCTTTCTTGACCTAATTACTCTAGAATACACTTCGGACGCTGGCGTCGCGTTGTGGCACGGGCGCGTGGCGCGGCGAAGTGGCTGTGCACGAGGCTTGCCGGTAGGAGGGACGGGATGGCAGATCTGGTGATTCGCGACCTGCACGTCCAGGTCGAGGAAAAGGTGATCCTGAAGGGGGTCAACCTCGAGCTGTCCCGAGGCGAGATCCACGCCGTCATGGGCCCGAACGGCTCGGGCAAGAGCACGCTGGCCAACGTGCTCATGGGCAACCCCTTCTATCAGGTGACCCAGGGGGACGTGCTCTACCAGGGGGAAGATCTGCTGGCCATGCCGCCGGACGAGCGCGCGCGCAAAGGGCTCTTCATCGCCTTCCAGTACCCGGTCAGCATCCCGGGCGTGACCATGGCGAGCTTCCTGCGCACCGCGGTCTCCATGCGCCGCGGGTACGAGCACGAGCTGATGCCCGTCGGCGAGTTCCAGAAGCTGATGCGCGAGAAGATCGACAGCTTGAAGATCGACCCCACGATCGTCGGCCGCTACGTCAACGAAGGCTTCTCGGGTGGAGAAAAGAAGCGGGCCGAGATTCTCCAGATGGCGCTCCTGGAGCCCACGATCGCGTTCATGGATGAGACCGACTCGGGCCTCGACATCGATTCGCTGAAGGTCGTCGCCGACGGCATCGTGCGGATGTACGAAGGCGCGAAGGGCCAGATGGGCGTCCTGGTCATCACGCACTACTCGCGGATCCTCCAGTTCATCAAGCCCCACCACGTCCACATCATGTACGACGGGCGGATCGTGGTCTCGGGCGGACCGGAACTGGCCGAGGAACTCGAGGAGCGCGGCTACGAGGGCATCCGGCAGCAGTTCGAGGTCATCGCGGCCGAGGTCCAGGAAGAGGGCGCGGTCCGCCGTGCCGGCAAGGTCTTCTGGGTCGCGCACTAGGCAGGGGGGCCATCGATGGCGACGACAAATCCGCTGGGCATCGATCTCGACACTTACAAGTGGGGATTTCGCGACCCCGAGAACTACGTGTTCAAGGCGCGCAAAGGGCTCGACCGCGAGGTCGTCGAGGAGATCTCGCACATGAAGAGCGAGCCGGACTGGATGCGCGCGATCCGGCTGCACTCCCTCGAGCACTTCCGGGCGCGGGCCCTGCCCACCTGGGGCGCCGACCTCTCGCAGATCGACTTCAACGACATCTACTACTACCTGAAGCCGACCGAGGGGAAGGGCCGCACGTGGGAGGATGTGCCGGAGGACATCAAGCGAACGTTCGACCGGCTGGGCATCCCCGAAGCCGAGAAGAAGTACCTGGCCGGCGTGGGGGCGCAGTATGAGAGCGAGTCGGTCTACCACAACCTGAAGGAAGAGTGGGAGAAGCTCGGGGTCGTCTTCCTCGACACCGACACCGCCCTCAAGAAGCACCCGGAGATCTTCCAGCAGTACTTCGGGACGGTGGTGCCGCCCGAGGATAACAAGCTGGCCGCCCTGAACACGGCCGTGTGGTCGGGCGGGTCGTTCGTCTACGTGCCCGAGGGCGTGAAGGTCGACATCCCGCTCCAGGCCTACTTCCGGATCAACGCCGAGAAGGCCGGCCAGTTCGAGCGCACGCTCATCATCTGCGAGCCGGGCTCCTACGTGCACTACGTCGAGGGGTGCACGGCGCCGATCTACACCACCGACTCGCTGCACTCGGCGGTGGTCGAGATCATCGTGAAGGAAGGCGCCCGATGCCGCTACACCACGATCCAGAACTGGTCCACCAATACGTACAACCTGGTGACGAAGCGCGCGGTCGCGTATCGCGACGCCACGATGGAGTGGGTCGACGGAAACCTGGGGTGCCTGACGGGCGACAGCCAGGTTCTGCTCAACAACGACGTCAAGCCCATCAGTGTCGTCGAGCCGGGCGATACCGTTTACTCCGTGGATGGCGAGCTGAAGCTGACCAGGCACAAGGTCGTGGCCAAGAAGTACAGCGGCAGGCAGCCGGTGTACCGTCTGCGGGCCGCCAACCACCGTGAGATCCGCGCCACTGCAAGCCACCCGTTCCTGACGCTGTCCAAGCGCGGCCGGCGGCTCTCCCTGGGATGGAAGCGGCTGGATCAGTTGACATCTACTGACTACGTCGCGATCGCCGGCGATGTGCCGGACAGCGGCGTGGCCAGGGTCTTCGAGCCGATTCCCATCCGCGGGACAAAGCGGATCCTGCTTCCTGATGTCAGCACCGACGATCTGATGTGGGTGCTCGGCGTCTATCTCGGCGACGGCTATGTGGACCGCAACCGGGTCTACTTCGCGGTCCCCCCGCCGGACCGGATGCACACCCGACTGGTCGAGCTCCTGGAGGCGCTGTTCGGCGTAGACGTCGAATTGCGGGGCGGCGTCGTCCGCATCAACTCTGTCCATCTCCGCGACTTCATCACGTCGCTGGGGCTTGCGGGCAACGCCAGGCAGAAGCGGGTTCCCCGGTGGGTGTACCGGCTCCCGAAGTCGCAGCGCCTGGCGTTCATCGAGGGGTACATCGCGGCCGACGGGCATCGCCGCGCCAACCATACCAACCTGTCGATCACGAGCGTCAACCGGGACCTTCTTGAGGACGTGAAGGCCCTGGCGATCTCCTGCGGGTTGGATCCCAGGAAGATCAGCCGGTGGTCTCGGCTGGAGCGAAAGCCCCTTTCCCGCGAGGCGAAGCAGTACACGCACTACTTCCTGTACTTCGGGGAAGGCGCACACGATCATCCAGTACATTTCACGAAGGTCGCCACCGTCGAGCCTGAAGGTGTGGAAGACACCTGGGACTTGGAGATCGCCAACAGCCACAACTTCGTGGCGAACGGATTCGTGGTCCACAACAGCAAGATCACCATGAAGTACCCGAGCGTCTACATGGTCGAGCCGGGCGCCAAGGCCGAGATCCTGTCGGTGGCGTTCGCCGGCAAGGGCCAGCACCAGGATCCCGGCGGCAAGGTCGTGCACGCCGCGCCGCACACCCAGTCGAGCGTCGTGAGCAAGTCCATCAGCAAAGACGGCGGCCGCGCCGGTTACCGCGGGCTCGTCAAGATCTACCCTGGGGCCGTGGGGAGCAAGTGCGCGGTGCGCTGCGACGCGCTGATCCTCGACGATCACAGCCGGTCGGATACGTACCCGTACATGGAGATCGAAGAGCAGGATGTGTCGATCACCCATGAGGCCACCGTCTCGAAGGTCAGCGACGAGCAGCTCTTCTACCTGATGAGCCGCGGGGTCAAGGGCGACGAGGCCATGAACATGATCGTGCGCGGGTTCATCGAGCCCATCGTCAAGGAGCTGCCGCTGGAGTACGCCGTCGAGCTGAACCGGCTGATCGCGCTCGAGATGGAGGGGTCGGTCGGCTGACCATGGCGATCCAGAACGCAGCAACGCGCGCGATCATGGGAGGCGTGACCCGGGAGACCGTCGCGGCGGCCAGCGCCCGACGCGGCGAGCCGGCCTGGCTGCGGGAGCGGCGGGTGGAGGCCTGGGACCTCTTTGAGCGCCTGCCCCATCCCGCGGAGGCCCGCCCCGAGGAGTGGCGGCGGACGGATGTGGGCGGCCTCGATCTCGGCGCCCTCGTGCTGCCCGAGCCCGAGGAGGCGCCCCACGGCCCGCTGCACGTCGGGACGATTACCCGAGATGGCTCGGAGCGCGCCGGCCTCATCACGCACGTCGATGGGCGCGCCGTGTCGGCGGTGGCGGAGGACGCGGCCCGCAGCCGGGGCGTGATCTTCACCGATCTGGAGACCGCGGTCCGCGACCACGCGGATCTGGTCCGCGACCACCTGCTCACCACCGTGGCCCGGCCCGAGGAGCACCGCTTCCGGGCGCTCCAGGCGGCGCTGTGGTCCGGCGGGACCTTCCTGTACGTGCCGGAAGGGGTCGAGGTGGCGCTCCCACTGCTCACGCAGACCTGGCTGGGCGCCGCCGGCGCGGCCGTCTTCCCGCACACGCTGGTCGTGGCCGACCGGCAGAGCGTGGTCACCCTGGTGGAGGTCTTCGCCTCGGTGCCAGCCGGCCCGAGGACCCTGGCCACCAGGACCGTGGAGTTGATCCTGCGCGGGGGTGCGCAGGTGCGCTACGCGTCGGTACAGGAGTGGGGGCCGCCGATGTGGGAGGTCGGCAGCCTGATTCGAGGCCACCTCGACCGTGACGCCACCCTCCGCAGCCTGGTGGTCTCGCTGGGAGGGGGGCTCGTCAAGGCCGACGTGGAATCTCACCTGCTGGGGCCCGGGGCCACGTGTGAGATGCTCGGTCTGTACTTCGGCCACGACGGCCAGCACGTCGACCTGCACACGCTGCAGGAGCACCGGGCGCCGAGTACGACGAGCGACCTGCTGTACAAGGGTGCGGTGCGCGACGAGGCGCGGTCGGTGTTCGCGGGGCTCATTCGGGTCGCCCCCGGGGCGCAGAAGACCAACGCCTTCCAGTCGAACCGGAACCTGATCCTCTCCGGCGGCGCGCGGTCGGATTCGATCCCGAAGCTCGAGATCATGGCCAACGACTTGCGCTGCACGCACGGATCGGCCACCAGCCGGCTCAACGAGGAGCACATCTTCTACCTGATGAGCCGCGGGTTGACCAGAACACAGGCCACGTTCGCGATCGTCGAGGGGTTCTTCGCCGACATCTTCGACCGGATTCCGATGGAGCGCGTGCGGACCTACCTGGAGGCCCGCATCGCCGAGAAGATGATCTGAGATGGCAGAGTTCGTGAAGGTGGCCGCGCTCGGCGACCTCCCGCCCGGGGCGGCACGGCAGGTCGTCATCGACGGCCGCAAGATCGCTGTCGTGAATTCCAGGGGGACGATCTACGCGATTGACGACACGTGCACGCATGAAGAGGAGTCGCTCTCTGCCGGGCCGGTGGTAGGCGAGCTGATCGTGTGCCCCAAGCACGGCTCGCGCTTTCACCTGGCCACCGGCCGCGTCATGTCGTTCCCGGCGGTCCGGCCGGTGCGGACCTATCCGGTCAGGGTGGAGGGCCAGGATATCCTGCTGTCGCTGGAGGCCCGGCCCGGGCAGGGGATGCCGCACAAGCCCTGAGGGGGGCGAACCCATGACGCTCGGCCATCGCGTCCGGGACGATTTCCCGCTGCTCCACCAGACGGTCGGCGGCCGGCGGCTGGTCTACCTGGACAGCGCGGCGACCTCGCAGAAACCCCGCGAGGTGCTCGACGCGCTCATCCGCTACTACCACGAGTACAACGCCAACGTGCACCGCGGGGTGTACCGGCTTGCCGAGGAAGCCACGGCGCGGTACGAGGCCGCTCGGGCGAACGTCGCCGCCTTCCTGGGCGCCGCGCGGCCCGAGGAGATCATCTTCACCCGCGGGACCACGGAGGCGCTCAACCTGGTGGCCGCGTCCTGGGGCCGCGCGCATGTGGGCGCCGGTGACGAGATCGTGCTCACCGAGATGGAGCACCACAGCAACATCGTGCCCTGGCAGCTGCTTGCGGCCGAGCGGGGCGCGACGCTCCGCTACATCCCGATCACCGATGACGGCCGGCTCGACCTTGCGGGCTTCGACCGGCTGCTGGGCGACCGCACGAAGGTGGTCGCGGTGACGCACCAGTCCAACGTGCTCGGGACCGTCAACCCCGTCCGCCAGATCGCCGACCGGGCCCATGCCGCAGGCGCGGTGGTCGTGGTGGACGGCGCGCAGAGCGTGCCGCATCAAGCGGTCGACGTCGGGGCGCTCGGCGCGGACTTCCTGGCGTTCTCCGGCCACAAAATGCTCGGCCCGACCGGCAGCGGCGGCCTGTGGGGCCGATACGACCTGTTGGATGCCATGCCGCCCTACCACGGCGGCGGCGAGATGATCATGCACGTGGGTCTCGACCGGTCGACCTACAAAGGGCCGCCGCACAAGTTCGAGGCGGGGACGCCCAACATCGCCGACAGCATCGCGTTGGGCGCGGCGGTCGACTACCTGCGGCGGATCGGGCTCGAGGCCATCGCGGCGCACGAGCACGACCTCACCGCGTATGGGCTCCGGCGGCTGCAGGAGGTCCCTGGCCTGCGCATCTACGGTCCTCTCGAGGCCCGCGACCGCGGCGGCGCGCTGAGCTTCACGTTGGACGTGGCGCATCCGCACGACATCGCCCAGGTGCTCGACGGGGACGGCATCGCGGTCCGCGCCGGCCACCACTGCACCCAGCCCCTGCACCGGCGCTTCGGGATCCCGGCGTCGGCGCGGGCCAGCCTGCACCTGTACAGCATCCCCGAGGACATCGACGCGCTGGTCGACGGGCTGCTGCATGTCCGCAGGGTGTTCGACCGGAAGGCGCGCCCCGTCGTCGAGCACCGCTAGGGGTGTCGGAAGAGGGAGCCCGCCCTCCCGCCCCGAATGAGGCGCGCATGACCCTGTACACGTTCTTGAAGGTCGCCCACGTCCTGCTTGCCATCGTCGCGGTTGGCGCTAACGTGACGTACGGCGTGTGGCTGTCGCGGGCGGCGCGCGATCCGCGATACCTCGCGTTCACCCTGCGCGGCATCAAGGTGCTCGACGACCGTCTTGCCAACCCCGCGTACGTCTTGGTGCTGGTGACCGGCCTGGCGATGCTGCACCTCGGCGAGATCAGCTGGCGCGCGCCCTGGATGCTGACCTCGCTCGTCCTCTATGCCCTCATCGTCGTGCTCGGGCTCCTCGGCTACACGCCCACGCTCCGTCGTCAGATCGAGACGCTCGAGGCCCGGGGTCCCGATTCCGTCGAGTTCCGGGCGCTGTCGAACCGGGCGCAGACCATCGGGATCGTCCTGGCCGGCATCGTCGTGGTCATCGTCTTCCTCATGGTGGCGAAGCCGGCGCTGTGGAGTTGATGCGGGGACCGCGCTGTGGCCCTTGACGACCTGTACCGCGAAGTGATTCTCGACCACTACGCGCACCCGCGTAACCGCGGCCGGCTGGAACCCAACGACATCGCGGTCGAGGGCGCCAACCCCCTCTGCGGCGACGAGCTGGCGCTGTACGTGCGTCTTCGCGAGGGCCGCGTGGACGACGTCCGGTTCGAGGGCCGCGGCTGCTCGATCAGTCAGGCGTCCACCTCGATGATGACCGAGGCCATCAGGGGCAAGACGATCGCCGAGGTGCGCGATCTCATCCACGCCTTCAAGGAGATGATGCGCGGGCACCAGCCGCCCGAGGCCCTGGGCGACCTGGTCGCCCTCCAGGGCGTCCGGAAGTTCCCCGTGCGGATCAAGTGCGCGACCCTGTCGTGGGTGGCGCTCGAGCAGGGCCTCGACGATCACGCCGCGGGACGTACGCCGTCTCTGTCGACGACCGAGACCGAGGGGTAGTGCGCCGATGCGCCGGGCGCTCGCCGCCGGCCTGTTGACCCTGCTCGGCGCGTCGTTTGTGGCGTTCGGGTTCATGCACCTTGCGCCGATGGATCCGGCCCGCTTCATGATCGGGTTTCGCCAGGGAGTGCGCGAGGAGCAGATCCACCGGCTGCGCGAGTGGTACCGCCTCGACACCCCGATCCCGTTCCAGTACGCGCTGTGGGCCGGGCGGGCCGTCCGGGGGGAGTTCGGCACGTCGCTGGCCACGCGCCGGGACATCGGGCCGGAGATCTGGAGGCGCCTGCCGTGGTCGCTCCTGCTCGCGACGTCCGCGGCTGCTGCGGCCTGGCTGCTGGCCGTCCCCCTGGCGGTCGCCGCCGCCTGCCGGGGGGCGTTCTCGTGGGCCGGGCGCGGGGTCATCGCCCTCGGTGTGGCGATACCGGTGTTCCTGGTCGCGTCCGCGACGGTGTACGCCTTCGCCGTGCGGCTGACGCTGATCCCCATTCTCCCGCCGTTTGAGCTGAATCCGTTCGACGCCGCGCTCTGGTTGGGGCTGCTGTTGCCGACGATCAGCCTGTCGCTGCCCGTGGCGGCCTGGATGGCGCAGCAGCTCCGCGGCGAGCTCTCCGAGGTGCTCGGGGCGCGGTTTCTCGAAGCGGCCCGCGCCAGGGGCCTCTCGGAGCGACGGGTGCTGTGGCGGCACGCGGCCGGCGTGGCGGCGAAGACCGTGCTGGCACGCCCTCTCCCGGCCCTGTCGGTGCTGCTCTCCGGACTCCTGGTCGTGGAGGAGATCTTCAACTGGCCCGGCATCGGGCGCAGCTTCACGCGCGCCGTCGGGCAGCGCGACATCCCGGTGATGCAGGCGGTCCTGCTCGTGCTCGCCGCGATCGCCGTCGCAGGCGAGATCGTCCTCCGCCTGGCCTCGGGGCGTCTGGGGACCGATCCTGCGGCGATCGGTGCCGCGCGCCGGACCGTCGTGCGTCGGCCGGCGCCACTGACCCCGCCGGACCTCCGAGCCCGTGTGGCCATGGCGATCACCGCGCTCGTGGTCATGGGTGCGGCAGCGGCTCCGCTTGTCGCCACGTTCCCGCCGGACCAGGTGCTGCTCGACGAGATCAACATGCCGCCCTCGCTCCGGCACTGGATGGGGACCGACGCCTCTGGCCGCGATCTGTTCAGCCGTCTCCTGTACGCGGGACGTACGAGCCTGGGGATGGCGCTCGGCGCCGCCGTCGCCGCGGGGCTCGCCGCCGCGGGGCTCGCCGCCGCGGTGAGCGCGCGTCCGGAATGGCAGGCGCCGCTGCACGGAGCAGGCCGTGTTGCGCTGGCCGTGCCGTCGCTGGGCGTCCTGCTGGCCGCGATCGCCACCGCGGGCCGCGAACCAGCGTTTATCGCGGCGTGGCTCGCGGTGATCGGCTGTGCCACGCTGATCGGGCCGCTGGCGGCGCTCCTGGCCGACGCGCGGCGCTGGTCGTTCGTCGAGGCGGCGCGGGCCTCCGGCGCGGCGCGACTCTGGATCGGCGAGCGCCACCTGCTCCCACACCTGGCGCGGCCGGTGCTTGGGGCGGCGCTCGCGCTCGTGCCGGGCTTCATCCTGCTGGAGGCCACGCTGGGCTTTCTTGGGTTCACCGTCGCGCCGACCACGCCGAGCTGGGGGACGCTGCTGTGGCGCGCACGTGAAGCCATGCACCGCGGAGACTGGTGGCTGATCGCGTTTCCGACCGTGTTCCTGGCGGCTTCGGCCTGGGCGTTCGGCGCGCTGGCCCAGAGTCTCAGCCGGCCCAAGCCGCCGACATACTCGCCGGGGGCCAGGCTGAGGCTCGGCCGTGAGTGGGGAGCGGCGGCGCGCCCGGCCGCGCCGGTTCCTGCCTACCGTGTGGCGGCCCGTCGGCGGCCCAAGACTGCGCCGTCCATCGCACGCGGGCTCCGGGGGGACTAGGGGCGCGTCTTCCGACTGACCGCGCGGCGGGCGGCCGATGCGATCGCCGCGGCGGTGAGCCCGTACTTCTCCAGCAGCGCCTCAGGGGATCCGGACTCGCCGTAGCAGTCCTGCAAGCCCACGCGCTCGACCGGCACCGGATGATGCGCCGCCGCGACCTCGCACACCGCGCCGCCAAGGCCACCGTAGACCGTGTGCTCTTCCGCGGTGACGATGGCGCCCGTTTCCCGCGCGGCCGCGACGATCGCCGATGCGTCGAGCGGCTTCAGCGTTGAACAGTTGAGGACCCTGGCCGAGATCCCCTCGGCGGCCAGGGTGTCCGCGGCGGCCAGGGCCCGGCTGACCATGACCCCGCACGCCGCGATCGCAACGTCGTCCCCGTCGCGGAGCACCGGCGCGGTGCCGATGGCAAAGCGATAGCCGTCATCAAAGAGGACCGGCACGGCGGATCGGCCCAGGCGCATGTACGCCGGGCCGACGTGTTCTGTCAGCGCCCCGATGGCCTGTGCGGTCTCGACCGCGTCGGCCGGGACGAGGACTGTCATATTGGCCAGCGCGCGCATCATCGCGAGCTCCTCGACGGCCTGCGCACTCATGCCGTCCTCGCCCACCGTGATCCCGCCGTGCGTGCTGACCAGCTTGACGCTGAGGCGGGGCTGCGCGATGAGCACGCGGATCTGGTCGTAGCACCGCCCGGGCGAGAACGCGGCAAACGAGCTCACGAACGGGATCTTCCCGCATGTGGCCAGGCCCGCCGCGACCCCGGCCATATTCTGCTCCGCGATCCCGCACTCGATGAACCGGTCAGGGTAGGCGGCCGCGAACGCCTCCAGACGGTTGGAGTCACGCAGGTCGCCGGTGAGCGCCACGATGCGCGGGTTGTTCCGGGCGACGGCCACCAGCGCCTCGCCGTAGGCGTCCCGGGTGGCCTGTGAGGCGGATGTCTGCGCGAGCCGGATCGCCATCCTGCTACCTCCGTCCGCCCGCCGGCGCCCCGTCGAGCTCTGTCAGCGCGCGGTCGAGTTCCGCGGGTGTCAGGGCCTTGCCGTGGAAGCCCACCACCCCCTCAAGGAACGAGACGCCCTTGCCCTTCACCGTGCGCGCGATGATCGCCTGCGGCCGGCCGCGGACCGTCCCGGCGCGTTCCAGCGCGCCGGCGATGGCCGCCAGGTCGTGCCCGTCGATCTCCTGCACGTCCCAGCCGAACGCGCGCCATTTGTCGGCGAGCGGATCCAGGCGGATCCGCTCCTCGGTGCGGCCGGTCTGCTGCAGCCCGTTGCGGTCGGTGATCGCCGTCAGGTTGTCGAGGCCGTAGTGCGCCGCCAGCAACGCTCCCTCCCAGACCGCCCCTTCCTGCGACTCCCCGTCGCCGAGCATCGCGTACACCCGGTAGGGGCGGCCGTCCAGCCTGCCGGCCATCGCCATGCCGATGGCCGCGGAGAAGCCCAGGCCCAGCGAGCCGGTGGACATGTCCACGCCCGGCGTGCGCGTCATGTCGGGATGGCCCTGCAGGATGCTGTTGAGCTCGCGCAGCGTCTGCAGGTGCCGCGGATCGAAATACCCCGCCTCGGCCAGGACCACGTACCAGGCCGGGCACCCATGGCCCTTGCTCAGGACGAAGCGGTCTCGGTCGGGCCACGTGGGATTCGCCGGGTCGTGGCGCATGTGGTGGAAGTAGAGGACGGTCAGGATGTCGATGGCCGAGAGCGATCCGCCGGGATGGCCGGAGCCGGCCCGGGTGATGATCTTCAAGATGGTCTTGCGGAACTCGCGCGCGCGGGCTTCGAGCGCGCGCACGTCAACCGACGGATCCATCAGGGGCTCCTCGCGGTTGCAGCACTGTACCAGGATGAACGGCCACGAACAGTGTGTGGGTTCTGTGCTGGTGAACGGCTACCCTGCCGCGCCGGGCGGCGCGGCGCCTTGACGGTGCGCCGGGCGTGTGCCACGATTGCCGTGGATCTCACGATAAGGCCACTTTGTCCACAAAGCGGACATCCGGACACAGAGGAGGTGCGGGCCGTATGGAGGATCTCCGCACGATCATCGAGGGCTTCCGGGATGTGGCGACGGCTTCGGTGGCCGACGCGGTCGATCGCGTGGTCAGACGCCCCGGCTTCATGACCCATGAGATCAAGCCGATCCTTGCCGCCAAGCTTGTGGGCCCGGCGGTCACCGTGCTCGAGCGGCAGGCCCTGGAGGCGCACCCCCCGACGCATGCTCTGGAGACGATCGACGGCGCGCCGGCCGGTGCGGTGGTCGTCATCGGGATGGAAGACGCGGATGCGAGTCGGAACGTGGCCTGCTGGGGCGGGCTGATGACCACCGCGGCGGTGACGCGCAAGCTGGCCGGCGCGGTGCTCGACGCCGGAGCTCGCGACGTCGAGGAGATCCGCCAGATGGGCTTTCCGGTGTTCTCGCGTACGGTGATCCCATCGACCACCGTCGGCCGATTCGTCACCGTCGGCCGCGACGTCCCGGTCACCTGCGGCGGCGTCAGGGTACACCCGGGCGACATCATCGTGGGCGATGCGGACGGCGTCGTAGTCGTCCCGCGGAACCACGCCGCCGAGGTGCTGCGGGTCGCGACCGAAATCGAACAGACCGAGCAGCGCATGGCCGAGGCCATCCGGCGCACGGGATCGATCCTCAAGGCCTTGGACGAGTTCGCGCGGATCTAGATGGGGAGCACCGTGCCTGAGATCATTGCGCTGGGCGAGCCGATGGCGGAGTTCGCGGCGGCCGAGCGGGGCCGGCTGTCGACGGTCCGCACCTTCCACCGGGGGTGGGGCGGCGACACCTCGAACTTCATCGTCGCCGCGGCGCGCCTGGGCGGTTCGTGCGGCTATATGACGCGGGTGGGTGGCGACGAGTTCGGCCGGTCGTTCCTCGACCTCTGGCGTCGCGAAGGTGTGGATGCGTCGCGGGTCATCGTGGAACCCGAGGGGCGAACCGCCGTGTACTTCATCGCGCTTGACCAGGACGGCAGGCATAGCTTCACTTACTACCGGGCCGGGTCGCCGGCCAGCCGGCTGGGGCCGGCGGACCTCGACGCCACATACCTCGGCGCGGCGCGCCTCGTGCACACGAGCGGCATCACGCAGGCGATCTCTGCGTCGGCGCGCGACGCTGCGGTCGCGGCGATGGCCATCGCCCGCGCCCGCGGGGTGACGGTGAGCTACGATGCCAACGTGCGGCCCGGTCTGATGGCGGTGGAGCAGTTGCGGGAGATCGTCACCGACGCCTTCGGGCGGGCCGACCTCGTCTTCCTCAGCAGCGAGGATGCCAGCCACCTCTTCGGCCCGCTGGCCGCCGACGAGGTGGTCGCGCGGGTGTTGGAACGCGGCCCGACGATCGTGGTCCTCCGGCAGGGCCCGCGGGGCTGCACCGTTGCGACGCGCGACGGGAGGCGGGTCCATGTGGACGGCTGGCGCGTGGAGGCGGTCGATGCCACCGGTGCGGGCGACGCCTTCAACGCCGGATTCGTGCTCGAGTGGCTGCGCGGCGCGTCGCCGGAGGCCGCGGCCCGGTTCGCCAATGCCGTGGGTGCGCTCACGACGCTCGGACCCGGCGCGGTCATGCCGATCCCCACGCGCGACCAGGTGGAACAGTTCATGCTGCAGCGGACGTGAGTCCATACAGACGGGATGAATCCATACAGACGGGATGAATCCATGCCGACAGCAGAAGGGAGGAACGTGATGCAGCCTCGAGGAGGAGACAGACAGACACCCCGGTACCTTGCGCTGGCGGTCATTGCCGGCCTGGTTCTGAGCCTGATGCCCCTGGCCGGGACCGCGGCGCCCGCGCCGGTGGCGATACGGGTTGGCATTGTCGGCGCCATTGACCAGCTCGGGGTGCCCGTGGCGCTCGACCGCGGGTTCTTTGAGAAATGGGGGCTGAACGTCACCATCGCCACACCGTACCCCACCGGCGTGGACCTGTTGAACGCGCTGCAGGCCGGCGAGATCCAGATGGGTCAGGTCGGCGTGCCCATGATCGGCGCGGTGCTGCGCGGCATGGACCTGGTGATTCTCGGCAACTACAGCGGCAGTTCGGTGAAGCTGGGCGGGGATGACACCATGGCGCTGGTCGCCCGCGAGGGCAGCGGCATCCGCCGGATCCAGGACCTGCGCGGCAAGCGGATCGCCGCATCCTTCGGCACGATCAGCCACCTCTACGTCCTGGGGGTCCTCGAGAGGGCCGGGCTGGCCGTGCGCGATGTGACGCTCGTGAACACGCCGCCCGGCGAGATGCCTGTGGCGCTGCGCGGCGGCGCGGTGGACGCGTTTGCGACCTGGGACCCGTTCCCGGTGATCGCGCTCCGCGAGGTGCCCAACGCCTATGAGGTCGTCCGCGGAGGAGGGTTCATCGGGTTCATGGGCTTCAACGTGGCGCTCAGGAGCTGGGCTGAGCGCAACCAGGAGACGATCGAGCGCTTCCTGGCCGCGCGTGCCGAGGCGGACAAGTTCATGCGGGCGAACCCGGTCCGGACCGCCGAGATCGCGGTACGGTGGCTCCCGGGGCTCCAGCGGACGCCCGAGGTCGCGCTGCAGGGTGTGCGCAACAACCTGCCGACGCTGGACATCCGCATCTCGTATTACAACTACCTGGCGCTGCACAATGCGGTGACCAGCCTGAACCGCCTGGGGTTCCTCCCCGGGACGTTCGACGTGAACCGGGTCTTCATGCCCGGGCCGATTCTCAACGTCATGGCGCGGCATCCAGAGCTGTTCGACGATCTCCCGCCGATCCCGCGGGCGGCGCAGGTGGCGGCTGGCTTCACCTTCACCCCGCCTCGCTAGCGGGCAGGGATGGGGCATGGCGGGATGACGACCGCCGCGCCGCGCGCACCGCATCGAGCGGCAGAGCGGGCGGCCAGGATCCTGGGGGCGGCGCTCTGGTTCGCCGCCCCCTTCGTCACCCTGGTCGTTGTCTGGACGGTGGTCGTCCGCGTCTACGACATCCCGCTGCGGGTGTTCCCTGCCCCCGTAGACGTCGTAGCCGCCTTCGGCGCGCAGCTTCGTACCGGTGATCTCGCCGACCACGTCTGGCAGAGCATGCAGCGCGTCCTGGTCGGCGGCACGCTGGCCGTGCTCACGAGCATCCCGCTCGGCGTCGTCATCAGCACGAACCGGGCCGTGGCGGGGTTCTTCTCACCGATTCTCCGGTTCTTCGCGGTGCTGGCAGGTATCGCGTGGATCCCGCTCGCCACCCTGTGGTTCGGCTACGGCTTCGGCGCCATCACGTTCATAATCTTCAACGCAGTCTTCTTTGTGGTAATCTACAACACGATCCTGGGCGTGACCAGCATCCCGCGGGCCCTCGGTGATGCGGCGCGCTCGCTTGGCGCGACGCGGTGGCGGATTCTCACCGAGGTCCTGCTGCCCGGGGCGCTGCCGAACATCGTGACCGGCATACGCACCGGCATGGGGTTCGCCTGGCGGGGCCTGATCGCCGCGGAGATCATCGCCACGAACGCCGGGCTGGGCTATATGGTCTTCCTGGCGCGGGACTTCTATCGCACCGAGGTCATCGTGCTCGGCATGATCCTGATCGGCGCGATCTGGGTGGCGATCGACCGGCTGGTCCTTGCGCCGCTGGAGCGCCGGACGATCGAGCGCTGGGGTCTGACCCGGAGGGCGGTGTGAGCGCGGCGGTCCCGGCGGGAACCGCGCCCACGGCCATCGGCCGGGTGGCGCGCTGGGTCGCCGCGACGCCCGCCGTCCGTACGCTGGGGCCGTTCGTGCCCATCGTTGCCGCGTGGTGGATCGTCGTCGAGATGGGGGTCTTCCCGCGCGCCTTCTTCCCTGGACCACTCGAGGTCGTCTGGTCGTTCGGCGACCTGACCTACAAGGGTATCCTGCCGGCCTACCTGCAGGACAGCGTCACGCGGCTGGTGGTGGGCGCAGGTGTGGGCATCGCGATTGGGGTGCCGTTCGGGCTGCTGGTCGGCCTGCATGCGGCCAGTTACCGGTTCTTCTGGCCTGTCGTCATTTTCTTCCAGGCGATCGGCGACATCGCCTGGCTGCCGATCCTGCTCATCTGGTTCGGGTTCACGCTGACCACGATGACCTTCGTGATCGTGTACACGGTAATCTTCCCCGTGATCTTCAACACCGCGCTGGGCGTGCGCATGATTCCCGCAGACATGCTGCGCGCTGCCCTGAGCCTGGGCGCACGGCCCGCCCGGGTGCTCTGGGAGGTGATGATCCCCGGGGCGCTGCCGAACATCATCACCGGCCTGCGCAACGGCCTGGGATACGGCTGGCGCGCGCTGATCGCCGCCGAGATCATCGTGGGGACCAGCGGGATCGGCTTCATGATGTTCGACGCGCGGAGGGCCGGCAGCGTCGTCGAGATGATCCTGGGGATGATTGTGCTCGGGATCCTGTGGTACGTGGTGGACGCCGGGCTACTCGGCCCCGTGGAGCGCGCCACGATCGAGCGGTGGGGCCTCACCCGAAGGGAGGGCTAGGCGGCCGATGACCGACGGCCTGGTGATCCGCGACCTCAGCAAGACGTACTTCGACCTCTACAGCGGGCAGCACGTGGCCGCGGTCGAGGACGTCTCGCTGGAGATTCACAACGGAGAGTTCGTCTCGATCCTCGGCCCCAGCGGCTGCGGGAAGACCACGCTGTTGAACATCATCGCCGGGTTCATCGCGCCCACGCGCGGGGAGATCCTGCTCAACGGCCGGCGCATCCAGGGGCCGGGACCCGACCGCGGAGTGGTGTTCCAGACCTTCGCCCTCTTCCCGTGGAAGACGGTGCTCGACAACGTCGGCTTCGGGCTCAAGATGCGCGGCGTGCCCAAGCCCGAGCGCGACCGGATCGCGCGGGAGTATATTGCCCTGGTCGGCCTGGAAGGGTTCGAGGACCGCTATCCCCACGAACTGTCCGGCGGCATGCAGCAGCGTGTGGGCGTGGCCCGGGTGCTGGCCAACAACCCGGAGCTCCTCCTGATGGACGAGCCGTTTGCCAGCGTCGACGCACAGACCCGCATGACCCTGCAGGAGGAGCTCACCCGCATCTGGGAAGACCGGCGGCCGACGATCCTGTTCATCACCCACGATGTCGAGGAGGCCGTCTTCCTGGCGAACCGCGTCATAGTGCTCTCAGCGAGGCCCGGCCGCGTCCGCGAGACGATCGACGTGGCGCTGCCCCGCCCCAGGAGCTGGCACCGTCTGGTCGAAGACGCCGCCTTCAAGGGCCTGGTGGCACGCGTGCTCTCCCTGGTCCGGACATCGCCGTCGTGATGCGTCGGCTGCTAGTCTCGCGGGCAGGCCGCATCGGCCTGATCACATTGGTGGGCATCCTGGCCTGGCAGGCCTGGCTGGCGCACCAGGCCGCGTTCAAGACTCCCGGCGACCTCGACGCCTATGTCTCCGAGCGCGGCACGGTGGATCTGCGGGTCACGCTGCCCTTTGCGCCGGAGCGGTTCCACGTCCTGATGTTCCAGCGCTTCGGGAGGGTCTCTGGGATCGAGGGCAAGACCATCGAGGTCCGAGGCGTGCCGCCTGGCCGGGTGCGGGAGATCGCGCGGCTCTACTGGGTGAAGACGATCACGCCGTTCCGAGAGTGATGGGGTTCCGGCGGAATAGGCGCCTTCCGTCGGGCGTCGTCATGGGTGGGCGCGCGGCCGGCGGCGCGGATCGCTCGAAGGACGGCGCGACAGAGGACGTGCTCCCGCCGCCGTCGTAACTCATGGGACGGACACCGGCCGATGGGTCGGGGAGGAACTGATGACCACACAGCCACCGCTCACGCCAGCGCCGTCTCGGATCGCGCCGATCGACTCGGCCATCGAGATCCTCGATGTCCTGCCGGGCGGCAGCGTCGTCCTGGCCAAGACCGAGACGCTGCTCAATTGGGGCCGGGCGTCCAGCATGTGGCCCCTGACCTTCGGGCTGGCGTGCTGCGCCATCGAGATGATGGCGGCGGGCGCGAGCCGGTTCGATCTCGACCGGATGGGCGTGATCTTCCGCGCGACACCCCGTCAGGCCGACTGCATGCTCGTCGCCGGGCGCTGTACGATCAAGATGGCGCCCATCGTCAGGCGGCTCTACGAGCAGATGCCTGAGCCCAAGTACGTGATCTCGATGGGTTCGTGCGCCACGTGTGGTGGACCATTCTACTACGACAACTACTCGATCCTCAAGGGCATCGATCAGATCGTCCCGGTGGACGTCTACGTGCCGGGATGCCCGCCAAGGCCCGAGGCGCTGATCGAGGGCATCCTCAAGCTGCAGGAGAAGATCAAGGCCGAACCGTTCCTCCGCCGGGCACTCCCGGCGAAGGCCTAGTCGCTCAGGAGCCGCACCGTGGCGCTTCGCACCGAAGAACTCATGCTCAACATGGGGCCGCAACATCCCAGCACCCACGGCGTGCTGCGCCTGGTCGTGACGCTCGACGGCGAGAACATCACCGACATCCAGCCCGACATCGGGTACCTGCACTCGTCCGTCGAGAAGATGATGGAGTACCGGACCTACCTCCAGAACGTCGCGCTGACCGACCGCGGCATGGACTACCTGACCGCGCTCGCCAACGAAGAAGGGTACCTCCTGGCCGTCGAGAAGATCGGCGGCATTCAGGTCCCGCCCCGGGCGAAGTATCTGCGGACAATCATGCTGGAGCTGCAGCGGCTCTCCAGCCACCTGGTCTGGGTGGGGACCTGGGGGCTCGACCTGGGGGCCACGACGGTCTTCCTGTACTGCTTCCGGGAGCGGGAGCGGATCCTCGACCTCTTCGAACAGGTGACCGGCGGCCGTCTGCACCACGTCTACTTCCGTCCTGGCGGCGTCTACGAGGACCTGCCCGCGAGCTGGACCGACCGGGCACTGGAGTTCTGCGACGAGATGCTGATCCGGATCGACGAGTACCACGAGCTGTTGACGGGAAACCCGATCTTCCTGGCGCGCGTGCAGGGCGTGGGCATCCTGCCCCGCGATCTCGCCATCAACATGGGTGCCTGCGGGCCGGTCCTGCGGGCGTCCGGCGTGCCCTTCGATGTGCGCAGGGCGTTCCCGTACGAGGCCTACGGCGAGCTCGACTTCGACGTCCCGACCTCCGAGGTCGGGGACTGCTTTGCCCGCTACCAGGTGCGTATGGAAGAGATGCGGCAGAGCGTGCGGATCATCCGCCACGCGATTGAGCGCCTGCCGGCCGGGGAGATCCGCGCCAAGGTGCCGGTCAACGTCAAGCTGCCGAAGGGCGAGGCGTATGCCCGCACCGAGTCGCCGCGCGGCGATCTCGGGATCTACCTCCTGAGCGAGGGCGATGACACCCCGTACCGGGTCAAGATCCGGGCGCCGTCGTTCTCCAACCTGTTCGCGCTCACGGAGATGATGCGGGGGTGGAAGGTGGCGGACGTGGTCGCCATCCTCGGCAGCGTGGATATCGTGCTCTCGGACGTCGACCGGTAGGAGGGGGCAATGGCAACGCTGGCGGCGCAGGCATGGCAGGCGGTCGCCGGGCTCTACGCCGGGCTCCGGGTGACATGGCGGGCCTTGCTCGCGCGCAAGATCACCGTGAAGTACCCGCTGGAGAAGGTGGACGTCTCACCCCGATGGCACGGGTTGCTGGCCCTGCCGATCGATCCCGAGACCGGCAGCGACCGGTGCATCATCTGCTTCCAGTGCGAGCGCGTGTGCCCCGATCGCTGCATCCACATCGAGGCCGCGGGCAAGGGGAAGGACCGCCTGCTGACCCGCTTCGACATCGAAATGGACAAGTGCTGCTACTGCGGGCTGTGCGTGGAGGTGTGCCCCACCGAGGCCATCGTCTTCGTGCCGCACTACGAAACGAGCACCTACAACCGCGCGAGCCTGCTCTACTCCCTCGAAGACCTGCGGCGCGCCGCGCCCAAGGAGCCGATCGCGCACGGCGTCATCAAGATGCGAGGCCTCTCATGAGCTGGGAGCTCGTCGAGCAGCTGCGGCAGCGGTTTCCCGGGGTGGTCGAGCCATTCCCCCACGCGAGCGAGCCGCCGGAGGACGCGCATGCCGCGCCGGCCGCCGGCGGCCGAGGGGGCCGGCACGAGGCGAAGGGTCCGACCTTTCACGTTCCCGGCGCGTTTGTCCCGGCCGGCCGGCTGCCGGAGATCTGTGGCGTGCTGCGCGACGAGGCGCCCTTCCACCTCGACTACTGCTCGTTCGTCTCGGCCGTGGATCGGCCCGCGCAGGGCCAGCTCGAGGTCGTCTACCACCTGTTCTCCATGGCAGCGCGGCACGAGATGCTGCTGAAGGTACGGGTGCCGCGGGACGACGCCCGCGTGCCGAGTGTCACCGGGATCTGGGCCGGCGCGAACTGGCACGAACGGGAGACCTTCGACCTGCTCGGCGTGACCTTCGAGGGGCATCCCGACCTGCGCCGGATCATGATGACCGAGGACTGGCAGGGCCACCCGCTGCGCAAGGACTACGTCTACCAGGAGCCGGAGTGGCTGGTGGAGCTCGCCGCGCAGCGCCAGCGCGAGATCGAGGGGCTGGGGCTGGGCGAGCGGGCCTGATCTGCGATCGACCCCGGGCAACCCTGGCTCCCCGATCTGCCGCGTTCCCGTCCCCACCGGGAGGTCCCGCACGGAATCTTTGCATCCCCCTGAGAGGTTCTTGTCTGGTGAACGGCCGAATGGGGGGAGACCACATGCAGCAGGCCCTTTCGTGGCGCGCGGCGGTGGTCGGAGGGTTCGCCGGCGCGGTGCTTGCGGCCGTCATGGTCGCCAACGTGCTGCCCGCGGGCCTCGTGCTGGCGGCGGGGATCGCCGAGCGGGCGCGTGGCCTGCTACCGCTGGAGGTCATGAGCTTCCTCATCGTGCGGCTGAAGTTCGCCGCCAAGCCGGTGGGCCTCTGGACCAGCATGGCGGCGGTCGCGCTCGTCGCCGCCGCCTTCGGCGGACTCTGGGGCGCGCGGTCCCGTCACCCCGTGACGATGGGGCTCGGCGCGGCGATTGCCGCGGGCGTGGGGCTGGCGGCAGTCGCCGGACGTCCAGCGCTGCAGTACCTGGAGGCGATCCTGGGTGCGCAGGGAGCCGATCACCCCGAGGCGCAGGCCCTGCGCCTGCTGGCCGGCGCCATCGCCGGCCATGCGGCTCTGGCCGGGCTGGCCTTCGTCCTGGGGTTGCGCCTGCTTCCCCTGCGGCGCCCGCCGGCAGGCGCCTCCGCCGTACCCCAGAGTTCCACGGGCGCGCCGGAGGCCGCCGCCGGGGGCGTGGACCGCCGCGAGTTCATGGCCCGCTCGGTAGTCCTCGCGGCAGCGTGGACCGGAGTCGGCGCGCTGTGGCAGTGGACGCGGACGGTCGCCGCCCAGGCCGCGGCCGCCGTGCCGGCGATCTTCCAGCGCGTGCAGGGCCTGCCCCCGGAGATCACGCCCAACAGCCAGTTCTACGTGATCAGCAAGAACGCGGCCGGCCTCGACCCACGCCTCGACGCCGCGAGATGGAGCCTGGAGATTTCCGGGCTCGTGAGCCGTCCCGTCAGGCTGACCTATGACGAGATCAAAGCGATGCCCTCGTTCTCGCGGTACCACACGCTGGAGTGCATCAGCAACGAGGTCGGCGGCGACCTCATCGGCAACGCCATGTGGAAGGGCGTGCGGTTTCGCGACCTGATCGCGCGGGCCGGCGGGGTCAACCCGCGGGCGGTCCGCTTCGCGCTGCGCTGCGCCGATGGGTACAGCGAGGGCATCCCTGTCGCCGACGCGATGCAGTCCGAGGTGATGCTGGCCTACGAGATGAACGGCGAGCCGCTGCCGCCCGAGCACGGCTTTCCGGTACGGATGCTGATTCCCGGCCTGTTCGGGATGAAGAACCCGAAGTGGCTCACGCGGATCGAGGCCGTCTCCACCCACTTCACCGGGTACTGGCAGGCCTCGGGCTGGAGCGACGAGGCGGTCGTGCAGACCATGTCGGCGTTCACCACGCCCGCCGGGGGTGTTCCGCTGGGCGAGGTCGAGCTGGGCGGGTGGGCGTACAGCGGCGACCGCGGCATCACCGTGGTCGAGGTCAGCACCGACGGCGGCAGGACCTGGTCGAAGGCCGAGGTCAAGCCGGCCTTGGGTCCGCACACCTGGGTGCTCTGGGCCGCGATCTGGAAGCCGGCGGCTCCCGGGGAATACGCGCTCAAGGTACGCGCGCAGGACGGCACCGGGGTGACCCAGACGGCCCGCGAATCGCCGCCGCTACCTGACGGTGCCACGGGGCATCACACGATCCGCGTCCGTGTGCGGCGGTAGTCGCGGCGGGCAGGAGGGGCCGGCGCGTGCCCCGAACCTCATCGGGGCGCATGCCCCACTCCACACCCATGGGAATCCTTCGTCGCGCGCACGCGTGACCTCACAGCCCATGCCGGATCGTGACCGCCCAGGGAGGTCGAGGTGCCGTCTCCGTATGACCTGGTGATCATCGGCGGAGGACCCGCCGGATACGTCGGTGCGATCCGCGCCGCGCAGTTGGGCCTGCGGACCGCGGTGGTCGAGCGTGACAAGCTCGGAGGCGTCTGCACGCACGTCGGGTGTGTCCCGACCAAGGCGCTGCTCCACGCTGCCGAGCTCGTGGAGCGCCTCAAGGACGCCGCGACCATCGGCGTCGAGACCGGTCCGGTGCGGGTCGACTTCGCGCGGATGCAGGCGCGCAAGGCCCAGGTGGTCGAGAAGGGCCACCGCGGGGTCCAGTACCTCATGCGCAAGCACAAGATCGACGTCTTCGAGGGCGCGGGCCGCCTGCTGGGCCGCGCGCGCGTGAGCGTCGCGCTGAACGATGGATCGCAGACCGAGCTCGAGACCAGGCACACGCTGATCGCGACCGGTTCCAGGCCCCGCACCATCCCGGGCGTGACCATCGACAACGCCCGGGTCCTCGACAGCACCGGCGCGCTGGCGCTGTCCGACCTCCCCACCTCCATTGCCATCCTCGGCGGGGGGGCCGTGGGCGTGGAGTTCGCCAGCCTCTTCCGCGCGCTCGGCAGCGAGGTGACGGTCATCGAGATGCTGCCGACCCTCCTGCCGTTGGAGGACCAGGAGATCGGCAAGGCGCTCGAGCGCGTCTTCACGCGCAAGGGCATGAGGGTCTATCCGGGCGCAACGGCTCGAGCCGTGACGGTCGGTGCGGACGGCGTGGCGCTGTCCGTGGAGCGCGGCGAGGAGACGCTGACGGTAGAAGCGGAGTACCTGCTGGTGGCGGTCGGCCGCGGTCCGCTCATCGACGGGCTTGGGCTGGACGCCGTCGGCGTCGCCGTCGAGGGCGGCGCGGTGCAGGTCGACCCACAGTTCCAGACGACGGTCCCGGGCATCTTCGCCGTCGGCGACGTGATCGGCAAGCCCTGGCGCCTGGCGCACGTGGCCTCGCACGAGGCGATCCATGTGGTGGAGGCCATGGCCGGCGTCGAGACCACCCCGTTGGACTACCTGACGGTCCCGAGGCCCACGTTTACGATTCCCCAGGTCGCGACCTTGGGACTTTCCGAGCAGCAGGCGGTCGAGCAAGGCTACACCGTCAAGGTCGGGCGGTTTCCCTTCTCGGCAAACACGAAGGCGTCTATCGAGGGTGAGCGCGACGGGTTTGTGAAGGTCGTCACCGAGGCGCGGACCGGAGAGATCCTGGGCATCCACATGCTGGGGCCGGCCGTGACCGAGCTGCTGACCGAAGGGGTGGTCGCGAAGTTCCTCGAGGGCACCGCAGCGGAGCTGGGCCTTGCGGTACACGCGCATCCCACGTTGTCCGAGGCTGTGCGCGAGGCTGTGCTTGACGCCTTGGGGAGAGTCCTGCACATATAGAACGCAGACGAACGTCTCAAGAGCCGGATCTCTCCGGAGGGGGGCGGGGATCGATGGCCGTGCGAGACACCAGGGTGCAGCCGGCGCGACACGACGCGCTGGGGCTTGGCCCCAGCGATCTCCTCGACATGTACTACTATCTGGCTCTGGCCCGCGCGATCGACGAGCGGATGTGGGTGCTGCAGCGGGCCGGCCTCGTGCCGTTCGTGATCTCCGGGCAGGGGCATGAGGGCGCGCAGGTGGCCGTGATGTGGGCGATCGACCGGGGCCGCGACTGGCTCGTGCCCTACTACCGGTCGCTGGCGGCGTGTCTGGTCAAGGGGATGACGCCGCGCGACCTGATGCTCGGGCTCTTTGCGCGGGAGGGAGACCCGTCCAGCGGAGGCCGTCAGATGCCGGCGCACTGGGCGCACGCCGGACACCGCATCTTCACGACGAGCAGTCCGGTCGCCACGCAGTACCTGCACGCGGTGGGCATCGCGTACGCCGCCAGGGTACGCGGGACCGGCGAGATCGCCGTGACGTCCATTGGGGAGGGTAGCACCAGCCAGGGGGACTGGCACGAGGCGATGAATCTGGCCGGTATCCATCGGCTGCCTGTGGTCTTCATGGTCGAGAACAACCGGTTCGCGATCTCCGTGCCCACGCGGCTCCAGATGGCCACCGACGGCGTCGCGGTGCGCGCTCCGGGCTATGGATTCCCGGGCGTCTCGGTGGATGGGTCCGACGTCCTCGAGGTCTACGGCGCCGCCCGCGAGGCCGTGCGCCGGGCGCGGACCGGTGAAGGCCCGACGCTCATCGAGTGCCGGGTGGAGCGGCTGACGGCGCACTCCTCGGAGGACCGTCAGGAGAAGTACCGGCAGACCAGCGACATCGAAGCCGCGCGCAGCAAGGACCCGCTGGTCGTGTTCAAGCACTACCTGGAACAGATCGGCCTCCTCGACGAAGCGCGGTACACCGAGATCCACGGCCGGATCAAGGACGCGGTCACCGATGCCACCGACTACGCGGAGTCGCGGCCGGCGCCCGACCCCGCCACGGTGACGCGCCACGTGTTCTTCGAGGGGTAGGGGCCGTGGCTGAGATGCGCTACATCGACGCGATCCGCCTCGCCATGTACGAGGAGATGCGCCGAGACGAGCGGGTGCTCGTGCTTGGCGAGGATGTGGGGCTGAAAGGCGGCGTGTTCGGCTGCACCGACGGGTTCTACGCGGAGTTTGGCGAGGCTCGGGTACTCGATACCCCGCTGGCCGAGTCGTCCATCGTCGGCGCCGCGATCGGCATGGCGGCCAACGGGCTGATCCCTATCGCGGAGATCCAGTTCTCGGACTTCATCCACCCGGCGTACAACCAGATCGTCAGCGAGGCGGCGCGGATCCGCTACCGGAGCAACGGCACGTTCGGCTGCCCGATCACCATCCGGGCGCCGTACGGAGGCGGGGTCGAGGTGCACGGCGGGCTGTACCACTCGCAGAGCATCGAGGCGACCTTCGCACACATCCCCGGGCTCAAGGTGGTCACGCCGTACACGGCCTACGACGCCAAGGGCCTGCTCAAGGCCGCCATCCGTGACCCCGACCCGGTGCTCTTCCTGGAGCACAAGCGGCTGTACCGGTTGGTCAGGGGCGACGTGCCCGACGACGACTACGTGGTCCCCATCGGCCCGGCGGTGGTCCGGCGACCGGGGAGCACGCTGTCGCTGTTCGCCTACGGGATGATGCTCCACGAGGCGCTGCGCGCCGCCGAGGAGGTCGTCACGGAGGGCATCGACGCCGAGGTGGTGGACCTACGCACACTCCGGCCGCTCGACGTCCAGACCATCCTGGCGTCGGTGCGGAAGACCAGCAAGGCGATGATCGTCTACGAGGACAACCGGTTTCTCGGCTATGGGGCCGAGGTCGCGGCCCTCATCGCCGAAGAGGCGTTCGACGCCCTGGACGGGCCCATCCTCCGCGTCGCGGGCCTCGATGTGCCGGCGGTCCCATACGCCGACAGCCTGGCGGCCGCCTTCATGCCCACGTCCACGAAGATTGCCGACGCGGTGCGGCGGCTGGCGGCATACTGAGAGGGAGGCTATGCCGGTCGAGATCAAGCTCCCCCAGCTTGGGGAGAGCATCCACGAAGGCACGATCGCCAGGTGGCTGAAGAAGCCCGGCGATTCGATCGAGAAGTACGAGCCGCTTGCCGAGATCACGACGGACAAGGTCAACGTGGAGATGCCCTCCCCGCTCGGCGGCGTGCTGGTCGAACTGCTGGCCTCCGAGGGCGAGACGCGACCGGTCGGCGCGCCGATCGCCCTCATCGATGTCGCGGTGCCCGAGGGGCCGGCGGGATCGAGCGAGGCGCCCGCGGCCGACCAGCCGGCGACCACGGAGCCAGCGGCCGGGCGGCCCGTGGCCGCGGCGGACGCTGGCGCGGCGCCCCCGGCCGCCGTGCGAGGGGTCAGGCTGTCGCCTCTCGTGCGCCGGCTGGCAGAGGAACACCGGATTCCCCACCACGTGCTCGAGACTCTGCGGGGATCCGGAGCCGGAGGCCGGATCACCAAAGAGGACATCCTGCACTATGTGGCCGACCGGGACCGCGTCGGGGCGCACACGGAGCCGACACCCCTCGTCGCGCCACGGTCGGGGGATGACGTAGTGAAGCTCTCGCCGGTCCGCCGCGCCATCGCGCAGCGGATGGCGCAGAGCAAGCGGGAGATTCCGCACGCGTACGGGGTCATCGAGACGGACATGCGCGCCGTGGTCACCTGGCGCGAGGCACACAAGGAGGCCTGGCGCGCGCGCGAAGGGGTTCCGCTGACCTACACCGCATTCTTCGTGGCCGCCGCCTGCGAAGCGCTGCGGGCGTATCCGATCGTGAACTCGTCGTGGAGCGAGGACGGGGTGATCATGCGGCGGGCAGTCAACATCGGCATCGGTATCGCCGCGGACGAGGGCCTCGTCGTGCCGGTGATTCACGATGCGGACCGGTTGAGCCTGGCCGGCGTCGCCAGGGCGCTCGACGACCTGACGGGCCGTGCGCGGGCGGGCCGACTGGTCCTGGCCGACATCCAGGGCGGCACGTTCACCATCACCAACCCCGGGGTCTTCGGCTCGATCTGGTCCATGCCGATCGTCGTGCCCGGGCAGGCCGCCATCCTCGCCACCGACGCGATCGTCAAGCGCGCGGTTGTGCGCGACGATGCCATCGCGATCCGGCCGATGATGCACCTGGGCCTGTCGTTCGACCACCGGATCTTCGACGGCGCGACGGCGGTGCAGTTTCTGAATCACCTGAAGGGATGGTTCGAGGGGTTTCGCGATGGCCGTTGACACCCGGCGCCCCGGATGGCTGAAAGTCCGCCTGCCCGGGGGCCAGAACTACGTCGATCTCAAGGCGATCATGCGCGGGCAGCAGATGCACACCGTCTGCGAGGAGGCGCGCTGCCCCAACATCGGCGAGTGCTGGGAACGCCGCACCGCCACCTTCCTGATCCTCGGCAACGTGTGCACGCGCGCCTGCGGCTACTGCGCGATCGCGCACGGGCTGCCCACCGAGCTCGACCTGGACGAGCCGGCGCGGGTGGCCGACGCCGTGGTCGCCATGGGGCTGCGCCACGCGGTGATCACCTCGGTCAACCGCGACGACCAGAGAGACGGCGGCGCAGGCATCTACGCGGAGGCCATCCGCCAGATCCACCGGCGGCTGCCCTCGTGCACGGTTGAGGTGCTGATCCCCGACTTCAAGGGCGATCCTGACGCGCTGCGGGTCGTGCTCGACGCCAATCCCGAGATCCTGGCGCACAACATCGAAAGCACACCTCGGGTCTTCAAGGTCGTCCGGGGCGGCGGCAACTACGACCGATCGATCGAGCTACTGCGCCGGGCCAAGGAGTGGGGGTACACCTCGTTCACCAAGAGCGGCATCATCCTGGGGATGGGCGAGACGACCGATGAGGTGCTGGAGACGATGGACGACCTCCGGGCGGTCGACGTCGATGTGCTGACGCTCGGGCAGTACCTGCGGCCGAGCGCCGACCACCACCCGATCGCCCGCTACTACACCCCCGAGGAGTTCGCGGCGCTGCGCGAAGAGGGCCTGCGCCGGGGCTTCATGTACGTCGAGGCCGGTCCGCTGGTGCGGTCGTCGTACCGCGCCGACGTGCAGGCGCAGGCGGTGCGGGGGTACCGCGCGCGGCCTTCTCCTTCTTCTCCATGATCGCCGAGGAGTGCCCGGGGAACAGCGAGGCCTCGGGGTTGATGTGGTGGGCCGCGTTGTTGACCGCCGTGGCCGCCTCGCCGAAGCCGGTCACGATGAGCTTGAGCTTCCCCGGATACTCCACCACATCGCCGGCCGCGTAGATGCCCGGGATGTTGGTCTCCATGCGCGTGTTGACCAGGATCGCATCGCCGTGCAGCTCCAGCCCCCACGTCGCGATGGCCCCGAGGTTGCTGACCAGGCCCAGGAACGCCAGGACGGCATCCACCCGGAGTACCTCTTCCTGCTGCGTCTGGTTGTTCACGATCACCGCTTCGCGCACGGCCCCATCGCCGCTGAGGGCCTTGAGCTCGTAGAACACCTTCACCTCGGCCGGCGAGGCGTGGAGCTTCTTCACGCTGTTGACGTGCGCCCGGAACGTGTCGCGCCGGTGGATGAGGGTCACGTGGCGCGCGACTGGCACCAGGTCGAGCGTCCAATCGAGCGCGCTGTCGCCGCCGCCGACTACGAGGACCTGCTTGTTCCGATAATCCTCCTTCCGGCGGACCGCGTAGGCGAGCCCGCGGTCCAGGTATCGGTCGATCTCGGGCCGCCCATAGGTCTTGGGGGTGAAGGCGCCGATGCCCGCGGTGATCAGCACGACCTTCGCGCGGTGTTCGCCGCTCGTGCTCACGAACCGGAACGAGCCATCGGCCAGCCGTTCGAACGTGCGGATCTCCTCGTGGAGCGCGACATCGGGCTCGTACTGCATCGCCTGCTCGACCAAGTTCGCCACCAGGTCCTTCCCCAGGACCCTGGGAAACCCGGCGACGTCATAGATGTACTTGTCGGGGTAGAGGGCGGTGATCTGCCCACCCAGGTCGGGCTGGCTGTCCACGATCTTCACGGTCAGACCGCGGAACCCAGCGTAGTAGGCTGCGAAGAGCCCAGACGGGCCGCCCCCGATGATCGTGATATCGTACACCTGGTCCATCTCCCGCCTCCTCGCTCCTCGCTGCGCCTGCGTGGTGCCGCCAGGGCGCGGCCGCCCCGGCACTGCGCCCATGATATCGCATGCCGGGGCGCTGTTTCCTGCCCGGGGCGCCCGCATCATCCGTCGGCCGTTTGTTGACACCCCGGGCGTCCCATGGCACCTTAGGAATACGGTCTGGACGCCAGACCGTCGTGGTCTATTAGGGGGATTCGCATGGCCGTGGACACCCGGCGCCCGGCGGCGCCGCTGCTCAGCAAGGAACAGCTCACCCGCTACTCCCGCCAGGTCATCCTCGAAGAGGTCGGCGTGGACGGCCAGCGCCGCCTGCTCGACAGCAAGGCGCTGGTCGTCGGTGCGGGCGGGTTGGGCTCGCCGGTCTCGCTGTACCTGGCCGCGGCCGGGGTGGGCACGCTGGGGATCGTGGACGGCGACCGGGTCGAGCTATCGAACCTCCACCGGCAGATCCTCCACTTCACCCACGACATCGGCCGGCCGAAGACGCAGTCCGCGCGCCGGACGCTCGAGGACACAAACCCCGACGTGACGGTGGTGCCGTACCAGACGACGCTGTCCTCGGAGAACGCCTTCGAGATCATCGGGTCCTACGACGTGGTCATAAACGGCAGCGACAACTTCCCCACCCGCTATCTGGTCAATGACGCGTGTGTGCTGCTGGGCAAGCCGCTGGTCGACGCGAGCATCCTGAAGTGGGAGGGGCAAGCGACGGCGTTCCTGCCGGGCCGGGGATGCTACCGCTGTCTGTTCCCCACCCCGCCGCCCCCGGGTTCGGTGCCGTCGTGCGCCGAGGGCGGGATCATCGGCGCGGTGGCCGGGTTCATGGGATCCCTGCAGGCGGTCGAGGCGGTCAAGATCCTGCTGGGTGTAGGCCAGACGCTCGCGAACCGCCTGCTCATGATGGACGCGTCAAGCGGTGAAGTGCGAACGCTGCGCTGGCAGCGCAACCCGGCCTGCCCGGTGTGCGGTGATCAGCCGACGATCACGCAGCTCATCGACTATGATGCCTTCTGCGGACTGCCGGGACGGCAGCATGCGCCGGCGGCTGTCGAGGCTGCCGGGGTTCCAGAGGTGGACGCCGCCGAGGCGCGGCGCTTGATTGAGGACGGCGCACAGCTCATCGACGTGCGCGAGCCGTGGGAATGGGCCATCTCCCACATCCCGGGCGCGACCATGATCCCCATGGGCGAGATTGGGTCGCGGACCTCGGAGATCGATCCCAGGCGCACGGCCATCATCCACTGCGCGGTGGGCGCCCGCAGCGCCCGGGTGGTCCAGGATCTCCAGCGTGCCGGCTACACGAAGGTGCTGAACCTGGCTGGTGGAATTGTGGAGTGGACGAACAGGCAGTTCCCCACGGAGAGCGGCGTCCGCCGATAGGGCGCGGCCTCCCGATCGGCATGCGACAGGCGGTTCTGCGCGGTCCCCGCGCGCTCGATCTGGTTGACCTCCCGGTCCCACTCCCGGGCCCGGGCGAGGTCGTCGTCCGCATCAAGGCGGCGCTAACCTGCGGGACCGATCTCAAGACCTACCGCCGGGGCCACCCCCGGCTGGCCTTCGGCCCGTTCGGCCACGAGGGCACGGGCGATGTCGCGAGCGTCGGCGAGGGCGTGGACGGCTTCGCGCCCGGGCAGCCCGTGGTGTTTGTCCCCACCGCGGGATGCGGGCAGTGCGGCGCGTGCCGGCGCGGGCACGACAACCTGTGCGAGACCCAGTTCGAAGAGATCGCGCTGGGCACGTACGGGGACTACCTGCGGCTCCCCCCGCGCGTGGTCCGACAGCACCTGTTCTCCAAGCCGGCGCATCTGTCGTACATCGAAGCCGCGTTCCTCGAGCCGCTCGCCTGCGTGGTCCACGGATGGTCTCGGCTGAGGGCTCCGGATCGCGGGATCGTGGCAGTGGTCGGGCTCGGACCGATCGGGCTCATGCATGTGCAGGAGGCCCGGCGGCGGGGGCTCGACGTCATCGCCGTGGGCCGGCGGCCTGAGGCTCTGGATCGCGCGCGGCGGGCTGGTGCGCGGGAGGTCATCAACGCTCGCTCGACGGGCATTGCGACCGCGCTCCGGTCGTTGACCGGCGTCGGACCCGATGTCGTGATCGAGTGCACCGGCGCCCCTGAGGTCTGGCGCACGGCACCAGGATGGGCCGCCCCGGGAGGGCGCGTGCTTCTCTTCGGCGGCCTGCCCGGGGGCAGCGAGGTGGCCTTCGACGCCACCCGGCTCCACTACAGCGAGATCGACCTGGTGAGCGCGTTTCACTACCGCACCGCGGACGTACAGGAGGCCCTGCGGCTGCTGGAAGCCGGGGCGGTGCGCCCCGCCGACCTCATCACCGAATTGCGATCGCTCGATGGGATCCGCGAGGTGTTTCGCGATCTCGATCGCGGCGCGGGGCTGAAGTACGGCGTCCTGCCCAACGGCAACGGATGGCTGTAACCCGGCCGGCCACCACGCGTGCCGTGGTCTTCCACGCGTCCGGAGATCTCCGGATGGAGGAGGTCCCGCTCTCGCGTCCGGGGCCCGGGGAACTCCTCCTGCGCATCACAGCCTGCGGTCTGTGCCCCGGTGAGGTCATGGACTGGTACATCGCGCGCAAGGCGCCGGTCCCCCTGGGCCATGAGGCGGTGGGCGTGGTCGTGGAGGCCGGGTCGGGCGCGCGCTTCGAACCCGGCGCCCGCGTGTTCGTGCACCACCACGCCCCGTGTCTGGCATGCCGCGCCTGCCGTCGCGGAGATCACGTGCAGTGCCAGGCCTGGCGGCCGCGGCGCCTGATTCCGGGCGGTCTGGCCACGCATGCCATCGCTCAGGCGCCGGCCGTCGCCAACGATGCACTGGCCGTGCCGCCCGACCTCTCGGATGACGCGGCCACCTTTATCGAACCGCTGGCGTGCGTCGTGAAGTCGGTGCGGCGCGCGCGGCTGCGGCGCGGCGACCGGGTGCTGGTCATCGGCGCCGGGGTGATGGGCCTGCTGCACCTGATGGTCCTCCGGGACCGCCCCGAGCCCTCGCTGCTCGTGGCCGCCGACCGGGTGCCCGCGCGCCTGGCAGCCGCATCGCGCCTCGCCGACGCCGCCATCGACGTGACGCGCCAGCCCCTGGCCGATGCCGTTGGGGCCGTCACCGAAGGTGACGGCGCCGACGTGGTGGTCGTGGGACCCGGCACGGTGGATGCGCTGGAGTCCGCGACCGGCGCGGTGGCGCGCGGCGGGACGATCCTCGTCTTCACGCCGACGGCGCCCGAAGCCCGCTGGCCGCTGGACGCGCACGACCTGTTCTTCAGAGAGATCACGGTGGCGACCTCCTACTCGGCCGGGCCGGACGACACCCGAGAGGCGTTGGAGCTCCTCCGCGCGGGCCTGCCGGTGACCTCGCTGATCACCCACCGGCTCTCGCTGGACGAGGCGATGGCCGGGTATGATCTTGTCCGCGCGATGGGTCCGGCGCTCAAGGTCGTGGTGACGCCGTGACCCGTCGGCGCGCCGAGCGGCCGTTGATCGCGCGGTTCGATCCGGCGAAGTTCCGATGGGCGGGCATCGCGCCGCGGCCGTACAAACCACCGCAGGGCTCGGCGCCGGCGTGGAAGGGTGTGGAGCGGTTCGTGCTCGTCGGCGCCGCGGGCGAGCCCACGGCGTTTCAGTTACGGTACTTCGAGATTGCGCCGCGCGGGTTCTCATCGCACGAACGCCACCGGCACGCCCACGCGGTGCTGGTCATCAGGGGGCACGGCCGGCTGAGGCTCGGGAACACCGTCCGCCGCGTCGGCCCGATGGACTTCGTGTACATCCCTCCCAACACCCCTCACCAGTTCAGAGCCGGCGCGGAGCCGTTCGGGTTTCTATGCCCGGTGGACGCGGTCCGCGACCGGCCACGGCCCGCGCGTCCGGCCCCGCGCCGGGCCCGCTGAAGCGCACGCCGCGGATCGGCCTTCTCGTCATTGGCTGCCACCTCGTAGAAGACAGGCACGACATCCGCACGGTCCAGGAGCTCCTCGGGCACAAGGACGTAAAGACGACAATGGTCTACACGCACGTGCTGAACCGGGGGCTAGGGAGGCGGAAGGCAATCGTAGGGGGATGTTAGATCCTATGAAGGAGGAAGAGCGAGTCGCTGCTGGTAGGCTCCTTTGACCTAAGTGCTGTGATTCATATTACGGCGAGCGGTAAATGTTTAACACCTCAGGCGGCGTAGCGGACGCTCGGGTGGCGGAAGTAGCGGCGCACCTTTTTCGGCCGCCGCTGGGTGCTCCAGAGGTAGCGCCGCACGTTGCCGATC
>JBBIOB010000007.1:0-68051 GCA_037443565.1 Armatimonadota bacterium | reverse complement strand
GATCTCTCATTCCCGGGGGCGGCTGATGCCGCCCCCGGGGGTTGTTGTGTTGGGGAGCGGTTGAATCGAGCACGCGCCTCGAGTATCCTACGGACTGTATGTCTCTCACCACCGTGTCTGCACAGAGCGAACGCCTGATCCGGCTGCGCGCGCGGCTCGATGCCGCGGGCGCCGACGCCGTGCTGCTGGCCCGACCCCAGAATGTCACATATGTCTCGGGCTTCGCCGGATCCGCGGGCCTGGTCGTCGTCGTCGGCGGTGAGCCCACGCTGGTCGTGGACTTCCGGTACGTCGAACAGGCCGCATCACAGGCCCCGGGGATCGCGCGCGTGCGGGCCAAGGGCCCGCTGCTGGACGCCGCGGCCGAGGTTCTCAAGCAGGCCGGCGCCCGCCGCGTGGCCATCGAGGAGGAGTTCCTGCCCGTCGGGCAGTTCCGAAGACTCGCGGAGGCGATCGCACCGTCCGAGGTCGTTCCCGTGGAGGGCATCGACCACATCCGGTGGCACAAGGCGCCCGAAGAAGTCGAGGCCATCCGGCGCGCCATGCGCGTGGCCGAGGCCGCGTTCGTGGACGTCGTGCCGCTGGTCCGCCCGGGCGCGGTCGAGCGCGACATCGCCGTCGCGCTCGAGGAGCGGCTGCGGCGCCGGGGCGCTCAGCGGATGCCGTTCGAGATCATCGTGGCGTCGGGCCCGCGCGCGGCGCTGCCGCACGGTGTGGCCGGCGACCGGGTGATCGGACCGGGTGAGTGCGTCACCATCGACTTCGGGGCGGTCACAGACGGCTACACCGCGGACTGCACAAGGACGCTGGTCACCGCCCCGGCGACCGATCGGCATCGGGAAGTCTACGGCATCGTGCTCCAGGCGCAGCAGGCGGCGCTGGAGGGCCTGCGCGCCGGGATCACCGGCCGTGAGGGGGATGCGCTGGCCCGTGACGTCATCGCCGGCGCCGGCTACGGCGACGCGTTCGGCCACAGTCTGGGCCACGGTGTGGGTCTGGCCGTTCACGAGGGGCCGACACTCTCCCCGCGCGAAGAGGCGGTGCTGCAGCCCGGCGCGGTAGTCACCGTCGAGCCCGGGATCTACCTGCCGGGCTGGGGCGGGGTGCGGATCGAGGACCTGGTGGTCATTACCGAGGGCGGGTGTGAAAACCTGACGACACTCCCCAAGGAGTTCACCGAGGTGGGCGCGTGATTTCGAGCAACGACTTCCGGTCCGGGGTGGTGGTGACCCTCGACGGCGATCTCTACGCGATCGTGGCGTCGCAGCACGTCAAGCGCGGCCGCGGCAGCGCGTACGTCCGGGCGAAGATTCGCAACCTGAAGACCGGCGCGATCACCGAGCGTACGTTCAACGCCGGCGAGCGCGTGCCGCGGGCGTTCCTCGAGCACCGCGACATGCAATACCTCTACCACGAGGACGATCACTACATCTTCATGGACCAGGAGACGTTCGACCAGGTGACGATCGGCGGCGACCTGCTGGGCGACGGCCGGCTGTACCTCAAGGACAACACCGTCGTCACCGTCGTCTACTACGAGGACCGGCCGATCGGGGTGGAGCTGCCGAACTCGGTGGACCTCGTCGTCGCCGACACGCCGCCGGGCGTCAAGGGCGACACGGCCTCGGGCAGCTCGAAGCCCGCGACGCTCGAGACCGGCGCCGTGGTGCAGGTGCCGTTCTTTGTCGAGGTCGGCAATCTCGTCCGCGTGGACACCCGCACCGGCGAGTACCTGGAGCGGGTGAAGTAGACCGCCGGCGCCCGGCCGGAAGCGGGAGTTCCCCGGAGAGCGCATCGCTGGTAAAATACTGACGTGCAGGACCACCGATGGAGCTCTGCCGCGTCGCACGGCGCGGACCGGTTCGCCGGTCGCGGGTGCGGGCGACAGCCCCCTCGCGGTGGTCGTTGTCGTTTCCGGGCCGCGGGGCAGTGAAGATCCATCGGCGCCGCACCCGGGACCTCGCGCTGCAGGTGCTCTTCCAGCACGACGTCGGCCGCGTCCCCATCGAAGAGGCCATCGCAGGCGCCCGGGCCGACGATCCCTCGATTGACTGGGCGTTCGTTGACGCTCTGTGCCGGGGCGTGGCGCGGCACCGGGCTGAGCTCGACGCGCTGATCGCCCCCCACCTGTCCGGCTGGACGCTCGAGCGCCTGGCCAGCGTGGACCGGGTGATCCTGCGCATGGCGCTGTACGAGCTGCGGCACTTCGCCACGCCCCCGGGCGCGGTGATCAACGAAGCGGTCGAGCTGGCCAAGCGGTACGGCACCGATGAGTCCGGCGGGTTCGTCAACGGTGTCCTGGGCACCATCGTTCGGGAGGAGTCCCGTGCCGGGGGATCGGGGCCGGCGCCGCGGCGCTGAGGCGGCGCCGCAGACCGTGGTGCGCGCGCACCTACGGATCTCAGGCCGCGTGCAGGGCGTGGGGTTTCGGGTCTTCGTCCAGCGGCAGGCCGCGTCCCTGGGGCTTCGTGGGAGAGTCGGCATTTGCCATTCGCATGGGTGGCTCGATCTATGACTGACCCAGTGCTCGCGGCGGGCGGGCTGGCGCCGTACGTGGCGGCGCGCGGCCCCATGGTTGAATCCGCACTGGAGGCCGCGCTCCCCCCACCGGGGACGGCCCCCGGGCCGCTGCATGAGGCGATGCGCTACAGCCTGTTTGCCGGCGGCAAGCGGGTGCGGCCGCTCCTCGTGCTGGCCTCGGCCGAGGCCGTCGGCGGCCGGCCGGAGGCGGTGCTGCCGACGGCGTGCGCGGTGGAGCTGATCCATACCTACTCGCTGATCCATGACGACCTCCCGTCGATGGACAACTCCGCGACGCGGCGCAACCGGCCGACCTGTCATGTGGCGTTCGGCGAGGCCGTGGCGGTCCTCGCCGGCGATGCGCTGCACGCCCTGGCGTTCACCATGATCGCCCGCAACGCGGCGACCGCCGGGGCGGAGCGCATGGTGTGGGTCATGGAAGAGGTGACCACGGCGATCGGCACGCAGGGGATGGTGGGCGGGCAGGTGCTCGACCTGCTCGCCGAGGGCCGGCCCGCGCTCGTCGCCCGATTTGGGGCGTGGCCGGCCGACCGCCGCGAGGGCGTCCAGATGATCCACCGGTGGAAGACCGGCGCGTTGATCCGCGCGTGCGTCCGCTCAGGCGGAATCCTCGCCGGCGCCACACCCGCGCACCTGGCGGCACTGACCGCATACGGCGAGGGGCTGGGTCTGGCCTTTCAGATCATCGACGACGTGCTCGACGAGGTGGGCACCAGCCAGGCGCTGGGGAAGGACGCGCAGCAGGACGCCGCCTCATCGAAGCTCACGTTCCCGGCGGCGTTTGGGATCGAACGCTCGCGGGCCATCGCGCGCGAGCACACCGGCCGTGCGGTGGCGGCGCTGGACGGCTGGGGCCCTGAGGCCGACGTGCTGCGCGAGCTGGCGGCGATGCTGCTGGTCCGGGAGGCGTAGGTGAGGCGACAGGCTCAGGATCGGCGGCGCGCGCCCGCGGCCCGACAGGCGCAGGGGGCGGGCCCGGCGCGGCGTCCGCCGCGCGGGCGGATCCGGCTCGACCTGCTCTGTGTGAGCCGCGGCCTCGCATCCAGCCGGCATCAGGCGGAGGCGGCGATTCGCGCCGGGGAGGTCTTCGTCGACGGCCGGCGCATGGACAAGCCGGGCGCGTCGGTCGCACCCACGGCCACGCTCGAGCGCCGCGCCCGCGGGCCAGCGTATGTGAGCCGGGGTGGGATCAAGCTCGCGGCGGCGCTGGACGCCTTCTCCCTTGATCCGCAGGGGCAGGTCGTGCTCGACGTCGGCGCCTCGACCGGAGGGTTTACGGATTGCGTGCTCCAGCGCGGCGCGCGGCGGGTCTACGCCATCGATGTCGGTCGCGGCCAGCTCCACTGGCGGCTGCGCCAGGACCCGCGCGTGGTCGCGATGGAGGGACGGCACGCCGCGCGGCTCGCGCCCGGTGATCTGCCCGAGGCCGCGGACCTGGCGACCGTGGACTGCTCGTTCATCTCGCTGGGGAAGGTGCTGCCGTCGGTCGCCCGCCTGGTGCGGCCGGGAGGCGCGATCGTCGCCCTCGTGAAGCCGCAGTTCGAAGCCGGTCCGAAGGCCGCGCGGAAGGGGGTCGTGAGGGATCAAGCGGTGCACGAGGCGGTGCTGCGGAAGGTGACGGCGCAGGCGCGGGAGATCGGCTTGAGGCCTGAGGGTGTGGTCGCTTCGACGCTGCTCGGGCCCGACGGAAACCGCGAGTTCTTCGTGCTCCTCCGGAACGAGGCGGGCGCGGCGGCCGATCTTCAAGACGACGAGATCCGTGGCGCGGTCTACGGCTGCGAGAGCGAGGCCTCATGATGCGGGTCGGGATCCTGGTCAATCCCATACGGTTTGGGGATGATCCCGTGCGCGTGGAGCACCTGCGCCACGCCTTGGACGCGCTGGTCGCCCATGACGTGGAGGTCCGGATGAACGATGGCGGCGCCCGCCTGGCCGGCCGGGTGGATCTGGCGACTTCCGACGGCGCGCTGGTCGAGGGGACCGACCTCCTGATCGTGCTGGGCGGCGACGGCACGATCCTGATGGCCGCGAGGCTGTCCGGCGGCCGCGTGCCGCTCCTCGGCGTCAACCTGGGCGGGCTCGGCTTCCTGGCCGAGATCGCGCTGGCCGACCTGCCGGGCGTCATCCCGGACCTGGCCGGCGGCGCGATGTCAGCCGAGGAGCGCAGCATGCTCGAGGCCGAGGTCGTGGGGCCCGCCGGCGCCCGCGTGCGGACGCTTGCGCTCAACGACATGGTCGTGGCGAAGACCGGCGTGGCGCGAGTGGTCCACGTGACCACCTCGGTCAACGGCGAGCACCTAGCCACCTATCCGGCCGACGGGGTCATCGTGGCGACGCCGACCGGGTCGACCGCCTATTCCCTGTCTGCCGGCGGGCCGATCGTCCACCCCCAGGTCGACGTCATCATCATCACGCCCATCTGCCCCCACACCTTCACGGCGCGGCCGGTCGTGGTCTCGGGCGGGGCCACGGTGATGGTCCAGGCGACCGTCAGGGACGAGGACGTGCGGCTCACCGTGGACGGCCAGGAGAGCCACACCCTCGCCCCCGGCGAACGCGTGGTCGTGCGCCGCGCGGCCGAGCGCACCCGGCTCGTGCGTCTGGGGACGTCGAGCTTCTACAGCATCCTGCGCACCAAGCTCGCGTGGGGAGAGCGGTAGTGCTCGTCGAGCTGCGCATCAGGGACTTTGCCGTGGTGGAATCCGCCGCGCTCGAGTTCGGTCCGGGCCTGAACGTGCTCACCGGTGAGACCGGGGCCGGCAAGTCGATCATCGTCGACGCCCTGACCGCGGCGGCCGGTGCGCGCGCGAGCAGCGACCTCGTGCGCACGGGCGCGGCGGCGGCCAGGGTCGAGGCGCGCTTCGATCCGGAGTCTGCCCCGGCCGCCGCGCGCTGGCTCGCCGACCAGGGGATGGCCGACGGCGAACTCGTGGTCGCCCGTGAGATCGCCTCCGACGGCCGGTCGCGCGCGTGGATCAACGGCCGGCCCGCGACGGTGGGCATGCTTCGAGATCTGGGCGAGCTGCTGGTCGAGGTCATGGGACAGCACGAGAGCCAGCGGCTGCTGCGGCCCCAGACCCACATGGAGGTGCTCGACGCCTTCGGCGGCACGCCGCTCCAGTCGCTGCGGCGCGAAGTCGCCGAGCGCGTCCAGCGTCGGGAGGCCCTCCGTGCTGAGCGGGCGGCACTCGTGACCGGCGAGCGCGAGCGTCTGGCCCGGGTCGACCTGCTCCGCCATCAGGTGCAGGAGATCGACGCCGCGCGCCCGCAGCCGGGCGAAGACGACGCTCTGCGGACGCGCCGGACGCGCCTGGCGAACTCGGAACGGCTGGCGGCTGCGGCGTCCGGTGCGTATGCCGCGCTGTACGAGCACGAAGCCGGCGCCGCGGTGGACCGCCTGGGCCAGGCCCGCTCGATGCTGCGGGACGCCGCTGGCATCGACGCCACCCTGGCTCCGGTGGCGTCGCGCCTCGAGGCGCTGGCCGCCGACCTGGCCGAAGTGGCGCACGAGCTCGCCGGCTACCGGGAGAGGATCGAAGACCGGCCCGACGAACTCGCAGCCGTCGGCGAGCGCCTGGCGCTGCTGCACGGCCTGCGCCGCAAGTACGGCGACACCCTCGATGGGGTGCTGGCGTACCGCGACCGCGCAGCCGACGAGCTCGCGCGCCTGGACGCCGGTGACGCACGCCTGGCGGAGATCGGCCCCGAGCTGGAGGCGATCGACCGCGATCTCGCCGAGCGGTGCGCCCGTCTGTCGGCGATGCGCCGCGCGGCCGCGGCGCGCCTCGAGGAGGTCGTGCACCAAGAGTTCGAGCTGCTGGACCTCGGGCGCGCCCGCCTGACCGTGGCGATCGGCCGGGATCTCGATCCGGAAGGGCTCCCCGTCAACGGCGAGCGGGTCGCGGTGGGACCGGCGGGGGTCGACCGGGTTGAGTTCCTGCTGGCCCCGAATCCCGGCGAAGAGATCCGGCCGCTGGCGAGGATCGCCTCGGGCGGCGAGCTCTCACGGGTGATGCTCGCCCTGCGGCATGTGCTGGCCGCCTCCGGCGACGTGCCGGTGGTGGTGTTCGACGAGGTGGAAGCCGGCATCGGCGCTCGGACCGCGAGTGCCGTTGGCCGGGTGCTGCTGGCTGCGGCCCACAGGTGCCAGGTGCTGGTGATCACCCACCTGGCGGAGATCGCGAGCCTCGGCGATCAGCACTACTGGGTGTCGAAGGAGGTCGTACGCGGCCGGACGGTCGTGCGCGTGCAGGCGCTGTCGTCGAAGGAACGGACGGAGGAGATCGCCAGAATGCTGTCAGGCCGGGTGCCGACGCCGATCGCCCGCGAGCATGCCGCCGAGCTGCTCGCCAGGGCGCGGCGGAAGCGAACCGCGGGCGTACGGTAGGCAGACTCTTGGAGGACGCTTGGGGAGGAACGCCGTGACCAAGTACATCTTCGTGACCGGAGGCGTGGCGTCGGCGCTTGGCAAGGGCATTACCTCGGCCTCCATTGGCCGGCAGTTGAAGAGCCGGGGCCTCAAGGTGACGCTGCTCAAGTTCGACCCCTACGTCAACGTGGATGCCGGCACGATGAACCCGCACCAGCACGGCGAGGTCTTCGTCACCGACGACGGCGCGGAAACCGACATGGACCTGGGCCACTACGAACGGTTCATCGACGAGAACCTGGGCCGGCAGAACAACACGACCACCGGCAAGATCTACAACACGGTCATCGCGCGCGAGCGACGGGGCGAGTACCTCGGCGGCACGGTCCAGGTGATCCCGCACGTGACCAACGAGATCAAGGACGAGATCCGCAACCTCGGCCGATCGACCGGCGCGGATGTAGTCATCACCGAGGTCGGCGGCACCGTCGGCGACATCGAGGGCCTGCCGTTTCTGGAAGCGATCCGGCAGTTCCGGCGATCGGTGGGCGACCAGCACGTCATGTACATCCACGTGTCCCTGATTCCCTATCTGCCGGCGGCGGGCGAGCTGAAGACCAAGCCCACGCAGCACAGCGTCAGGGAGCTGCGCGCCATCGGCATCCAGCCCGACGTCATCGTGTGCCGCACCGAGCGACCGTTGGGCCGCGCGGTCAAGGAGAAGATCGCCCTGTTCTGCGACGTGGAGCCCGAGGCGGTGATCCAGGCCCTCGACGCGCAGACGATCTACGAGGTCCCCCTGATCCTGGAGGAAGAAGGGCTGGGTCGGATCATCGTGCAGCGGCTCGGTCTGGAGCACCTGCCCGAGCCCGACCTAGCCGAGTGGCGGCGGATCGTGGAGCGGCTGCGGCACCCCCAGAGCCTCGTGCGGATCGGCCTGGTGGGCAAGTACATGGGCGTGGAGGACTCCTACGTCAGCATCGTCGAGGCGCTGCGGCACGGGGGCGTCGCGAACGACGCCGCGGTCGAGGTGACCAAGGTCGACTCCGAGCTCATCGAGCGCTGGACCGACGCTGAGATGTCCGCGGCCCTGCAGCCCTTCCACGGCATCCTGGTCTGCCCGGGGTTCGGCGCCCGAGGGGTCGAGGGCAAGGTGCGCGCGATCCGCTACGCGCGGGAGCGGGGGGTGCCGTTCCTGGGGATCTGCTACGGCATGCAGTGGGCGGTGGTGGAGTTCGCGCGACACGTCTGTGGACTGCAGGGCGCCAACAGCACCGAGGTGGATCCCGGCACGCCGCACCCGGTGGTCTCGCTGCTGGCCGAGCAGCGGGGCATCGAAGACAAGGGCGGCACGATGCGCCTGGGGCGCTACCCGTGCCGCCTGGCTCCGGGGTCGCGCACCGCGGAGGCGTACGGCGTCGCGGAGGTCGGCGAACGCCACCGGCATCGCTATGAGATCAACAACGCCTACCGGTCGGTGCTGGAGGCGCATGGGATGCGGGTGACGGGCATCTATCCCGAGCTCGACCTGGTGGAGATCATCGAACTGCCCGACCATCCGTGGTTCGTGGGCACCCAGTTCCACGGTGAGTACCGATCGCGGCCCGACCGGCCGCACCCGTTGTACCGCGCGTTCATCCGGGCCGCGCTGGAGCGCGCGGCGGTTCCGACGCGCGCGTCATTGGAGCGCGGCGCCGGTGAGCGCTGAACCGACGGTCGCGTCGCGGACGATCTACCGGGGGCGCGTCGCCACGCTCCGCGTCGATGAGGTGCGCATGCCCGGCGGCCGGATTGCCTCCCGCGAGATCGTCGAGCATCCCGGCGCGGCGGCGGTCGTCGCCGTGACCGACGACGACCTGGTCATCCTGGTCCGGCAGTACCGCAAGGCCCTGGAGCGGTTCCTCCTCGAGATCCCGGCCGGGACACTCGAGCCTGGCGAGACCCCGGCGGCGTGCGCCCACCGCGAGCTGGCGGAAGAGGTGGGATATGCGGCCGAGACGATGGACCTCATGCTCACGTTTGCACCGTCGCCGGGCGTGCTGACCGAGGAGATCACGATCTTCCGCGCGCGCGGGTTGCGCCCGGTGGCCCGGCAGGTGCAGCCCGAAGAGGAAGGGCTCGCAGTGGTGGCGGTCCCGCGCAGCCGCATTCCGGAGCTGATCGCCGGCGGGGAGGTGTGCGACGCCAAGTCCCTGATCGGGCTCATGATGCTGTCCTGGCGGTCAGCGGATAGGCCCTGATGCGCGGCATCGACCACCGCGGAGTTCGCCCGGACGGGCTGGACGGGCCGATCGATGCCTACCTCGCCCACCTGCTGGCTGAGCGCGGTCTGGCCCGAACGACCGTGGACGCCTACGCGAGCGATCTGGCAGACTTCGCGGCCTTTGCGGCCCGCCGCGGCGTGCGCGCCCCGGCAGCCCTGCGCCGCTCGATCATCACGCTCTACCTGCTGGCCCTGCGCCGGCGCGGCCTGGCCGACAGCTCGGTGGCGCGGCGGCTGGCGTCGATCCGCGGCTTGACGGCCTACCTGCTCCGTGAGGGGCTGATCGCCGACGACCCCGCTCAAGACATCGGCACAGGACGGCCCGGGAGGCGGCTGCCGGGCATCCTCAGCGTCGAAGAGGTGGAACGGCTGCTGGCCCAGCCGCGCGGCGACGGTCCACTCGCGGTGCGCGACCGGGCGATCCTCGAGCTGCTCTACGCCGCGGGCCTGCGGGTGAGCGAGCTCGTCGCGCTCGATGTGGGCGACGTCCACCTGTCGGTCGAGTACGTCCGGTGCGTCGGCAAGGGCGCGAAGGAACGCATCGTCCCGATCGGCGCCGCCGCGGTCCGCGCGCTGCAACGCTATCTCGCGCACGCCCGGCCGGCGCTCGTCGGGCGGCGGCCGACGGCCGCGCTCTTCGTCAGCCGGCGCGGCGGCCGGCTCACGCGGCAGAGCGTGTGGGAGATGCTGCGCACCAACGCGCGGAGCGCGGGTCTCCGCGCGCCGATCCACCCGCACACGCTGCGCCACTCGTTTGCCACGCACCTGCTCGACGGCGGCGCGGACCTCCGGGCGGTCCAGGAGATGCTGGGGCACGCCAGCGTGGTGACCACGCAGCTCTACACGCACCTGACCCGATCGCGGCTGCGCGAGGTCTACCGGCGCGCGCATCCGCGCGACCGCATGGTCGTCGGGCGGCGATCACGTGGCTGAGTACGGCCGGCCCCCGAATTTGGGGGCGCGGCGCGCCCTGATCCTTGTCCTCGACGGCCTGGGGATCGGTGCGCTCCCCGATGCCGCCCGGTACGGCGATGAGGGAAGCGACACCCTCGGCAACACCGCGCGGGCCGTGGGCGGCCTGCGTGTGCCGGTGCTCGAGCGGCTGGGACTGGGGACCCTCGCCGACCTGCCCGGCGTCCGCCCGGTCGAGCACCACGAGGCGGCCGCGGGCATCCTGAGGGCGCAGTCGACCGGGAAGGACTCGACCACCGGGCACTGGGAGCTGGCGGGCCTGATCCTGACACGGCCCTTCCCCACGTATCCGGACGGGTTCCCGCCCGAGGTCATCGACGCGTTCGCCGCCGCGATCGAACGGCCCGTGCTGGGGAACGTGGCGGCGTCCGGGACCGAGATCATCAAGCGGCTCGGCGGGGAGCATGTGCGCACCGGCGCCCCTATTGTGTACACGTCGGCGGACAGCGTGTTCCAGATCGCGGCGCACGAAGACGTCGTGCCGGTCGAGCAGCTCTATGCCTGGTGCCGGGTTGCCAGGCGTATCCTGCAGGGCGAGTACGGCGTGAGCCGGGTGATCGCCAGACCGTTTGCGGGCCGGGTCGGCGCATTTGCCCGGACGCCGCGTCGCCGCGACTTCTCCCTGCCGCCCGTGGGACCGACGGTGCTCGACGCGATCGCGGGCGAAGGATACCCGGTCGTGGGTATCGGCAAAGTCGAAGACCTGTTCGCGGGGCGGGGCGTCACAGAAGCCGTCCATACGCGCGGTGACATGGACGGTCTGACCCGCGCCGTGGAGGCCGTGAAGACGTTGGAGCGCGGGCTGGTGTTCTGCACGCTGGTGGACCTCGACACCGTCTACGGACACCGCAACGATCCCCAGGGGTTCGCGCGGCACCTCGCCGCGATCGACGGCCGGCTGCCGGAGGTGCTCGACGCGGCCGGCCCTGCCGGCCTCGTCATCATCACCGCTGATCACGGCAACGACCCCACGACGCCGAGCACGGACCACTCCCGCGAGCAGGTTCCGGTTCTCGCCTGGCGCCCCGGCCCGGCGGCCGGGGCGCGGCTGGGAATCCGGCGCACGTTTGCCGACGTGGGCGCCACCGCAGCCGCAGCGCTCGGCGTGGCCTGGACCGGTCCGGGCGACAGCTTCTGGTCTGCGCTGACGGGCGGCGTCGGGTAGGCGCGGGCGCATCGGCAGCGAAGAGGAAGAAGCGGTAGGTATCTTCAGGTCGAGGAGATCACCATGACGTGGGCAGCACGCGCGCACGCGGCGGCCGCGGCCGTTCGCCTGGTCGCGGACCGTACACCCGAAGCCGGCATCATCCTGGGATCGGGCCTGGGCGCGCTCGCCGAGGCCGTCCAGGCGGACGCCTGCCTCCCGTACGACGACATCCCACACTTTCCCAGGCCCGGCGTCGAGGGCCATCAGGGCCGGCTGTTCGTGGGGACCCTCGAAGGCCGGGCCGTGGCGGTCCTGGCGGGACGCACGCACTTCTACGAGGGCCTGTCCATGGCCGAGGTGGCGTTTCCGGTGCGCGTGCTGCGCGCAATGGGCGCCCCGACGCTCATCGTGACCAACGCCTCGGGCGGGCTCAACCGCTACTTCAGGGCGGGCGACCTGATGGTGATCGCCGACCACATCAACTTCATGGGCACGAACCCGCTGGTGGGACCCAACGAGGACGAGTTGGGCCCGCGGTTCCCCGATATGTCCGAACCCTACGACCCGGAGCTCGTCGCGCTGGCCGAAGCCGCGGCGCTGGAGATCGGCATTCCCCTGCGCAAGGGCGTCTACATCGGCGTGACCGGTCCGTCGTACGAGACCCCGGCGGAGCTGCGCATGATGGCCCGTTGGGGCGCGGATGCGGTCGGCATGTCCACGGTGCATGAAGTGATCACCGCGCGGCACATGGGGATGCGGGTGCTCGGCCTGTCGGCGATCACCGACATGGCCACCGGTGAGGGCCACGAGAAGGTGACGCACGAGGACGTGCTGGCCGTGGCCAGGCGCATCGAGCCCCACTTCGTCCGGCTTATCAGCCGCATCGTGCAGCGCCTGCCCGGATGATCCGCGCCTACGACCTGATCGCCAAGAAGCGCGACGGCGGGACGCTCGATGCCGGCGAGATCGAAACGCTGATCGCAGGGTATGTGGCGGGCGAGATCGCCGACTACCAGATGGCGGCGTTCCTCATGGCCGTCTACTTCCGCGGCCTCGACCCCGGCGAGACGGCCGCCTTCACCGCGGCGATGGCGCGGTCAGGCGAGACCCTTGACCTCGGACCGCTCGCGGCGCGGGCGGTGGACAAGCACTCGAGCGGCGGCGTCGGCGACAAGACGTCGCTCGTGCTCGTGCCGCTCGTGGCATCCGCTGGGGTGCCTGTGCCCAAGCTCTCCGGGCGCGGGCTCGGTCATACCGGCGGTACGCTCGACAAGCTCGAGGCGATCCCCGGCTTCCGCACCGAACTCTCCCAGGCCGAGTTCGTCGCACAGGTCGAGCGGATCGGCTGCGCCATCGCGGGGCAGAGCCCGAGGCTGGTTCCGGCCGATGCCAAGCTCTACGCGCTGCGCGACGTCACCGCGACCGTGGACAGCGTGCCGCTGATCGCGGCCAGCATCATGTCCAAGAAGCTGGCGGCCGGGGCCGGCGCCATCCTGCTCGATGTGAAGTGCGGCCGCGGCGCGTTCATGAAGACCGAGGCCGAGGCGGCGCACCTGGCCGCCGCCATGGTCCAGATCGGGCGGTCCGCCGGCCGCCGCGTCGCCGCGGCCATCACCGGCATGGACGCGCCGCTCGGCCGCGCGGTGGGCAACGCGCTGGAAGTCGGCGAAGCGATCGCCACGCTGCGCGGGGAAGGTCCCCCGGATCTGGAGGACCTGTGCCTGACGCTCGGAGGCTGGATGCTCGCGCTGGGCGGTCGGTCCAGGAGCGCTGCGGATGGCCGCGCGGAGGTAGAGCGCCGTCTGCGCTCCGGCGACGGCATGGCGAAGTTCGCCGAGATGGTCCGCGCGCAGGGCGGCGACGACCGGGTCGTCGAGCGTCCCGAGCACCTGCCGGCGGCGCCCGTGCGCGCGCCGGTGCCCGCCCGGTCGGCGGGCGTCGTGACCGCCATCGATGCCACAGCCGTGGGCCTGGCCGCGATGCGCCTGGGCGCCGGACGCGCGCGGAAGGACGAGGCCATTGACCCGGCGGTCGGAATCGTGATCGCGCGGCCGGTCGGTGCGCGGGTCCGGGCCGGCGAGGCCCTGGCCATCGTCCACGCTCGAACCGGGACCGACGCCGACAGGGCGGTACAGGAGGTGGCCGCGGCCTTTGTCATCGAACCATCGGCGCCGGCGCCGGTCCCGCTCGTCCGACGCGTCGTTGCGCCGGACGTCTGAGATACATCACAAGGAGGAGATCATGATTCGTCGCGTCGGGGTCGTAGGCTGCGGGTTGATGGGATCGGGGATCGTCGAGGTGGCCGCCCGCGGGGGCTACGAGGTCATCGTGCGGGAGTTGACCCCGGAGCTGCTGCAGCGCGGGCTCGACCGAGTCGAGGGATCGATGCGCCGCGCGGTCGAGCGCGGCAAGCTCGATGAGGCGACCCGCGAGGCAGCGCGCAACCGGGTTCGGGGCACGACGACGCTCGCCGACCTGGCCGGCTGCGATCTGGTGGTCGAGGCCGTCATCGAAAGGATGGAAGAGAAGAAGGCGGTCCTGCGCGAGCTGGACGAGCTGCTGGGGCTTGAGGCGATCCTGGCCAGCAACACGTCGTCATTGTCGGTGACCGAGATGGCCGCGGCGACCGGCCGGCCCGGGAAGGTCGTGGGGCTTCACTTCTTCAACCCGGTGCCGGTCATGCCGCTGGTCGAGATCGTGCGCGGCCTGCGCACCACAGACGAGGTCGTGCACCGGATGCGCGAGTTCGCCCAGTCGCTGGGCAAGACCGTGGTCGTGGCCAGGGACACCCCGGGCTTCATCGTCAACCGGCTGCTCGTCCCCTACCTGCTCGACGCCATCCGCGCGCTGGAGCTGGGGGTCGCCTCGCGTGAGGACATCGACGCGGCGATCACGCTCGGCCTCGGCCACCCCATGGGCCCGCTCACGCTGCTCGACTTCGTGGGCCTGGACACGACGTACTACATCGCCGAGGCGATGTTCGACGAATTCAAGGACGCGCGCTACGCGCCGCCGCCCTTGCTGAAGCAGATGGTGCTGGCAGGGTGGTGGGGACGGAAGAGCGGGCGGGGATTCTACGAGTACGGCTAGGCCGTCAGGCGCGTCGAGGCCCCCTGATCGGCGCACCCTACGGCACGTGCCGCAGGACGTAGAGTCCCGCGTTGATGTCGCTGACGATGATCAGCTCGTTCTCGACATGCACGCCGACGACCAGCGGAGCGGTTGGGAAGAAGACAAACGGGTCGGCGACCGGTGGGGGGACAAAGAACGCGGTCTCGTCAGGCGACGCGGGGGTCGCGAGATTCACGACGCGGATGCCGTCGCTGTACCAGGCCAGGTAGGCGGTACCGTTGCGCACAAATGGGCCGCGGATCGAGAAGAGACCGGGGGCGACCGGCGTGAGCGTTGCCGCATTCCGGGTGATGAAGCGTCCGACCTCGGCCGGCGCCGCGGGGTTCCTGACATTCCAGATCCTCAAGTGTCCCCACGATCCGTCGGCCGGGGAGAAGTCCTCATCCGCGGTGAGCAGCAGGCTTTCATGCTGTGCGAACGAAACCGAGTGCGCGCCTCCGTCCGACCCCGGCGGATAGAGTGTGCGGCCGACCATTCGCGGGCTCGCCGGGTCGTTGATGTCGAGGAGGACAGCGCCGGCGTCGCGGTAGGCGAGCGCGGCCACGGTCCCGGCCCTGTTGGCGCGGACGCCGCGGGCCACGAAGATCTGGCCGGGGGCCGGGGCCAGGACCGCACCGGCCAGCGTGCCCCAGTGGCTCACTTGCACCGGGTGGCGGGGGTCGGTGACGTCGACGATCCTGACGTCTCCCCGTCCCTCGATGACCTCGGAGTAAGGTACGGTGGCAACGAGATAGGCGCGCGCCCCGCGCAGGAACATGTGGAGGGCCTGCACGCCCCGGGCGCCGGTCGGGCCGAACGGGCCGCCCCGCCAGAAGGCCAGGTGCCGCGGAGCGCGCGGATCGGTGACGTCCCAGAGGTCGACGCCCCGGGGCGCGTTCGAGGTCCGCACGCACGCCTGGATCCCCGCGGCGAGGAGGTCGCCGGCGAAGTGCGGCGTCTCGATGCGCCTGACGACGACGTCCTCCTGGGAGGTGCCGGAAATGGCCGCCACCGACGACACCACCTGGGGCTGTGCCGGATCGGACAGGGTGACGATGCGGATCCCGCGGGCTGGGCAGATCGCCGGGGATCCGGCTGCCGTCCCATACGAGCCCACGTAGGCGAATCCGCGGTGTGCCCACACCTGCGCGAACGCTGAGCCGCCCCCGGCGGCGGCGTGGGGTAGGCCGTCTCGGTCACGCGGGCGGTCTCAACCGCGCGCGTGATCCACTGGTTGACGTCAAGAGCATCCGGTCCGGTGTCGGGGACCGGTTCCCGGCGGGCGAGGAGGGATATCAGGACGAACGCGAGAACCGCGAGCCCGGTGATCGGCAGGGCAACCCGTGTCACGTTCGCGGCCGCCGGATTCCTCAACGTCCCCTCCCGGCAATCGGGCAATCACCACAGGTGGGAGTGTGGGTTCGTGCGACAGCGTGGGGCCGCCATTCGACATGCCGCCGCGTTTCCCTGCTTCTGTCCTGCGCGGTAGCGGGGGGCGACTCAGTGCACCTAGAATGACAGCACAGCCGAGATCCCGGAGGTTCAGCATGAGGACACTGCCGGCAGCGGTGACGGCGGCCGTCGTACTTGTCGCTACCCTCCCGCTGGGCGCCCAGCAGCCCAGGATCACGCTCCCCGACGTCCCCAATCCGAAGGTCGCGGTCGACGCCCCCGAGATTGGTCGCCGCGGTGGGACCCTGGTGGTGACCCAGGTCAGCGAGCCGCGGACCTTCAACCCGGTGATCTACACCGATACGGCGACCGGGGGCGTGGTCGGGCCGATCTTCGACGGCCTGGTCGAGGTGAACTACCTGACCGGCGAGATCGAGCCGGCGCTGGCCGAGTCGTGGACACTGAGCCAGGACCGCCGCACCTGGACGTTTACGTTGCGGCGCGGCGTGCGGTGGTCGGACGGCCGGCCCCTCAGCGTGGACGACGTACTGTTCAGTCTACGGGTCGTCTTCACCCCGGAGGTGCAGAGCACGACGCGGGACCTTCTCGTGTTCGGCGGCAAGCCCGTTCGGTGGCACCGACTGGATGATCGACGCATTGCCTTCTCGACCGACGAGCCGCTGGGGTTCTTCCTGCGTCTGATCAGCGGTCTGGTCATCATCCCGCGGCATAAGCTTGAGCCCGCGCTGGCGCGCGGGGGGCAGGCCTTCAACACCACGTGGGGGGTGAACACGCCGCCGCGCGAGATCGTGGGCACGGGTCCGTTCGTGATGCAGGCATACGTGTTCGGGCAGCGCGTGACGTTCACCCGGAATCCACGGTACTGGCACGCGGACCGATCCGGACAGCGGCTGCCCTACCTCGATCGGCTGGTGATCCAGTTCGTCCCCAACCTCGACGCCGAGAAGCTCAAGTTCCTCGCGCGCGAGACCGACCTCTACAGCGCCAGGCCGCGCGAGTACGCTGAGCTCAAGGCGGGCGAGGCCGCGGGGAACTACACGGTCTACGACGGCCCGGAGACTTTCTCGTCGCAGTATCTGGTCTTCAACCAGAACCCCCGTGGGTTGCAGCCGCCCAAGCTCACCTGGTTCCAGGACGTCAGGTTCCGCCGTGCGCTCAACCACGGGATCGACCGGGACGCGATCGTGCGGCAGGTCTACGCGGGCCGCGCCACCCCGGCCTGGAGCCCGGTGAGCGTGGCGGATCGACGGTACCACAACCCGAACGTGCGGCAGTATCCATACGATCTGAGAAGAGCACAGGACCTGCTCGCCGAGGCCGGGTTTCGCCGGGACGCCGGCGGCCGGCTCCGCGACGCCGCGGGCCACGCGGTGGAGTTCGAGCTGTCGGCGCCCTCGCAGAACCCGGACGCCGTGGCCATCGGCAACATCGTCCGGCAGGACTTCGAGAAGCTCGGGATCAAGGTGACCTTCGCGCCCGAGGCGTTCGCCACCCTCGTCACCAAACTGGATAACACGTTCAAGTGGGACGCCATCATCATCGGGCTGACGGGCGACAACGAGCCCGGCACCGCGCGAACCTACTGGATGAGCTCCGGCGAGCTGCACGACTGGAATCCGCGGCAGGAACGGCCGGGGACGGCCTGGGAGGCGGAGATCGACCGGATCTTCGAGCAGGTCGCGCGCGAGACCGACCAGACCCGGCGGCGCGCGCTCTACTGGCGGTGGCAGGAAATCGTCGCCGAGCAGGTGCCGGTGATGTTCTTCACCAACCCCAAGACGCAGCCGGTCGTGCGCAACACGCTGGGCAATACCCGCCTCGGGCAGCAGGGGGTCACCAGCCGGCTCGACTGGCGCTACTACCGGCGCTAGCGGACCGTCGATTCCTCAGCCACGATCACGCCGTCCGGCCTGCGGCGGAAGAGCGCCGGTGTGAGCGGCCGGGTCGTGGCGGTATGCCGTTCGGCGGCCTCCGTGGCCAGCTCCGCCCGCTCCGCGGCCGGAGCCGCCAACAGCACGGTCTCCTCCGGGATGGCCAGCAGCGCATCGGTGATGTCGGGCGGGACGATCAGGTCGGCGACCAAAAGGCGTGTGGCGTCCATCCCATCGAGGTGCTCGTAGCGACGGCGCGGACCGCCGATCTCGTCGAGCAGACGGCGGGTCTGGGCGCGCAGGTTCTCCAGCGCCAGCGCGTGCAGCGCATCGGCTGTGAGTGACCAGGCCGCCAGGGCGGCGTCGGTGATCGCCGTGAACTGGTGGATGCCGCTGACGGCGTAGGTGATCCGAACATGGTTTGACAGCTCCCGCCAGATCAGCCGTTGCCCTTGGGGATAGCGCTCGAACACCTCGACATACTCCACAGGCTTCAACAGGGGGACGATCTGGTCGCGCACGAGGGCGAAGGGTGGGACCCGCGGGGCCGGGATCGTCGCGCGGATCTCGTCGATGATCTGGTCGAACCAGGCGCGCTCGGCCTGGCCCCTGGGACGGCGGCGCGCCAGGGAGGCCAGGTCGAGGTTCACCTCTGCGCCCAGGATGCGCAGCCGCCAGCCGGTATCGGTCGGCGCCTCGATGGTCATCTCGGGCGCCGCGGTCCGCACATAGTCGGCGAGCCGCGCCCGCAGATCGGCGAAGCGGCGGTAGGAGATCGCCGCAGCGCTGATGGCCAGCGCGGCGAGCACGATGGCGATGACGACAACAGGCTCAGCCACGGGTCTCACGAATCCTCTACACCGGATCTGGAGGGGCTTCCTTCCGCGACGAAGAAGTACACGTCAGACCAGCGCGAGGGCCGCATGGCTGTTCAGATATCCGACGAACACCGGATGATCCAGGCCACGGTCCGGGAGTTTGCCGCCCGCGAACTGCTCCCGATTGCGGCTGATCTCGACCACAATCCCCGATTCCCCGCGGACGCGATCGCCAGAGCTGCCGCCATGGGCCTGATGGGCCTCATGGTGCCCGAGGAGTACGGTGGGCCCGGGCTTGACCCCCTCGCGTACGTCATCACGCAGGAGGAGCTCGCGCGCGCCTCGGCGGGATTCCAGGCCATCGTCACGGTCAACAACTCGCTGGTCTGCGATCCCATCCTCCGCTGGGGCAGCGAAGACCAGAAGCGCCGCTACCTGCCCGACCTCGTGGCCGGCCGGCGGCTGGGGTGCTACTGCCTGACCGAGCCGACCGCGGGCTCAGACGCCATGGCCCTGCGGATGACGGCCGCCCTCCGCGGCGACGAGTGGGTGCTCAACGGCACCAAGCTCTTCGTCACGAACGGCGTTGAAGCGGACCTCTGCGTCGTGTACGCCCGCTCCGAAGCCGCGGCGGGGGCGCGGGGCCTCTCCGCGTTTCTCGTGGAGAAGTCGTTCCCCGGCCTGCGGGTAGGGAAGGTCGAGAAGAAGCTCGGCATCCGGTGCTCGTCGACCGCAGAGCTCGTCTTTGAGGACTGCCGCGTCCCCGCGGACAACCTGCTGGGCGAGAGGGCGGCAGGCGGGAAGATCGCGCTGGCGACCCTCGACGGCGGTCGCATCGGCATCGCCGCGCAGGCGCTCGGCATCGCGCGGGCGTGCCTGGAGGAGTCGGCGGTCTACGCGCAGCAGCGTGAGCAGTTTGGCGCGCCGGTCGCGTCGTTTCAGGCGATCCGCTGGGCCCTGGCCGACATGGCCACCCGGCTGGAGGCGGCCAGGCAGCTCACCTATCGGGCCGCGGTCCTGCGCGGCGAGGGGAGGCCGCACGCCCGCGAGGCCGCGATGGCCAAGCTGGCCGCATCCGAGACCGCCATGTTCGCGGCGCACAAGGCGGTCCAGATCTTCGGCGGGTACGGCTACAGCCAGGACTATCCGGTCGAGCGCTACTTCCGCGATGCGAAGATCACCGAGATCTACGAAGGGACGTCCGAGATCCAACGCCTGGTCATTGCCCGGCACGTGCTGGGCCGGCGCTGAGCGAGACGGAGGACACGCGTGGACATCATCGTCTGTCTGAAGCAGGTCGTCGATCCCGAGCTGCCCGTACGTGACTTTGCCATCGACCCATCGACCAAACGCCAGGTCCGCGACGGCCGGCCGCTGGTCATCTCGACCTACGACGAGAACGCGCTCGAGGTGGCCCTGCAGCTCAAGGACGCCGGCGGCGCCCGGGTGACCGCATTGACCCTGGGTCCGCAATCGGCCCTGGGCGACGCGGTGCGGCTTGCCCTGGCGATGGGCGCGGACGAGGCCGTCGTGGTGGACGACCCCCGCGGGCCCGACCTGTTGGGCATCGAGAAGGTCGGGATCCTGGCCGCCGCGGTCCGACGCGTGGGCCGGTTCGACTTGGTGCTCTGCGGATGCGAGTCAGCCGACTGGGTCGAGCGCGCCGTGCCCCCGCTGCTGGCCGAGGCGATCGGCGCGGCCTGCGTGACCTTTGCCACGCGCGTGGAAGCCGCCGACGGCGGCCTCCTGGTCCGCCGCATGGCCGACGACGGTTTCCATCAGGTTGAGGCCCGGTTGCCGGCAGTCGTGGCCATCGCCAGCGACGAGGGCAACCGCCCGAGGCTGCCCAAGGTCAAGGATATCGTCGCCGCCAAGCGGAAGCCGGTCCAGACCTGGCCGGTGGGTGATCTGGGGGTGCCGTCCGTTGGGGAGGGCGCCCTTGGCGTTGAAGTCCGCGAGGTGGTCGTTCCCCAACGGACGGCCAGGTGTGAGTTCGTAGAAGGCGAGCCCGCTGAGCAGGCTTCCGCCCTGCTGCGGCGCCTGCAGGATCTCAAGCTGCTGTAGCGAGGGGAGAGGGAGATGGCCGGAATCTGCGTGGTCGCACACGCCCTCGATGGGACGCTCGGTCGGTCGAGTCTGGAACTCGTCGGTGCCGCGCGCGCGCTCGACGCCGGGCTCGGGCTGGGCATGGCCGCGGCGCTGCTGGGCCATGGGTCCCACTTGGCGGAGGCCACCGACGTCCTGCAACACCACGGTGTGACGGCGATCTACCGGGTGGACCACCCCCTCCTGACCGCCGGGCAGACCGACGCCGCGCTCGCCGCGCTTGAGTCGATCTTCCAGCGCGCGGCTCCCCAGGTGGTGCTGGTCAGCGCCGATACCGTCGGCCGCGAGCTCGCCCCGCGCCTGGCGCACCGGATGGCCGCGGCGCTGGTCACCGAGGCCGTCGAGTTGGGAGTCGAGGACGGCGTGATCACCGCCCGCCGGCAGGTCTACGGGGGCCGCGCCATCGCGACCCTGGTGGTGACGAAGCGGCCGGCCGTCCTCTCGGTGAAGCCCCGGGCGCTGGACGTCCCCGAGCCCAAGCCTGCGACCGCGACGATCGAAGACGTCGCGGTCGCGATAGACGCTGGCGCCCTACCCACGCGCGTGCGCGAGGTACTGCGTGAGCAGGCCGATGTAGGACTTGAGGATGCGCAGATTGTGATCGGCGGCGGCCGCGGTATGGGAGGGCCCGACGGCTTCAAGCTGCTGGAGGAACTGGCGGCCCTGCTCGACGGCGCCGTGGGGGCCTCGCGGCCCCCGGCCGACGCGGGGTGGGTTCCGATCAGCTGGCAGATCGGCCAGACCGGCAAGACCATCCGGCCCGCCCTGTACATCGCGGTGGGGATATCCGGCGCCACACAGCACATCGCCGGGGCGTCCGGGGCCCGGACCATCGTAGCGATCAACCACGATCCCGAGGCGCCGATCTTCTCGATGGCTCACCTGGGCATCGCGGGCGACTACCGCGAGGTCGTGCCTGCCCTGATCGCCAAGGTGAAGGAGCTCAAGGGCCGGTAACCCCGGCGGGCGCGGCGTCCGGTCGGAGGCGGCTTCCCCCATGGTCCCTACCCGCGAGATCTACTGGAACATCCCCACAATCGGCGTGGTGATCATGTACCTGCTGGCCGCCGTGGCCCTGGGCATCTTCGCCTACGGCATCTGGCGGCACGTGCGAATGTGGCGGCGGGGCCGGTCGGCCGAGCGGCGGTTCCCGGTCGGCCCCAGGCTCCGGGCCGTGGCGCGGCACGTGCTTGCGCACGGCAGGCTCCTGGTCGACCGGGTCGCCGGCCTGTACCACTTTGCGCTGTTCTGGGGCTTCGTGTTCCTGCTCGCGGGCACCACCGTGGTCTTCATCCATCAGGACCTGGGCCTGCGCATCATGCAGGGCCGGTTCTACCTGTACTTCCAGTCGCTGGCCCTCGACGTGATGGGCCTGGCGGCGATCATCGGCGTGGCCGCGGCCCTGGTGATGCGCTATGTGGCAAAGACGCCGCGACTGCGGCGCGGCATCTTCGCGGATGCCGCCATCCTATGGTTGTTTGGTCTCATCCTCGTGACCGGATTCCTGGTCGAGGGGCTGCGCATCGCGGGCACGCGCGACCCGTGGGGCGCCTGGTCGCCGGTCGGGTACGCGGTCGCCGGCCTGGTCGGTGCCGCCGGCATGACCGACGGGGCCGTCCGGCTCAGCCACGCCGGGCTGTGGTGGGTCCACTTCCTGCTCTCGATCGGGTTCATCGCCTACATCCCGTACTCCAAGCTGTTCCATCTGGTGTTGGCCCCGGTCAACGCGTACCTCCAACCCCTGCAGAACCCGGCAGGGGTGAGCCTGATCGACTTCGAGCGGACCGAGCGCTTCGGGGCATCCGCGTTCTCAGATCTGACCTGGAAGGACCTCTTCGATCTGGACGTCTGCACCGAGTGCGGCCGTTGCACGGCGGTGTGTCCTGCCAACCTGACCGGCAAGGTGCTCTCGCCCATGCACGTGGTCCTGGACCTGCGCGACGAGATGGTGCGCACGAACGGGACGGCCTCGCGCGCCCTGGGCGGTGGGGTGATCTCGCCCGAGGCCCTGTGGGCATGCACCACCTGCCTCGCCTGCATGGAGGCCTGTCCGGTCTTCATCGAGCACGTGCCCAAGATCGTCGAGATGCGCCGGCATCTCGTCATGGAGGAGGCGAGCCTGCCCGAGACCATGGAGGACGCGCTGCGCAGCCTCGAGGCGCGGGGCCATCCGTTCAGGGGCGCGGGGATCGCGCGGTCGGCCTGGGCTGAGGGAGTTGAGGTGAAGTCGCTCCCTCGGGGCGACCGGGCGGAGTGGCTGCTGTGGGTGGGCTGCGCGGCGGCGTTGAACGAGCGCAACCACGCGTCGCTGCGGGCGCTGGTGCGGGTGCTGCGCGCGGCCGGCGTCGACGTGGGGATCCTGGGCGACGAGGAGACCTGCACCGGGGATCCCGCGCGCCGCGTCGGCAACGAGTACCTGTTCCAGGATCAGGCCCGCCGGACGATCGAGACGCTTGCCCGTCACGGCGTGCAGAAGATCGTCACCCTCTGTCCCCACTGCTACAATACGTTCAGGCATGAGTACCCGCAGCTGGGGGGCCAGTACGAGGTGTGGCATCACACACAGCTCCTGGCCCGCTTGATCGACGAGGGCCGGATCCGACCCGCCGGTGGCCCATCCCCCCTGGTGACGTTCCACGATCCCTGCTACCTGGGCCGGCACAACGGCGAGTATGAGGCCCCGCGCCGGGTCCTGGAGGCGATCCCGGGGATGCGGGCGGTCGAGATGGCGCAGAGCCGCGAGCACAGCTTCTGCTGCGGCGCGGGCGGCGGCCTCTACTGGGTGGAGGACCGTGTGGGCCAGCGGGTGAGCCACGTGCGTACGCATCATGCGGCGAGCACCGGCGCAGACGTCGTGGCCACCGCGTGCCCGTTCTGCATGCTGATGTTCGAGGATGCCGCCGCGGCCACCGAGTCGTCGGTCCGTCCTCTGGACATCGCCGAGCTGCTGGAGCAGAGCCTTCCGGGGGCGCCCGTCGATGAGCGTCACTAAAGGAGGACGGCCCGCGGGGACCCCGGTGCGCGGACTCGGGCCGCCGGGTGAGACGCTGTCCGGAATTCCTGTCAAGGAAGTCTACGGGCCGGAGGACCTGGCCGGCCGCTCGCTGGAAGCCGCCCTGGGCCGGCCCGGCGCGTACCCGTTCACCCGCGGTATCCACCCGACCATGTACCGCGGCCGGCTGTGGACGATGCGGCAGTTCGCCGGGTTCGGCACGGCCGAGGATACCAACCGGCGGTTCCGGTACCTGCTCGAGCACGGCCAGACCGGACTGTCGGTCGCCTTCGACATGCCAACGCTCATGGGCTACGACTCCGACCATCCCAGGGCGATGGGCGAAGTCGGCCGCGAGGGTGTGGCGATCGACACGCTGGAGGACATGGAGATCCTGCTCCGCGATCTGCCGCTGGACCGCGTGACGACATCCATGACCATCAACGCGCCCGCCAACGTCCTGCTCGCCATGTACGTGGCCACGGCCGACCGGCGCGGCATCCCGCGCGCGCAGATCGGCGGCACGACCCAGACCGACATGCTCAAGGAGTTCATCGCCCAGAAGGAGTGGATCGTGCCCCCGCGGCCGAGCATGCGCCTGATCCAGGACATGCTGGCCTTCGGCGTGCGGGAGCTCCCCCGCTGGAATGTCATCAGCATCAGCGGCTACCACATCCGCGAGGCCGGCGCGACCGCGGTGCAGGAGCTCGCCTTCACGCTGGCCGACGGCATCGCCTACGTCGAGGCCGGGATCGCCGCCGGGCTCGACGTCGACGACTTCGCGCCGCGGCTGTCGTTCTTCTTCGACGTGCACAACGACTTCTTCGAAGAGATCGCGAAGTTCCGGGCGGCGCGCCGCATGTGGGCGACGATCATGCGCGACCGGTTCGGCGCCAGGACCCCGCGGTCGTGGTGGCTGCGCACGCACGCGCAGACCGCGGGGGTGAGCCTGACCGCGCAGCAGCCGCTCAACAACATCGCGCGGGTGGCGCTCCAGGCGCTGGCCGCGGTCCTGGGCGGGACGCAGTCGCTCCACACCAACTCGATGGACGAGACCTATGCGCTGCCCACCGAGGAAGCGGTGACCGTGGCGCTGCGCACGCAGCAGATCATCGCCCACGAGACCGGGGTGGCCGCGACCGCCGACCCACTGGGCGGTGCCTACTTTGTCGAGACCCTGACCGACCAGATCGAGGAGGCGGCCTGGCGCTACATCCGGGCCATCGACGCCCTGGGAGGCATGGTCGCCGCGGTCGAGGCCGGCTACCCGATGCGCGAGATCGCCGACGCGTCGTTCCGGTTCCAGCAGCAGGTCGAGCGGGGCGAGCGCATCATCGTGGGGGTCAACGAGTTCACGATGCCGGAAGAGACCCCGATCCCCATCCTGCGCATCGATCCCGAGGTCGAGCGCCGGCAGATCGAGCGCACCCGGCGGGTGCGCGCCGAGCGCGACAACGCCCGCGCCGAGCGGGCGCTGGCCGCGCTGCGGCGGGCGGCCGAGGGGTCGGAGAACACGATGGACGCCATCCTGGAGTGCGTGACCGCCTACGCAACCCTGGGGGAGATCAGCGATGTCTTCCGGCGGGTCTACGGTGAGTACCGGGAGCCGGCGCTGGTCTAGCGCCGCCCCATTGCCTGCGGCCCCGCTGGAAGGCTAGTATACTTGCCGGTGGCACCCGCGATCCGCATCCTGCTCGCCAAGCCCGGACTCGACGGGCACGACCGGGGCATCAAGGTCGTCGCCCGGGCGCTGCGCGACGCCGGCTTCGAGGTCATCTATACCGGCCTGCACCAGACGCCGGAGATGGTCGTCAGCGCGGCCATCCAGGAGGACGTCGATGCCATCGGCCTGTCGATTCTCTCAGGCGCGCACAATACGCTGTTTCCCCGCGTGCTCGCGCTGCTGCGCGAGCGCGGCGCCGATGGGATCGTCGTGTTCGCCGGCGGAATCATCCCGGATGAGGATATCCCCCGCCTGCTCGAGGCCGGCATCCGGAAGGTCTTCAGCCCCGGCGCGTCTCTGGAGGAGATCGTCGGCTGGGCGCGCGCGAACATTCCACCAAGGGGCGCGGCGGCCTGAGCGCCCCGAGGGGCCCACGACGAGGTGGAGTGACGAGCGAGGCGGCGGTCAGAAGAGGTCCGTTCGTAGCCGGCGAGGCGGTGCTGCTCGTCGATCGGAAACGGCGGACCTATCTGCTCTGGCTTGCCGAGGGCGCGACCTACGACCTGCGCGGGGGACGGGTGGCGCATGACGCGCTGATCGGCCGGTCCGAGGGGACCGCGGTGCACACCTCGCGGGGTGAGCGGCTTCTGGCCCTGCGGCCGCGTCTAGCTGACTACGTGCTGCACATGCCCAGGGGCGCCCAGGTTGTGTACCCCAAGGATCTGGGGCAGATCCTGATCCTGGCCGATATCGGCCCGGGTGTGCTCGTCGCGGAAGCTGGGACCGGGTCGGGCGCGCTGACCATGGCGCTGGCGCGGGCCGCCGGCCCGACCGGCCGCGTGTTTTCGTACGAGATGCGTGAGGACTTCCACCGGACGGCGGTCCGCAACATTGGCCGCTATCTGGGCGAGGTCCCGTGGTTGACCCTGCGGCTCCACGACGTCACCACCGGGATCCCGGATGCGCCGGTGGATCGGCTGGTCCTCGACCTTCCTGAGCCGTGGGGGGTGATTCCGGCCGCGCTGGCCGGCCTGCGGCCCGGTGGGATCTGGCTGGCGTATGTGCCCACAACGGTTCAGGTCCAGCAGACCGTCGCCGGCCTGGCGGCGAGCCGCGGCTTTGCGGAGATCGACACCACGGAGACGCTCGTGCGGCCGTGGCACGTTGAAGGGCAGAGCATACGGCCGGCGCACCGGATGGTGGCCCACACCGGATTCTTGATCACCGCGAGGCGTACGGCCGAAGAGGAGACCTGATGGCCACCGTATCGGCATCCACGACGATCCAGGCCCCGCTCGAGCGGGTCTACGCGCTCGCGAAGGACGTCGAGCGGTTCCCGGAGTTCATGCCCGATCTGGAGCGGGTGACCATCCTCGAGCGGACCCCGACCGGCACGGTGAGCGAGTGGGTGGCGGTCGTGCAAGGGCGCAGGATTCGCTGGATCGAAGACGACGCGTGGGATGACGTCCGGTACACCTGCACGTTCAGGCAGCGCTCGGGCGACTTCACCCGATACGAAGGCGAGTGGCGGTTCGAGGCGATCCCCGGGGGTACGCAGACCTCGCTGGCTGTGGACTTCGAGCTCGACATCCCGCTGGCCGGCGCGTTGTTGAGCACCCTGGTCAGGGTGTTGATGCGCAAGAACTGCGAAAGCATGCTGGCCGCGCTCAAGGGGCAGCTCGAGACTCCGACCCCATGATTCCGGCCGCCGGCGAGAATACCGACGCGCGAGGGCGGACACTAACTAGTGGGCGTGGCCCACTGGGCCGGAACGGGAGTGATGCATGACCCTACGCGCCGCAGCAGCGATCCCGATCGCCCGGCCGCAACTCGGCGAGGAAGAGCAACGGCAGGTCCTGCGCGTCCTTGAATCCGGCACCCTGGTCGCAGGTCCCAGGGTGGCGGAGTTCGAGGCGGCCTTCGCCGCCTACCTCGGTGTCCCTCACGCCGTCGCCACATCGTCCGGGAGCACCGCGCTGCAGGTGGCGCTGCTGGCGCTCGGGATCGGCCCGGGCGACCGCGTCGTGACCACGCCGTTCACGTTCGCGGCGCCGAGCCACGCGGTCGTGCATGCGGGTGCGCGGCCGGTCTTCGCCGACGTCGACCCCCAGACGGGCAACCTCGATCCCGACGCGGTCGAGGCTGTGCTGCGGCGCGGCGGCATCCGCGCAATCCTCGTTGTCCACCTGTATGGTCTGCCCGCGGACATGCGCGCATTCGAGACGCTCGCGGACCGCTACGGCGCGCTGCTCGTCGAGGACTGCGCGCAGGCGCACGGCGCGGCGGTCGACGGCCGGAAGGTGGGCGCGTTCGGCCACGCCGCGATCTTCAGCTTCTATCCCACCAAGAACATGACCACCGGCGAGGGTGGAATGGTGGTCACGCGCGATCCGGCGCTGGCCCGCCGCGCCCGGCTGCTTGTCGATCCACGCGGCGAGGCCGAGTACGCCTACGAGGTCATCGGGTTCAACTTCCGCATGACCGAGATGGCCGGCGCAATCGGCCTGGTCCAGTTGCAGGCGCTGGAGCCCCGGAACGACCAGCGCCGCGAGCACGCGCGACGGCTGAACGCGGGCCTGCGCGGTCTCGACTGGCTGCACGTGCCCGAGGAGCCCCAGGGGTACCGGCACGTCTACCACCAGTACACCGTCAGGGTCCCCGACGGCCGCGATGCCCTCTCCCGGCACCTGACCGCGTCCGGCGTCGGCAACCGCGTGTACTATCCCGCGCTTGTCACTCAGACCCCCGCGTACCGCCGGCGGGGGCTCGATGGTGTGGCGCCTCAGGCCGAGCGGCTGACCCGCCGGGTGCTGTCGCTCCCCGTCCACCCCGGCCTGCAACCCGGCGACATCGAGACCATCATCGCCGCCGTGCGGGCGTTCCCGGGTGTCGCACGGTGAGACCGGCGTCGCTGAGGGTCGGCGTGGTCGGGCTCGGCCAGTGGGGGCGTCATCACGCCCGCGTGTTCGCGACGATGCCCGGCGTTGATCTTGCCGGGGTGGTCGACCTTGATCCGCGGGAGGTGGAGGCCACGGCCGCGCGCTATCGGACGCGCGGGTATCTCGACCACCGCCACCTGATCGGCCGGGTGGACGCGGTGAGCGTCGCCGTACCAACCGTGCACCACTACCATGTGGCCCGGGACTTCCTCGACGCCGGCATCCACACCCTCGTCGAGAAGCCCATGACCGCCACCGTGGAGGAGGCCGAGCGCCTGGCGGCGATCAGCGAGGCGCAGGGCACGGTCATGCTGGTCGGGCACGTCGAGCGCTTCAAGCCGGCGGTCCAGCAGCTCAGGGCGTTCGTCGACGACCCGCTGCACATTCACGCCCGCCGGGTGCGGCCGTTCGACCCGCACCGGGCGATGGACGTCGGTGTGGTACTCGACCTCATGATCCACGACCTCGACATCGTCCTCTCGCTGGCGCGAGGGCGCGTGACCGAGATCAGCGGGGTGGGCGTACGGGTGTACAACAGCCACGAGGACCTGGCCGTGGCACATCTGGTGACCGAGGACGGCTGCCGGATCACCCTGACGGCCAGCCGTGTATCCGCCGTCAAGGCCACCGAGCTCGAGGTGACGATGGCGGACCGCACGGCGCATCTCGACTTCCTGCGGGAGGTCATCACGGTTCGGTCGCTCAACGGTGAGACGCAGCGCCTGGCCATGGACGGCGAGGAGCCTCTGCGCGCCGAGCTCGCGCACTTCGTGGCCTGCGTGCGGGGAGACGAGCGGCCGCGCGTCTCTGCAGAGGATGGACTGCGGGCGCTCGAGGTCAGCCACCAGCTGCTGCGCGTCATGATCGACGTCACACCCCGCGTCCACGCCTGATCGCGGCGTCCGGTAGCGGGCAGCCAGGTCGCTAGGGCCGCACGACGATACACACGGTGACCCTGGCCACGCCTTCGATCTTCTCGACGGCGTGGCCGATGTCCGCCAGGCCTCTCGTCGAGTCGTCGCGGGCGATCGCCAGGACGTCCACCTCGCCCATGGTGACCGCGGCTTCCACCACGCCGGGCACGCGCCGGACCTTCCGCGCCACCTCGGCCGGGGTGCTGCGGTCGAGCTTCACCAGGAGATAGGCCGTCTCGATCATTGCGCGTGTCGTGAGGTTCGGTGACGGGCCGGTGTCTCCTGCGGCATTTCTACGGGCACGCAGCGTTCTCTAGTAGTGGGACCGATTCCGACAGCACGAGGGTGACGAGAGGTGACCGGTGTGCACGATGTCTTGGTGAGGGCCATTGGGGCATCGGGCGCCGTGCTCGGCTGCGCGGCGATCACCACGCGGCTGACCGACGAGGCCCGGGAGCGGCACGGGACCCTGCCGACCGCCACCGCGGCCCTGGGGCGGACGCTGGCCGCGGCAGCGATGCTCGGCGTCGGTCTCAAGGACAGGCAGACGGTCATGGTCCGCGTGCTGGGCGATGGACCGATCGGTCCGCTCATCGCCGAGAGCACGGCCGACGGTAGGCTGCGCGGGTACGCGACACATCCGCTGACCGACCTCCCGCCAACCCCCGCCCGCAAGCTGGACGTGGCCGGCGCCGTCGGGCGCCGCGGGACGTTCCACGTGACCCACGACCTGGGCTTGCGCGATCCCTACCAGGGCAGCGTGCCCTTGGTGTCGGGTGAGATCGGCGAGGACATGGCTGCCTACCTGGTCCGCAGCGAGCAGGTACCCTCGGTCGTCGCGGTGGGGGTGCTGGTGGGCCCAGACGGCGCCGTGCGGGCCGCCGGCGGCCTCATGCTTCAGGTGCTCCCCGGCGCGGCGGCGACGATCCCGGGCTACCTCGAGCAGCGGGCGCGCCTCCTGCCGCCTGTGACGCAGATGGTGGTGGCGGGAGAGGCGCCCGAGGAGATGCTGGCGCGGGCCCTGGGCGATCTGGGGGTCTCGGTGCTGGAGCGGCGTCCCGTGCGGTTCGCCTGTCGGTGCAGCCAGGACAAGGTGGCACAGGTGATCGCCGCCCTGGGGCGGGAGGAGAGCGACCGGCTACTCCGCCAGGAGGGCCGCGTCGAAGTGCACTGCCGCTTCTGCGGAGAGAAGTATGTCTTCGACGCCGACGCGGTCTCCGCGGTGTTCGCCGAAGCCGAAGACGCGTGACAGGCGCGGAGCGCGGCTACGCCGCGCGGACGACCCTGCGGGACTTCAGACAGGTCGTACACACATTGATGCGCCGGGGTACGCCCTGGAGCATCACCCGGACGCGCTGCAGATTGGGGAGGAAGCGGCGGGGCGACCGGATGTGGGAGTGTGAGAGGCTCCGTCCGGCCGAGGGTCCCTTGCCGCAGATTGCGCACCGCCGAGCCATGCTGCACCCCTGGAAGTCGTGCACAATGATCGTCCGTGCGGACAACACTGGGATCTTAGCACAGGGGAAAGAGGCGCGCAACGCACAGGAGAGGACGTTGCGCCGGCGAACAGGACGGCAGGTCGCGAACGATCCACACCGTCTTCCGATGGTCGCCCAGCGTTCCGCGCAGCAGCCAGCCTCATCCCCAGGGGGATCGGATCGCCGCCGTGATCCCGACGCGCCGGTGCAGTTCCTGCGGGGCGTCGGGCCCTCGCGCGCGGAGATGCTGGCGCGGCTGGGGATCGAGTCCATCCGCGACCTCCTGCTGCACCTGCCGCGGCGACACGAGGACCGACGCAACCCCTCGCCGCTGGCGGGTCTTGTGCCCGGGATCGAGCAGGCCGCCATCGGCCGCGTCGTCGACGTCCGGACGGTCCGAACGCGGAAGGGCAGTGTGTTGGTCCGCGCCCGTCTCGCAGACCCCACGGGTACGGCCCACGCCGTATGGTTCAACCAGGCGTACCTGGCCCAGCGGCTTCCGCGCGGCCAGCAGGTGAGCCTGTACGGCCGGGTGGAACGCGCCGGGCGGGGCATGCAGTTTGTCGCGCCCGAAGTCGAGCCCCTCGATCCGGACGCGGAGCCCTGGAACATCGGCCGGCTCGTCCCGGTCTATCCGGCGACCGAGGGGTTGCCGCAGCGCGCACTGCGGGCCGTCGTGCGGGAGGCGCTGCACGGGTTCGCCGAGGCGATCCCGGAGTGCCTGCCGCCTGCGCTGCGCGATGCGCACACCCTCCTGCCGGTGCGCGACGCGCTGTGGGCAGCCCACTTCCCAGACGACGAGGCCGCAGCCGGCGCGGCCCGCCGGCGACTGGCGTTCGAGGAGCTCTTCATCCTGCAGCTTGGGATCCAGCAGCAGCGCGCGCGCCTGCTGGCCACGCCGCGAGGCGCCACGTACGCATCCGCGGACAGCCTGCTCGCGCGCTTCCTCGGCGCGCTGCCGTTTACGCCCACCCGCGCGCAGCGCCGGGCCGTCGACGAGATCCTCGCCGACATGCAGGGCCGTGCGCCCATGAACCGGCTGCTCCAGGGCGACGTGGGATCGGGCAAGACCGTCGTCGCCGCGGCCGCGCTCGTACGCTGCGTCGGAGGCGGCTACCAGGGCGCGCTGATGGCGCCGACCGAGATTCTCGCCGAGCAGCACTTTCTCACGCTGTCCCTCTTGCTTGAGCCGCTGGGGATTCCGATACACCTGCTCGCGGGGGGGATGGACGCCGCAGCGCGCGGGCCGGCACATGCATGGCTGCGCAGCGGCACGCCCGGTGTGGTGGTCGGGACGCACGCGCTGCTGGAGGAGGGGGTGGCCTTCGACCGCCTGGGCCTTGCCGTTGTGGACGAGCAGCATCGATTCGGCGTGATGCAGCGGTCTCGCCTCCGGGAGAAAGGCCGCGCGCCCGACGTCCTCGTCATGACCGCGACGCCGATTCCGCGCACCCTGGTCCTGACGCTCTACGGTGACCTGGACGTGTCGGTGCTCGACGAACTGCCGCCCGGCCGCCGGCCGGTGGCCACGCACGTGCGGCCGAAGAGCGCCCGGCCGGCCATCTATGCTTTTGTCCGGGGGCAGGTGGCGCTCGGCCGTCAGGCGTTCATCGTCTGCCCGCTGATCGAAGAATCCGAGGCGCTGCAGGTGCAGTCCGCGACGGAGCTTGCGCGCGAGCTCGCCGGCGGCCCTCTGGCGGGAATGCGGCTGGAGGTCGTGCACGGCCGGCTGACCGCGGCGCAGAAGGCCGAGCGGATGGAGGCGTTCCGGGCCGGGCACATCGATGTGCTGGTCGCCACCACCGTGATCGAGGTGGGCATCGATGTGCCCAACGCGTCGGTGATGGTCATCGAGGACGCCGACCGCTACGGGCTGGCGCAGTTGCACCAGCTCCGGGGCCGGGTGGGCCGGGGAGCCGCGACTTCACACTGCATCCTCGTGGCCGATCCGGTGACCGACGAGGGCCGGCGGCGTCTGGACGTGATGCGTCGAACGACCGACGGGTTCCGTATTGCGCAGGAGGACCTCGTCCTGCGCGGACCGGGCGAGGTGCTGGGCGTCCGCCAGCACGGTCTGGCCGGGCTGCGCGTTGCCGATCCAGTGACCGACCTGCCGCTGTTGGAGGAGGCCAAGCGGGCCGCCGAGGGGTGGCTTGCCGCTGACCCCGATCTGTCATCGACGCCGGGAGCGCCGCTGGCCGCCGCGGTGCGGCGGGCCCTGGAAGGCCGCGCCCGGCTCGCGTCGGTCGGATGACCGCCCGCGCCCCGCGGCAGCGAGCGCGCGGCGGCGTGCGGCCGACCTCGGCGCGCGTGCGTACCGCGCTCTTCGAGCGGGTGGGCCCATCTATTGAGGGCGCGCGGGTGCTCGACCTGTTCGCGGGGAGCGGCGGGCTCGGTATCGAAGCCCTTCGCCGCGGGGCCGCGCGCGCGGTGTTCGTCGACGCCGCCGCCGCGTGCTGCCGGGCCATCCGCCAGGCTCTCGCGCGCGAGGAGTTGACCGACCGGGCGGATGTCCGTTGCGAGCCTGTCGAGACGGCGATCGCGCGGCTGGCCCGGGCGGGCGAAGCGTTCGACCTGATCGTGCTAGATCCACCGTACGGGCAGGGGTGGATCGATCGGACGCTCGCGGCACTGCGCGGGGCCGGGCTCCTGCGGGCCGACGGGCTGGTCGTGGCCGAGGGCCACTGGCGCGACCGGCCGGCGCTCCCCGACGGCGCGGCGCTGGTCAAGGAGGTTCGGTACGGCGAGACTGCGCTCTGGTACATTCGTATGGAGGTCGGTCGGTGAATCGAGGGGAGGACACCGCGTGCGCATAGCCGTGTACCCGGGCAGCTTCGACCCGGTGCACCACGGGCATCTTGAATTGATCCGTCGAGCCACGAAGCTCTTCGATCGCGTGATCGTGGCTGTCGCAGAGAACGTCGAGAAGATCCCGGGAGCATTCTCCCTCGAAGACCGGGTGGTCATGCTCCGGGAAGCCGTGGGAGATCTCCCGTCGGTGGAAGTCGCAGCCTATACCGGCCTGACTGTCGACTTCGCGCTCCAGCAGGGCGCGACGTGCCTGATCAAAGGCCTGCGGGCCGTCGGGGACTTCGACTACGAACTCAAGCAGTCGGCGATGAACCGCCTGCTGGCACCGACGCTCGACACGCTGCTGTTCATTGCCGATCCGGAGTGGGCCTTTGTGTCGTCGTCGCTCATCCGCGAGGTGGCGCGGCTCGGTGGATCGGTGGACAGCATCTGCCCGCCGCCTGTTGTCCGGCGCCTGCGCGCCCGGTGGCCGCAGCGGGCGTAGCGGGGATCCCGACGACCGCCGCCATGGAGACCGTCGTCGAGATCCTCGACCGCGCCGAGGGCGTGCTGCGCCGGCACCTCGGCCGCCTCCCCGTCCGGGAGCGTCAGGCGATCGAGCATGAAGTCCTCGGGCTGCTCCAGATGGCCCGCGCCGCCCTGCCCCGGGAACTGCACCAGGCGACCCGGCTGCTTCAGGAAGCGGAGACCACCCTGGTGAGGGCACGCGAGGAGGCGAGACGCATCGTGGTGGACGCACAGACCCACGCGCGCTCGATCGCAGAGAAAGGATCCGGCGGACCTCCCGTGACCAAGGGACAGGCGCTTGTGGACGAGGCGCGGCAGGAGGCCGAGCGGATCCGGCGCGGCGCCGACGAGTACGCAGCGCAGGTACTCGGACGACTGGAGGGTGAGGTCGACAGGGTCCTATCGACCATCCGGCGCGGCCTCGAGGTCCTGCGCGCGTCCGGTGCCCAGGGCCGTCGCGGAGAGTAGGAGAGTAGAGCGTTCATTGACACCCTTTTTCGCGCGTCCCTATAATGGCATGGCATGTCTGACGGCGGATGGGGCGCCCTGACGGTGGATCTTCGGCCGCTCCGCGCCGAACGCGGCGCCTCGCTCGTGGTCACCGTCCACGAGACGGTTGCCAGCGGCGTCGACGAGGTTCCGTTTCACGAGCCGGTAGAGGGGACGCTCACCCTGACCAACCTCGGGGCCGTTCTCCGGGTTGACGGCCGCGTCTGGACGGTCGTCCCGCTGACGTGCGATCGGTGCGCCGTGCCGTTCGCGTACCGTCTCGAGGCCGCGGTGGATGAGGAACTCGACTGGAGATCCGCCCGGGCAGCCGGCGGCGCCGGCGGAGAGGGTGGATTCCTGATCGATGCCGGGGACACCGTCCTGCTCGACGTGGGGGCGCTGGCCCGCGAGGCGCTGCTGGTCGTCCTGCCGATGGCGGCGCGCTGTCAGCCGGATTGCCCCGGGCTGTGCGCCCGATGCGGAGCCAACCTCCGGATCGAGCCCTGCCGGTGCGGCGAGGCGGTGGTCGAGTCGGGGGCGGTGGATTCGCGCCTGGCGCCGCTGGCGCGATGGTCTGAACGGCGGCAGAAGTCCGGACGACCCCAGGGCCGGTCCGATCGTGAGTGAAGGGGGAGGCACGCGCATGACACAGAAGCGACGGCATCCGAAGTCGCGAACGGGCAGCCGGCGCAGCACGTGGAAGGCCGCGACGGCGGCGCTGGTGACCTGTCCGCAGTGCAAGGCCCGCGTTCTGCCCCACCGTGTGTGTCCATCCTGCGGCCATTACGGCGGCCGCGAAGTGGTGGCGATCGAGTCCGCGCGTTCCAAGAAGAAGGAATCCTAGCCTGCCCGGCTGTTCGCACGGAGGGTCGTTATGGCTCAGGTGGTACACGCGGAACGCCTCGCCTCCCAGATCCGGCCGGGCACGCGTCGGGGATCGACGATTGCCGGCATCGGTCGCGCCATCCCCGCACACGTGATGACCAATCGCGATCTGGAGAAGCTCGTCGAGACCGACGATGAATGGATTCGGACGCGGACGGGGATCCGTGAGCGCCGGATCGCTGCACCTGACGAGGCAACCTCGGACCTCGCCGTGGAGGCTGCCCGGGAAGCGTTGGCCGGTGCCGGGGTCGCGGCCGCAGATCTCGACCTGATCATCGTCGGGACCGCCTCACCGGACATGCTCTTCCCGGCGACGGCATGCCTGGTACAGGATCGGATCGGCGCCCGGCGGGCCGGGGCGTTCGACCTGTCGGCCGCCTGCAGCAGTTGGGCCTACGGTGTGGCCGTGGGGCACGCAGCGATCGCCTCGGGCACGGCCGAGAGCGTGCTCGTGATCGGTGCCGAGACCCTCTCGCGCATCACGGACTGGACGGATCGCGCCACCTGCGTGCTGTTCGGCGACGCCGCGGCGGCGGTGGTGCTGCGTCCGTGTGCGCCGGACGAGGGCTTCCTGGCGTTCCACCTCGGTGCCGACGGGTCGGGGGCTGAGCTCATCGCGCTGCCCGCGGGTGGATCGCGCCTTCCGATCAGCGCCGAGGTCCTGGCCGCGCGCCATCACTTCATCAAGATGAACGGCCGCGAGGTGTACAAGTTCGCGGTGCGGGTCATCCCAAGGGCGATCGAGCAGGTCGTGGCCGCGGCCGGGCTCTCCATCGACGACATTGACTGCTTCATTCCGCATCAGGCCAACATCCGCATCATCGAGGCGGCGGCGGACCGCCTCGGCCAGCCGGTGGACCGCTTCTTCGTCAACGTGGAGCGGTACGGCAACACGTCTTCGGCCTCAGTGCCCGTGGCGCTCTATGAAGCGCTTGAGCAGGGCCGGATCGGTCTGGGTGACCTGGTCGTCTTCGTCGCCTTCGGCGGCGGGCTGACCTGGGGCGCGGCGGCGATGCGGTGGACGGCCGCGTCGCCGGTCGGGCGACGGAAGACCCGGCGTGCGCTATGATCGCGTTCGTGTTTCCAGGCCAGGGCGCGCAGTACGTCGGGATGGGTGTCGATCTGGCTGCCCGATACGCGGCGGCACGCCGTGTCTTCGACGAGGCCGGCCGCGCGACGGGCATCGACGTGCTGGAGCTGTGCCGCGAGGGGCCGGAAGACCGCCTGCGCAAGACCGAGAATACCCAACCTGCCATCCTCACGTGCTGCGCTGCCGCGGCGGCCGTGCTTGCCGAGGCCGGGCTCAGGCCCGCGCTGGCCGCCGGCCTGAGCCTTGGGGAGTATGCCGCCCTCGTCGCGGCCGGGGCCATCGCGTTCGGCGACGCCGCAGCGGTCGTCAGGCAGCGCGGCCGGTTCATGCAGGAGGCCGCGGACCAGCGGCAGACGGCGATGGCCGCGGTCGTGGGTCTGGAGGCCGAACGCGTTGCCGAGCTCTGCCACCAGGTGCCCGGGTTTGTGGAAGCGGCCAACTTCAATGCCCCCGGCCAGGTGGTCATTGCCGGCGACGTTGAGCCCGTGGCCGAGGCCGTTGCCCGGTTAAAGGCGGCCGGCGCCCGTCGCATTGTGCCCCTGTCCGTGAGCGCGCCGTTTCACACCTCGCTGATGCGGCCGGCCGCGGACCGTCTGGCGCTGGTCCTGTCGCAGGTCGAGGTACGCTATGCGCGCATCCCCGTGGTGGCCAACGTGAGCGGAGAGCCGGTGCGCACCCCCGGCGAGATCCGTGCGGCGCTGGTGGCACAGGTGGCCTCTCCGGTGCGATGGGAGCAGTCTGTGCGGACGCTGCGGGCGCTGGGCGCATCGGTGTTTGTCGAAGTCGGGCCCGGGACCACCCTCGGCGGCCTGATCAAGAAGACGGTCCCCGGCGCGGAGGTCCTCTCCGTGGGGGACCAAGCCACCCTGGATGCCGCGCTCTCCCGGCTGGGCCGGACAGCGATTCCCGACGGAGTTCCCGGGTGATGGTGCCCGGGGCGAGGCTGGCGAACCAGGTCGCCGTGGTGACCTGCGCCTCAGGCGGCCTCGGCCGCCGGATCGCCGCGGCGCTGGCCCGCGAGGGGGCTGCGGTCGTGGTGCACTCCTGGCCCCACGCCGGAGCCGGCGCTCAGGTCGTGGAGGAGATCGAGGCCGGCGGTGGGCGCGCGAAGGGCGTCGGAGGCGACCTCTCGCGACCCGAGGACGCCGCGGCGGTGGTGGCGGCGGCCGGCGAGACCTTCGGACGGCTCGATGTGCTGGTCAACAACACCGGCCTCGCCCGTGACACTCCCATCCTGATGATGCCGGACGAGGATTGGTACGCCGTGCTGGAGACCAGTCTGTCCGGCGCTTTCTACTGTATCCGCGCGGCCCTGCGCGAGTTTGTCCGCCAGCGTCGCGGCCGGATCATCTCCGTCGCCCGCCCGGCCGGGCCGACGGGCGCCACCGGACAGGCGACCCACATTGCTGCGAAGGCCGGAATCATCGGTCTGACGCGCGCGGTGGCCCGCGAGGTGGGATCGCGCGGGATCACGGCGAACGTGGTCGTCCCCGGGCTCATTGTGGATCCCGATGAGCCCGTGCCGCCGGAGACGGTGGCGCGGGCCCTGGGGCGGGTCCCGCTCGGCCGGACCGGGTCATCCGACGATGTGGCCGCGGCCGTGGCGTTCCTGGCGTCGGACGAGGCGGGCTACATCACCGGGCAGGTATTGCACATCGACGGCGGTATGGTAATGCACTAGGCTGGACCTGATGGAGGTGAGAGAGATCATGGCTACCGTGTTCGACCGGGTGAGGGCGCGCGTGGCGCACCAGCTGGGGGTTGAGGAAGACACGATCACGCCGGAGTCGTCCTTCGTCGAAGACCTGGGCGCCGACTCGCTCGACGTGGTGGAACTCGTCATGGCGCTGGAAGACGAATTCAAGATCGAGATCCCGGACGAACAGGCCGAGAAGATCGTGACGGTCGGCGACGCCGTGGCCTTCATCGAGAGCCACGCCAAGGAGTCAACCCAGTAGGGGCGCGCTCCTGATGCTCCGGCCGCAGGCACCTCGACGCCGTGTCGTCGTGACGGGGCTGGGAGTGGTCAGCCCCATCGGGATCGGTCACGAGGCGTACTGGGCGTCGCTGGCAGCGGGGCGGTCCGGCGTCCGCCGGATCAGCCGGTTCGATGTGTCGGGATATGCGACGCAGATCGCCGCGGAGGTGGGGGACTTCGATCCCGGCGACTATATGGACCGGAAGGAGGTCCGGCGCAACGACAGGTTCGTCCAGTTCGCCTACGCCGCGACCCGGATGGCCATGGCGCACGCGCGGCTTTCCATCACGCCGGCGAACGCCGGCCGGACCGGCGTGCTCATCGGATCGGGGATCGGGGGCATCATCACCTGGGAGGAGCAGCACCGCGTCATGCTCGACCGCGGCCCCGCCCGTGTCTCGCCGTTCTTCGTGACGATGATGATCGTCAACATGGCCAGCGGGGTCACGGCGATTCTGATCGGGGCCAAAGGGCCCAGCGGGTGCGTGGTGACCGCGTGCGCGACCGGGGGCAACGCCATCGGGGATGCCGCGCGCCTGATCGAGCGCGGGGATGTGGACGTGATGTTCGCCGGGGGCACCGAGGCGGCCATCACACCGCTCGCCATGGCCGGGTTCTGCTCGATGCGGGCGATGTCGACGCGCAACGACGATCCCCCGCGGGCCTGCCGGCCGTTCGATGCAGCCCGCGACGGATTCGTGATGGGCGAGGGTGCCGGCGTCGTCGTGCTCGAAGCCCTGGAGCACGCCGAGGCGAGGGGGGCGCCGATCCTCGCTGAGGTGATCGGCTACGGCGTGACGACGGATGCCTACCACATTACCCAGCCCGATCCGGAGGGCGACGGCGCATACCGCAGCATGGCGGCGGCGCTGGCCGACGCCGGCATCGAGCCGCAGGAGGTCGATTACATCAACGCGCATGGGACCAGCACGCCATACAACGATCGGCTGGAGACGCTGGCGATCAAGCGCCTGTTTGGCAACCATGCGTCCCGCCTGGCCGTGAGCTCGAGCAAGTCGATGACCGGCCACCTGCTCGGGGCGGCCGGCGGTGTCGAGGCTATCGCGTGCGTGCTGGCGCTGCAGCACCAGACGATGCCGCCGACCATCAACTACGAGACGCCCGATCCTGACTGTGATCTGGACTATGTCCCCAACGCCGCGCGCCCCGCGCCTCTGCGTACGGTGATGTCGAACGCCTTTGGGTTCGGCGGTCACAACGCGACCCTGGTGCTGAGAGGCTATGCGTAGACGTCGGAGGCCGCCCGTCCCACCGTCGCCGCCCGATGAGACCGGGGCGGTCGGCGAAGTCCTCAGCCAGGATCGCTTGGGGCAGCTCGCCGAGCTCGAGGAACGCCTGGGCGTCCGGTTCCGCGACCGCTCGCTTCTCGACCTGGCGCTGCGCCACGGCTCGTTCAGCCACGAGCGCGGTCGTGATCCCGGCAAGACCTATGAACGGCTAGAGTTCCTGGGCGACGCCGTCCTGAGCCTGGCTGTCGCGGACGACCTGTACCGCCGGTATCCGGACATGGACGAGGGCGGACTCGCGAAGCAGCGGGCCAGGGTGGTCAACGAGGCCGCGCTGGCGTCGATCGCGCGGCGGCTGAACCTCGGCCAGTACATCCTGCTGGGCCGCGGCGAGGAGAAGGGTGGAGGCCGCCAGCGGCCCGCCCTCCTGGCCGATGCCGTGGAGTCGGTGATCGGCGCGGTGTACATCGACTCGGGCTACGGGGTCGTGCACCACGTGGTGACACGGTGGATCGGCGAGCTCGGCGAGGTCATGCAGCGGGCGGGCGAGGACTTCAAGAGCCAGCTCCAGGAGCGGCTGCAGCGGCGGCGGCAGATGCCGCGCTACCGGATTGCGCAGGAGGCCGGTCCGGATCACGCGCGGATGTTCGTTGCCGTCGTCGAGGCCGGCGGCCGTCCGATCGGTGAGGGGCGCGGGCAGAACAAGAAGGAAGCCGAGCAGGCCGCAGCCGCGGACGCGCTCAGCCGGATCGACCGGCCGGACCGGAGCCCGTGAAGCGCCTCTGGGCGCCCTGGCGTGTCGCATATGTGACGGGCCCCAAGGAGACCGGTTGCGTCTTCTGCGAGGCGCCGACAGCGGGCGACGACCGGACGGCCCTGGTGGTTTACCGCGCCGCAGCCGCGTATATCATCCTCAACCGCTATCCGTACAACAGCGGCCACCTGATGGTCGTGCCGTTCCGGCACGTGGCGCGGCTCGAGGCGCTTACCGCGGACGAGGCACAGGCGCTCGTCGACCTGACCGGCCTGGCGGTCCGCGCCCTGGAGCGGATCTTGGCGGCCGAGGGCTTCAACGTCGGGATGAACCTGGGTCGGGCCGCGGGCGCCGGTATCGAGGACCACCTGCACATTCACGTGGTGCCCCGGTGGATCGGGGATACGAACTACATGCCGGTGCTCGGCGAGACCAAAGTGCTCCCCCAGCATCTCGACGAGACCTACGCGCGTCTGGCGGACGCCTTCGCGGTGCTCACCGCGGGTTGACTGCGCGGTTGACGGCCTTTTTCCCCGGTCTCTACAATGGACAGCGATATCCGGCGGCGGCCGCCGCCGGCGCGGAGGTGCAGCGTGCCCGTCGCACATGAGGCCGCCGACGACCCCGAGCACCTCGCGGCGTTCGAGTCCCGCCTGGCCGCCGGCGACCGCGTCGAAGCCGGCGAGTGGATGCCGGCGCGCTACCGCGCCGAGTGCCTCCGGTTGATCCAGATGCACGCCAACTCCGAACTCATGGGCGCGCTGCCCGAGCGGGAGTGGATTCCCCGGGCGCCGACACTAGCGCGCAAGATGGCGCTGGTGGCCAAGGTCCAGGATGAGATCGGCCACGCCCAGCTCCTCTACCGCGTGGCCGAGGACCTGGGCAAGCCGCGCAGCCAGATGATCGACGAGCTGCTCGCAGGCACGTCCAAGTTCCACAACGTCTTCCACTATCCGGCAGACACCTGGGCGGACGTGGCCATCATTCAGGTGTTCGTGGACGGTGCCGCGATGCAGACGCAGGGCTCGCTTCGATCGTCGTCGTACGCCCCGTATGCGCGCGTGCTGAAGCGGATCTGCTACGAGGAGGACTTTCACATCCGCCTGGGGCTTGATAGCTTCAAGACTCTGGCCGAGGGCTCGGCGGCGCAGCGGGCGATGCTCCAGGACGCGCTCGACCGGTGGTGGCCGCCGATCATGCACTTCTTCGGTCCGCGCGATCAGGCCTCGCCGCATCTGGAGACGATGATGCGCTGGCGCATCAAGGTGAAGACCAACGACGAGCTGCGCCAGCAGTTCCTCAAGCAGTTCGTGCCCGTCATCCAGGAGTACGGGTTGCAGGTGCCGGATCCCGGGCTGCGCTGGGACGAGGCGAGCGGGTCCTACGTCTACGGCGAGCCCGACTGGGACGAGTTCCGGCGCGTGATCCGGGGCGAAGGGCCGAGGTCGCGCGCCCGCCTGGAGTTGCGTAACCGCGTTCATGCGCAGCACAGCTGGGTCCGCGAGGCCGTGGCGCGCCTGGAGGCGGCCGCGTGAGGTGCTGGGCGTGAACCTCGGAGCCATCACCCCTGATGCCGGCCACGTGTTCGCGGTCTTTCGCCAGGACACCAAGAGCGACCCGCATGTGCACGTCGGCGACGTCCACGCGCCCGATCCCGAGATGGCGCTCGTGCTCGCGAAGGAGCAGTTCGCGCGCCGGGACGCGTGTGTGAACCTGTGGGTCGTCCGCTATGCCGACATCGGCGCGACGGCGTACGAGGATGCGGACATGCTGGAGCCGTCCACCGACAAGAGCTACCGGTTCGGCGGCTCATACCGCGAGCAGCTGCGGGCCTACCGTCGCCGATGACCGGGTTGTGGACCGCGCCTGACGCGCCGGCCGCCCTGAGCGACGCCGGACACCGGGCGGCCCTGCGTGCGCTCCTGCTGAGCATGGCCGATGACGACCTCATCCTCGGTCACCGGCACTCCGAATGGACGGGGTTCGCGCCGGACATCGAGTCTGACGTCGCGCTGTCCTCGATCGCGCAGGACGAGATCGGGCATGCCCGGCTGCTGTACGAGCAGGCCGGCGCGCTGGACGGGACCCCGCCAGACCGCCTGGCCTACGCGCGGGGGGTTGGGGAGTATACCAACGCCGTGCTGCTTGAGCGGGAGAACGGCGATTGGGCATATACCATCATGCGGGCCTGGCTCTACGACCAGGCCGACGCGGTGCGGCTGGCGGCGCTGGCGGCCTCGCGGCTTGGATCGTTCGCGGCGCTGGCCCGCACGGTGCAGCGCGAGGAGAAGTACCACGTGATGTTCAGCGAGGCATGGCTGCAGCGCCTCTGCCAGGCGGGGTCCGACAGCCGGGGCCGGATGCAGGAGGCGCTCGACGCCGCATGGGCGGAGGCGCTTGGCGTCTTCGAGCCGGCCGCGGGTGCAGAACGCCTGGCGGCAGGGGGGATCCTGCCGGTCGGCCCGGCCGAGCTCGCGGCGCCGTGGATGGCGAACGTGGTCCCCCGGCTCGAGGGGCTGGGGTTGCGCGTGCCGGCCGCCCGCGCCGCCGAGGCCGGCAGGGAAGGCCGGCACTCGCCGGCGCTGGCTGCGCTCCTTGAGGAGATGACGTCGGTGTGGCGGAGCGACCCGGAGGCGCGGTGGTGAGCGATCCCGTGACGGCGGTCCCGGCTCCGAGCGCGCTGTGGGACGCGCTCAGTGAGGTCGAGGACCCCGAGCTTCCGATCTCGATCACCGACATGGGACTCGTGCACACCGCGGTGCTCACCGGCGGGCGGGTCCACATCGAACTGCTGCCGACGTTTGTGGGGTGCCCGGCGCTCGACGTCATCCGCGAGCGGGTCCGGCGGCGCCTCCTCGACGTTCCCGGTGTGACGGCGGCCGAGGTCACCTTCGTCTTCGAGCCGGCCTGGACGGTCGACCGGATGTCCTCGTCCGGCCGCGAGAAGCTGCGCGCTCACGGCATGAGCGTCCCGGGGTCGGAGGCCACCGACGCCGTCACGTGTCCGGTGTGCGGTTCGACGAATACGAGGCTGGAGAACCTGTTCGGGCCGACGCTGTGCCGCGCCATCTACTACTGCCGCGACTGCCGGAATCCCATCGAGCGTTTCAAGCCGCCTGGCGACGCGGCTGCCGCCGGAGGGCCGTAGGCGGGCGTTCGTCCTTCCGCGGCGCGGGCCGTCCGACCTCATGCGATGCCACTGCCTCCGACGCTGACCCTGGTCTATCACGCGCGTGATCCGCACCCGCGCGAGATCCCGCTGGCCGATGTGTATCGAGATCTCGACGTGCCGGCGTCTGCGATCCGACCGGCCGTGATCGTCAACATGGTCCAGACGCTCGACGGCGCGGTGGCCATCGACGGGAAGGCGTGGGCGATCGGGTCAGACGTCGACCACTACCTGTTCCGCACCCTGCGCGGATGGGCGGACGTCGTGCTGAGCGGCGCGGGCACGCTGCGGCGCAACGATGTCATCATCGCCACGCACGCGGCGATGCAGCGCGAGCGGCAGGCTGCCGGGCGGCCGGCCAATCCCGCCGGCGTGGTCGTCTCGCGGCGCGCCGACTTTCCAGACGAGGTGCTCCGGAAGCGGTTCTTCACCGAGGACGGCTTCGCGTCGATCGTCGTGACCACCGAGTTGGCCCGCGACGAGGACCGTCGTCGGGTCGCCGCCGCCGGTGCCGAGGTGCTGGTCGTCCCGGCCCCCGCCGCCGGAGACGTAGACGTTGCAGCCGTCCTGGAGCTCCTGGCCGGCCGCGGGGTCCGCCGGGTCCTGGCCGAGGGCGGGCCCGAGACCAACCGGCGCCTCTTCGAGCAGGGTCTGGTGGATGAGTTGTTCGTGACCGTGGTGCCCCGCGTCGCGGGTGTGGGCGGGCCGCAGCCGGTCCTGGCAGGCCTCCTCGGAGGCGCCACTGCCGACCTCTCGGTGATGAGCGAGTTCCAATGCCGCGATCCCGACCTGCGCGCGTGGTACCTGAGGTTCGCCGTCCGGTAGGCGGGCAGGACTGCGCAGGCGTCGCTGCGAATCATCCCGAGCATTCCCGCCCAGACGATCGGAGGCCCCCGTCGATGCCACGCGAATCCATGCCCGATGTCGTCGTGCTGCTCCCAGGGATCTGTGGAAGTGTGCTGCGCAGGGATGGGCGTGACCTGTGGGCAGCCTCCGGCGGGGCGGCATTGGGCCTCCTGGGCAGCCTGGGGCGAAACCTGCAGGACCTGCGGCTCCACGACGATCCGCCCGACGCCGACGACCTCGGCGACGGCATCACCGCCGACCGTCTGATGGGCGATGTCCACCTGATCCCGTACCTCTGGAAGATCGACGGATACACGAGGGTCGCCGAGGCCATCAAGGCCGCGTTCGAGGTCTCACCGGGCCGCAACTTCTTCGAATTCGCCTACGACTGGCGCCGCGACAACCGGGTGGCGGCGCGGCGCCTGCAGCGCGAGAGCCGGCAGTGGCTGGCCGACTGGCGGCAGGCGTCGGGCAACGCCGGGGCGCGGCTGATCCTGATCGGGCACTCGATGGGCGGGGTCGTGTCCCGCTACTTCCTCGAGTGCCTGGACGGGTGGCGTGACACCCGGGCGCTCATCACGTTCGGCACGCCGTACCGCGGATCGCTCAACGCGCTGGACTTCGTGGCCAACGGCATGCGCAAGGGGCCTGCGGGCCTGATCGACCTCTCCGCGGTGCTCCGGTCGTTTACCTCGGTCTACCAGCTCATGCCGATCTACCGGTGCTACGATCCCGGCGACGGCCGGCTCGCACGCGTGGGCGAGACGGCGGGCATTCCGAACGTCGACGCGCAGAAGGCCGCGGCCGCGATGGCCTTTCACCGGGAGATCCAGCAGGCGGTGGACGCGCACCGCCAGCTGGACGCCTACGTCACGGACGGATACCGGATCTTTCCGATCGTCGGGACGCACCAGCCCACCCACCAATCGGCGCGCAGAGCGGGATCGACGGTGGAGCTGCTCTCCTCGTATGAGGGCCGCGACGACGGTGGGGACGGGACCGTGCCGCGCGTGTCGGCGACGCCGCTCGAGCTGAGCGGGGCGGGCCGCGAGATGTATGCTGCCACGCGCCACGCATCGCTGCAGAACGCCGACGCCGTTCTCGCGCACCTCCGGGGACTCATCACAGGCCTCTACCTGCCCATCGGGGAGTTCTTCGCCACCCGGCTCACCGATGTGCGGGTGGGGGTGGATCTCGACGATGCGTACTGGTCGGACGAACCCGTGCACGCGGGCCTGCAGACCAGGCCGGACGTCGAGCTGACGGTCAGCGTCGAACACGTCGCGACGGGGCAGGAGGCGGCGCGGGTTGCGGTGCGCACCGGGGGGGACGGACGGGCACGCGTGGAGTGCGCGCCGCTCGCCGTGGGGACGTACCGCCTGACCGTGATGGGTGGGTCCCGCGTTGAGCCGGTGACCGACGTCTTCACGGTCTTTGATCACGCCTGAGCGGCGACCGCCGGAGCGCTGCGCAGGATCTTGCACACCTGGGGGGAGAAGCCATGGCATGCCGTGAGTCGTCAACGGACTTCCTGCGCGAGCTGGGCTATACGCCGATTCAACTGCCGCGCGAGCGCATCAACCCGATGGATCTGATCGGCAAGCTCGGAAGCGGAGGCCGCGCGAAGCAGCTCGGGTCATTGACGCGGTTGGTCGTGAGCGCCGGCCCCCCGCCGGAGGTCATCCGTGATGAGGCGGTCGGGCAGGTCACAGGGAAGAAGACCGACCGGCTCGACGTCGGGATCGGCCTCAACCTCCTCTCAAAGTTCTTCTCCGCGCTCGGCGTGTTCTCGGCATCATTGAGCGCGGCGTTCGCCCGGGCCCGCCAGGTGGAGTTCTACTACGAGGATGTCACCTCCGACTCGGTCGACATCGTGGACCTGCGGGGCTACCTGGGCAAGCGGCCCTCGCTCGACCCCAACAACCCGGTAGTAGACGACTACTTCATCGGCGACGGTCAGGTCGCGGTCATCACCCGGACGCTCAAGTCAACCGGGTTCGGTGTCGCGGCCACCGACGAGCGGGGCAACAAGGTCGACATCGACGTTGACGCGCTCCAGCAGGACCTCGCCCGCGCCGGCGTCAACGCCAGCCGGGGATCGGAGATGAAAGTCTCGTTCAAGGGCACGAAGGCGCTGGTCTTCGCGTTTCAAGGCTTGTTGCTGCGGATCGACACCGGCGGTCTCAAGGTCGCCGACGAGATCCCGTCCGAGTTCGGCATCTTCGCGGCTCCCGCCCGGCCTGGGGAGGCGGCGCCCGTGGTCCTGAGCCGATACGGGCTCCTGAGGCTCGACTAGCCTCTTCGGGCACCGCGCAGGAGGAGAACCAGCATGCCATCGACCGAGTTCATGTCCGTCAACGGCATCGACCTGCGCACGGGCCGGCCGCCGTGGGACGGTGTGCCCTTCGACGAGTTCCTTCGAGTCTTCCGCAACCGCCTGCCGTACGCCCGCGAGGACGAGGAGCGCCGGCTCGCCACCACGAGCGCGCTCAGCACCACGCGCAGCCTCTTCGCCGCGGTGACCCCCAATCTGAACGACCCGAGCGTCGTCGGCTACGGCGTGATCTGCGCGCCCGCGGAGGTCGGGCTGCTCGACGGCGCGCTGGGGCCGTTGCTGGACCTGCGAAAGGTCAAGCCCGAGCACCGCCTGGTGTTCGACTTCACCGCGGTGGGCATCGGCGGGATCAGCGATTGGGTGGACGATCACATCACGTTTCGGGAAGGTCCCTACTATTGGCTGCTGGTGGGCCAGCCCGCCGACATTCCCTTCGATCTGCAGTGGATGCTCGACGCTGGCAAGGCCACCGGTCGCATCGTCTTCGACGCCGACGGTGACTACGGCGCGTACGCCGAGCGGGTCGTCCGGACAGAACGCGACCTGGGCGCGGTCCGGGACGCGCCGCGCGCCTTCTTCTGGGCGCCGCTGCACGACCGAATGACGCGTCTGAGCAAGTGGTACATGTGCGATCCGCTCGTGGCCAAGCTGCGCCAGACGGGCCAGACCGTGGACTACTGCGAGGCGGCCGACGCGACGGCGGACGCGTTCTGGGATCGGGCCGGGGCGTGGGGAGGCCGGGGTGGGCTCGTCTACACCGCGAGCCACGGTGGGATGCTCCCGAAGACCGACCCGGAGCAGGAACAGCTCCAGGGGGCCCTGCAGGGGATGGATGGTATCGTGGCCGGCCCTGATGCGAACCGCCCGGCCGCGGCATTTCCCAACTCGGTCGTCTTCAACTTCGCCTGTTACTCGGGCGGCTCGCCGTCCCACAGCGACTTCAACCACTGGGTCCCGCAGTACAACCTGAGCGAGTACATCCCGGATCGGGCCTTCGTCTCGTACCTGCACCGCCGGCTGCTGGCACATCCGGCCGGCGCCCTGGCGGCGATCGGGCACGTCGAGCCGGCGTGGATGCACGGCTTTGTGAACCCCGACAATCCGGACGGTGTCGTCCGCGACCCCGCGCTCGACGCCGAGTGGGGCGAGCGGATGCTGCCGTTCAAGGCGTTCGTGGACCGGATCTTGAAGGGGTACACCGTGGGGTACGCGATGGAGCAGTTCGGGTTTCTCTACAACGAGCTCGGCAACGACATCGCGCGGCGGATCAACCGGTTCCTACGTGACCATCCAGATGAGACCCGTGCGGAGGCTGAACTGCGGCGTATGGCCACGCGCTGGATCAGCCGGAACGACTATCAGAACTACGTCACCTTCGGCGATCCCGCGGTGCGCATCGCGTAGAGGCCATCTCTGCCCGCCGCGCGCAGATGAGCTCGATCGTCGTTGTTGAAGCCGACCTCGATGCCCCGCATCATCAGGAGGCCGTCGTCGAGATGATCGACGCTTACGCGCGCGATCCAATGGGTCAAGGCGCGCCGCTGCCTGAAGCGGTGCGCCGGGAGCTGATCCCCGGCCTGCGCCGGCATTCGACCACCCTGGTGTTCCTGGCATTCGACGGGGCGCGGCCGGTGGGCGTGGCGGTCTGCTTCGTGGGATTCTCCACGTTCGCGGCCCGGCCGGTGATCAACATCCACGACCTGGCCGTTGCGTACGACTACCGGCACCAGGGAGTCGGCCGCATGCTGCTCGAGCAGGTCGAAGCCAAAGGGCGCGCGATGGGCTGCGCGAAGCTGACCCTCGAGGTCAACGCCGAGAACCTTCCCGCCCAGCGCTTGTACACCGGACTCGGCTTTGGTGACGGCAAGTCCGGGGGCGCGCTCGGCCGGGTGTGGTTCTTGCAGAAGCGCCTCTAACCCATGCCCCGCAAACCCCATGATTGACCGCGAGCGCGCCAGACCTGTTCCGTTTGGCTCGACCCGGGCCGCCAGCGCGGTGAGCTTCCTCTATTGGACAGGCTGGCAGGCGATGGTCCCGTTCATCGCGCTGTACGCGACGTCGCTCGGTGCCGGCCCGGCCGCCGTGGGCGCGATTCTCGGCAGCTATTCGGTCCTGGCGCTGGTCCTCAGCCTGCCGGCGGGCGTGATCACCGAGCGGGTCGGCTCGGGACGGATGATGTTGGCCGGGTGCCTGCTCGGCGTGGCCAGCCTGCTGCTGGTCGTCTATGGCGGCGGGCTCGGATCGCTCGTCGTCGGACTGTCGATACTCGGCATCTCGCAGATCATGGTGTCCATCGGGACCCAGGTCGAGATCATCCTGGCCGCCGGATCGAAGGACCTGCCGCGGGCGATGACCCGCTTTCTCTTCTTCGGGTCGGCGTCGCAGCTGGTTGGTCCCCTGGTCGGCGGCGCACTCGCGCGCGGGGCCAATTACCCCGCGGCGTTGCTGGGCGCCGCGGGCCTCAGCCTGTTAGGGGCAGCTGCCTCTGTCGCGGCAGCCCGCCGGCGGCCGTCGCGTGAGGCGGTCGTCGCCAGGCCTCCGGCGGTCGAGACCATTCTCTCCACGCTGCGCCAGCGGCCGGCGGCACGGGCCGGGCTCCTGGTGAACGTGAGCACCGAACTCGTCACCGCCTTCTGGAATGCCTTCTTTCCGCTGCTGCTGACCGCCCGGGGATACCGCGCGGAGGCGGTCGCGGTCTTCTTCGGCCTCCGGGCGGTTTCCAGCACCGGCGTGCGCCTGGCCATCGGCCGCATCACGCGACGCCTGTCACGCACACGCGCGCTGGTGGTCGGCCTGCTCGCCGCCGCGCTCGCGCTCGTGGCCATGGCGCTGCTTGCGTCCCCGGTGGCGATCGGCGCCGCGGTGCTGCTCTTTGGTTTCGCCACAGGGCTCTACTTCACGCTGGCCGCGATCGCTGTAGCCGCGGGATTCCCACCCGAGGCGGCAGGGGTGGGCGTGGCGCTGCGGATTCTGGCCGGTCGTGTGGGACTCATCACAGGCCCTGTGGTGACCGGCCTGGTGGTCCAGGGCCTGGGCCTCCTGGCGGGGTTCGTGACAGCGGCGGTGATCTGCGGTAGCACGGCGCTGCTGTATCTGCCACGTCCCCGGCTCTCAGCGATCCGCGCGGCGCGGGGCCGGACCGTTCGGCATTGACATACGAACACTTGTTCGATATGGTTGGAGTGCGCGCTGGTTCAGGCGTGTTGGACCCCGATGGTTGCACCCATGTCACTGCCTCACATTCCCCGGCCGGGTACCGGGCTGATCCTCTTCCGGGGAGATCGGGCCTGCCTGACGGTCGGTCTGCTGGTTGGTCTTCGCGCAGCGGCACCGCCCCGGCCGCTCCTGGTCGTTGACGGCGCCAACTCCCTCGACCCCTACCTGCTGGCCGACCTGGCCCGACGCCTGAAGCAGGCGCCCCAGGCGCTGCTGGCCAGCGTCTTCATCTCGCGTGTCTTCACCGCCTATCAACTTGAGGCGGCGGTTGTCGACCGGCTCCAGAGCGCGATCGATGTGCGCCGGCCAGCCGGGGTGTTGCTGGCCGGCCTGCTCGACACGCTGTACGACGAGGACTTCGAGACCGCCGAGGCCCGCCGGATCTTCCGACGCATCCTCGGTGCCGTACGCCGCCTTGTGGCCGGACCGCTGCCGGTGATCGCCACCTGTCCGACCGCGCTGCCACTTGCGGGCCGCGAGGCGTTTCTGCCGTGTCTGGCGGAGGTCGCGGCCTGGGTGTTTGCCGTGGTCGAGCGCGACGGCGCGGTCGAGGTCACCGGCGAGAAGCCGGTCCCCGGACACTGGCGGTGGGACCCCGAGATGGCGCTGCTGGCGGCAAGGAGGCTCTATTGATGGGACGCACCGTGCCGACGATGACGCAGATCGTCGCACAGGAGGAGGCGAACTTTGCGCCGTTCCGCCGGGCGCTGCGGAAGGAGGACCGTGCGATCTTCGACCGGCTCTTTGCCGCGGCGCGGCACCACACCGCGCCCGCGGCCTACCTGGCGCGCGCGGTGCCGTTCGACGTGATCCTGCTGGCGATGCTGCTGGAGATGGCCAGGACGGTGGACGCGCTGCGGACCCAGATCGACGAGCTCACGCGCGGCCGGTCCGGTCCCCCCGACGAGGCTCACCACAGTCCGCAGCGCCCGCAGAGCCTGCCGGATCCTTCGGCCCCCGCTTCCGGCCGCTGAGGCCCGCCAGCGCCAGCAGCGCTGAGTGCCTCAGCGTCTCTTCACCCTGACGGAGCGACAAGGACCATGGCGCTGGTCGGCTGGTTGTTCGACGCCTACCCCGCGGAGGACGGGATGGCGGTTTGGTTCATCAGTGAGGACGGCCGGCCGCACCGCCTGAGCGTGCCCTTTACGCCGATCTTCTATGCCTCCGGGCCCCGGCGCGCGCTGGAGCGCGTTCAACCGGCCCTGGCGGCCGCACGCATCCCGGTCGGGATCGCGATGGTCGGCCGGCAGGAGCTGTTCTCGGGTGCGGAGCTGCCGGTGCTCCAGATCGCCGTGCAGCGCCCCGTGATGTTCCCAACCGCGGTGCGCCTCGCCGGCCGCCTGCCGGGCGTTTCCCTATTCACCTGCGATCTCAGCGTGCCGCAGTTGTTCTTTGCGCAGACCGGACTGTTTCCCCTGGGGCGATATGGGATTGCGGGAAGGAGTAGGACCGCGCCCATCCGGATCCAGGACTTCCAGGCCCTGAGCGCGCCGACCGACCTCGAGTACGCGCTCCCGCCGCTCGTGGTGATGCGCCTGCGGCTGGACGGCGATCCCGTCGAGCCGACCCACACGCGGCGCACCGAGCTCGAAGCCTCGGTGGACGGCGAGACCGTCGTGCTCTGCGGCGACCGCCCCGACGACTTGATCGGCAGCCTCAACCGGCTGCTCGCGCGCTACGACCCCGACGTCATCCTCACCGAGTGGGGCGACAGCTATCTGGTGCCCCGGCTGCAGGCGCTGGGACAGCGCGCGGGGCCGCCCCTGCGCTGGAACCGCGAGGCGCACCAGGGCGTCCACACGCGGCGCGCGCGCTCGTATGTGACCTACGGCCAGACCGTCTACACCGCCGGCGCGCACATGCTCTCCGGCCGCTGGCACCTCGACCTGCGCAACTCGTTCATCTACGCCGAGTCCGAGCTGGCCGGGCTGCTCGAGATCGCGCGCCAGGCGCGGCTGCCGGTGCAGTACGCGGCGCGCACCTCGATCGGCACCGCGATCAGCGCGATGCAGCTCGTACGGGCGATCCAGCGCGGCATCCTGATTCCCTGGCACAAGAGCGAGCCCGAGCTGTTCAAGTCGGCCGAGGAGTTGCTGGTGATCGACAAGGGCGGGCTCACCTACCAGCCGATCGTGGGGATGTTCGAGCGGGTGGGCGAGCTGGACTTCTCGTCGATGTACCCCACGATCATGGCGAAGTTCAACGTCTCACCCGAGACCGTGAACTGCACGTGCTGCCCAGACGCCCCGCGCGTGCCCGAGACCAACGCGCGGCTCTGCCGGCGGCGAAAGGGTCTGGTGCCCGAGGTGCTCGAGCCGCTGCTGGAGCGGCGGGCGTACTACAAGCGGCGGAAGCGGGAAACGGCCGGGGCGGAGCGGGCGCTCTACCAGCAGCGGCAGAGCGCGTTGAAGTGGTGTCTGGTCTGTTCATTCGGGTACCTCGGCTATCGCAACGCCCGTTTCGGCCGCATCGAGGCCCACGAGGCGACTACGGCGTTCTCCCGCGAGATGCTGCTCCGCGCCAAGGAGATCGCCGAGTCCCACGGCTACCGTATGCTCCACGCCCTGGTCGACTCGATGTGGCTCCACCGGTCCGGGGCCACCCACGAGGACTACGGCGCCCTGGCCGGGGCCATCGAGCGCGCGACCGGCCTGCCGATCTTCGTGGAGGGCGTCTACGATTGGATCTCGTTCCTGCCGTCGCGCACGCACCCGGGCCTGGGCGTGCCCAACCGCTACGCCGGCCGCTTCGACGACGGGACCTCGAAGGTGCGGGGGATCGAGGTGCGGCGCTCGGACGTCCCGGCGATCGTCGAGCGCGCGCAGCAGCGCATGCTCGACGTGCTCTTCGAGGCCCGCACGCTCGACGAGGTGCGCCGGCAGGTCCCGCGCGTGCTCGACATCCTGGCCGAGGTCGTACAGCGGCTGCGCGACGGCGAGGCGCGGGCGTGGGAGCTCGCAGTCACCACAACGATCTCGCGGAGCCCCGAGGACTATAAGAACAACGCCGCGGTGGCGGTCGCCGCGCGGCAGATGGCCCGCGCCGGCGTCCGCCTGCATCCGGGCGAGCGGATCCAGTACATCATCACCGATGCCGATGCGCGCCTGCCCGACGACCGCGTCCGGCCGCTGGGGCTGCTGGGTCCGGATTGGTCATATGACGCGGAGCACTACATCGAGCTGCTGGTGCGCGCGACCGAGACGCTGCTGGGCCCGCTGGGGTATTCTGCGGCGCGCCTGCGGGAGGAGGTGCACGCCGGAGCCCTCCTCGAACCTCGATGAGGATCCGAGGTGGAGACGTTGACGACCCCGTACGACCCGGCCCCGAATGCTGAGTTCCTCGCGGCCCTGCAGGCCAGGGCAGAGGCCGACGGCCGGGAGTGCGTGGTCGGCGCGCTCATCGCGGACTCTTCGGGTCGCCTCTTCATCCAGAGGCGGGCCCCGACCGTTGACCTGTTTCCCGCGTGCTGGGATCTTCCTGGCGGACATGTCGAGCCGGGCGAGTCGCTGCCCGACGCCCTTCGCCGCGAGATCCGCGAAGAGACCGGCTGGGAGCTGCTCCGGATTCGAGCCGTGGTCCGTGTGTTCGACTGGAACGCCGGACAGCCCGGGCAGGGCGCAGCAAAGCGCGAGTTCGACTTCCTCGTCGACGTGGCCGGCGATCTTGGACATCCTGTGATCGAGCGGGACCGGTTCACAGAATCGCGCTGGATCGGACCGGAGGACCTGCCCGTCGTGATGGAGGGCCGGGGCAGGGAGGATGTGAGCATCTACGAATCGGTCAGGCGTGCCCTCAGCTTGGTCAAGATCCCAGCAGTCCGATCATCTCCTGGGCGTTCTGCGCCGCCTGACCGCGCGCATGGTTGTTGAACATCAGGTAGAGGGTGCGCACCTGCCCCGCGAGCCCGCGCACCGTGCCTGCCCAATGCTGCAGTTCGTCCGTGGAGTACAGGTAGTCGTAGGCCAGGTCGGTCGACGCGCGGCGCGTCAGGAGGGCCGCGTTTCGACCGTGAAACCGGACGACCGACCAGTCGGCCGTCACCTCGACGTCGGGCGGCGGCAGGTACTGCGCCTGGACGATGTCCGGGATGACATAGGCAAAGCCGTGCGCGCGCAGATACCCCAGGAACGTGTCCCGATGGCGCCGGTACAGCCAGTCCTTGTGCCGGATCTCGACGGCCACCGGCCAGGCGCGCAGGTAGGGTGCCCAGGCGTCGAGGTAGGCGAACAGGTCGGTCGTGAATCCCATCCCCTTCGGAAACTGAAAGAGCACGTATCCCAGGCGATCGGCACGCGCGAAGACGTCCACGAACCCCGCGAAGTGATCCCACGCCGCGGCGAGCGCCTCCTCGGGCACCCGGTCGCCACGGATCGGCCCGCCGGTCCGCGCATCGCTCGGGAGCAGGGCGCCGATCTCCGGGGGCAGCCGCCTCGGGTCACTCTCGTGTCGTGTCAGCCAGGCAAAGGCCTTGACGTGGAACATGAACCCCGGGTCGGTCCACTCCAACCATTGGCGTGCGCGCTCAGCCGGCTGGAGCGCGTGGTAGCTGGCGTCGACCTCCACCGTGGGGAAGACGCTTGCGTAGTGCTGGAGCCGGGCCTTCGGGTCGGTCTTGGTGCCCTTCGGATAGAAGTCGCTCTGGACGACGCCTCGGTCAGCCCACGAGCAGGTGCCGATGTAGATGGTGCAGCGGCCCAGCACCTGTGGGACGGCGCCCGGCGCGCGGGAGGGATCGGGGAAGAGCATCACGAGAGAGCGTTCGCCTCCAGGGCGCTGCTCCCTTTGGACCACGGACGGCCCGAGCGGCTGGGGGATCGGCAGGGCGCAGGCTGAAGGGCGAGGAAGCGTGTCCCCCAGCGACGATGCGGGCGATCGAACTCTATCCCTACTGGGATGACAACCGGGCGTTGCTGGACGAGCTGATCGCGCCCTTGACGGACGCGGACCTGGCATTCTCTCCGTCCCACGGGCTGCCGTCGCTCGGCGCGGTCCTCCGGCACATCATCACGACCGAGGAACACTGGTGGTACGGCGGGATTCTGGGGAAGCCGTACGCGGAGTGGCGGCCGGAGGGATGGGAGCGGTTCACCGGCGAGCAGAAGGAGGCCTGCCGGGTTCGGCGATTCCCCACAGGGACGTCGATTCGCGCCGGGCTGATCCAGGCCCACGCGCCGGTGGCCGCGTTCCTGCGTGAGCTCGACGCATGGGCGCTCTGCGAGAAGCGGCGTGCCATTGATGACGACCGTCCGTGGGACCCAGAGGACGCTCTCTGGCACATCTCTATGCATGAGCTTGGCCGGCGGCTTCGAGAGCGCTTCGCAACGGTGGAGTCACTCGTCCGGGTCCTCGAAGAGGTGCACCGTGCGACCCGGCCGGCCGGCGTTCGCCGCTTGTGTTTGACTTTACTTTTTCCCGCTGCCTATAATGGTGCGGGTCTCGACCCGCTTTTTTTGCGCCCAAATGCTCGCGGTGCTGCGGAAGGGGAAAGCTGTTGGGTTCGCGTATCGGTGTCCGTCTGATCCTCATCCTGATCCTGGCGCTCGGCGCGGTCCAGATCGCCTTCCGGCCGGTCTCTCTGGTCGGGTGGACGCCCACATTCCAGTCCCCCCAGATGCGCATGAATCTGGGTCTTGACCTGCGCGGCGGCAGCCTGCTGGTACTCGAAGGGCAGTCTACCGCCACGGTGCAGGCGACGGCTGAGGCCGTGGACGCGACGATGCGTGTGATCGAGCGCCGCATCGACCAGCTTGGGGTGGTCGAGCCCACGATCCAGCGGCAGGGCGTCGACCGGATCATCGTGGAGCTCCCGGGGATCGAGGATCCGGAGCGCGCGATCGCCCTGATCGGCAAGACGGCCCTGCTTGAGTTCGTGGACACCGGTGACCAGTCGCTGCCCGAAGGCGCGCGGTGGAGCGACGACGGCAAGACGGTCACGATCCCCAGCCTCTTCCAGCGTCCGGCACCCGGCCAGTCGCCGGATGCGGCTCAGGCGCAGGTGATTCCGCTGGAGAAGAAGGTCATCCTGACCGGGGCGGATCTCCAGACGGCCCAGGCGAGCTTCGATCAGACGACGGCCGCGCCCGTCGTCAACTTCCAGTTCCGTAGCCCGGCGGCGCGGACGTTTGAGGATCATACCGCTGCAAACGTCGGAAGGTACCTGACGATCGTGCTCGACGACGAGGTAATCTCGTCTCCGGTCATTCGCGACCGGATCTCCGGCGGCAGCGGGGTCATCAGCGGCGGCTTCAGGACCATCGAGGAGGCGCGGGATCTGGCGGTGCTGCTGCGCGGCGGCGCGCTGCCGATCCCGGTGCAGGTCATCGAGAACCGAACGGTCGGGCCGCAGTTGGGGCGCGACTCAATCGATGCGAGTCTGCGGGCGTCGGGGATCGCGTTCGCGACCGTCGGCCTGTTCATGACGCTCTTCTACGGCGTGCCCGGGTTCCTCGCCGCTGTGGCCTTGACGCTGTACCTTCTGGTGGTGCTGGCGATGCTGTCCGGACTCGGGGCGACGCTGACCCTACCGGGCATCGCGGGCATCGTCCTGTCGCTGGGCATGGCGGTCGACGCCAACGTGATCATCTTCGAGAAGCTGAAGGAAGAACTGCGGGCGGGCAAGAGCTTGCGCGCCGCCATCGGGACCGGGTGGAGCCGGGCGATCACGACCATCCTCGACTCCAACGTGACGACGTTGATCGCCACCACGGTGCTCTTCCTGCTGGGCACCGGGCCCATCCGCGGCTTCGCCGTCACGCTGAGCATCGGCGTGCTGATCAGCATGTTCACGGCCATCGTGGTGACGCGAGCGTTCGTGGATGCGGTGGCGAGCGCGGGCCTCGGTGGGCAGATCGCGCGGCTGGTCGGGAGGACCGCGCCGTGACGCCCCGCGTTTGGGATATCGTCGGCAAGCGCTGGATCGGCTACGTCATCTCGCTGCTCATCACCATCCCCGGCACCGCGGCACTGGTCTACTACTCGACCACCGGCCAAGGGGCGCTCAACTGGGGTGTGGATTTTACCGGTGGCAACTACTTCCAGTTGCGTCTCGAGCGGCCGTTCACCGTCGCCGAGATGCGGCCCGTCGTCAACCGCTTCGCGGTCGGCCAGAGCGTGATCCAGCGTGACGATCAGGACGTCTTCATCCGCACGCGGCCGATGGAGCCTGAGGCCAGGGACGGGCTGCTGGCCGCACTGCGGGATCGATTCGGCGCCCTCACAGTCCTCCGCGAGGATGAGGTCGGGCCCAAGATCGGCCAGGAGCTGCGCAACATCGCGATCATCGCGGTGCTCATCGGCCTGGCGCTCCAGGTGATCTATGTCTCGTTTCGGTTCAGGGGCATCCGGTACGCGCTAGCGGCCGACGCCGCGCTCCTGCACGATCTGCTGGTCGTGCTCGGCATCTTTGCGTTGACACGCAAGGAGGTCAACAGCGCGTTCGTCGCCGTCCTGCTAACCGTGGTCGGCTACTCGATCAACGACACCATCGTCGTGTTCGACCGCATCCGCGAGAATCTGGCCCTGCGGACCAAAGAGGCCTTCGACCGGCTGGTGAACCGGAGTCTCCTCGAGGCGCTTGTGCGCTCGATCAACACCTCGCTGACGACGATCCTGGCGATCGCCGCCGTGTACTTCTTCGGAGGCACGACGATCCGGGACTTCGCCTTTGGGCTCATGATCGGGATCTTCATCGGCACGTACTCCTCGATCTTCAACGCCAGTGCCCTGCTCGTCACCTGGTCCCAGTGGGCCGACCGCCGCGCCGGTCGCCCCCGGCCGGAGGAGCCCGCGCCCGTCCCGCCGCTGCCCGCTGCGCCCGCCGCGGCGACGTCAGGCGAGGGCGGAGGATCGAGCGCGCGTCCCATGGGCGGAACCTACCGGCGGCGGAGGTCGAGACGGAGGTAGCGGCAATGTCGGCGTTCACGCTGTTCGCGTTGGTGCTGCTGGTCGCCGTCACGCTCTTCGCCCTGGGGAACCCGCAGCTGATCTCCGTGCGGTTCCTGGCCTGGTCGATGGAGACCACCGTCGCCCTCGCGGTGATCGGGGCCGCGGTCGCCGGCGGGTTTCTGGTGTTCCTCGGCAACGTGGTCGGCCAGCAACAGCTCCGGGCCCGGCTGCGCGAGGCACAGGCCCGCGTGCGGGATCTCGAGACCCGGCTGCGCGAGGCTGAGGGCGCAACGCCCGGCCCGCGCACGTAGCCGATGCGCGGGCTGCCCAACGCCCGCTGGCGTCTCTACCCTCCTGATCCCGAAGGCTGCGGCCGCCTGAGCCAGGCGCTGGGGATCTCACGCATCGTCGCGCAGGTACTGATCAATCGGGGCTGCACAGACCCCGAGGCCACGCGGGCGTTCCTCGAGGCCGATACGCGGGACCTGCGCTCGCCTCTCGAGCTTCCTCACATGGCTCGGGCGGTGGATCGGCTCCTGCGGGCCCTGCGGGGGGCGGAGCCCGTCGTGGTCTACGGGGACTACGACGCCGACGGCGTCACCGCGACGGCGATCCTCGTCCGGGCGCTTCGAGCTGCAGGCGGTTGCGTGGACTTCTACGTCCCTGACCGGAGGACGGAGGGCTACGGCCTGCATGCCACCGCCGTGCGCCAGTTGGCGCACCGCGGCACCCGTCTGATCGTGGCCGCAGACTGCGGCACAACCGCAGCGTCGGCCGCAGACGCCGCCCGAGCCGGTGGCGCTGATCTGGTGGTCCTCGACCACCACCTGCCCCATGGGCCGCTGCCCGCGGCGGCGGTTATCGTCAACCCCAGCGTGGACGGTGCGACGACCGGGTACTGTGCGGCCGGTCTTGCCTATCAGGCGGCCCGCGGTCTGCTTCAGGCGCTGGGCCGGGAAGCTGAGGCGTCGGATCTCATCGTCCTGGCCGCGGTGGGGACCGTTGCCGATGCCGTCCCCCTCCGTGAGGACAACCGGATCATCGTGGCCCAGGGTCTTGCGCGTCTGGCCGGGGCCGCCCTCCCCGGCGTGCGCGCGCTGATCGATGTCGCAGGGCTCCGGCCGCCGTTTGGCGCGCGTGATCTCGCGTTTGGCCTGGCCCCCAGGATCAATGCCGCCGGGCGTCTGGCGCATGCGGCAGCCGCGGTTCGGCTGCTCGTGAGCGACGATGTGCACGAAGTCCGGGGGATCGCGGGCGATCTCGACCATCTCAACGGCGAGCGTCGGGCGCTGTGCGACCGGGTCCTGGCAGAGGCCGTGGAAGAGATCGAGGCCGAGGGGCTGGCCAGCCTTCCGGCCATTGTCCTGGCCCGGGAGGGCTGGCATCCCGGCGTGGTCGGCATTGTGGCATCCCAGATCGTCGAGCGGTACTACCGGCCGACCGTTGTGGTGGCCCTGCACGAGGGCATCGGTAAGGGGTCCGCGCGCAGCATCCCGGCGCTGCACTTGGTGGAGGCGCTCGATCGCGCGTCATCGGAGCTGACCGCCTACGGCGGGCACGCGATGGCCGCCGGACTGACGGTGCCGGCCGAGGCGCTTCCACGCTTCCGTCAGGCGTTCGTCGACACGGTGGGCACCGCGCTCACCCCTGACGACCTGGAGCCCGTGATCGACGTGGACGCCGACCTGAGGATCCGCGACGCGACGCCCGAGCTCGCACGTGACCTCCGTGGGCTCGAACCCTTCGGTGCCGGCAACCCGCCGCCAGTCTTCTTGACGCGCGGGCTGCGGGCAGTCGAGACCCGAACGGTCGGCGGCGGCGCCCATCTCCGCCTGGTCATCAGCGACGACGAAGCGCGTGCCGAGGCGATCGGGTTTCGCCTGGGTGATCGGGCCGAACTGCTTGCGTTCACGCAGACCCGCCTCGACCTGGCATACGGCGTCGAGATCGACGACTGGCGGGATGGCCAGGCCGTGCGGCTCGTCGTCGAGGAGATGTGGACGCCCGACGTCGATCTCGAGGCGATCGCCGCGGACACCGGGCTGCTGCTCGACCGCCTCTTCGATCGGGCCGGAGACTACCTGGGAGGCCGGGACGGTGAGATCGAAGAGGCGCCAGCGTTCCACACCAAAGTCGTGGGAGTGACGTTCGAGGGGCGGCAGGCGCTCCTTCCGCTGGTGCGTCCCGGCGACCGGCTCGTGCTGGAGCGTGACCCTGCGAACCCTCGGGACATGCACGCCGTGAAAGTGTGCCTGTCAGACGGCCGGCAACTCGGGTTCCTCCGGGCATCATTGGCGGCGCGTCTGGCTCCGACCATCGATGCCGGCACGCGATACGCCGCCACGGCCACGGCGTTGACCGGTGGCGGGGAGCGTGCCTGGGGCCTGAACATCATGGTCGAGCGACAGGCGCCGTCGCCGGGGGATCGGCCGCAGGGGGGCGGAGGCCCACCCCCGGACGCCCGCATCCTCGATTGGGTCGCGGCCTACCTCACGCGCGGACGGGCTCTTTCCGAGGGAGAGCGCGAGGTGCTGATGGCGGCGGCCGAGGGCCGCCGCCTGATCACGCGCCTGGGGCCGGGCCGCGGCCTGTTCACGGCGACCGCTGCGGCCGCCTCGGCGTGCGTGGCCAGGGGTCAGACACCCGTAGCCGTGATCCTCCCGCGCGCCTCCGAGGTCGAGGCCTGGACATCCACGGCGGGCGCGTGGCTCCGCGCCGCCGGAATCCGGGTGCTTGCCGCGCATGGGGCCATGCCGGCGCGCAGCCTGGCGCGCGCCGCCGACGCGATGGAGCAGCGGACCGTCGAGGTGCTCGCGGTCTCCTCGGTCTGGGCGCTGGATCGCCGGCCCCAGGCCGCGTCGGTGATTCTGGTGGTCGACGACATCTGCCCCGAGCCCGATCTCGCGGCGCTCGCCCACGCCTACGGGTCCTCGATCCTGCTGGTGACGGGTCCCGCGTCCACCGACCGGCTGCGCGTGGCTGGAGGGCCGCACGCGGCCATCGGTGGCGGCGAGTTCACGCCCAGGGCGAATCTGCGCATCGTCGATCACCGGGGGCAGGGACCCGCGCGCGTGGCGCCCGGCACCGGCCGCGCTGAGAAGACGCTGGTCGTGGCCGGGTCACCTGAAGCCGCCGTGGCCGAGGCGCGCACGATGCGGAGTACCCTCGGCGCCGCCGGCAACAGCCTGGCGTACTACCACGACGGCCTGCCCTCGATGCTGCGCCGCGTCCTGGAGGACCTCTATGCCGCCGGGAAGATCTCGACGCTCGTTGCAGGTTCACTCATGGTCCACCCGATGGTGCCCACGGATCTGGCCCGGGTGACCACCGTTGACCTGCCGCCGACCCGGCTGCTTGCCGCGGAGGCCCTGAGCGTGGGAGGCGCGCAGGGGCAGGGGACGCTTGTGGACCTGCGCTTCCCTGCCCCCGCGTCGATCGCGGCGGCACACGATCTCCGGCATCCATCGAGGGACACGCTGATCCGGTGCTACCAGTACTTCAAGGCCCTCCAGGAGGTCGGCGCGTGGCAGTGGCCGCAGGATGCCGCGCCCGGCGGACCCAGGGCCGGCCGCCCCACCCCTGAGGCGCTGGCCGCCGCACTCCACGTCTTCCTGGAAGCCGGCGTGGTCACCGCAGAGGGTGCCGATGGACCTGGCGTCCGCTACGTCTTGAGCCATCCCGGGGCCCGGGTCGACCTGGAGCGCTCGCTCCGGCATCGCGAAACCCTCCGGGCGCGGGCCGCGTTGGACGATGTGCGGGCCTGGGCCGGCGGCCCGGTATCCGCGATCCTGGCGGACCTGGCGCGGCCCTAGAAGCAGGGCATGGGACTGCCGCACCGAAGTGTTGCAGGAAGATCGCGAGGCAACGATGGCCATGAAGTGGCTCGACCTTCGTCGGCACCAGAGCAGCTTTCAGGACCTCCCTCCTGAGGTCCAGGGCCTCATTGCGAGCCTGAGGGCGCGCTTTCCCAAGGCGGACCTGGATGTCGTCCGCGAGGCCTACCTTGCCGCTGCGAAGGGCCACGAAGGCCAGGTGCGGGCTTCGGGAGAGCCCTACATCACCCATGCGGTGGCGGTGGCAAGCGTGCTCGCCGACCTGTACCTCGACCCGACGACCGTGGCCGCAGCCCTCCTGCACGACGTCCTGGAGGACACGGGGGTCGAACCCTCGGAACTGCGCGAGCGGTTTGGCGCCGAGATCGCCACCCTCGTAGACGGCGTCACGAAGCTGGGCAAGATCGAATGGCAGAGCCGTGAGCAGCGCCAGGCAGAGAACCTGCGCAAGATGTTCCTCGCCATGGCGAACGACATCCGCATCGTGCTCATCAAGCTGGCCGACCGCCTCCACAACATGCGGACCATCGGGCCGCTGCCAGAGTGGAAGCGCCAGCGGACCTCGCAGGAGACCCTCGACATCTACACGCCACTCGCCGAGCGGCTGGGGATCGGGAGCCTCCAGAAGGAGCTGGAGGACCTGGCGTTCCGCGAGCTGCAGCCCGAGACCTACCTGGCGCTGACCCGCGAGCTGGCCCAGGCCGAAGAGACCCGGCAGCAGATCGTGGACCGGGTCTGCACGGTGCTCCACCGCGAGTTGGTGCGGGCGGGGATCAAGGTGGACGTCAGAAACATCAGCGGCCGGCCAAAGCACATCTACAGCATCTGGAAGAAGATGCAGCGGCCGAAGTACGCCGGGCAGCCGGTGGCGCGGATCTACGACCGGCTGGGCGTCCGCGTCCTGGTCGACGACGTCAAGGAGTGCTACGCAGCGCTCGGGGTGATTCACTCGGTCTGGAAGCCGATTCCCGGCGAGTTCGACGACTACATCGCCAACCCCAAGACCAGTGGGTACCAGTCGCTGCACACCGCGGTCATCCACGAGGGCGAGCCGCTCGAGATCCAGATTCGGACGCACCAGATGCACGAGGAGGCCGAGCGGGGCATCGCCGCCCACTGGCGGTACAAGGGTGGGAAGCCCCAGGCCGTCGAGGCCGAGCAGAAGCTCGCCTGGCTGCGCCAGCTCCTGGAATGGCAGAAGGACCTCTCAGATGCCCGGGAGTTCGTCCAGTCGGTGCGGCTCGACCTGTTCCAGAACGAGGTGTTCGTGTTCACGCCGAAGGGCGACGTCATCGATCTGCCGTCGGGTGCGACCCCGGTGGACTTCGCCTACCGGATTCACACCGACGTGGGCCACCACTGCGTCGGCGCCAAGGTCAACGGCCGGCTCGTCCCGCTGTCGCAGAAGCTGCAGACCGGCGACATCGTCGAGATCGTGACCAACAAGACGAGCCCGGGGCCCAGCCGCGACTGGCTGACGTTCGTCGCGACCAGCAACGCGCGCGCCAAGATCAAGCAGTGGTTCAAGCACGAGCGCCACCAGGAGAACATCGCGCGGGGCCGCGAGCTGCTCGAACGCGAGCTGCGCCGCACCGGCGCGGTGGCCGCGGCGATGAAGCCGGAGCGACTGGCCGAGATCGCGGAACGGTTTGGGATGCCGTCCGAGGAGGAACTGCTGGCCGCCGTCGGCAACAGCGACCTGTCCCTGCTGCAGGTGGCCCAGGCCCTGCGCGGCGAGACCCCGGCGACCGACGAGGCGGAGGCGCTTCCGCCGGCCGCGCCGCCGGCGCCTATCGGCGCGCCGACCGGCGTGCGCGTGCGGGGGGTGGAGAACGTCCTCATGCACTTCGCGCGGTGCTGCACGCCCCTGCCCGGCGACCGAATCGTCGGCTACATCACGCGGGGCCGCGGCGTGACGATCCACCGCAGCGACTGCCCGAACATCGCGTTCCTGCGCGCGCATCCGGAGCGGATGATCGAGGTCGAGTGGGAGACCTCGCCCGGCGGCTCCTATCAGGTCGAGATCGAGGTCGAGGCGTTCGACCGGGTGGGGCTGCTGAAGGACATCATGGCCGCGGTGGCCGAGACCAAGACGAATGCGCTCTCGGTGAACGCCCGCGTCCGCAAGGACAAAGTCGTGGTGACGAACCTGATCCTCGACATCCGCAACGTGAGCCAGCTGCACACCGTGATTCAGAAGGTCGAAAAGGTGCCAGAGGTCTTCAACGTCGCCCGCGTGGTTCCGACGTAGACTGAGCGCACCCGAACAGGAGGGGAGGCGTGTCGTCCTGGACCGCTGCGCGCGTTGAGCTGTTCGCCGAGTCCGTCATCCGCGAGATGACCCGGCTGGCCAATGAGCACGACGCCATCAACCTGGCGCAGGGGTTCCCGGACTTCGACGCGCCCGCCGAGCTGGTGGAGGCGGCGGCCCAGGCGCTGCGGACCGGATGGAACCAGTACGCCATCACCTGGGGGTCGCCCCGGCTGCGCCAGGCGATCGCGCGCAAGGTTGCCTGGAGCAACGGGCTCCAGATCGACCCCGAGCGGCACCTCACGGTGACCTGCGGAGCCACCGAGGCCATGATGGCCGCGCTGCTGGCCGTGATCAACCCTGGCGACGAAGTGGTGGTGTTTGAGCCCTTCTATGAGAACTACGGGCCGGATGCGCTCCTGTCGGGCGCGCGGCTGCGCTACGTCCGGCTGGACCTCGACGACCCGGCGATGTCGTTCGACCCCGAGGCGCTCCGCGCGGCCGTCGGGCCGAAGGCCCGCGCGATCATCGTGAACACGCCCCACAACCCGTCTGGCAAGGTCTTCACGCGCGCGGAGCTCGAGCTGATCGCCGACCTCTGCCGGGAGCGTGACATCCTCGCGGTCACCGACGAGGTCTACGAGCACATCCTCTACGACGGCGCGGAGCACGTCTGCCTGGCGTCGCTACCCGGGATGGCCGAGCGGACCCTGACGATCAACAGCATGTCGAAGACCTACAGCGTGACGGGCTGGCGGGTCGGCTGGGTGATCGCCGCAAACGACGCGATCTCAGACGGCGTGCGCCGCGCGCACGACTTCCTGACCGTGGGCGCGGCTGCGCCGCTGCAGGAGGCCGGGGCCGTGGCGCTCGCGTTCCCCCGGGAGTACTACCGCGACCTCGGCCGCATGTACCAGACGAAGCGTGATGAGATGCTCGCGATCTTGACCGATGCGGGGTTCCGGTGCGCGGTGCCCCGGGGCGCCTACTACATCATGGCCGACATCCGTGGGCTCTCGGCCGACGACGATGTGACCTTCGCGCGCCGCATGATCGAGCAGGTGCGCGTGGCCGGCGTGCCCGGGAGCAGCTTCTACCGCGATCCTCGGGACGGGAGCCACCTGGTGCGCTTCGCGTTCCCCAAGCGGGCCGAGACCCTGGCCGAGGTGCGGCGGCGGCTGGGCGCCCTGGCCCCGGCGCTCCGGGGATAGGCGCAGACGGCATGAACCAGTCGGCACCGGGTGCGCTCGAAGCTTACCGGGCGGAGTTCCCGATCTTCCGGACCGCGGTCTACGTCAACACCTGCTCGCTGGGCGCGCTCTCGACGCGGGTCGAACGGGCCGTGGGCCGGTTCCTCTCGCTGTGGCACGAGCACGGCGCCTCGGCCTGGTATGGTCCCTGGTGGGAGAGCCTCGCGGATCTGCGCGCGAAGTGCGCCCGCGTGATCGGCGCGGATCCCGACGAGATCGCGCTCTTCCCGTCGATCACCGCGGCGCTCACCGCCGTGGCCAGTGCGTTCAGCTACCGCGAAAGGCCGAAGGTCGTGCTCAGCCGTCTGGACTTCCCCACGACGACCTACCAGTGGCTGGCGAAGCGGTCCCTCGGCGTGCAGCCCGTCCTGCTGCCAGGCGACGACGGCCTCGCGACGCCGCTCGAGGCCTACGCCGCGGCGGCAGACCGCCGGACCCAGATCGTGGTGGCCTCGCATGTCTACTTCCAGAGCGGGTACGCCCACGACCTCGGCCGCCTGGCCGAGGTCGCCCATCGGGTGGGGGCGCACTGCGTGATCGACGCCTACCAGGGCACCGGGCAGCTCCCGACCGACGTGCACGCCTCGGGCGTAGACTTCCTGGTCAGCGGTGGCCTCAAGTGGCTGCTGGGCGGGCCGGGGTTCGCGTTTCTCTACGTACGCCGCGACCTGCACGACCGGCTCCATCCTCATGACGTCGGCTGGTTCGGGCACCGGGAGCAGTTCGCTTTCAGGACCGATCACTTCGACCCTGCGCCTGATGCGCGGCGGTTTGAAGGCGGCACGCCATCTGTCGCCGCGGTCTACGCGGCGTCGGCGGGCCTCGACATCGTGCTCGAGATCGGCCCCACGCGCCTGCGCGCACGTCAGGTCGAGCTGGTGGCCGATCTCGTCGCGCGGCTGCGCCGCGCCGGATTTGCGCCGAGGGTGCCCGATGACCTCGAAGGGCACGCCGGGATCGTGACGGTGCCCGCCGCGGACCCGGAGGCCGCGGTCGCCGGCCTGGGCCGGCGTCGCATCATCGCGGACGCGCGGCCCGGTGTGGTGCGGCTCTCCCCGTATTTCTACAACACCGCGGACGATAACGAGGCGGTGGCCGAGGCGCTGCGCGCGGTGGTCGCCGCGGGCGCGCCGGCGTCCTAGCGTCGATGCGCGCGGTCGTCCAGCGGGTGCGGCAGGCCGCGGTGCGCGTCGGCGATGAGACCGTCGGCGCGATCGGGCACGGGCTGGTCGTCCTGCTCGGGGTGGCAACCGGCGACGGACCGGCGCAGGCGGAAGCCCTGGCGCACAAGGCCGCGTACCTCCGGATCTTCGACGACGAGCAGGCGAAGCTCAACCGCTCGGTCCTGGACGTGGGCGGATCGGTGCTGGTCGTCTCGCAGTTCACGCTCTACGGCGACACGAGCCGAGGCCGCCGGCCCTCGTTCGTGCACGCCGCGCCGCCTGAGGCGGCCGAGCCGCTGTGCGATCGGTTCGCCGACGTGCTCCGGAGCCTGGGCCTGGCGGTCGCGACCGGACGCTTCCGCGCGGCGATGCTGGTCGAGATCCACAACGACGGCCCGGTTACGATCCTCCTGGACACCGATGCTTGACGGTGCGCGGCTGCTGCTTGCCCGCCACGGCCAGCACGACTGGCTCTATCCACCCATCAACCGGCTGGCCGGGCGGCTGCCCGGCGTCCACCTGAGCGACGCCGGCAGGGCCGAGGCCGAGGCGCTGGCCCGCCGTCTGGCGGCTTCTCCACCCGAGGGGATCGTCAGCAGTCCGATCGAGCGAACGCGGGAGACCGCGGCGCTCATCGGGGACGCGCTCGGCCTGCCCGTGTCCACCGACGAACGCATCATCGAGACCGGCATGGGGACCTGGGAGGGGCTGCGGGTGCCCGAGATCATCGCGCGCTTTCCGGACGACTGGCGGGTGTGGCGGACCGCTCCGACGCAGGTCCGCGTGCCGGGCATGGAGCCGGTCGAGGCGATCGGCGAGCGGATGCTGGATGCGGCGCGTGACCACCTGGCCCGCGGGGGAGTCACGCTGCTGGTGTCGCATCAGGATCCGCTGCTGGCCCTGATCTGCCGGCTGCTCGACCTGCCCCTCGACGCGATGCGCCGGATGGACGTGGCGCCCGGGTCGCTCACGGTGTTCGAAGTGGTGCGCGGCCAACCCGTGCTGGTCGTGCTGAATTCCCTGTCAGCCGGCCGGCATGTCGGCCGGCCAGCCTGAACAATGGGACAGGGGCCGCTCGCGCCTCCACCGAAATCCCTTAGCGCCACATCACACACAGGAGGGTTCATCATGAAGACTCGGTGGCGCACCGGCGCGCTGCTCGCCATCGTCCTGGCCGTGGCCCTGTCCGGGCTGCAGGTGGAGGCAGGGCCAGCCCCGCGCAGGCTGATCCTGGGCATGGTCCCCTCGCGCGAGATCGGGCGCATGCTGGAGAACCTGGGCCCGCTCTCCACGATGCTCACCGCGCGGATCGGCGTCCCCGTGGAGCCGTTCGTTGCCACGAACTTCACCGGCCTGATCGAGGCCATGGGCACCGGTAAGGCGGATGTCGGCATCTTCGGTCCGTTTGCGCTGGTCCTAGCCGAAGAGCGGCACAAGGTCACGATCGTCGCCAAGTCCATCCGGCGGAGCCGGGGGCACTTCGTCACAAGCTACCGGGCGGCCATCAACGTGCGCGCCGACTCGCCGTACAAGTCCCTGGTCGACCTTCGCGGGAAGCGGTTCGCCTTTGTCGATCCGGCGTCCACCTCGGGTTACCTCTTCCCGTACATGATGTTGGTGGAGGCCGGCCTGAACCCGGAGCGCGACCTGCGCACGATCTTCGCCGGATCGCACGACGCCGCCATCGTCGCGGTCTACAAGCGGGACGTGGACGCCAGCAGCACCCACGACAACGCCATTCCCGAC
>JBBIOB010000006.1:0-85715 GCA_037443565.1 Armatimonadota bacterium | reverse complement strand
CCTCGCCGGGATCGCGCAGCCGGTACCGCGCCTGCGTGGGATGTGGTACCTCGGCGACCAGGATACCGACGCCCAGGTCGCGCAGCGCCGCAAAGGCGTCTTCGTCGGTCTCATCGTCCCCCAGGTAGAAGCTGCGGACCTCAGGACCACTGAGGCCTAGGACCTCGCGGAGCCAGAGGACCGCCTTGCCCTTGTCCCAGTCGAGGCGGGGCCGCAGCTCGAAGACCTTCTTGCCGCCGGTCATCCGAAGATCGTGATGGCGCGCCGCGACATCCTCCACGGCCTGCTGTACGGCGGCTACGTCCCTGTGCGCCACCAACCGGTAGTGCACCGCGATCGCGTACTTCTTCGCCTCAATCACGACCCCGTCAATCCCACCCACGTGCCGCCGGAGTGCCTCATCGGCCTGCCGGAGCGACGCCAGGTGCCTTGCCGCTTCCTCATGTTGCAGGCTCAACCCGTCTGGGCCTGCGATGTCGAACCCGTGGCTGCCGGCGTAGACGAGCCCGTCCACCTTGACCAGCGCCTCGACGTCCTGGCGGTCGCGGCCGCTGACGATCGCGACCCGGCACAACTGCGCCAGCCGCTCGATCACCTGTCGCGGCTCGGGAGAGAGCACGGCCAGTTCCGGCCGGTCGACGATGGGCGTCAGCGTGCCGTCATAGTCGAGGAACACCGCCGGCCGCCGGCCACGCAGGGCCGCGGCGATCTCGTCGAACCGGTCGAGTGCGGACGGAAGCGATGCGGTGGGCGGCGACGGCGGATCGAGGGTGAGCTCGCCGAGATCCGAGACCACCAGGTCCGCACCAGCCTCGCGCAGCGCCACCGCCTGGCCGGCCCGATCGACGCCGACCACGAGGCCGAACCCGCCCACGCGCCCGGCCTGGACGCCGGAGACGGCGTCTTCGAACACCGCTGCGCGCTCGGGCCTGGCGCCGAGGCGGCGGGCCGCCTCCAGGAAGAGATCCGGGGCCGGCTTGCCGGGCAGGCCGAGACGGTCGAGTTCCACGCCGTCGACGCGGGCGTCGAACAGGCCGGTGAGCCCTGCAGCGTCCAGGACCTCGGCGCAGTTCTTGCTGGATGAGACCACGGCGATCTTCAGCCCGTGCGCCTTCGCCGAACGGATCAGGTCCGTCGTGGTGTCAAAGACCTCGGCCCCGCCGGTGCGCAGCTGTTTACGGAAGTACATGTTCTTGCGGTTGCCGAGCCCGCCGATCGTCTCCTGGTCGGGATCGTCCTCGGGCGTTCCGTAGGGCAGCGTGATGCCGCGCGACTCCAGGAAGCTCTGGACGCCGTCGTAGCGCGGCTTGCCGTCCACGTACGTGAGGTAGTCCCCTTCGATGTCGAAGGGGCGGAAGGGTTCGCCGCTGTGCTCGGCGCGGCGGCGCAGGTACTCGTCGAACAGCTGCTTCCACACCGCGGCGTGGACCGCCGCGGTTCTGGTGACCACACCGTCCAGGTCGAACAGGAGGGCGTCGAAGGCACTCAGCGCCAGGACGGGCGGCGGGGTGGGCTTCATTCGCCTGGTGCTGCGCGCCGTCCGCCGCATTGGCCTGTCCCTTCGCGCAGCTCGCTTCGCCATGGCCTCCTCCTCATCTCACCAGCAGAAGCGCCGTCAACCCGCCGCAGAGCGTGTAGACCACGCACGGCCAGAGGGTACGCCGCAGGATCTCCCCTTCACGTCCACTCAGACCGACCGTGGCAGCGGCGTCCCGCGTCGCGGTGCGTCGGTTGAGCGACCGTGTGCTCGGCCACCGCGTGCGGGGAGTACGCTGGGACATGGGTGACGGTCAGGCCCAGTTCGTCCGCCGCGGCCAGATCCACGTTGTTGAACCCCGCGGAGCGCAGCGCGATCAGCCGCGTGCCCTGTGCTGCAAGCGCCCTCAGGACTTCCCCGTCCAGTTCATCGTTGACGAACGCGCAGACCACGACCGCGCCGGTGGCCAGGCCGGCTGTCTCTCTCGTCAACCTGGTCTCGACGAAGCGCAGATGGTGGCCGTGGCGCGCGTTCGCGGCTTCCAGAAACATCCGGTCGTACGCCTTGGTGCTGAAGACGACCATCTCCACTCAACGGTCCCCCCTTGGGCCATCAGGCCAATGCGCGGGTCCTGCCCGGACGACGCGCAGGCACGCCCTCGGCCCCTGGTGTGGCTCCACCCCGGCTCACTCGATCTCCTCCCCGACCTTGAGCCGAAACGGCATCTCGGCCGCGGGCTTCACGAGCAGCACGGGGGTCGTCGTGATCTGGATCAGATGTCTCAGGATTGGAGCCCGCCCGGTCATGAACCGGCCGTGCCAGCCCACCACCAGCGCGCTGATGCGTCGGTGCTCGATCAGCGCCAGCAGCTCGGCGGCAACGTCCCCGCGCAGCAGTGCGACTTCCGCGATGCGGCGGCATTCCTCGCGCGAGCACCGGGGAAGGGCGCTGCCGACCAGCTCCTCGAGCTGCTCGGGGTATTCGTGGTGCAGCGCGTCCGCGTAACGCGCCCTGGCCGCGAGGCTCTCGTCGCTCGCCTTCGCCTCGGCCACGTGCGCCACATGCACCTCGAGATCGAGAGCATTGGCCAGACGCACGGCGAGGGCGAGCGCCGCGTCGGCGTCCGCCTCGCCGCTCACAGGCACGAGGAGACGCTCCCAGGGCAGCGCCTCCCGACAGGCCGGCGGCAGGAGCAGCACCGGGACGGGGCTCTGCTCGATGACCGCGTGCGTCACGTGCCCGACGATGCGGGACGGATCGGGTCCGGCCGTCTCCGCGGCCTCGGCGCTCTCCCCGCGCGCGGTCATGACGACAAGCGACGCGTCATAGCGCGCGAGCGCGGCCAGGATCGCCAACTCGGGGTACTCCGGCGCCTGGTGCAGCGTGACGAGCGGCCAGTATTCCTCGCGCACCTGCAGACGCGTCAGCTCGTCCCGCGCGGGGAGTTCACGCGGGGTCGCGCTGAGGATGTGCAGCGTTGCATCGAGCCGCGCAGCCAACCAAGCGGCGCAGCCGAGGCTGCGAGCGGCGAGGCGCGAGCCGTCGAGGGGTACCAGGATGGACGGAAACAGGCTCATGGCCCTTTCTCCTTCGACACCGCCACCGGATAGACGCGGCCGCGCCAGGCGAGCGAGAGAGAGACTGCGTCCCACCTGGCCGGCAGACGCGCGCCCGCCTCGGGATCAGGCACGGGGCCGGCGTCTGTGAAGCGCACCCCGAGGAACCCGAACACCAGCGCCTGCCAGGTTGCGCCCATGCACGCCGGGTGTATGCCGAGCGCGCTGTTGGACATCACATCAGACAGATCGAGCCACAGGCTCTCGCGCCAGTAGCGCTCCGCCTCTTCACGGAAGCCGACGCGCGCGGCCACGGCGGCGTGGATCCCGGGCGAGAGGCTGCTGCCATGGTCGGTGATCGGTTCATAGTAGCGGTAGTTCGCGGCGATGACCTCGAGGGGGAAGGCGTCAGGGAAGAGGTGGAGGAGCATGAGGACGTCTGCCTGCTTGATGAGCTTAAGCTGGTTAATGCGGTCCCAGTCGAACAACCGGCTGACGGGCGCCTTGAACCGCTCCTCCCTGGGCAGGGGATAGTCCTCCAGGTCGAAGAACCCCTCGAACTGCTCGATGACGCCTTCGGCATTTGGGCCCGGGCAGTACAGCCCGCGTGCAACCTCCGCCCACTCGCGCGGCTCATCCGGCGCCAGGGCGATGCGCTCGGCGAGCGCCGCCCAGGCCTGTGGGAACTCGCGCCGCAGCCACTCCGCGGCCCAGACCGCCCGCTCCAGGTTGAAGCGCGCCATCCAGTTCGTGTACGCGTTGTCGTTCACCGAGTGATGGTATTCGTCGGGCCCAACGACGCCGCGGAGGTGATAGTGCCGGGGCCCGCGCACGCAGCGGCTCGCCCAGAAGCGCGCCGTCTCCGCCAGCATCTCGACGCCCGCGTCGCGCAGGAACTCGCGGTCACGCGTGGCCTCCCAGTAGCGCCACAGGCCGTGGGCCACCCCCGCCGTCACGTGCACCTGCTGACTGCCGGTGAAGATCGGGATCTCCTTCCCCATCGTCTTGAGCCGAATCACCGTGGGGGTGACGTCGTCGCCGGTGACCGTGGACTCCCAGGCGTAGCAGGCGCCGCGGGAGCCCAGTTCGCGCGCCCGCCGGCGCGCGCCGTCGAGCGTGTGATGGCGGTAGAGCAGCAGTGTGCGCGCCACGTCCGGCGCGGTGTGGAGGTAGAAGGGGAGCTTGAAGACCTCCGTATCCCAGAACACGTGGCCCTCGTAGGCCCGGCCGGTGAGGGCGCGCGCGCCCACGGACACGCGCGGATCGTGGTCGGCCGCGCTCACCAGGTGGTAGGCGTTGAACCGCAAGGCCTGTTCGGTTGCCGGGCTGCCGGTGATCCGCACGTCGGCGCGCTTCCAGACGTCATCCCATCGCGCCGTGTGCGCGGCCAGCGCCGCCTCGAACGCCTCCCAGTGGAGGGCCCGGACGTGCTCGCTGGCCGCGCGATGTGGATCGGCGACGTCGCGGCTGGTGTAGACCGCGACGTACCGGCGGAACACCAACGTCTCGCCGATGGTCCCCGGGATCTGCCAGCGCACGGCGTCCCGGCCGCTCCCGACGAGCGTCGTGCGGGCGGCCAGGCAGATCTCGATGCCGGAGGCCTGCGTCCGGAATCGGTGCACATCGAGAGTAGGATCAGTATCACCGGACTCCAGCGGCACGAGGTGCGGATGGTGGGTGGCGAGGTCGGGGTCGGTGAGCGAGGCGTCGAGCTCGATGGTGGCGGAGTGGTTCTCCAGGTGCACCTGCACCTCGTGAAGCAGGAGGTGCAGGTCGGCGAGCGATGCGCACCGGCGCGTCTCCACCACCGTCATGCGATCCGGCTCTGTCTCGTAGGCCGCGTGCCCGCTGAGGACGCTCCGGCGCAAGTCGAGGACGCGCTGGTTCGTGCGCCAGTGTGGGCCCCCCGGGTCGAGCGGCTCGCCGTCCACGGCGACGCGCACGCGGAAGGGAAACGGCGCCGACACCAGCTCGCTGTACGGATGGTCGCCGCGTCCTTCCCCGAGGAACTCCAGCTCTGAGTACGGACGCTCGGGATGCTTGCGGTCGTAGACGCCGGCGATGAAGAGGTCACCCTGCGACCCCGGAAGGGGAGCATCGAGCGCGCCGCGCACGCCGAGATAGCCATTGCCGACGGTGAAGATGCTCTCGACCGCGTGCTCGCGCGCGGGGTCGAAACCCTCCTGCTCGACCTGCCAGGCAGGGGATGCCCGCTGCTCCTCGTCGTATGCGATGTTCACGCTGGGCACACGTCGGATGCGATGAAACACGCGGGCCCGAGGAGCACCCCGGGCTCGATGGGAGCTATGATCACCATATCCACGGTATCATGAACCACGCTGGCGCGGCAACGCGGAAGGTCTGCGCGCGGACAGGATCACACACGAAGATCCTTGCGCAGGGAGGCCGGCGGGGGTCCCTCGCGAACTTCGATAGCATGACCACGTGGCGCGGCAAGCCCTATCCGCTCGGCGCGACCTGGGATGGGCTGGGCACGAACTTCGCCCTCTACAGCGAGCACGCCGAGCGGGTCGACCTGGTGCTCTTCGACCGTTCCGAGGACGCTTCGCCGTCGCGCGTCCTGACGCTGCCCGAACGGACGGGGCCGGTCTGGCACGGCTACCTGCCCAAGCTGCGGCCCGGCCAACTCTACGGCTACCGGGTGCAGGGCCCGTACCATCCGCAGGCGGGCCACCGGTTCAATCCCCACAAGGTACTGCTCGATCCCTACGCCAAGGCGATCGGCCGGCCGCTGCGGTGGCACGACAGCCTCTTCGGCTACCGGATCGGGGATCCGGCCGAGGACCTTTCGTTGAGCCAGGAGGACAGCGCGCCCCACGCGTTGCTTGGCGCCGTGGTCGAAGACGCCTTTGAGTGGGGCGACGACCACCCACCGGACATTCCGTGGGAAGAGACCCTCATCTACGAGACCCACGTCAAGGGCATCAGCAAGCGGCACCCTGAGATTCCCGAGGAGATGCGGGGCACGTATCTCGCGCTCGCCTCTGATCCAATTGTCGACCACCTGAAGTCCCTGGGCGTGACTACCGTGGAGCTCCTCCCGGTGCAGGCGTTCGTCAACGACCGGCATCTCGTCGAGCGCGGCCTCACGAACTACTGGGGCTACAACCCGCTGGCGTACTTCGCGGCGGAGCCCGCCTACGCGGCAAACGGGCCGACCAGCGCCGTGCGAGAGTTCAAGATGATGGTGCGCGCGCTGCACGCGGCGGGGCTCGAGGTGATCATCGACGTCGTCTACAACCACACGGGCGAGGGGAACCACCTGGGGCCGACGCTGTCGTTTCGCGGGATCGATAACGCGTCGTACTACAAGCTCTCGCCCGACCCGCGGTACTATATGGACTACACCGGGACCGGCAACACGCTCGACCCCGGCAACCCGTACGTGCTCCAGTTGATCACCGACAGCCTGCGGTATTGGGTGCAGCAGATGCACGTGGACGGGTTCCGCTTCGACCTGGCCGCGGCGCTGGCCCGCGAGTTCTACGACGTCAACATGCTGGCGTCGTTCTTCAAGATCATCCAGCAGGATCCGGTCCTGTCGCGGGTCAAGCTCATCGCGGAGCCCTGGGACGTCGGGGAAGGCGGCTATCAGGTCGGCAACTTCCCCTGGCTGTGGGCGGAGTGGAACGGGCGCTATCGCGACGCCGTGCGGCGGTTCTGGCGCGGGGATGCCGGTCAGACCGGGGAGTTCGCCACGCGGGTCGCCGGGAGCGCCGACCTGTACGCCCGGCACGGCCGCAAACCGTACGCCTCGATCAACTTCGTCACGGCGCACGACGGCTTCACGCTCGAAGATCTGGTGAGCCACCAGCACAAGCACAACGAGGCCAATCTCGAAGACAACCGAGACGGCACCGACGAGAACTACAGCACCAACTGTGGCGTCGAAGGGCCGAGCGAAGATCCGGCAGTCCTGGCCTGTCGCGAGGGCATCAAGCGCGGGCTGATCACGACCCTGATGTTCTCCCAGGGGGTCCCCATGCTGCTCGGCGGCACCGAGCTCTCGCTGACGCAGCACGGCAACAACAACGGCTATTGCCAGGACAACGAGCTCACCTGGTACCAGTGGGAGCTCGACGGGCGCCGGCGGGACTTCCTCGCATTTGTGCGGCGGGTCACCGCCTTCTGGAGGGCGCATCCGACCTTCCGGCGGCGCCAGTTCATGACCGGCGAGCCCGCGCCCGATGGGAGCCGGGATGTCATCTGGTGGCACCCGGCCGGCCGCGAGATGACGATGGAGGACTGGCACAACCCGAGGCTCCACACGCTGGGCATGCTGCTCGAAGGCCAGGCGCTCCGGGACGTCGACGCGCGAGGCAACCCGGTCCGTGACGACACATTGCTCGTGCTCTTCAACGCCGGCCGTCCGGTGCGCTTCGTCCTACCCGAGGCCCCCGGCGGGTGGGGATGGGAGGTGGCCTTCTCTACTGACGGGGACCGAGGCCGCCGGCGCATGACGGTACTGCCTCCAGGGAGCGCGCTGATGATCAAGGCGCGTCAGGTGCAGGTGCTCCGGGTCATCCGTCAGGGCTGAGCGGCGATCCGTCACCCTCTTCCTCGGCGACCAATACTGCCCACGACAGCGGCAGCGCCCGGGGATCGAGGCGCTCTTCCACCTCCACCACCTGGTCGGTGAGGACTTCAAACCACGTCCGGTGCGCCAGCGCCTGGGGAAGCGCAAGCCGGGTATCGCCCCATCCGCCGCGGCGCTCGAGCGTGGCGGGAAACCGGGGGACGATGACGAGGACTGTCACGTCATCTGACTCACGAGCATAAGCGATCAAGTGGTCGGCCATCTCACCTTGCGCCTCGAGGGCGCGATACGCGCCCTCGAAGGCCTTGGCATGGGCCTGGCGGAACCGCAGGAGCCTGGCGATGACGTAGAGCTTGGCACGTTCGTCACCGGCGTCGATCCACGCGCGGAGCTGGGCGGGGTCTGGGGCGGCGAGGTGTGGTTCGATGGCGGCGAGCAGGCGGGCACGCTGCCGGAAGTCCACCGGCCGCCGGTTGTCCGGATCCACCAGCGAGAGGTCTGCCAGTTCGCATCCTTGGTAGAAGTCCGGTATGCCCGGCGAGGTCAGCTTGATCACAAGCTGGCTGAGCGTGTTGGCGAACCCATGGCGTGCCAGCGTCCCGGCCAACGGGTCGACGGCTCGGCCCGTTCGGCGGTCCTCGAGCATCCCTCGCACAAGTCCTTCCAGCGCGGTCTCGTAGTCTGGGTCCGGATTCAGCCAGCTCGTGCGCAGCTTGGCCTCGCGCGCGGCCTTGCGCATGTACTCGACCAGCCGCTCGGTGAGGGACGAGGGATCTGCCCCATGCCACGATGCCACCAGCGTCTGGAAGAGTAGATATTCATCGGTCCTCGACGGTCCAGCGGGGCTGCGGTGCCGGCGGGCGATCCGCGAGAGCAATCCCACCGTGCGCCGCCAGGCGTCGGGAAGCTCGGCCAGGACGATCAGCCGCATGCGCAGGTCCTCACCGCGCTTGTGGTCGTGGGTGGCCGTGGCCAGGAGGGTGCGCGGATAGCGCAGCGCGCGGAACCGCGCGCGGGCGTGGAAGGCATGCGGCGTGACGCCGAAGTGCTCGGGCTCGCCGCCGACCTCGTTCAGCGCGGCCAGGCGCACGTACCGGTAGAATCCCGTGTCCTCGATGCCCTTGGCCGTGACCGACGCGGTGTACTGTTCGAACCGTCCGGCCCACGACGCGGCGGTGTCGCGCAGCGCGGGCGCCACCCGGCCACCGAGTACCTGGCCGATGAACGCGTAGACGGTGGGCTCGGCGCCCGCGTTGCGCGCGCGGGCGCGCTGCACGGCCTCCCGGATCACGCGCTCGGCGTCTTCCTCATCGTGCGGCAGGTAGGTGCGATAGCGCGGGAACGACGCGACCACTTCGGCAAGCGCCTCGCGTAGCGCCTCGAACGTGAAGTCACGCGTGTGATAGTCGCCCTCGGAGATACGGTCAAGCCCGTAAGCCAGTCGGAACAGCTCGCCGGCGAGCGTGGTCTCCATGACCAGGCGCTTGCTTCGATGGATCTCGTCGGCGTACGACGACGCCTCGCGGACAAACCGCCGGTAGACGCGGTCCAGCGGCAGCTCGCCTTCGGGCCGCGTCAGCACACCCATGACGTCGTTGGCGAACTCGTATCCGCTCGTCCCCTCGACCGGCCACGCCTGGGGCAGCGTCTCGCCGCGGGCCAGGATCTTCTCGACCCAGATGCGGACGCCCAGGGCCCGCAGCCGCCCCAGATACTCGTGGGGGTCGAACAGCCCGTCGACGTGGTCCACGCGTACGCCCTCGATGCCCTCCTGCTGGGCCAGGCGGGCGACCAGGCGGTGGGCATCCGCGAACACGTCCTCGCGCTCCATCCGAAGCCCGACCAGATCGTTGATGTCGAAGAACCGGCGGTAGTTGATCTCCGAGCCTGCGGTCTTCCAGTACGACAGCCGCCAGAACTGGCGCTCGAGGACCGCATGGACCTGGGCCGGCGCCAGCCGGCCCAGGCGCCGGGCCAGGTCAATGCCGGCTGCGGCGTTTGCCAGCCGCGCCCGCAGTTCGTCGGCCCTGCCGCGTTCGTGGGGTTGCAGTGCCCGGAATGCCTCGGCCAGCGTGCCCACATCCGCTACCGCATCGCGGCCGGCGCCGTCGCCGGCCGCGATCACCGCGTCGAGCACATCGGCGTACGTCACCGGCGCCAGCGAAAACCGCATCGCGCCGTAGGCCGCTGCCAGACGGCCGCCCTCGAACACGATCGAGATCTCCCCGCGGTCCAGCGCCTCGCCGTACGGGCTGCCGAGGAACGGCAGCAGGATCTTGTGCTGGAGCTCGGGCTTCAGCGGCTGCCAGTCGATGTCGAAGTGCGCGGCGTACGGCGAGTGTGGGCCATAGGCGAGCACGTCCTGCCACCGCGCGTTGCGGTTGCCCACCCCGGCGTGATTGGGCACGATATCCAGAATCAGCGCGAGCCCGACCGTCCGGGCCGCCTTGAGGAGGCTCCAGAAGCTGTCCGGGCCGCCGAGCTCGTCGCGGATGCGGTTGTGGTCCACAACGTCGTAGCCGTGCGTGCTGCCCCGCCGGGCGTCGGTGATCGGCGACAGGTAGAGGTGGCTGATGCCCAGGCGCCGGAGGTACGGCAGCAGGACCTTGACCTCTTCGAAGCCGAACCCGGGTTGGAGCTGCAGGCGGTACGTGGCGATTATCATCGCTTCAGACGCGCCCACAGTGCGGCGGCGCGCGGGAAGGCCACCACCGTCCCGGTCACGGTCGGCGGCACCGGGTCAGGCGCGTAGCGCAGTTCCTCGGTGTGCCAGATGGGTACCGCGCCGTCGGGGCGCGGGAGGGTCAGCCCGTTTCTCAACGAGACCAGCAGCACATCACGATCCCGTCGCAGGATGAGCGCGCCTGCCACCGGGCTCTCGGCCTCGACCTCGCCGCCCAGCTCATGTCGTCTGGCCAGCAGGTCGCGGTACAATCGCAGCAGGCCGGCATGCGCGCCTTCGTCGCGCTCCTCCCACCGCAGCCGGCTGACCTCGAAGGTCCGCGGATCCTGTGGATCCGGGACTTCGCCGCGAAACCCCTCGAACCGCGCGAACTCCTGCCTTCGCCCTTCGCTGACCTTCACGCCGAGGGCGGGGGCGTGATCCGTGAAGAAGCGGAACGGTGTGCGCGCACCCCACTCCTGTCCCATGAAGATCAAGGGTAGGGCTGGCGCAAACAGCAGCATCGCGCTGGCCGCCCGATACGCCGCGAACGATACCGCCTCGATCAGGCGGTCGCCTCTCGGCCGGTTGCCCACCTGGTCGTGGTTCTGGATGAAGTGGACCAGCCGCCACAGGGGGATGCCGGTCGGATCGCTTCCCCGCGGCCCGCCGAAGAACTCCGCGTGCTGCCCCACGTACAGCCACCCCCTGCACACGATCGCGGCCAGGTCGGCGGTCGAGTCCTCGAAGTCCGCGAAGTAGCCATCCCGGTCACCGGCGAGGATCCGGCGCACCTGATGGTGGTAGTCGTCGCTCCAGATGCCGTCGAGCCCGTATCCATGTGCGTCTGCGGGGTGGACCAGCCTGTTGAGGTTTCTGTGGTCCTCCGCGATCAGATACCGCGGCCGGCCGCCCAGCGCGCGCACGGCGTCGGCCAGATCGCGGAGGAAGTGCCGTGGGCTCTCGTCGATGATCGCGTGCGTGGCGTCGAGCCGCAGCCCATCGAGGTGGTACTCGTCCAGCCAGTGCAGGGCGTTCTCGATGAAGAACCGCCGGACGCCCTCGGCGCCTTCGCCGTCGAAGTTGATCGCCGGCCCCCAGGGCGTGCGGTGGCGCCGCGAGAAGAACAGCGGACTGAATGCCGGCGCATACGCGCCGTCCGGGCCGAAGTGGTTGTAGATCACGTCGAGAACTACCGCCAGACCCATGCGGTGCGCGTCGTTCACCAGCGCCCGCAGGTCGTCGGGTGTCCCGTAGGCGCGGGCCGGTGCGAAGAACGCCGCGGCGTCGTATCCCCAGTTCCACCGGCCAGGGAAGTCGGCGACCGGCATGAGTTCGACCGCGGTGATCCCGAGGTCTCTCAGGTAGGGTAGTCGCCGCCGGGCGCCCTCGAACGTTCCTTCGGGCGAAAACGTGCCCACGTGCAGCTCATAGAAGACCAGCGAGGACAACGGCGGCGTGTCCCAGTCGTCGTCCTGCCATTCGAACCGTCGCGGATCCACGACCATCGACGGACCGTGGACGCCGTCGGGCTGGAAGCGCGAGGCGGGATCGGGCAGCGCCGGCCCTCCGTCGAGTCGATACCGGTAAAGGGCGCCCGGCTCGATCCCAGTCCGGACGGATCCGAAGTAGCCGTCGCCCTGGGCCTCCATTGGATACGCCCGGCCGCCGGGCTCAAGCACGAGCGCGACGCGACGCGCGGCGGGCGCCCACACGGTAAAGCGTACAGCGCCGGCCTCCGGGACCGCCCCCAGCGCAGGGCGGTCGCCGGTCATCCGGCGGATGGGCGCGGCCCCGGGCCCCCGGGCTTGAAGACCAGCATCCCCAGCGGCGGCAGGATCAGGTTCAGCGACTGGTAGTGGCCGTGCGCCGGCACGGGCATCGCCTCTGCCCCTCCGAGATTGCCGGTACCGGCGCCCCCGTAGTGCACGGCGTCGCTGTTGAGCCGCTCGTGCCAGAGTCCCGCGCGCGGCACGCCGACCCGATAGTTGGGCCTCGGTACGGGAGTGAAGTGACAGACGATCACGAGGAGATCGTCGGGATGCTGGCCTCGCCGCAGGAAGCTCAACACGCTCGCCTCGGCATCGGTACAGTCGATCCATTCAAAGCCCCACGGCGTGCAGTCGCCCTCATACAGCGCGGGCTCCTCGCGGTAGAGCCGATTGAGGTCCGCGACCCACTGCAGCACGCCGGCGTGCGGGGCGTGGTCGAGCAGATGCCAGTCCAGGCTGGTCTCATGGTACCATTCCTGGCGCTGGCCAAACTCGCCGCCCGCGAACAGCAACTTCTTGCCGGGCTGCGCATACATGTAGCCGAGCAGCAGCCGGAGGTTGGCGAACTTCTGCCAGTCGTCGCCCGGCATCCTCTCCAGCAGCGAGCCCTTGCCGTGCACCACCTCATCGTGCGAGAGCGGCAGGACGAAGTTCTCGGTGGTTGCGTACAACTGCCGGAAGGTGAGCTCGTTGTAGTGGTACTTCCGGTGGATCGGGTCGCGGCTCATGTAGTGCAGCGTATCGTGCATCCATCCCATGTCCCACTTCAGGCCAAAGCCCAGGCCTCCGACGTACGTCGGTCGCGATACCATCGGCCAGGCGGTGGACTCTTCGGCGATCGTCTGGACGTCAGGGAAACGCTGGTAGACCTCTTCGTTGAGCCGGCGCAGGAATCCGATCGCCTCGAGGTTCTCACGGCCGCCGTAGCGGTTGGGAATCCACTCGCCTTCGGCGCGCGAGTAGTCTAGATAGAGCATCGAGGCCACCGCGTCCAGCCGGAGACCGTCCACGTGATACCGCTCGAGCCAGAACAGCGCGTTGCTCAGCAGGAAGCTGCGGACCTCGTGGCGGCCGAAGTTGAAGATGAAGCTGTGCCAGTCCGGATGCACACCCAGGCGAGGATCGGCGTGCTCGTAGAGGTGCGTCCCATCGAAGAACCCCAGTCCGTGTTCGTCGTTCGGGAAGTGCGCGGGCACCCAGTCGAGGATGACACCGATCCCCTGCTGGTGGAGGTAGTCCACCAGGAACATGAAGTCCTGGGGGGTGCCATACCGCGCAGTCGGCGCGAAGTACCCGGTTACCTGATAGCCCCACGACCCGTAGAACGGGTGCTCAAATGGCGGGAGGAACTCCACGTGGGTGAAGCCGACCCGCTGGACGTGGTCGGCCAGGGCAGAGGCCATCTCGCGGTAGGTGAGCGGCCGATCGTCCTCTTCGGGCACCCGGCGCCACGATCCCAGGTGGACCTCGTAGATCGCCATTGGACGGTTGAGCCCGTTGCGCGCTCGGCGATCCCGCATCCAGGCATCATCGCCCCATGTGTAGTCGAGCGCCCAGACGATTGACGCGGTCGCCGGCGGGACCTCGGCGTAGAAGGCGAAGGGATCCGCCTTGTCCACGCGGTAGCCGCCGTGGCGCGAGACGATGTGGTACTTGTACCGCGCGCCGGCTCCGACGTCCGGCACCACACCCGTCCAGATGCCGGAGGTACCCACCGGCGCGAGCCGGTGCTGGTGGCGGTCCCAGCCGTTGAAGTCCCCGATCACCGACACCTGTTCCGCGTTCGGCGCCCACACCGCGAAGTGCGTCCCGGCCTCTCCGCCGGGCCCCCCCGGGTGCGCGCCGAGCCGGTCGGCGAGCCGCAGGTGCGTCCCCTCGTTGAACAGGTGCAGGTCCTCTGCCGTGAGCAGTCCCATACTCTCAGCTCTCCGCGACCTGTGCAGCCATCAACTGGAAGAGGCCTTCGAATGGGATGCGCAGCCACGCGGGCCGGTTGTTCAACTCGTACCCCATCTCGTAGATGGCCTTCTCCAGGAGGTAGATGTCGAGCAGCGCGCTGATCTCTGGCCTGGTGTGTGGCAGGAACCGATCCGCCGACGCCGTCTCCAGGTAGGCCCCCAGGAACGCCGCGCTGCTCCACGCGTGCCACAGCCGGGCCCAGGGTTCCAGCCCAGCCGACGCATCGGGGCCGTACACGCCAGAGGTCTCCAGGGCAATGAGCGCGGCGTGCGCGGCGTAGTGGAACGAGCGTAGCATGCCGGCCACGTCCGCCAGCGGCGATCGCTTGATTCGCCGTTCGCCGATCGAGCGCGCGGGCTCGCCCTCGAAGTCGATGATCACGAAGTCGCGGCCAGTGTGCAGCACCTGCCCCAGGTGGTAGTCTCCATGGCAGCGGATCCGCGTCCCGGTGATACGGCCGTCCAGCACGCTCTTGAACCGGCGGAGCACGTCGGGTTCCAGGTCGAGGACCCGCCGCGCCATCTGCCGGGTGGCGTCCGGCAGGTTGCTGAGTTGCTGGCGGAGGAGCTGGAAGGTGCTCCGGGTGAGCGTGCGTAGAGACTGGTACAGCGAGCGCTGGTAGAGCGCGGAGAACGGCTCCGGAGCGAAGTGCGGGTCGCCGCTCCCCGACGCCAGCACCAGGTGGAGCTCCGCTGTCCGGCGTCCCAGTAGCCGCGCAGTTTCCATGTACGGCGCCATCATGTGGTCCACAAGTTCCGACGGCCGCTCGTCCGCGAGCGCCACGAGCGAGGCCGTGGACACCGGCGGGAGCGGGTGTTCAGCCGTCCGCGCCCGCGCTTCGTCCAGGTACCCGTGCAGGAAGTCCTGTGCGTGGCGCCATCCGTCGCCTTGATTGGGAACGAAGGCCTGCAGGAGTCCGAGGGTGTACGGCTCTCCCTTGTCGGGTAGGTACTCCAGCGCGCCGGCCACCGCAGGGATGTGCGGGAACGACCGCTCGGTGAGAAACCTCCCGATCTCCAGGTCGGGGTTCGTGCCGCGATCCAGCCTGCGGAAAAGCTTGAGGATGAACCGGTCGCCGTAGAGCACTGAGGTGTTGCTCTGCTCGGCGCCCAGGATCCGAGGCTCGGGCAGGACATCATCCGGGCGACCGAATGCCCGCGTCCGCGTGGCGACCACCTCTCCGGCCTCGCCCTTGAGCCGGCGGCGCCGCGCGATGGTCTCGAGTAGCGCCAGGCAGAAGTCGCGGTCGACCATCGCGTCGTAGAGGACCGTCGCCGGGGCCCCCGGCGGAGCGGCGGCCCGCGCGATCACTGCGCCGGCGGATTCCCGCAGCAGGCGTTCGGCTGCATCTCCGGAGGCCTCTGCGAGCGAGACCAGGTACACTTCCGGCTCGCCCTCCACGTACTCGGTGCGCGCAAGCAGCGCGTGGCCGACCGGCTCTTCGGCGGGTACCGGTACCGCGTCGGTGATGCGCGTCGCCTTCAGGCGCTTGGCTTTGCCCCCAAACCATCGGCGCGCGGGCAGACACGCGCCCAGCACCGACTCCAACGGCGCGCGGGACGGCGCGCGCAGCGCCTGGCTCAACGGTCCGGCAACGGTCAGTTCAGGGACCTCAACCACCGCGGCGTCCGGTCGCCAGCCCGGGATATCGATGCGTCCGGGTTGCAGCGCAAACCAGTAGAACGCGTGCGGGCCCAGCGTGAGCAGGTAGGGAAGCTCGCCGATCGGCGGGAACGGTTTGCGGCCGAACAGCTCGACCGGCGTCCAGCCGGCAAAGGCGCTGAGGTCGAGCTCGGCATACTCCACGAACCGTGAGAGATTCGCCACCATCAGGATCGTCTCGTGCTCGTAGCGGCGCAGGTAGGCCAGGACCTTGCGGTTGTCCGGGGCGAGGAATTCCAGCGCGCCCCGGCTGAACGCCTTGAACTGCCGCCGCAGCGCGATCAGCCGACGCGTCCACCACAGCCGCGAGTGCAGGTTGTCCTGCTGGGCCTCGACGTTGACCGTCTCGTAGTGATACTCCGGGTCCACGATGACCGGCAGGTACAGCCGCTGCGGATTGCACCGGGAGAACCCCGCGTTGCGGTCCGGGCTCCACTGCATCGGCGTGCGGACGGCGTTCCGGTCGCCGAGGTAGACGTTGTCGCCCATCCCGATCTCGTCGCCGTAGTAGAGCACCGGCGTGCCGGGCAGCGACAGCAACAGGCCGTTCATCAGCTCGATCCGCCGGTGGTTGTTGCCCAGCAGTGGTCCCAGGCGCCGGCGGATCCCCAGGTTGATGCGCGCCTGCGGGTCGGTCGCGTACACCCGGTACATGTAGTCGCGTTCCTCGTCGGTGACCATCTCCAGCGTCAGCTCGTCGTGGTTGCGGAGGAACAGCGCCCACTGGCTGGTTTCCGGAATGGCCGGCGTCTGCTCCATCATGTCGATGATGGGAAAGCGGTCCTCCATCCGGATCGCCATGAACAGACGCGGCATGATGGGGAAGTGGAACGCCATGTGACACTCGTCGCCGTCGCCGAAGTAGGCCGCGGCATCCTCCGGCCACTGGTTGGCTTCCGCGAGGAGCATCCGATTGCGGAACCGCGCGTCGACGTGGCGCCGCAGCTCCTTGAGGAAGGCGTGGGTCTCGGGCAGGTTCTCGCAGTTGGTCCCCTCGCGCTCATAGAGATAAGGCACCGCGTCCAGGCGGAGCCCGTCGACGCCCGCCTCGAACCAGAAGTCCACGACCCTCAGCATCGCCGAGCGCACCGCGGGATTGTCGTAGTTCAGGTCGGGCTGGTGTGAGTAGAACCGGTGCCAGAAGTAGGCCCGCGCGACCGGATCCCAGGTCCAGTTCGACGCCTCGAAGTCCTTGAAGATGATCCGCGCATCCTGATAGCGCTCCGGGGTGTCGCTCCAGACGTAGAAGTCGCGCCACCGGCTGCCGGGCTCGGCCCGCCGTGCCCGCCGAAACCAGGGATGCTGGTCGGAGGTATGGTTGAGCACCAGCTCGGTGATGACGCGCAGGTCCTGCCGGTGGGCCTCGCGGAGAAACCCCTCGAAGTCGCGCAGCGTGCCGTAGTGGGGATGCACCGCCGTGTAGTCGGCGATGTCGTAGCCGTCGTCCTTGAGGGGCGACGGGTAGAACGGGAGCACCCATACGGCAGTGGCGCCCAGATCGCGGATGTACCCCAGGCGCTGGGTCAGCCCCCTGAAGTCGCCGATCCCGTCGCCGTCGCTGTCCTGGAAGCTGCGGATGTGGACCTCGTAGATGACCGCGTCTTTATACCAGAGCGGCTCATCGGACAGGGCGCGGGCCGTCACCCGGGGTGCCGGCGTCCGAACGCGATGGCGGCTAGAGGTAGTACTCAAAGTCGCGCTCCCTTCGCACGCGGCGGCGCACGAGGAAGACGTGCGCCGGGAGGGCATCGGGCCGCAGCTCCACGTAGTTGCGCGATCCATGCCAGAGATAGCGCGCGTCGCCGAGCAGGTCATGGACCTGGTACGGCTCCTGGGCGTCCAGGCTCAGCGGCTCGAGCTGCACGTCCACCCACCCGAACTGCGTGTGGTGGGGGTCGAGGTTCACCACGACCAACACGACGCTGGAGAGATCGTCGGTGTGTTTGCTGTAGGCGATGAGGTACTCGTTGTCGGTGGGGTGGAACAGCAGATTGCGGTCGCTCTGGAGCGCCGGGTGCTCGCGGCGGATCCGGTTGACCAGCGTGATGAGCGGCCGCAGGCTGTCGGGCCGTTCGAGGTCCCAGTGCCGGACTTCGTATTTCTCGGAGTCCAGGTACTCCTCGCTGCCGGGCTCGCGTGGCATGCGCTCGCACAGTTCGAACGCCGGCCCGTAGATCCCGTAGCTGGCTCCCAGCGTGGCGGCCAGGACCAGGCGCGCCGCAAACGCGGGCCGCCCGCCTGTCTGCAGGTACTCCGTCAAAATGTCGGGCGTGTTCGGCCACAGGTTTGGTCGGAAGAAGTCGGAGATCGGGGGCCGGGTGATCTCGGTGAGATACTGGGTAAGCTCCCACTTCGTGTTGCGCCAGGCGAAGTACGTGTACGACTGGGTGAAGCCGAGCTTGGCCAGCCGGTACATGACCTTCGGACGCGTGAACGCCTCCGACAGGAACAGCACATCGGGATGTTCGCGCTTGACCTCAGCGATGAGCCACTCCCAGAAGGCAAATGGCTTCGTGTGCGGGTTGTCTACCCTGAAGATCCGGACCCCCTGCTCGACCCAGAAGTCGACCACACTCTTCAGTTCTCGCCAGAGCTCCTGCCACCGCTCAGTTTCGAAGTCGAAGGGGTAGATGTCCTCGTATTTCTTCGGCGGGTTCTCGGCGTACTGGACGCGGCCATCGGGCCGCCGTCGAAACCACTCAGGGTGCTCCCGCACGTAGGGGTGGTCAGGAGCGCACTGATAGGCGAGATCGAGCGCGATCTCCATGCCGTGCTCGCGGGTGGAGGACACGAGCTGTCGGAAGTCGTCGAGTGTGCCCAGCGCCGGATGGATCGCCTTGTGTCCGCCCTCCTCGGCGCCGATGCCCCAGGGGCTTCCCGGGTCCTCGGATCCGCCGGCCGGGTTGTTGTTGCGGCCCTTGCGGTGGACGCGGCCGATCGGGTGGATCGGCGGCAGATACACGACGTCGAAGCCCATCGAAGCGATATAGGACAGCCGGGCCGCGCAGTCGCGCAGGGTGCCGTACCGTCCGGGTTCGGGCGCGCACGACCTCGGAAACAGCTCGTACCAGGCGCCAAAGCGCGCCCGTTCCCGGTCGACCACCACCCACAGGTCGGGCCGGTGTGTGGAGGCGTGCCCGCGCTCGGCGTAGCGGTGCATCAGCGCCGCCAGGTGTGGCGACCTGGCCTGTGCAATGCCATCCGGGCCGCCCTGACGGATGCGTGTCGCCGCCGCGCGCAGCGCGGCGGCATCCGATCCGGCGTCACGGGACACCCGGGGGTCCTGCGTCTCGTCGGCATCCGCCGGGTCGGCGGCCGATGCCGCGCGTTCTGCCGCCGCCTGCACCAGGTCGGCGCCGATCTGCAGATCCACCGACACCTCCTGACCGGCCTCCACGCGCCGGCCCAGATCTCGGGCCCATGTCTTGAATGGATCGACCCACGCCCGCACCGTGTACGCGTACCGACCGGCCTCCGGCACCGTGAACGCCCCGCGCCATCGGTCGTTGGCGAGTTGCGCCATGTCGGTTTCCATCCAGCCGTCGGCGTCCTCCCGGCGGTAGAGGAGCACGGCCGACAGCATGTCGTGCCCGTCGGCGAAGACGTCCGCCTCCACGACGACCGTCTCTCCGGCGGTGCGCTTGATGGGGAACCGTCCGCAATCCACCTGGGGCGTCATCTGCTCGATGACGACGCGCCGTCGCCCGGGCGTCAGCAGGTCGGTCTTGGGTCTCGTCTCGCGCTCTTCCCGGATCACCGCATCACCTGTATTCATGGATGTCCCCGCTGGACCGGAGGTTGTATCTTCGCACGCCAGTCGAATTTCTCCTACGGCGTGATCGCTTGCGCCACGCGCCGCCGGTTGTCATTCTGGAGCTACCACGCCGTGCGGGGAGGGAGAGGATGAAGTGCGCGCGCCATCCCAGAGTCGACACGCTCCTCACCTGCGTCACATGCGGCACGCCCATCTGTCCTGACTGCATGGTCGAGACACCGGTGGGGATGAAGTGCCCGGACTGTGCCCGCTCGCCGGTTCCCGCGGTCTTCCGGGTGTCCCCGGAGCGGCTGGCGCTGGCGATGACGGTCAGCGTGGTCGCGGGCGCCGCCACCGGCGCCCTCGCGCTGGCGATCCGCTTCGGCCTGCTGCTCGTCCTCCTGGCGCCGGTGGCCGGCGCGCTCGCCGCCGAGGCCGCGAGCCGCGCCGCGGGCGGGAAGCGAGGCCAGACGCTGGCCCTCGCCGCCGCCGCGTCGTTCGGCATCGGCGCCATCCTGCTGGCCCCGCAGGTGCTCGCGGCGGCGTTTGCCGGCGTCCCTCTGGACTGGCGGGAGCTGCTGGTGCTGCTGGAGCGGCGTCCGTTCTTCATCTTCTTTGCGGGCCTGGCCGCGTTCATCGTCTACTGGCGCGTGCGGTAGGCAGCCCGTGGGCGCGTTCGCGCTGCTGCTGGTCGCGGTCGTCGGCGTGCCGGCGGTTCAGGTCGGCTACGTGGTGCTTGTTGAGGCGATGCTCGGACGCCTGGGCCCGGTGCCGCAGCGGGTCCTCCGGCCGTGGCTCTGGCTGGCGCCCGCGCTGCTTTTCCTGGGCGCCTTCTTGATCTATCCCGCGGCGGGCACGATCTGGTTGAGCGTCCTGGGGCCGCGCTCCGACAGATTCGTCGGGCTGGAGAACTATCTGTTCGCGCTGACCAACACCGACATGCGGATCGCCTTCCGCAACAACCTGCTCTGGCTGACCGCGTTCACGACCGTCACCGTCGGCCTCGGCCTGGCGATGGCCGTCCTGGCCGACCGCGTCCGCTACGAGTCGGTGGTCAAGACCGTCATGTTCCTGCCGATGGCAGTCTCGTTCGTGGCGGCCGGTGTCATCTGGAAGTTCGTCTATGAGTTCCGGCCGGCGGGCGCGCCGCAGATCGGCCTCGCCAACGCGCTGCTGGTACGGGTGATTCCGGGCTTCGAACCCGTCGCGTGGCTTGTTCATCCGGTGGCCAACAACCTGGCGCTCATCATGGTCGCCGTTTGGGTGTGGGTGGGGTTCTGCCTGGTCATCCTGTCCGCGGCGCTCAAGGCCATCCCCTCCGAGATCCTGGAGGCGGCCCGGGTAGACGGCGCAAGCGAGTGGCGTCTCTTCTGGACGGTCATCGTGCCGATGCTGGGGCCGACCATCACCGTCGTCGCCACGACCATGGTCATCTTCTCCCTCAAGGCGTTCGACATCGTGTACGTGATGACCAACGGCAACTTCAACACCGAGGTCATCGCCAACCGCATGTACAAGGAGATGTTCACCTTCCGTGACTTCGGCCGCGCGGGCGCCATCGCGGTGATCCTGTTCGCCGCGACGATCCCGGTCATGGCGGCGAACATCCGATGGTTCCGGCGGCAGGAGGCGCTCCGATGAGCACGTCGCGCCCCGCGGCCGCGCGGTCCTGGACCGCCTGGGACCGCCTGATCACGACGGCAGGCCGGATCCCACTGCATGCGGTGGTGCTCGCGGTCACCGCGCTCTGGCTGACGCCCGCGCTGGGCCTGATCGTCAGCGCCTTCCGGCCGTCGCGTCTCGTGACGATCTCCGGGTGGTGGAATGCGGCGATGCCACCGTTCGCGCTCACCCTCGAGAACTTCCATCAAGTATTGACCACCTACAACCTGGGCCGCAGCTTCCTCAACAGCTTGGCCATCACCGTCCCGGCCACGGTCATCCCGGTGCTCCTCGGCGCGTATGCCGCGTACGCGTTCGCGTGGATGCGGTTTCCCGGCCGGGACGCGCTGTTTGCCCTGGTGGTAGGCGCGCTGGTGATCCCGCTGCAGATGACCCTGATCCCAGTGCTGCGGCTCTTTGCATCGGCAGGCCTGGTCGGCACGTTTCCCGCCGCCTGGCTCGCGCACACCGCGTACGGGCTGCCGCTGGCCATCTACCTGCTGCGCAACTTCATCGGATCGCTGCCGCGGGATCTCCTCGAATCCGCCCACCTGGACGGCGCGGGCCCGCTCACCGTGTTCTTCCGGCTGATCCTGCCACTCTCGATTCCGGCCGTGGCGTCGCTGGCGATCTTCCAGTTCCTGTGGGTGTGGAACGACTTGCTGGTCGCGCTCGTCTTCGTCGGCGGGACGCCCAGCGTGGCACCGCTGACCGTCACGGTGAGCAACCTGGTGAACTCGCTGGGCGGCAACTGGCAGTTGCTCACCGCGGCCGCGCTCGTCTCGATGCTGCTGCCGCTGGCGGTCTTCGTGGCGCTGCAGCAGTACTTCGTCCGCGGGATCCTGGCCGGGGCGGTCAAAGGCTGACCCCGTCCTACTCGGCGTCCACACCACGAAACACGCTGATGCGGCCCACCTGCACGTCCGAACCCGCGAGCCGCGACTCGATGAGTCTTCGGATCGCTTCTTCGGAGCAGTCGTCGTCAGGAAGCACGGGCGGCGTCTGCGTCAGGCTGAGGTTGACGATGAAGATCTTCGGGTCTCTCATGGCTGAGCTACCTCCGGGTCTCTCGTGCGACGCGCTCGATGTTTTCGAGAATGGCGTCGAGTCGCGCCGGGTTCTGGACGTAGTCTAGCGTGCCTCTCCAGAAGGCCGCGTTGGCCGCCTCGGGCATGAGGTCCGAGGCGTCGAACCGCGCGATCTCGGCCATCGTGAGGATCTCGGCGCCCCGCCGGCTCAGCGGATCGGGATACTCGTCCAGGCTCACGCGCCGGTTTGGCGACAGCGCCCCACCGCGGCGTACCCAGATCGCCTGCGCCTCGGGCGTCGTCAGGTACGCCATCAGTGCCCGCGCCTGCGGGGTATCACGGAACATCCCGATCAGGTCGCCCGCGATTTCGACAGACGGGGGTAGTGCCGGATTGATCGGCGGAAACGCGAAGAAGTCGAAGTCCTCGCCCGGCCTCACGGTGGGGTACTGGCGCTGGATGAAGTCCTGGATGAACGTCGCCTGGTGGTGCAGGTAGCATCCCGGCGGGTCCGTGAAGAGCGGGAACGGCGACTCGCCGAAGTTCGTCGCGAGCACGCCCTGCACGCCGCCGTAGACGAACCTGGGGTTGGTCGCGATGCTTCCGAACAGCCCCCAGGCTCTACGGACTGCAGGATCAGTCCAGGGGATTTCGTGCCGGTACCACCGGTCGTAGACTTCTGCGCCGGCATCGCGCAGCAGGATGTTCTCGATCCAGTCCGTGGCCGGCCAGCCGCTGGCCGCGCCGCTCTCCAGCCCGATGCACCACGGCGTCTTGCCGGCGGCGGCAATCCGCTCGGTCAGGGCCATCAGCTCATCCCAGGTGGCCGGGACGGTGTATCCGGCGGCCTGGAACGCCCTGGGATTGTACCAGATCAGGCCCTTGAGCGCCGCCTTCACGAAGACCCCGTAGACCCTACCGTCGACCGTAGCGAGCTCGATCCAGCTCTGGGCGTACTGCTCATGCATCGCGGTCAGGTCGAGCACGTCGTCGAGTGGGACCAGCCGGCCCGCGCGCGCGAGCTCGGCCATCTGGCCGGGGCCCGGGAGGATCGCGACGTCGGGCGGGTTGCCGCCTTCGACGCGCGCGGTGAGGACGGCGTTCAGGTCTCGTGTGCCTTCGAATTGCACCTGAGTCCCGGTCCGTTCCTCGAATGGCTGGACCATGGCGTTGAAGCTCTCGAGCTCGCCGCCGCCCCAGACGCCGAGAACCGAGACCGCACCGCCGATCTGCTGCGGCGCCGGTTCAGGCTGCACCGCCGCCGGCCGGCGCGTGAGGTAGAGCGCGCCGCCTGCGGCCACCACGACCAGCGCCGCGATCACCAGCCAGGTGATGATCCCACGGCCGATCTCTCTGAGCGTGTCGCCGTCACGCTTCATGCCGACTCCCTCCTTTTCGGATCGCCTCGGTCCCGCTGTCAAACAGATCGGCCCGGAGAAGGCCTCCGGGCCGCAGATCATCCCGACACCCTCTCTCGGCGCCTACGGAGTTAGCTGACGGGCTCGGGTCGAGAGATACCCTACTCGCGCGATCGCGAGATGCGCCCCCTCTATCCTGGTTCCCCCGTTCCCCGCGGTTGCGGGGATTTGGCGGCGTGAGTATGCGTTTTTCTTCATTCTACCACGCCCACACGGCTGCGAACATGTTACCTTCCCCCGGGCCAGATCGGCGCCATGACGGGCACGACCACCGCAAAGGCAAAGAGGCTGATCAGGGCAATGCTGATCAGGTTGAGCAGGATCCCCGCCCGCACCATCTGGCCGATCGTCACGCGGCCCGAGCCGAAGACGATCGCGTTGGGCGGCGTGGCCACCGGCATCATGAAGGCGCAGCTCGCCGCGATCGCCGCCGGCACGACGAGCACGACGGGATCCACGCTGACGCCCGAGGCTACGCCGGAGAGTACGGGCAGGAACGTCGCTGCCGTGGCCGTGTTGCTGGTGAGTTCGGTGAGGAACACGATCATCGCCACCACGACCGCGACCAGTCCCGCAATCGGCAGCCCGGCCGCCGCGGTCACCTGGCCGCTGATCCAGGTGTCGAGCCCGGTGCCGCGCACGGCCGCCGCCAGGCTCAATCCGCCACCGAAGAGGAGCAGGACGCCCCAGGGCAGGCGGACCGCCGTCTCCCAGTGCAGCGCGAAGATGCCCTGCCTGCGATCCACGGGCGTCGCAAAGAGCAGCAGCGCCGCGGCGATCGCGATGCTGGCATCGCTCACCCGTGTGACCAGGGGGAGGCGGATCACGAGCCAGGCCCACCCCGCCAGAGGCTCACGTGCCATCCACGCCAGAGCCATGGCCAGGAACACCGCGAGCACGATGCGTTCGCCGCGCGAGAGCGGGCCGAGCCCTCCCGCTTCGTTCCGGACCAACTCTTGTCCGCCCGGGACCTCGCGAAGACGCACCGGAAAGGTCACCCCGGTGAGCGTGAGCCAGGTGATCGGCAAGAGGAGCATCGTCAGCGGCAGGCCGATCAGCATCCACCGGCCGAAGCCCAGGTCGACACCGTACGATGTCTTCAGGAACCCGGCCAGGAAGAGGTTCGGCGGCGTGCCGATCAGGGTGGCAAGGCCGCCGATGCTGCACCCGTAGGCGACGCCGAGCAGCAGGCCGGCGCTGAAATGCTCCACGTCCCGATGGTGACCGCCGGCGCCCTCGACGCGCTGCTCGACCAGCCGGATGATGCTGACCGCCACGGGCAGCATCATCACGGCCGTGGCCGTGTTGCTGATCCACATGCTCAGCAACGCCGACGCCAGCATCGCGCCGCCGACCAGCCGGACGGGCGAGGTGCCAACGACCAGCATCACGCGCAGCGCCACCCGCCGGTGCAGGTTCCAGCGCTCCATCGCCTGGGCGACCATGAAGCCGCCCATGAACAGGAAGATGAACTCGTGGGCGTACGGCGCCGCGGCGTCGTGGATGGGCATGATGCCCGCGGCCGGAAACAGCACGACCGGCAAGAGCGACGTCGCCAGTAGCGGCAGCGCCTGGGTCATCCACAGGATGGCCCATCAGGATGCCGATCGCCGGGTGGCGCGCGCCGCGGGCTCAATTGCCGAGAGGGACAACAGCAGGTACGCGACGAACGCCAGCAGAGGACCGATGAATCTCCCGGCCCACTGGATGCGCTCGCCGCGGTCGCGGGAGGAGGGGGGGTCGGGTGGGCGCGGGTCGGTCATCGGCATGTAGCGCTTCGGGGATCACGCGGCCAGTCGGGCTGCCCGATCAACGCCCTTGATGATAGCATCAGCATCGGCATGTCGACAGCGAGGTGATGGAGGATGACACGGCAGACGACCCCGGCGCGCCGCGGACAGACCGTCAACCGCATTCTCGTGCCCACAGATTTTTCACCCGGCGCCGATGCCGCGCTCCGGTGGGCCACCATGATGGGCGAGGCGTTGGGGCCGAGATCCTCGTGCTCCACGTCGTCGATCTGGCGACGCTGTCGCTGGCGGGGTACTCTCCGGAGATGACGCTATCCCCGGCCACCAGCGAGATGTTCACGCACATGCGCGACGAAGCCAAAGCGCAGATGGCACGGGTGAAGGCGGCGCACCCGCACGTTCGGACCCTTATCCGCGAAGGCTCGCCGCGCGCGGCCATCCTGGATGTGGCCGAGGCCGAAGGGGCCGACCTCATCGTGATGGGCACGCACGGCCGAACCGGCCTGGCGCGGGTGCTCTTCGGGAGCGTCGCCGAGCACGTGGTCCGGATGAGCCCGATCCCGGTGTTCACAGTCAGGGGTGCGGAGTCCCGGCCGGCCACGCCGCGGCGGCGGGGTAGGCGGACGGCGGCCCGGAGGGCGGCCGGGTCTCGGAAGGCGCGATAGCGGGCGGTGGCACGCTGGGCGAGCGGCCGGGGTCTTGCCCGGCCGTCCATGGGAGGTGTCAATCTGTGGAAGCCAGGGAGATCATGGTCAAGGACGTTGTGACCCTCATGCCGGATATGAACGTGGCCGAAGCGTCTGACGTGCTGCTGCGGTATCGCATTCACGGGGCCCCGGTCGTGGACGGCACACAGACGCTGATCGGGATGGTGAGCCTCGTCGACCTGGTCGGCCGCGTCGGCGATACCGTGGCCGAGGTCATGACCGCCGACCCGGTCGTCGCGCAGGAGGACACGCCCGTCGAGGAGGTCGCGCGGATGATGCTCGATCAGATGGTGCGCAGGATTCCCATCGTGCGGGCCGGGCGCGTCGTCGGCATCATCAGCGCCACCGACATCATCCACCTGTTCCTGACGCTCCACGAGCAGCCGGGAGGATCGGGCCGGTAGCGGCTCAAGGCCGACTACGCCACAGGGCGGCGCAGGAGGTCGATTGCCAGCGCGGCCGTCCACGAGAACGCCGGTCCGCCGATGCCCTCCGCTGTGAGCGGCTGGTAGTACTCGTGCAGGCCCGAGGCGCCGACCAGGTTGATCGTACTGTCGGCGAGCGCGCGCGCCTCGGCGCCAAGACCCAGGTCCTCCAACCCCCGGATGATCAACCAGTTGATGTTGATCCAGACCGGCCCGCGCCAGTAGCGCATGGGATCGAACGTCGCCTCATCGGGCGGGACCGAGGGAATCATCCGGCAGCTGGGGGCCCGGTCCTGATAGCGCGCCAGCATCGTCGCGGCCCGCGCACCATCCACCAGGCCGCCGTAGATGGCCGCAAGCCCGGCCGCGGTGTCCACGGGGATCTGCGCGCCGGTTCTCACGTCGACGTCACGGAACAGTGCCGCTGATTCGTTCCAGAGCGTGGTCTGGTAGGCTTCCCGAAAGGCGTCGAGCTCGCCGGTGCCCGCCGCCGGAGGCCTGCCGAGGGCCGAGGCGATCCGGTTGAGATCGCGCATGCCGCGGTACCACACCGCGTTGAAAAGGGCGTCGTAGATGGCAAACGGCGCCGCGGGCAGGTAGGCGGCCATATCGTATCCGCTCGCCGCGATCCGCTCGACCAGGTGCATGTAGAGGTCGTAGTCGGCCTGCACGGGCCGCAGGGCCGGAGACACCACGGTGTTGTCGACGCGCCGGTAGGCCTGCGACGGGCGGAGCCCCAGGCGCACGGCGAAATCCCATCGGGGGCTGTTGTCGAGCCCCGCCTCCCACGGGTGGATGATAGCGATAAGCGGCGAGTCAGTGAACACGCGGTGCCGCGAGAAGTAGCGCATCGAATCGAGCAGCGGCTCATAGATACGTCCCCACCACTCGATCCGGACGCGCTCGTCCGGTTGGATCATCCCGACGACGTGGACCGCCGTGGGCAAGACCGGCGGCTGGGAGATGCCGCTCGTGCGCATCTCGGGACGCCGGGTCGGCGTCTGGGGCCACCACTCCGGCCCCGGGTGATAGTCCGTGACCGTGGGGGTGTAGATGATGTGCGGGAGCATGCCGTCCTGCCACTGGCCGGCCAGCAGCGCGTCGACCTCGCGCACGGCACGCGGCCAGTCGATGTGGGCCCACCCGATGGCCACGAACGCGCTGTCCCACAGCCACTGGTGCGGATAGAGTCGCGGGCTGGGCTTGGTGTAGTCGCCGAGGTCGTTGCCGCGCAGAACCGCTTCGGCCTGCGCGAGCAGCTCCGCCTCCGTCATGGCGCGGCGCCAACGGCCTGGCCGGTCTGGGCGTCCATGAGCCTGATGCGGCCCGGATTCATGCGCAACCAGACCCGCTGCGCCGGCTGTACGTCGAGATCGGTGGGGACCGTCACTTTGAGAAGCTCCCTGCCGGCGCGCACCGTCATCAGCTGGTACGCGCCCACCGGCTCCACGACGATGACCTCGGCCGCGATCGCCTCGGTCGCCTGCGCCGCCGCCACCTCGATGTGCTCAGGGCGAATGCCGACCACGATCTCGCGGCCGGCCCGCTCGCCGAGGGATGTGCGGAGCGCGTCGGGCAGCGCGACGCTGCCCCCCGCGGTGTCCACCACGAGGCGGCCGTCGGCGGCGCGGAGGGTCCCGCTGACGAAGTTCATGGGCGGAGCCCCGATGAAGCTACCGACGAACCGATTGGCGGGCGTGTCGTAGATCTCGGTCGCGGTCCCGCACTGCACGATCGCGCCGTCCTTCATCACCGCGATCCGGTCGCCCAGGCTGAGGGCTTCGAGCTGGTCGTGTGTCACGTAGACGGTGGTGGAGCCGACCTCGCGGTGGAGCCGCTTGAGCTCCGCCCGCATGTGCAGTCGCAGCAGAGCATCCAGGTTGGAGAGCGGCTCGTCCATCAGCAGGACATCGGGCCGCATGACGATCGCCCTCGCCACCGCCACGCGCTGGCGCTGCCCGCCGGAGAGCTGCGCCGGGTACCGGTCGAGCAGGTCGGCGATCCCGAGCAGGTCCGCGGTCTCCGCCGCCCGTCGCCGCTGTTCGGCCTCCGGCACCCCGCGCATGCGGAGCCCGAACACGACGTTGTCATAGACCCGCATGTGCGGGAACACGGCGTAGGACTGGAACACCATGGCGATGCCGCGCTTGCCCGGCGGTAGGGCCGTCACGTCGCGCCCGCCGATCATGATACGCCCGCGGTCGAGGGCCTCCAGACCGGCGATCGCGCGCAGGGTGGTGGTCTTCCCGCAGCCCGACGGGCCGAGCAGCACCAGGAACTCGCCGTCGCGGATCTGCAGCGACAGCTCCCGGATGGCCACGACGCGGCCGTAGGTCTTGCGCAACCCCTGCAGATCGATTTCGGCCATTCGCGCCTCCGAAGGCCTACCGCACCGTCACGCCCCACAGCGTGAGGAGGTAGCGGCGGATCAGGAAGATGATCACCAGCGCCGGCACCACCATGAAGAAGCCCCCCGCGAAGCGGTAGTGCAGCGGCGCTCCCGCGGCAACCACCGAGTTGATGATGAGCGCGGGCAGCGTGCGGTTGTCCAGGGTCAGGATGGTGGCGGCGAACACCTCGTTCCACGACAGGACGAACGTAAAGATGCCCGCCGCGGCCAGTCCGGGCAGCGCCATCGGCAGCGTGACCCGTAGGAAGGCCTGCGCCCGGCTGCTCCCCAGGGTCATGGCGGCCTCCTCGAGCTCGAAGGAGATGCCGAGGAACACGCTCACGACGATCACGGTCACAAACGGGATCGACAGCGCGGTGTGCACGATCGCGACGCCGACGAGCGTGTCATACAGGCCCCACCGGATGAACGCGACGGCAAGGGGAATGGACAACACGGTTGCGGGAAACATCTTGGTGGCCAGGATCGCCAGCTGCAGCGCGTCCCGACCGCGGAAGCGATATCGGGCCAGCGCGTAGCCCGTGGGCGCCGCGATCAGGAACGACAGGCCGATGGTCATCGAGGCGACGAACACGCTGTTCCAGGTGGCCCGCAGCACGCCCGCGGACCGGGTGAAGAACAGCAGCGTGTCCAGCGTGAACGCCTCCGGCCACAGACGCCTGGGCCACTGGTAGAGCAGGTCGCGCGGCGTGAAGGCCGCTAGCGTGATCAGCACCAGCGGCAGCGCCACCCACGCGCCAACAACGAGCGCTGCGCTGTAGAGGCCGAGGCGCCGCAGCGTCATGTCAGCGTCCCCCGCACGGCTTTCTCATGTGGGCGCCACCTCGGCCTCCCGCTGGCGGAGCACCCGCAGGTAGATCCACGTGATGGCACCGGAGAGGAATAGGATCAGCACCGCGTATGCGCTGGCGACGTTCGGGCTGCGGTAGAGCGAGTACCAGAAGTAGGCCTCTCCAGCCAGGACAGGCACCTGGCGTCCCGCGAGCGTGATGACCGTGGCGAAGACCTGAAACGCCAGGATCGTGCGGATAATGAGCGCGGTCTGGAGGCTCGGCCGCAGGAGCGGCAGGAGCACGTGCCGGAGCGTCTGCCACCGGTTGGCGCCGAACACGCTGGCGGTTTCCAGGTAGTCCCTGGGGATCAACTGCAATCCGGCCAGGAGGATGATCATCACGATGGCCGTGGCGCGCCAGACCTCGGTCAGGATGATCGCGCCCACCAGCCACTCGGGACGCTCGAAGGTCAGAAAGGTGATGGGCTGCGCCACCAGCCCCGCCGCCTGGAGAAACGCATTGAGGTAGCCCCGCTCGGTGAAGATGGACAGCCAGATGAGCCCAGCGGCGAGGTCCGAGATCCCCAGCGGGACAGCGCACAGGTACAGGAAGTACGAGTGGCCCGAAAACCGAGAGTTGACCAGCAGCGCGATCGCCAGCCCCAGGGCCACCTGGAGCGGAACCGCAATGGCCGTGATGATGATCGTGTAGCGGATCGCCGACCTGAAGTACAGGTCGTCGCTCATCCGCTGGAAGTGCCCCAGCGTCAGCCCGCCGGTTTCCGGTACCGTGACGGCGAGCCAGAGCGCCTGCGCCATGGGGTAGACGAAGAACACGCCGAGGAACACCAGCGTGGGCAACACGAGCAGGTAGGGGGTCCACTCGATTCGGACCCCCCGGGCGGTTCCTGGCAGTTCCGCTTTCGGCGTCAATCCGGCCTGCACGGCCTGATTGCCGGATCCGGCGGCGGACACGGCGCGTTGGTGGCCCGGTAGAGCTCTTCCAGCCTGCGCGCTTGCGCCGCCAGCACATCCTCGATGTTGCGGCCCTCGATGGCGATCAGCCGGAACGTGTCCACGTAGAGCGGCACGAACTCGCCGGTGCGCGCGCCCAGGCCCACGGGCAGCAGCGCGGTGCGCGCATCAGGCGCCCCTGCCTGTGCCGATACGCCGTCGGCGACCACCTTCAATCCCCCAGAGGGAACCTCCCTGGCCGCCTCGGGCGAGACGGGGAAGAACGCCACGCCCTGCAGGGTCGCCACCTGCGTGGTCGGGCGGGTCAGGTACTCGATCAAGCGCACGCCCAACTCGGGGTTCGGCGCGGTGCGCGGAATGCTCAGCCCTACGGCCACCGAGAGGAACGACCGCCCCTTCGGCCCGGCAGGAGAGGGGAGGACGACGAAGTCTCCGGGTCGCTGTCGCAGGGCGGGAATCAACCGGGCGGTGTGGTCCCAGGCCACCCAGACCTCGCCCAGCAGGAGCGGCTCATGCATGAACGCGTAGGTGAACGAGGAGGGATGGGTGACGCCCCACAGCCGCCGGAGGTACCGCCACATCTCCACGGCTTCTGCGGACTTGAACGCCTTCACCTGTGCTCCGGTATACGAGGGGTAGATGTATCCGTGCAGAAACCGGCCGTACAGCCCGAGCGGTCCTGCGGGGAAGCCGAGCCGGCGCTGGCCGGTGGCCTGCCGGATGTTCTCACCCCACTGCAGGAGGTCGTCGTAGGTCATTCGCATCGGGTTCCGGTCTCTCGGGAAGTGCTGCAGGGCCTCCCTCCGGGCGGCGATCAGGTAGGTGGCCTGCATCCAGGGAATGAAGGCCTGAATCCCTTCCATCCTGGAGACCGCCAGCAGGTCTCTGTAGAAGGTGCGGTCTCTCCTGGCGTCGAGTTGCCGCTGCACATCGCTCACGTCGCGGATGGCGTTGTTGGCGATGAACACGGGGAAAATTCCGTGCAGCGTGCCCGTGACATCAATGGTGCCGCGACCGGCGCGGGCCTCGGCCAGCAGGCGGTCGACGTACGGCCCCTCGGCTTCGGTGATGAACCGGACGGTCACCCCGGACTCCCGGGTGAATCCGGCCAGCAGGGTGCTCCTGGCCCATTCCTGCTCTTCGATGGGCGTGAACTGGTTGGAGGTGAACACCATCTCCTGGGCGGGAGCAGAGAGGCCCGCCGGGACACTCACGGACAGCACGCAGATCAGGACTGCGGCGGCGATCCGAAGGTGCTGCATAAATCTCCCTCCTCGACTCAGTCTTACGGTCCCAACCGCTTCAGTGCCTCCTGCTGGAACCGTCGGTTGACCATCGCCTCCAGCGGAACGGGCGTCGCGTAGTCCGCCAGCCCGGCCTCGCGGAAGGTCTTCTCCATGTCGACGATCGTGCCTGTGACGATCCGCATGTCACGGTCGTAGAGCAGCGGCGGCTCGTTGAGCAGCACCTCGTCGCGTACGCCAGTGTACTTCTTGTAGGCCGCGACGTTGTCCGGCGCGAGGAACTGTGGCCCCTGCATCGCCCGGGCGGCCTGCATGAGCGCCATGAGAAACCGCGTGGCGACCTCGGGCCGCGTACGCATGAAGCCGCCGGAGTACGCAAATACCGTGGAGGCGTTGCCCGGCGCGAAGTTCTCGAGCAGCGGCCGCGCCATGAACTGCGCCAGCGCCGCGGACGAGAACGGCGACCCCGTGAGGGAGGCATCCACCCGGCCGGCCCGCAGCGCCGGTCCGTGGTCGGGGTTCGGCAGGCTGACCAGCTCGAAGTCGCGCGGGCCGATGCCCCCGCGTCTGGCCCCAATCAAGAACAGGTAGTGGCCGGTGGATCCGGCTCCGCCGGCGACCGCGACCCGGCGGCCGCGCAGGTCCCGGACCGAGCGGACTTCGCCGGAGTCGAACAGGTCGAGCCGGGTGAGGATGCGGGTGCCGTGGCGCTGGCCCCAGACCGAGGTCGACGCGACGATGCGCAGGTCGAGCTTCCGGTTGAACGCGTTAAAGGTCGACGCCGAGATGCCGACCGCGCCCACATCCAACCGGTCCTGGGCCAGGAAGACCAGGGCCTCGGTGCCCGAGGCCACCCGCTGGAGCTCGATGTCGATGCCCTGTTCGCGGAAGTACCCGCGCTCCATCGCCACATAGAGCGTGGCGAAGTTGATGAGCGGGACATGCGCGACCACGACGCGCTCGGCGCGCTGCCCCTCAGCCGGCGTCGAGACCACCAGCGATGCGAGCGCCACGGCGGCGATCGGCAGCAGAGTCCAGAGGCGAACGCGTCTACCCATGGTCGATTCTCCCCCCGCGCGGACGGTCGTCCTCGAGCCACGGCATCATCCGGCGGCCGGCCCACCGAATGGCCGCATACGACAGCATACCTAACAGCGCGATCACAATGAAGCCGGCAAACATCTCCTCGGGCCGCAGCGTGTTCCAGGCGTGCCAGATGAAGAAGCCGATGCCCTCCTGCGTCGCCACGAATTCCGCGGCGATGACGACGATGAGCGCCGTCCCCAGCGCCAGCCGCAGGCCGGTGACGATGACCGGAAGCGCGCCGGGCAGGATGACGTGTCTGAACATCCGCAGCCGGCGGGCCCCGAACGCCCGGCCCGCCTCGAGGTACGTGGGCTCGATGCCCACCACGGCCGCGGTCGTGTTGATCACCGCAATGAAGAAGGTGCTGATGGCGACGATCGCCACCTTCGACGCCTCGCCCAGGCCGAAGATCAGCATCACCAGGGGGAGGATCGCGACCTTCGGGATGACGTAGAGCGCCGAGATCGTCGGCTCGAGCGCCGCCCGCAGCGTCGGGATCGTGCCCAGGAGCAGGCCGGCGGCCAGCCCAACTCCGGCGCCGATTGCGAATCCGGCGATCACGCGCGCGATGGTCACGAGCACGTGATGAGCGATCGTGCCATCGGCAACCAGACGGGTGAGCGTGACCAGCACGAGTGACGGGGGCGGGAAGAACCGGGCGTCCAGAATCCCCACGTGCACCGCGCTTTCCCACAGCGCGACGAGCAGGAGCGGCGCGCCGACGGCCAGCCAGGCATCGCGGCGGTCGGCGTTCGCCGTCATGACGCCCGCGTCCCCATCGCGGCGATCGCCTCATCCCTCAGCGCTTCCCAGATCGCGTACGACAGCCTGGCGAACTCGGGGGCGGCCATGACCTCGATGCCCCGCGGCCGCGGAAATGGGACCTTGTAGGTCGCTTTGGGCCGGCCCGGCCGCGCGGTCATCAGGACCACGCGGTCGCCGAGCAGCAGCGCTTCGTCGATATCATGTGTGATGTAGACCACGGTCTTGCGGTCGGTTTCCCACAGGCGCAGCAGTTCGTCCATCAGGAGCAGGCGCGTCTGCGCGTCGAGCGCCCCCATCGGTTCGTCCATGAGGAGGACCTCGGGGTCGTTGGCAAACGCACGGGCGATCCCCACGCGCTGGCGCATGCCGCCCGAGAGTTGTCGCGGATAGGCGTCGGCGAAGTCGCGCAGCCCGACCCGCTCGATCCAGGCGCGCGCGACGGCCGCGCAGTCCGGCCGCGGGACTCCGCGCATCTCGAGGCCGAAAGCGACGTTCTCGAAGACGGTCTTCCAGGGGAAGATCGCGTACTCCTGAAAGACCAGGCTGTGCAGCGGCTTGTCGCGGGTGCCTCCATTGAAGGCGACCTGTCCCGAGGTCGGCGGCACGAGCCCCGCGAGGATCCGCAGTAGCGTGGACTTGCCGCAACCCGACGGACCGACCACGCAGACGAACTCACCCCCGGCCACCTCCAGCGAGACGTTCTCGAGGGCGACGACCGGTCGGGCGCGCGTCTGGAAAACCTTGGTGACCGCGCTCAGGATGATCCTGGTTGATGTCATCGCCGACACCGGTCAAGTAAACTTCTGCGCCGCCGGATGGGAGTCCTCGGTATCCCTCGGGGTGCGGATCGAACAGCACGGGCTTGCATGTTCATGCACAGAGGCGTATGATCATGCACAACTGCAGTCTGGAGGTTTCCCGTGCGCGCAACGCTGGCACTCGATGACGGCCTGGTCCTGGCCGGGGAGGCGATCGGCGCCGCCGGCTCCGCCGGCGGCGAGGCCGTATTCACGACCGGTCCGACCGGCTACCAGGAAGTCCTCAGCGATCCGTCGTACCGCGGGCAGATCGTCGTCATGGCCTATCCCCTGATCGGCAACTACGGCTTCGACGAGGCGCACCTGGAGTCGCACCGGCCCCAGGCCGCGGGGTTCGTCGTGCGCTGGGCGGCGCCGGGGGCGGGACGGGACGGTGACGACCGCGGTCTCGACGCGTACCTCCGGGCGTGGGGGGTGGTTGGCATCGCGGGTGTCGACACCCGGCGGCTGGTCCGCCACCTGCGAACCGGCGGTGTGCGGCGGGGCCTGATCACCACCGACGAGGGTCCGCCGGGAAGCCTGGTCGCTCGCGCCCGTGCGCTCCCCGATCTGGGTGAGCTCGACCTCGTTGAGCAGGTGTCCACCCGGGAGGTCGTACACTGGCCGGGAGGCGGTCTGTGCATCGCGGTGCTCGACTGCGGCGCCAAACAGGGCATCATCAGGCAGCTCCGCGCGCGCGACTGCGAGGTGGTGCTGGTTCCGCACACCACGCCAGCGCCCGCGATCCGTGACGCGCGGCCGGCAGGCCTCATCATCACCAACGGGCCAGGCGACCCCGCGCGGCTGCGCGGGGTCGCGGCCGAAGTGCGCGCGCTGTGGGACGAGATGCCGGTGATGGGGATCTGCCTGGGCCACCAGATCCTGGCGATCGCCGCGGGCGCGAAGACGTACAAGATGCCGTTCGGCCACCGCGGCTCCAACCATCCTGTGCGCGACGAGACGACCGGTCGGGTCGCGATCACCACGCAGAACCACGGCTACGCGGTCGACGAGGCGTCGCTTGCGGGGACCGGGTTTCGCGTGACGCACCGCAACCTCCACGACGGCACCGTCGAGGGGATGCGCCACCGACGTCTGCCCATCATGTCGGTGCAGTATCACCCCGAGGGCCGGCCGGGGCCCCGGGACTCAGCCGGGCTGTTCGACCGCTTCCTCCAGATGGTGAGGATGCATGCCTGAGTCGGGGACTGGTCTGCGCAAGGTCCTCATCATCGGCTCCGGGCCGATCATCATCGGCCAGGCCGCCGAGTTCGACTACGCGGGCACGCAGGCGTGCCGCGCGCTGCGCGAGGCGGGTCTTGAGGTGGTGCTGATCAATAGCAATCCCGCGACGATCATGACCGACCCAGAGGTCGCCGACCGCGTCTACATCGAACCGCTGGTGCCCGAGATCGTCGAAGAGATCATCGCGGTCGAACGGCCCCATGGGCTCGTGGGCACCATGGGCGGTCAGACCGGCTTGAATCTCACTACCGCGCTGGCGGAGCGGGGGGTGCTCGACCGCTACGGCGTGCGCGTCCTCGGGACGCCGCTCGAGGCGATTGCCCGGGCCGAAGACCGCGCGCTGTTCAAGGCCGCGATGGCATCACTCGGCGAGCCGCTCCCGCCGTCGGCCACGGCGCACTCGGTGGATGAGGCGGTCGAGGCCGCCGCGCGCCTCGGCCTGCCCGTGGTCGTGCGGCCGGCATTCACCCTGGGCGGCAGCGGCGGCGGGATTGCCGCCGACCTGGACGAGGTGCGCGCGGTCGCAGGCCGGGGTCTGGCGCTGAGCCGCATCGGCCAGGTGCTCGTGGAGAAGTCGATCGCCGGGTGGAAGGAGGTCGAGTATGAGGTCCTCCGCGACGCCGCCGACAACGCCATCGTCGTCTGCAACATGGAGAACATCGACCCGATGGGTGTGCATACGGGCGACTCCATTGTGGTGGCGCCGAGCCAGACGCTGACCGACGGCGAGTACCATCTGCTGCGCAGCGCGGCCCTGCGGATCGTCCGGGCGCTGAACATCGTGGGCGCGTGCAACGTGCAGTTCGCGTTCGCACCGGCGTGCGCCGGGCCTCACGCCGACGGCGTGCCGCGGGACCGCGCGGGTGCCCCGGACTACTACGTCATCGAGGTCAACCCCCGCGTGAGCCGGTCCAGCGCCCTGGCCAGCAAGGCGACCGGCTATCCAATTGCCCGGGTCGCCGCGCAACTCGCATTGGGCCGGCGGCTGGATGAGATCGCCAACGCCATCACCGGCGGCACCGCCTGCTTCGAGCCGGCGCTCGACTACGTCGTCATCAAGATCCCGCGCTGGCCGTTCGACAAGTTCCCGGGTGTGAGCCGCGTCCTCGGCACGCAGATGAAGTCCACCGGCGAGGCGATGGCGCTTGGGCGCACCTTCGAAGAGGCGTTGATGAAAGGTGTGCGCTCGCTCGATGTCGGAGCGCTGGGGCTGTGGCACCGTATGACAGAGCAGTGGAGCGAAGAGGATCTCTGGGAGCGCATCCGCTCCCCTCACGAGCACCGCCTCTTTGCGCTGGCCGAGGCCCTGCGGCGCGGAGCGTCCGTCGACACGTTGGAGGCGGCGAGCCGGATCGATCGCTACTTCCTCGGGGCCATCGGACGCGTCGTGGCGGCCGAGGATGAAGCGCGCCGGCTGGGCCCCGACGCTGATCAGGAGCAGATGGTTCGGTTGCTGCGCATGGGGTTCGACGACCGGACGATCGCGCAGTTCTCCGGCCGCGTTCCCCGCGACGTCCGGGCACAGCGGATCCGCCTCGGCCTGCGGCCGACCTACAAGTGCGTGGACACGTGCGCGGCTGAGTTCCCGTCGCAGACTCCTTACTACTACAGCACCTTCGAAGACGAGGACGAGGTGCCGCCGGCGCGAACGCGCGCGGTCGTGATCCTGGGCTCCGGTCCGATCCGCATCGGCCAGGGGATCGAGTTCGACTACTGTACCGTGCACGGCATCCAGGCGATCAAGCAGGCCGGGTGGGAGGCGGTGGTCATCAACAACAACCCCGAGACCCTGTCCACCGACTTCGACATCTCCAACCGCCTCTACATGGAGCCGCTCTCGCCGGAAGATGTCCAGTCGGTCGTGGAGCGCGAGGGTGCACCTGGCGTGCTGGTGCAGTTTGGGGGGCAGACGCCGCTGGCCGCCGCTGTGCCGCTCGCGCGCGCGGGCGTGCGGATCCTGGGCACCTCGCCCGAGGCCCTCGACGTCTCCGAAGACCGCCGCAAGTTTGCCGCGCTGCTGCGCGAGCTGAGCATCCCCCAGCCCTCGGGCTGGACCGCGGCCACCGTGGCCGAGGCGGCGATGGTCGCCGAGTGCGAGGGGCCGCCGCTGCTGGTCCGTCCTTCGTACGTGCTCGGCGGCCGCGGCATGGTGATCGCGCGGACGGTAGGTGAGATCACAGATGCCGCGCGTCTGGCGCTGGCGACGGAGTCCGGGCCGGTGCTGCTCGACCGGTATCTCGAGGGGCTGGAGGTCGAGCTCGACGCGGTCGCCGACGGCACGAACCTCCTGATCCCGGCGCTCATGGAGCAGATCGAGCGCGCCGGCGTGCACTCCGGCGACAGCCTGACACTCCTGCCGGCGCGCTCGGTCCATCCCGACGCGGCCCGCGTCATCGTGGACTACGCGGCGCGTCTCTCCTGGGCGCTGCAGGTGCGGGGCTTCCTCAACATTCAGTGCGTGATCTGGCAGGGGCGGCCTTACGTCCTCGAGGTCAACCTGCGGGCGAGCCGAACGGTGCCCTTCGTGAGCAAGGCCACCGGCGTCCCTCTGGTGCGGCTGGCCACAGAGGTGATGCTGGGCCGGTCGCTGGCCGAGTTCGGCTATGCCGGCGTGACGCTGCTCCCGGCGCCGCCACGCTGGGCGGCGAAGGCGCCGGTCTTCTCCAGCGGGAAGCTGTTCGGCGCCGACCCGCTGCTGGGGCCCGAGATGCGGTCCACCGGCGAGGTCATGGGGATCGGCCCCACGCCGGCGGCGGCGCTGCGCAAGGCGCTGGTCGCGGCAGGCGTCCCGCTGCGTCCACGGCGAACGCTGCTGCTCTCGGTTTCCGATCGCGACAAGGCGGAGGCGGCCGACCTGGCGGCTGCCGCGCACGCCGCAGGCTTCGCGCTGGTCGCGACATCGGGTACCGCGGCAGCTTTGAGGGCGAGGGGCCTACAGGTCAGGGCGGTGGACAACGACAGCGCGGTCGCGCTGGTGCACGACGGCGCTGTCGGCGTGGTGGTGAACACGCCTACCCAGGGGCACAGTCCCGACCGGCTCGGGTTCGCCCTGCGGCGGGTCGCCTTCGAGCTCAACGTGCCGGCGGTGACATCACTCGATTCCGCCCGTGCGCTGGTCGAGGCGTTCGCGTCCGATCACGCGGGCGAGCCGGTGCCGCTTGGCCGCTGAGCCTGCAGGACGGCCGTCGGAGATCCCAGAAGTAGGTCATCGAACGGGGCGTTGTGCTGGAGGTGTCTGAAGTGAGCCGTGGGGTGCTGTGTGCACTAATGGTGTGGACGCTCACCGCAGCGGTCGCCGCGCAGGGCGTAGGCGCGGCGCCCGCGGCGTGGCCCGAGGGCCGCCCGGTGACCCTCGTGGTGCCGTTCGGTGCCGGCGGTGGAACCGATATCATCGCCCGGCAGCTCCAGCGGGCAATGCAGCGGTTCATCGAGCCTCCCATCACGATCCGCAACATGCCGGGTGCCGGCAGCGGCATCGGGACCAACGAGGTGCAGCGCGCCCGCCCCGACGGCCACACGCTGCTGCTGTCGGGCACGCACACCGTGACCGCAACGCTGCAGGGTCTGGCCTCCGGCTCGATCGTGCAGTTCGATCACATCGCGAGCCTCAACTGGGACGCCTTCGTGATCGGCGTGCTCGACGGGTCGCCGTATCAGACGCTCAAGGACCTGATCGACGCCGGCAAGCAGAGCCCCGGCAAGATCACAATCGGCCACGCCGGCGTGGGGGCCTTGACCCACCTGACCGCGGAGGCGCTCAACAAGGCCACAGGCAATCCATGGACCGTAGTGCCGTTCGACGGCGGCGCGCGTCTGATCGCAGGGCTATTGGGCAACGTCGTGACCTCGGGTGTGTTCTCGCAGTCGGAGGTGGCCGCTCAGGCGGGGCGCATCCGGCCGATCGCCGTCACCAGCACGCGCCGGACGCCGCTCTTTCCACAGACGCCGACCATGGAGGAGCTTGGATTCAAGGGCATTCCACAGGGCAGCTTCCGGGCGATCAGCGGCCCGAAGGGGATTTCGATGGAGGCCAGGCGCGCCATCGCGGCAGCGGTCGGCCGGGCGATGAACGATCCCGACTGGATCGCGTTCTCCCGCCAGAACGGCCTGGTGAAGACCTACATGGTGAACGAGGAACTCGAGCGCTACATGGCGGTCCTGACGCTCGACCTCTCGAAGCTGCTCCGCCAGGTCGGCCTGATGAAGTGAGCCTTCGCGCGCGGCTGGCCACGAGCGCGGCGGCAGCCGCCTTGGCGGTCGCCGCCATCATTCTGGCGCAGGGGATCGCGAGCCGTCACGTCCGCGGCGACCCGGGGCCGCAGGCGTTTCCCGTGGCCTCCGCGATTGTCGTGGCGCTTGGCGCGGGCCTGGTGGCGGCCGCCGAGGCCAGGGGACGCGCGGCAGCGGCGGAGCCCGCAGGATCGTCACCAGCTTCCGGAGTCCTTGCAGCGGCGACGGTGGGGTACCTGGCGCTGCTGACCGTCGCGGGATTTGTCGTGCCCACGGCGCTCTTCCTCGGCGCCATGTCGAGGTACCTGGACCGCCCCCGCAGACTCGCGACGCTGACCCACATCCTGGTGGCGGCGGGCGTGGCGCTGGCCGCCTGGTACATCTTCGGCCGCCTCTTCGACGTCGTGCTGCCAACCGGTCCGTTCGGGATCTGAGATGGCCCCGCTCATCCAGGGTTTGGAGTTCGTCCTGCAGCCGACCACGCTGCTGTGGATCATCGTCGGCGACATCGTGGGCATCTTCATGGGCGCCCTCCCGGGCCTGACCGCTACCATGGGACTGGCGCTCTTCCTGCCGATTACCATTCACCTGGACAGCCTGACCGCCATCAGCTTGATGCTCGGCCTCTACTTCGGGGCGGTGACGGGCGCGTCGATCCCGGCGATCCTCTTCGGCATCCCGGGGAATCCCAACGCGATCGCCACGGTGTTCGACGGGTTCCCTCTGGCCCGCAGGGGACAGGCGGGCGTCGCGCTGGGTGGCGCGGTCATCGGCTCGTTCATCGGCGGCGTCATCAGCACCGCCGCGCTGCTAGCAGCGTCCCCGGCGCTGGCGCGATTCTCGCTGTTGTTCGGGCCGGCAGAGTACTTCGCCCTGGCGGTGGCCAGCCTCACCATCATTGCGAGCGTGTCTGGCCCTTCGCTGCTGAAAGGCCTGGTGATGGGCGCCGCGGGCGTCCTGCTGTCCACTGTCGGTATCGACACCATGACCGGCGCCAGGCGGTTCACGTTCGAGAACCCCTTCCTCGCCAACGGTATCGGGCTGGTGCCGGTGCTCATCGGCATGTTCGGAATCACCCAGGCCCTGGACGACGCGGGGCGGCTCGCCGGGTTCGGCCGGATGGTGACCCAGCAGATCGGGCGTCTGTTCCCGAGCCTGGAGCACCTGCGGCGCATGGCGCGGCTGATCCTCGAGTCGAGCTGGATCGGGACACTGGTCGGGCTCCTGCCGGGCGCCGGCGCCAGCGTGGCCGTGGTGCTCGCGTATGAGCGCGCCAAGCAGCTTTCGGATCGGCCCGAGGAGTTCGGGACCGGTCGGCTCGAAGGCGTGGTCGCGCCCGAGGTGGCCAACAATGCCTGCATCGGCGGCGGGCTGATCCCTACGCTCACCCTGGCCCTCCCGGGCGAATCGGCGGCTGTGCCGATCCTGGCCGCACTGGTCATCCACGGTGTGACACCGGGCCCGCTGCTGTTCTCCTTTCAGCCGCACTTCATCTACGCGGTGGTATTCGCCATGATCGCGGCCAACCTCACGACCTGCGTCTTTCAGCTCGGTGGGATTCGGCTGTTCATCAAGGCGCTCAGTGTTCCCCCCGCGATGATGACGCCGATCGTTGTCATGTTGTCGGTGCTGGGCGCCTACGCGCTCAACGGCTGGATGTTCGACGCCGTGGTCGCGGTGGCCGCAGGCCTGGCCGGATTCGTCCTGAAGCGCGCGGGCTACCCGCTGATCCCGCTGATTCTGGGTTTGGTGCTCGGCGGTATGATGGAGTCGGAGTTCCGCCGCGCGATGATCATCACTGGAGGCGATCTGACCGTGTTTGTCACCCGGCCGCTGGCCGCGCTCCTCCTGGCCGCGGGCGCCATCTCGCTGGTCCGGCAGGTCGCGGCGCAGCGCCGCAGGGCCACCACCGGAGGGGCAGCATGACCGGACTGTTCGAGAGCCAGCACATCCCCGCGGGTCCGCGGGCGGCGGGAATCCAGCCCATCGCGCGCGCGCCCGCAAGCCCGCTCCGGCACCTCGAGTTCGCGCTTGTCTCGCTTGACGCCGGCGGCGCGCCGCTCGTCTGGGAGTCGCGCGACCGCGAGGCGGTGCTCTATCTGATCGGCGGTGTCTGCGAGTTCACGGTCGCAGGCGGCGCCGGGACGCTGGAAGGCCTGCTGGATTCGCGGCCGGCGATCTTCGACGGTCCGCCGTCCGCGCTGTATCTGCCGCCGGGAGCGCGGCTGGGGCTGGCGAGCCCCCGCGGGGGTTCCCGCCTGGCGCTCTTCGCAGCACCCCCTGCGGACGCCCGCCGGCTCCGGCGCATCGACGCCGCCGAGGTCAGCATGCGCAGCGTGGGGAGAGACGCCTGGTCACGCCGGGTCTTCAGCGTCGTGGACCAGACGGTCGCCAGCCGGCTGCTCATCGGCGAGACGATCAACCGGCCGGGGTACTGGTCGAGCTACCCGCCGCACAAACACGACGCCGAGGTGCCGGGCCGCGAGGTCCCCATGGAAGAGGTGTACCACTACTTCGTCCGGCCGTCCGGCGGGTTCGGGCTGCAGATGGTCTACACACCGCCCGAGGCGCCACAGCCGTTCGAGCGCATCTACCGCGTGCGCGACGGCGACACCGTCGTCATCCCCCGCGGGTATCATCCCGTAGTGGCCGGCGGCGGCTACGAGCTTACGTATCTCTGGGCGATCTCGGGCGACCGGGTGGACTACGGCGCCTGGAACGACGATCCCGCGCACGCGTGGATGCTGCGGTGAGCCGGCCCACCGTCGTCTTCGACTATGACGGCACACTAGTGGATACGTTTGCCGCGAAGCGGACAGCGTACTGGCGGGCAGTGGCCGACGTGTTCCGGTTGGGTGAGGCGCACCGGGCGCTGGTTGAGGCGTCCTTCACGCGCACGAGCGGTGCCAGCCGGTTTGTCCAGTTTGCCCAGACTGCGGAAGACCTCGGCCGACTTATCGGTGACGCCGAGAGCAAGATGCTCTCCGAGCGCTTCTCAGCGTACAGTGCCGAGACCGCGGATGTGATGCCGGAGTTCCCCTCGACGCGCCGCGTGCTGGAGAGTCTCGGCGGCCGCTACGATCTCGTCCTGACCAGCGGCCTGCCCCATGACAGCCTGCTGGCCGATGCCGAGCGCCGGGGTTTGGCGGGGTTCTTCGTCGAGATCGAGGGCGGTGACAAGGACCGGACGCTCGGCCGTCTGCGCGGTCAGGGTCGGGCCGTGGTCCTCTTTGTCGGAGATACTCCGTACGACGAGTCGGTGGCGACCGCCCACAGTGTTCCATTCTACCGCGTGGGCGGGGATGCCGATCTGGCCAGACTCCTGGAGGTGGTACACCAGTGAGCGCGGCGCTCGTGGTCCTGGGGACGGGCGGTGCCATGCAGACGGCGCGCCGCGACAACACCTCGCTCGCCTGCCAGATGGACGACCGGGCGGTGCTCGTGGACTGTCCCGGCAGCCCCTATCTCAAGCTCCTGCGGGCGGGGATCGATCCCATGCGTCTGGCCGCTGTGGTCATCACGCACACACACCCGGATCATGTGTACGGCTTCCCGTCGCTGATTCACAACATGTGGATGATGGACCGGGACGTGCCTGCGCCGCACCTGCCCGTCTATGCGCCGGCGGACGATCACGGCACCCTGCGGACACTGCTGACGTTGTTCAACCTCGACGAACGGGCCGCGTTCGTGGAGCTTCGCGTCCTGCCGGCCGATCCGACGGCGCCGTTCTTCGAGCACACGGGACACCGGTTCTACGCGCACGCCGTGGACCACGGGCCACCGGCGTTCGCGATCCGCTGGGACACGCCGCAGGGGCACCGGGTGCTGTACTCGACCGACACCCGGCCGCTGGACGCGCTGGCGGAGTTCGGCCGCGGCGCCGACCTGTACGTGCACGAGGCCACCTACGCGGAGATCGAAGCCGACGCCGCGCAGGCGGGCGGGCACACCACCGCCGCGCAGGCCGGCCGGCTGGCCTCGCAGGCGAACGCGAAGCGCCTGGTGCTCGTGCACCTGGCCGACTACGCGGATCCCGAGCACTGGGTCATGGAGGCGCGGGCGACGTTCGCCGGGCCTGTGGACATGCCGGAGGACGGCGCGGTCTATCCCGTGGACTGAACGGTCTCGATGCCCCCGGCGGTCGTGCCGCCGTCGACCGCGATGGTCTGGCCGGTGATGTAGCCGGCGTCGGGTCCGGCGAGGAAGACCACCAGCGCTGCCACGTCGTCGGTCGTCCCCATCCGGCCCATCGGGATGACCTCGATCAGCTTCCGGCGCAGGTCCTCCGGAAGCCCCGCGACGATGCCGGCATCGATGGCGCCGGGCGCCACGGTGTTGACCGTGATGCCTTTGGGCGCCAGCTCGCGGGCCAGCACGCCCGTCAGTCCGATGAGCGCCGCCTTGGCCGCGGAGTAGTTGGCCTGTCCGGCGCTGCCGGCAATCCCGGCGATCGAAGCCATGTTGATGATGCGGCCGGCCGAGCTCCGCAGCAGGTAGGGCAACGCATGCCGGCAGCAGCGCACGGCCCCGGTCAGGTTGGTGTCGATGACCGCGTGCCAGTCTTCCTGGGACATGCGCATCACCAGCGTGTCGCGTGTGATGCCCGCGTTGTTGACCAGGATGTCGAGGCCGCCGAACCGGGCGACGGTCTCGCCGATGATGCGCGCGACGTCGGTCTCGCTGCCGACATCGCCCTGGATCGCCACGACCTCAGCGCTGCCCGATAGTTCGGCGGCGAGGGCCTGCGCGCCCGCGGCGTTGGACCGGTACGTGAAGGCGACCCGGACACCGGATCGTGAGAGGGCGGCGACCATGCCTCGGCCGAGGCCCGACGATCCGCCGGTCACCAGGGCAACGCGGCCCGAGGGCGTCACGTGCGGCGGGCGACGACCTGCAGCCAGATGCGCGGCACGGCCTGGAGCTTCAGCTCGTCGAAGGCCTGCCGCACGCCGGCCTTGAGGGCTTCCATCCCGATCTCCAGGGGCACGCCGGGCAGCGCGCCCTCGATGAACATGGAGAACTCGCTGATGTCCTCCCACGCCTGGCAGTCCAGCAGCTTCTCCTGGTACTCGACGTGCGTCTCATCGAACCCATGCGCATGCAGCATGGCGTGATAGTCCTCGGGCGAGACCCACTGCATCGCCGTGGCTTTGACCCCTTTGGCAACGTCGTACCCGCGCTCGCGCAGCCACCGCACGGCCCGCAATACCCAGAGCTTGTAGAAGCGGGGCGTGTCGTGGGCGTAGGCGCCCTCGAAGAACGTCGTGTTGAAGGCGAAGGTCCCGCCCGGCCGCACGATCTTGCCGACGCCCGCGATGACCTGCGCCTTATCCTGCACCAGGTGGATCGCGTTGCAGAACACCACCGCGTCCACCGGAGGCACGAGCAGGGCGACGCGCTCGGCCGTCCCCTGGATGAACTGGACGATCGCCGAGCGGATGCGCTGCGCGGCCTGCATCAGCGCCGACGCCGACGGGTCGATGGCGAAGACGCGGCCCAGCGGCGGAATCCCCATCCGCTGGAGGATCAGCTCGGTGACGGCGCCGGGGCCGCAGCCCAGATCGACGACCTCGCTGCCCGGCCGAATGCCGGCGTGTGAGACGAGCCAGGCGTTGACCTCGCGGAAGAACGGGTGGGAGGCGAATTTCGAGAAGGAAAACCGGTCGTCCTCGACGTCAGGAATCGTCGGAGCCTGCTCGTCCTGCGCGGCCCCCAGGGGTTGGTCCATATCGAAAGTATACCGCTACCGGTGCTTGATCGCCACCACCTTCGGCTGCAGGAAGTAGCCCAGGTAGTCCGGCCCGCCGGCCTTGGCGTCGGTGCCGCTCATGTTGAACCCGCCGAAGGGATGCACCCCCACGAGCGCCCCGGTGGACTTGCGGTTGATGTACAGGTTGCCGCACAGGAACTCCGCCCGGGCGCGCGCCATGTGCTCGGGGTTTCTCGAGAACACCGAGCCGGTGAGGCCGAACTCGGTCCCGTTGGCGATCTCCAGCGCGTGGTCGAAGTCGCGGGCCTTGATGACCGCGACGACCGGGCCGAAGATCTCCTCCTGCGCGATCCGGGCCCGCGGGTCGACGTCGGCGAAGGCGGTCGGCTGGATGAAGAACCCCTCGCCGTCGCCGGGCTCGCCGCCCGCAATGAGGCGGCCCTCCCGCTTGCCGACCGAGATGTACTCCATGATCCCCTGCTGGGCGCGCCCGTTGATCACCGGCCCGACCGGGAAGTTGTCCTTCGCCGGGCCGACCGCAAGCTCACGGACCCGGCCGCCGAAGGCCTCGACCACCTCGCGGTAGCGCCGCTCGTGGACGACCAGCCGCGAGCCGGCCGAGCACTTCTGTCCCTGGAACCCGTAGCCCGAGTAGACCGCGGCGGCCACCGCGTCGTCCAGGTCGGCGCTCTCGTCCACGATGATGGCGTTCTTGCCGCCCATCTCGGCGATCGCCCGTTTGAGCCAGATCTGCCCGTGCTGGACCTTCGCAGCCTGCTCGTAGATCCGGATGCCGACCTCCTTCGAGCCGGTGAACGCGATCATGCGGACCCGCGGGTGCAGGACCAGCGGATCGCCCACCTCGCCGCCCGAGCCGGTGACGATGTTGAAGACCCCCTGGGGCAGGCCGGCGGCCTCGAGGGCCTCGTGGAGGACGAAGGCGTTGGCCGGCGAGTCGCTGCTGGGCTTCATCACGACCGTGTTTCCGGCGGCGATCGCGGCGGTCGCCATGCCCGCCGGGATCGCCAGCGGGAAGTTCCAGGGCGGGATCACCGCGATGACGCCGATCGGGATGTAGGTGAGATGGCTCCACTCCTGCGGGTGCGGTGCCGTCTCGTATCCACGGCCCCAGCGCAGGGCCTCTCGGGCGTAGTACTCCATGAAGTCGATGGTCTCGGCCACGTCGGCATCGGCTTCAGTCCAGTTCTTGCCGACCTCGTAGACCTGCCAGGCCGCGGCCCAGAACTTGCGCTTCCTCAAGGCGTCGGCCGCCCGCAGGAGGATGGCCGCGCGCTCCTCGGCCGGCACGCGGCTCCACGCCCGAAAGGCCTGCTCGGCCACCTCGACGGCCCGCAGCACGTGCTGCGGTGTCGCCTTCTGGCAGAGGGCCACCGCCTGCGTCCTCAGGGACGGGTTCCACGATGTGAACTTGCCGTCGGTCCGCAGGCGGTCGTCACCAATGACCAGTGGAAACTCCTTGCCCAGCTCGCGGCCGACGCTGTCGAGGGCTTCGGTGATCGCCTTGCGGTTGGTCTCCTGCGTGAAGTCGGTAAAGGGCTCGTTGCGGAACTCGGGGAGCGCCATGGGTCACCTCGGTGAGGACTACCGCCATCACCTACAGTGCCGGGAGAGGGAGATCCGGTCAAGGCCCCGGGCATTGCAGGGGCACTGCCGGTGTGCGGATAAGGGGCCAGGGACACCCCTTGCGGAGAGAAGGCGATGAACGGCCAGAGCGTGGTCCTGCTCGGCGACTCAATCCTGGACAATGCCCCGTACACGGCACCAGAGCCGGACACAGCCGCACACCTGCAATCCCTGCTGGAACCACGGTGGGCGGTCCGCCGCCTTGCCCAGGACGGTGCCAGGATGAGCGATGTCCACGGGCAGCTTTCCAAGCTGCGGGAACGCCCCAGCGTTGCCGTTCTCAGCATCGGTGGCAACGACGCCATCGAGCACATCGAACTGTTGGACAGGCGGGCTGCAACAGCGGCCGACGTCTTGGGAGAGCTGCTGGCTATTGCCGACGACTTCGGGCACCAATACCAGGCCGTGGCCCAGGCCGTCGCCGCGGTGGCCGCGCGGACGCTGCTCTGCACCATCTATGAGGTCCCGCTTGAGCCGCCCCCCTACGCCCGGCTCGCGCGCGTGCCGCTGGCGCTCCTCAATGACAGGGAGCCCCATCCAAGAGCGGGCGCGTGTTCGCGGCCTGATCTGTGACGATGTTCAGCACCGCCATGGCTCATCTGAGACACCTGGCCGTCACGATCGGCCCGCGCGGATCGACGACTCCACAGGAGCGGCAGGCCGCCGAATACGTTCGGCAGCACTTCGAGGCGCTCCACCTGGAAACGCACTGGGAAGAGTTCGTGGCTCCAAAGACCGGCTGGCGCCCCTTCTCTGTTGCGGCAATCATCGGGCTCGCCTGTGTGCTGCTGTTCTGGCTCGGAGGGCGGACCGGCGCACTGCTCGCGGGCGTCGTCATGGTGATCACCAGCGCCTCGATCTTTCTGGAGATGTACTTCTGGCCCAACGTCCTCCGCGCCGTCATGCCGAAAGGCCGCAGCCAGAACGTCTGGGCGCGGATCCCCGCCGCGGGGGAAGTCGCCCGGCGGGTGCTCGTCGTCGGCCACATCGACACCCACCGGACGCCCTGGGTGTTCGGCTCGCCGCGGCGGCTGGCGTTCTTCCGCCTGATGACAACGCTGGCCGTTGCGGCGTTCCTGCTTGGGGCGCTGTTCTATCTGCTGGTGTTCCTCCTCGATCTCGAGGCAGCCCGCTGGCCCGTGATCGTCCTGGCTCCGATCTATCTCGTCGCGCTGGCGATGACGTGGCAGCCCGATGTCACGCCATACACGCACGGCGCCAACGACAACGGCAGCGGCGCAGGCATTGTCCTCAGCCTGGCGGAGCATCTGGCGCGCTCGCCGCTCGAGCACGTCGAGGTGTGGGTCCTGTGCACCGGCTGCGAGGAGGTGGGGTCGCATGGCGCGCGGGCGTTCGTCGAGCGGCACCGGTCGGAGCTGGCCGGGCTGGTGGCCATCAACATCGACAACGTCGGTGGCAGGGGTGCCGGCGTGTGCTACGTCAGCGTCGAGGGCATGGTCATCCCGTACCGGCCGTCCCCGGAGCTGGTCGCCCTCGCTGAGAGCATCAGGATGGACCGGCCCGACCTCAACGCCTACGCGAAGCCCTTCACGACCCTGCACACCGATGCCACGTGCCTGATGGTCAACGGCGTGCCGTCGCTCTCATTCGTCGGCCTGACGCCCGACGGTATCATCCCCGAGTGGCACCAGGCCACCGACACCTTTGAGCGCGTCGATCCGGCGCCCATCGAAGGGACGGAGGAGTTCGTCCTGGAACTGCTCCGGCGACTGGATGGTGCCGAATAGCGTGAGTCCCAGGCTCTTCGTGCTGCTATCCCGCAAGGCGGAGCGACAGGGCCCGTGGTACGTGACGAGCTACGTAGTGTGCCGTGAGGTCTCTAGCCCCCGATTCGCCGCTGGCACCACCGGAGGAGCCGGTCGAGGTCGACGAGCCGGCCGACGCCGCACGCGCGCTTCCACTGATCGTAGTGATCGTAGACGATACCTTCGCGGAGCTCCTCCGGAGTGTAGGACTGGAAGTAGACGCGGAAGCACTCCTGAAGCCTGTCGTAGTACCCGTCGGGGAACTTGTCGGCCACGCTCCTGCGGTACGTCTCGGCGGTCTGAGGCGTCTCGCCCCCGACCAGCCCGCGCACCCTCCCGCCGGTCTGCACGACCGTCAGGTCGTCTCCCCCCAGGCGGATCTGGCGGGTGTCACGCGGCACCTTCCGCTGCGCCCGCTCGGCCCTCTCTTCCACCTCCGCCAGCCGGGTCAGCCGGCGCAGGCGGATCGCATAGAGGACGGCGTAGGCGTGGCCCAGGGCGCTGGCCTCGTCCTCGCGGTAACCCATGCGGCGCGCCGCTTCTCTCGCCCATAGGCCCAGGAGGGGAAAGCGGTTGAGGGTTGTGGACATGTGTACTCTCGTCTGTCCTCACTGCCACCCGTCTTCGTGCACCACGGTGTAGCGCTGGATCCTCGTGCGCACGGCCGGTGCGCCCCGCGGCGTTGTCAGGAATGCGCCGCCTCGTCCGACCACCTGTCCTTTGGACAGGACCACCTCACCGGCAGCGATAGACAAGGTCGCGCGACCGGCGGCCGGGTCGATCACCGTCACGTCGGCATCGGCCCCAAGCGCGAGATGGCCCTTGGTCGGGATGCCGAGCATCCGCGCCGGGTTCAAGCTGGCCTTCACCACGAAGTCGCGCAGCGACCAGGCGCCCATCTGGACGAGCATGAGGCCGTGGCGCACGAGGAAGTTGCGCGGGATCGCGCCGCCGTCGGTGCTCAGACCGTCAATCACAAACCTGCCGTTTCGCCTGGCGGTCGCCAGCAAAATGGCCGAGGGAATGTGGTTGACCGGGAACGACACCCCGGCGTCGGTGTTCCGCTCTCGCCAGGCCGCGAGGCCGTCCGCCGGAGAGGCCAGGATCACCTCACCACCGAGGATTGCATGGATGCGCGCGTACCCGCCCTTGATGGCGGCTTCGAGACCGGCCTCGGTCTGCTCGTATCCGCCCAGGCGCAGGCAAGTACGGGTGACGTGGCTGGTCGGCTCGCCGTCGCGGCACCGCGCCGACGTCCCGTTGTAGACCGAGAGATACGATTCGCTGACCGCCGCCGGATGCGCGGCAAGTAGCTGCAGCGCGTGCTGCGCCTCGGCGACCGGATTGCCGGTCTCCTGGCCGCGGCAGTACGAGTTGATGTGCGCGACGTGGATGCGCCGGCCCGCGGATAGCTCCAAAGCCTCGGCCAGGCCCCGGATGTCGGAGCCGGTCCGCGTCGTTCCCACGTGGAACGCGAGATAGCAGCGCCGCGCCGCGGCCGCGTCCATCGCCCGGCCCGTGGCCTCGGGCGCGAGCGGGTAGTGGCCGCCCAGCAGCTTGACGCCGATCGCCCCACCCTCCAGCGCTTGATCAACCGCGGCGGCGACCTCAGCCTCGGTCGGATCTGAAGAGGCGACGGTCTCGCCGGGGATCAGCGGGTGGAGGAACGCCACATTCAAGCCCGCACCGCCGCCGGTGAGTGCGCCCGTCAGATCATCGAACGAGCCGGCCAAGTCAAGCACGGTCACCACGCCGGTCGCGGCCACCATACGGTGGCCCTCTGCGCCGCCGAAGTGGCGGGAGAGGTGGGCATGCGTGTCGATCACGCCGGGCAGGACGAACTGCCCCGATACGTCGATGGTGTGCCTGGCGCCCGACGTGACGCGGCCGACCTCGCTGATCCTGCCGTCGCGGATCGCCAGGTCGGCGGGGCCGTCGAGGTTGTTGGCAGGATCGAGCACGTGCCCGCCGGTCAGGTGTAGGTCGTGCATGGATGCCTCCTCGCCGAGCACGCTGTCGGAGCCGACGATCTCCTTGGCCGGGAACCGATGATCTCCTGCGTCCCAGGGAGACCCGGCGTGCAGGTCGTATCAGGTGTCTTGGGAGACCCTTCTCAGGGCATGCAAAGAACAGAGAGGGAACTTCCCCAGAAGATTCTAGAGGATTGCTCTTGGAGACGGGCGTCGCCTCCACCCCATGCCCGCGGTGCGGGACAGAGAACCCGATCACCGCGAAGTTCTGCGCGCGCTGTTGGGCCCTGCTCCGCGGGCCGACGTGCCCGCACTGCGGAAGGCCGTCAACCCGTGCCGGCGTCTGGTTCTGCGAGCACTGCGGCGGCGACCTCCGAGACAGTCCGGCCTGTGAGGCGGCCCAAGATGAAGTCCCCCTCGCGCCGCCGGCCGTTGAGCCTCTCATGGCGCAGATCCCATCGGACTTGCCCCCTGAGGCCTCGCCCGAAATCGAGCAGCCTGCGGTGGAGCCATCAGCGACTGCAGCGGTCGAGGCCGAACCGCCAGTGGAGGCCCCGGTGCTAGAGGCGCCTCCAGTCATTGAGCCGCCTGTCGACTCGCCGGCGGTGCCACCCTTGATGGAAGAACGCGATGACGCAGTGGTGCAACCGCGTCCCGTACTCAGGTCGAGCGGCGGACCGTCCACCGCGGCGGTCGTGCTGGCCGTGGTGATCATCGCGGTCGTCGCAGCCGTCGTGGGAAGCCGGCGGCAGCAGGCAACTGTGCAGCCTCGACCGTCTCCGGCCGTCGCGCGGGACAGTGCGGCCGCGCCCGCACCCACGGGTGCGCCGGCCCCCGCCGCCCCTGCTCCGGCGGTAACCGACCAGCCGCCCCTGCCGACCGTCGGGATCCTGAGGATCACGACCGTTCCGCCGGGCGCGCAGGTGGAGGTGAACGGGACACCTGCCGGGACCACGCCTCTTGCCCGCGCCGAGGTGCAGCCCGGACGGCACACGATCCGGGTGAGCAGGTCTGGCTACAGGGCGATCACCCGCCAGATCGAGATCGGTGCTGGTGAAACGGTCGTGCTGGATCTCACGCTCTCCGCGGCGCCAGCGGCCCCGCGGCGTACGCCGCCACCGCCGCCGCCACCGCCACCGCCACGGCCGCCTTAGCGCCGCGCAGTATGTGGAGTGCAGCAGTGCCTTGTCGATGCGGCGGAGAGAGTCGAAGTTCGACGACATCGCGCGAACTTGCCAAGCGGAGGTGACGACAGCATGCTGATCGCTGCGCGGGCGACATGGATCTGCGCCGTCGTGGCGCTCGGCGTCGTGACGGCGCTCCCGGCCGGCAATCCCGGCGTCGCCCTGGCGGGGCCGTCGGCCCAGGCCCTGGTCGAGCAGGCCATCGACGCCTACAACAAGTACAACTGCACGCGGGCGGTCGAACTCCTCAAGCGAGCCATTGCCATCGATTCGCGATACGTGCGCGCGTACTCATGGCTGGGAGTGTGCTACGAGAGGATGGGGCGGACGAACGAGGCGATCGAGGCGTTCAGCAGGGTCATCGCGCTGGCGCCCAACAGCGAGGACGCCCGAACCGCGCGCTCGTGGCTGGGCAGGCTGCAACGGGCCGCGCCGCCCTCCCCCCGCGGCAGCCCTGGGCCCTCGCCCACGCCGCAGGCAGGTCCGGTGTACCTGAGCACACTACCGGCCGCCGCAGGGGTGACTCAAGACAACCGCGTCCGCCAGGTGCAGTTGTTCGGTGAGCTGTACCGACGAGCGATCGTGGAGCGGCGGAACTGGTGGCGGGGCCGATCCGAGACCGAGCGCGAGTGGAGGGTGGTTTACAACCTGCAGCGCCGGTACACGCGGTTCAGGGCGGTCGCCGGCGTGGAAGACGGCTCGCCGCCTGAGTTCACGGCGGTCTTCGAGATCCGCGCCGACGGCGGTGTCCTGTTCTCGAGCCAGCCGAAGCGCGTCGGCGACGTGCCCGACACCATCGACGTCGACATCACCGGAGTCCTCCAGCTCGAGCTGATCGTGCGCGGCATAGACCCATTGCACACACGGGACCTGACGGTCGTGTGGGCCGACCCCCGCGTCGAGATCCGGCCGGGAGTGGTGCAGCCGTCACCGCCGGCCCGCGAACCGGCCGCGCCCGGCACACCGCCGTCACCCCCCGCTCCACCGTCGCCCACGCCGACACCTCGTGGGTGAGCCCGAGCGGTCGTGTGCCTCCTGGTATAATGGGCGCCGGAGAGGTGGCTGAGCCCGGCTGAAGGCGGCGGACTTGAAATCCGTTAGGGTGTCAAGCCCTCGTGGGTTCGAATCCCACCCTCTCCGCCATCAGGGCGCGGCTTGATCTCCCCGACGATCACCAGGGCGCGGACAGCCTGCCCCCGACCCAACCTGCGCCCCCATGATGTTGGTGCTCCGGTCTCCCGCCACCCGTACATGACGTGGATCTCATCCGCGACTCCATGAAGAGCCGCGGGGAGGTGCTCAACTGCCGCCTGGACGAACCGTACGTTGGCCAGGCCACCCCGCGACGGCTTCCGATCTGAACGGAATGAGGCTTCGCGCAGGCCGTCGGCGTTGGCGTCGACGGCGAGGACCATCGTGTCTGGATGCTCTCGTGCCAGCCGGCGCGCATACCGGCCGTCACCGGCGCCCACATCGACGACCACTCTGCGGTGGCGTTTGGCATCCTTTGTGAATTCTGCTCCGGGCACCACCTCGATCTGTCTTCCTCGAACCAGACAGATGGCAGCTGCCTGCTCCATGCTCATCTCGCGCACCTCCCTGCAGGCTGGTAGACACTGCAGGGTGGTCAGGAGGAGCGCGAGGTCGCAGGGAATGCGCAGGCGCGGCGGCTCCCGCGCGGACGTGCCGTGGTTGTGCGGGAAAAGACCGACAGACCCTCCGGGGGGACCGGAGGCGGAACCGGCTAGATCGTAGCGGTCAGCGTCAACCAAAGGGTTGGGGCAACATCCGAACTGCTCCCTCGGCGGAGGTGTTCTACCCTCCGTAGCGCTTGGCGTAGTCGCTCACGACCGGGATGGTAAATTCCCTACCATTATACGTCTGGAGCGCATAGTAGATCGATAGAATGAACCAGGCCAGCCAGATGATTGGGAAGCTCAGGATCGCGACCAGGAATCCCAGGAAGGGGATGGCGGAGAGGATCATCACGGCGACCCAGATGACAAGCCACGCGATGCCCCAGAACAGCGCAGTCCACCCGTGGCGCCGCATGAACGGATCGTTCTTCATGTCGGTCAGGACGATGATGAGGGCGATGATCCAGATAGGGTACGCGAGCGCGGCGAGCAGCTTGTTGGACTGCTCGGCGGAGCCAGGCTGAGTGCTCATCTGTCACCTCCTGGTAAAGCCCACATGGACTCCTGCCATTTGTTCTCATGCATCCGGCAAGTTCCTCCATCGGTGTCACCGCTCAGTCTACGGGTATAATTGAGGCACCATGGCTTTGGCGGCGACACTTCCGGTCCGAGCGCAGGCGCTCATCGATGAGATCCGCGAGGTCACCGGTGGAGCGCCGGTCGCGGTGGCGTTCAGCGGCGGGCTCGACTCCTCGACCGTGGCCGCGCTCGCGCGCGACGCCATCGGTGCGGCCAGCGTCCTTCTGGTCACCGTCAACATGGGCCAGTACGCCTACCGCCGAGGCAACGCCATCGTGCTGGAGATGGCCGAGCAGCTCGGGCTGCAGCAGCGCTGCCTGCTGGGACAGGGGATGCAGCACGTCGTCCAGCGCGGCGGTCCGGCCTGCAACCGCTGTACCCGGGAAATCAAGCTGGGCATGGTCCGGGCCGCGGCGCGCGGTCGGCTGGTGCTGACCGGCTCGAACCGCAGCGACACCTGGGGACAGATGGGCCTCAAGCTGCACGGCGGGTACTATTCGCCGCTGCTCGATTTGGACAAGCCGCAGATCCGTGCACTGGCCGATGAGCTGGGGCTGCGCGTCCCGCGCATCGGCGAGCACACCGGCCGCGAGGGGTGTAAGCTCAAGCACCTGCTGAAGCCGCTGATCAACCCCAACTACCACGGTCGAGCGGTCGCCGAGGCCAACGAGACGCTACTGCGGGTGCTCGCCGACGCCGGGTTCGAGGCGGACTTGGCCAACGTCAAGATCATCGGCCCGCTGCGGCAGAACGTCGGGTTGGTCAATGTGCGGCCTGATCCGCCCACAGCGCTGCGCGCCGCCATCGTCGAGGCCCTGGGCGCGCTGTCCGCCCTTGAGGAGGTGTGCATGGTCGACCGGCCACAGCGCCTGGTCGTCAAGGCGGGGCCGGCACTCGCCGGGGATCCGCACGGCCGCCACTGGATCGAGCATGGGCGGCTTGCTCCGGACTTCGCGCATCCGATCGAGGTGGAGTGGCGGCCGAGCCCGGACGGGAGGCTGCGCACCTTCCACGTCGTCGAGGCACGGCCGCTATAGTAGGAAGGAGTCTTCCGGCCGCCGCCAGAACCTGCGAGGCGATGCGCCGAGTAATGTCAGCCGCTCCACCCATCACGCGCCGCCCGGGTGTCGCCTCACCGTCGAGGCTATGGGGCGGCCTCGTATGTATCTTCGCCCTGGCCGTCGCGGTTGCAGCGGTCGTGCCAGCCGCTGCAACACCTGCAGTCACCCTCGAATTCTGGACCATCTCGCTGCAGCCGTTCTTCAACGACTACATCAACGGCCTGATCACCGCCTACCAGCGGGCCAACGCGGGCGTCCAGGTCCGTTGGGTGGATGTGCAGTCCCAAGCCATCGAGCAGCGTCTGCTGGCCGCGATCGCCGGTCGGGTGGCGCCCGACGTCGTCAACCTCAACGTCGAGATGACGGTGCGCCTGGCCGAGCGCAACGCCCTGGTGGACATGGACGGCGCCGTCTCCCCCGACGTCCGCGCGCGCTACTTCGACGGGCTCTGGCGATCCGGTCAGGTGCGCGGGCGGACCTACGCGGTGCCGTGGTACGTCGCGCCCAGCGTAGTCGCGTATAACGTCGCGATCTATCGCCGCGCCGGTCTGAACCCGAGCGAGCCACCCACGACCGAGGACGAGATGATCCGGCACGCGCGGGTCATCAAGGACCGCACGGGGATCTACGGGTTCATGCCCAATGTGGACGGGCTGCGGCTGCTGCACCGCTTCCAGGAGAACGGGCTGCCGGTTCTCAGCCGCGACGGAAAGCGGGCGGTCTTCAACTCGCCCGAGCACGTGCAGTACCTGGCGCGATACGTCGACCTGTTTCGGGCCGACTACTTTCCCGAGGACACGCTGAGGCGCGGCTACCTGGGCGCGACCGAGCGCTACAGCGCCGGGCAGCTCGGGATGCTGACCACCGGGCCGCAGTTCCTGCTGCGGGTCAAGCAGGACAATCCGGACGTCTACGCGCAGACCTTCGTCGCCGGCTATCCCAGGGGCAGGGGCAACACGCTCCACCTGGCCACCATGACCGTGGCCGTGCCGCGGGCCAGCCGAAACGCACAGGCCGCGGTCGACTTCGCCCTGTTTGTGACTAGCGACGAGAACCAGCTCGCCTTCAGCCGCCTGGTCGTGGTCTTCCCATCGACGAAGCAGGCGGCCGCCGATCCGTTCTTCCGTCGCGGAGGGGCCGCGCCCGAGGACGTGGCGCGCAAGGTAGCCGCCGCCGACCTGCCGCTGGCGCGCGACCTGAGCGTGGTGGTCCCGCACTCGGGCGACCTGTTTCGCATCTTCCGCGAGGCGATAGAGAGCGCCTTCTACGGCAAGCGGAGTCCGAAGGACGCGCTGGACTGGGCCGTCGGCCAGTGGAATGGACGTCTCTAGGGTAGACTCCGGGTCGGAGGAATGACGGTGGCACAGATCGGAACCGTGCTCTCGATCCACCTGCAGCCGGCGCGCGACGCACTCCCGCGGCTCGTTGAGGAAGCCCGCGCCCTGATCGCGCACGGCCTCGAGGGGGACTTCCACGGCAAGGTGAAGCCCAACACAAGCCGGCAGGTCCTGCTCGTGGATCGTCGGGTCCTAGATGCGCTGGGGTTCGCCCACGGGGCGCTCCGCGAGCAGTTGACCGTGGACCTGCCAGATCTCGACGCCGCGCCCGCGGGGACCAGGCTGCGCGTCGGCGATGTCGATCTCGAAGTGAGCGGGCCCTGTGAACCCTGCGAGGTCATCGGGCAGCTCAACAGGGTGACCGACCCCGAGGCGCTGCGGCAGACGCTGGTGGGCCGGCGAGGCATCCTGGCCCGCGTCGTCGGGACGACCGGCGGCGGCCGGATCCGCCGAGGCGACCGGATCGAGGTCGTCGTCCCGACACCGCCTGCGCCATGAGCAAGGCCGGCCGCGTCGTCATCGACGAGATCGAGAGCCGGGTCCTGGCCGGTAATCCGCTCGACGACCCGCATGTCCGCCGGATCCCCATCTACCTCCCGGCGGGTTACGATCACGGCGCCACCCGGTATCCGGTGATCTACTGGCTGCACGGGTTCACCGGGTTCGGGCTCTCGGCGGTCAACGCCAACCCCTGGGTGCCGTCCCTTCCTGAATGCATGGACCGCGTCATCGCCGCGGGCGCGCCGCCGGCGATCCTGGTCATGGCCGATGGCTTCACGCGGTTCGGCGGCAGCCAGTATCTGAACTCCGAGGCCACCGGCCGGTACGAGGACTTCGTGGCAGACGAGCTCGTCACGCACATCGACCGCCGCTATCGGACGCTGCCCTCGCCGGCCCACCGGGGGATCGACGGCAAGTCGAGCGGCGGATACGGCGCGCTGGTCCTGGCCATGCGCCACCCCGACGTGTTTGGCGCCGCGGCGTCGCACTCGGGCGACATGTTCTTCGAAGCCTGCTACATGCCCGACTTCTGGAAGTCTTGCGGGATCGTCGCCAAGCACGGCGGGGTCGACGCGTTCCTCCGCGCCTTCCTCGAGATGCCCAAGAAGGGCGGCGACGCGATCACCGCGGTGAATATCGCCGCGATGGCCATGGCGTACTCGCCGAATCCCTCTCGCCTGCCTTACCGGTTCGACCTGCCGTTCGACCCGCAGACCGGCGAGATCGTCGAGGCGGTCTGGGCGCGGTGGCTGGCGTGGGACCCGCTGCGCATGGCGCCCGGCTATGTCGGTGCGCTGCGTCGGTTGCGGCTCCTCTACATCGAGTGCGGGAGCCGCGACCAGTACCACCTGCATCTCGGCGCCCGGCAGCTCCACCGCCGGCTCGAGGCGCTCGGTATCCGGCACGAGCACGCCGAGTTCGACGACGACCACACGTCCATCAACTACCGCTACGTCGAATCGCTGCGCCGGCTCTGCGAGGCGCTCGCCGGCCCCGATGGAGGCTGACTTCCGCGCCGCCGCCCGCGCGCCCGATCGCTCCGCCGGACTTCTGGGCCTCGGCCGCCGGCAGAGGCGGACGACGCTGACCGCCTACCTGTTCCTGCTGCCGGCGCTGACACTGCTCGGCGCATTCACGTTCTACCCGGTCCTCTTCGGCACCGCCCTCAGCCTCTTTGAATACGACGTCATCTCGCCCCCGCGGTGGGTGGGCCTCGAGCACTTCCGCGCGCTGTGGATCGACCGGTTCTTCTGGATGGCGATCGGCAACTCGTTCAAGTTCCTGCTCGTGGTCCCGGTGATCCAGATCCTGTCGATCGGCCTGGCGGTCGCCACCAACCGGCCGCTTCGGGGGATCCGCTGGCTCCGGGCCGCCTACTACATCCCGGTCGTGACCTCGATGGTCGCCGCGGGCCTGATGTGGCGGTGGCTGCTCGAGCAGGATGGGGTGCTCAACTACCTGCTGCTGCGGCTCGGGCTTCTACAGCGGCCTGTCGCGTGGCTCGGGCATCCCGATCTCGCGCTGTATGCCGTCATGTTCGTCACGCTGTGGAAGGGCCTCGGCTACTACATGGTGATCTACCTGGCGGGGCTGCAGTCGATCTCGCCCGAGTACGAGGAGGCGGCGACGACCGACGGCGCGTCGCGCTGGCAGGTTTTCCGGTGGGTCACGCTCCCGCTGCTGCGGCCGTATATCCTCGTCGCGTCCACGATCTCGGCGATCGCCGCCCTCAAGGTGTTCGAGGAAGTCTACGTCATGACCGGCGGCGGGCCGATGTTCCGCACGTACACGATGTTCTTCTATATCTTCGACAGGGGATTCCAGCAGCTCGACTTCGGCTATGCCGCGGCGCTGGCGGTGGTGCTCGCCGCCGCGGTCATGGTGCTCTCGGCGGTGAACTTCCGCATCTTCCGGCAGGGAGGGTGGACCTATTACTGACGCCGCCCGCCGCGCCGGGCTCGTCGCCCGCTACGCGGGTCTGCTGGCACTCGCGCTGTTCACCACGTTCCCGCTACTCTGGCTGCTCGGGATCGCGCTGCGCACCACCGGCGGCGTCTTCGGCTTTCCACCGCAGGTCCTCCCCTGGCCACCATCGCTGGCCAACTTCGTGACCGTCTGGGAGACGATGCCGCTGCCGCGGTTCTTCGTCAACACCGTCGTGCTGTGCAGTATCGCCGTGGCCCTCAACCTGCTCTTCTGCTCGATGGCCGCCTATCCGCTCGCCCGCATGGAGTTCCCGGGCCGCCGGATCATCTTCGCCCTGCTGCTGTCCACGCTGATGCTCCCGGGCCACGTGGGGATGATCGTGAACTTCGTCACGCTGCTGCGGCTGCGTCTAGTCGACACCTATGCCGGGGTGTTGCTGCCGGGTGCGGTGACGGTCTTCGGTATCTTCCTGCTGCGGCAGGCGTTCCTGACGGTCCCGGCGGAGCTCGAGGACGCCGCGCGTATCGATGGCGCGTCGGAGTGGACGATCTGGTGGCGGGTGATGCTCCCGGTCATCGCGCCGGCGCTGGCGGTGCTCGGGCTCTTCGAGTTCGTGGCGGTCTGGAACTCGTTCCTCTGGCCGCTGATCGTGCTCAAGTCGCCCGACAAGTACCCGCTGGCGGTCGGGCTCCTCTACCTGTCGGGGCTGTTCGCGCACAACACCAGGGCGGTCGCCGCCGGCGCGGTGCTGATGACGCTGCCGATCATCGCCGTCTTCCTGTTCACCCAGCGGTTCTTCATGCGCGGCCTGACGATGGGGGCCATCCGGTGAGACGGATCCTGTTCATCCCGCTCGACGACCGCCCGGCGACGCGCGAAGTGGTGCTTGACCTGCTGCCCCTGCTCGGCGTCCCCTGGGACACGCCGCCCAGGGACCTGCTCGGGCACCGGCGCCGGCCGGCCGACCTCGACGCGCTGTTCCGCTGGGCCGAGCGCGAGGCGCCCTCGGCCGACGCGCTGATCGCCTCGGCCGAGGTGTTCGTCCACGGCGGACTCGTCGCGTCGCGGCTCAGCGTGGATCCCATGGAAGTCCTCTGGCGGCGCCTCGACCGCCTCGTCCGGCTGGCCGCGCGGGTACCCACGTACCTGAGCGCGGTGAACCCGCGGGTCCCCATCGGGGATGCCGGCGAGGAGCCCGGCTACTGGGAGACGTACGGCGACAGTCTGCGGGCCTACTCGAGTGACCTCGACGCCGGCGAACAGAGCGGCGACGATGCCCGCCTGCGCAGGGCCCTCGACGCGCTGCGCGACGTGCCGGCCGCGGTCGTCGACGACCTGCTGCGCCGCCGGCACCGGCAGCTGCTGGTCAACCTCGAGCTCCTCGCGCTGGCCGCGCGCGGGAGCCTGGCCGCGCTGCTCATCGGCCAGGACGACGCGGCGCCGCTCGGGCTGACGCGCGCCGACCTGGCGGTGCTGCGGAGGTTTCGAGAGCGCTCCGCCGCCGGCCGCGCGCATGTGTCCGTCGGCGCCGATGAGCTCGGCGCGCGGCTGCTCGCGCGGCTGGCCGTCGACGAGGCCGGCCGGCCGCCCCGGGTCGCGGTGCGCTATACCTACCCCGAGGCCCGGCGCACCGTGCCCCGCTACGAGCCGAGCCCGCTGGAGGAGACGGTGGCCGGCCACCTCGAGGCGGCGGGATGCGAGAGGGTGGAGGACGGGGGCGACATCCTGCTGTGGGTGCACAACTTCGCCGGGGTGCTGCAGCGCGAGGCCATCGACCAGCGCGGCGCGCCGCCGGCCCCGGTGCGCACCGTGGCCGCGGCGCTCGTCGAGGCCTCAAGCCGGGGCCTCATCTGCGGCTGCGCCGACGTGCGGTTCGCCAACGGCGCCGACGATGCCCTGATCCGGTCGCTGCTGGCGCGCGAGGACTTCTCTGGTCTCGCGGGCTACGCGGGATGGAACACGTGCAGCAACAGCCTGGGTACGGTGGTGGCCCAGGTCGTGCTCACCTATGTCGCGCGGGCGCGGTTGAGCGAGGTGCGCCTGCGGCAGGTGCGCCGCCGCATGCTCACGCGGCGGCTTCTCGACGACTGGGGCTATCAGGCCGTCGTGCGGCCGGTTCTTGCGAGCGAGGTGGTCCCGCGGCCCGGCGTCAACGGGGCGCACCTGGGTGAGGCGCGCGCGGCGGTGCAGGCCGCGGCCCTCAAGGTGTTCCGCGAGCAGGTGATCCCGCCGGTCGAGCGCGCGCTCGGGCCGTCGGGATTCGTGGGCCTGTCTTTCCCGTGGGACCGATTGTTCGAGGTGGACATCCACCTGCCGGAGGCGGCTCAGACGTTCGAGGGCGGCAGGGCCGGGGGATGAGCACCAGCACCCGTCTTGGCACGGCGTTCGGATTCACAATCACGCGGAGCACCCGATTCCTAAGCGACGGCGCCGCCTGTGGCGCCCGAACCGGCCTGGGCCAGCTCGGCGCCCTGTACCGCGTCGCGGCCGGCCTCGATCCCGCGCCGCAGCGCCCGGCGGTTCAAGTCCTCGGTGCCTTTCGGGACGCGCGCGAGCACCGCCCGTTCTAGCGCGTCGGCGGGCACGGCATCGGTCAGGGCGACCACGACGCCCAGCGCCACGATGTTGGCGACGATGCCGCGTCCCAGTTCCTCGGCGGCGATCCGGCTGATGGGAATGCGGACCACGCGGTACGGTCCTGGGGCGACGTCGCCGACGAGGTCGGCATCGACGATCAGCACCCCGTCGTCCTTGAGCTTCCCGACGTACTTCCGGTATGCCTCGCGCGTCATGGCCAGCAGCACGTCGGGCCGCGTCGCCTTGGGAAAGTCGATCTCGCCGTCGGCGATCACGACCTCGGCCCGGCTGGCGCCGCCGCGCGACTCAGGGCCGTAGGACTGCGTCTGCGCGGCGTTCAGCCCGGCCTGCACCGCGGCCTCGGCCAGGATGATGCCGGCGGTGATGATCCCCTGGCCGCCCGATCCGGCCAGGGTGGCCTCCCAGCGCTCAGTGGGCATCGCGCGCATCGCCTCCGCGCAGGCGCGCGACCAGGTCGCGGTACGACCGCGCGTACTCGGGCACATCCTGCGTCTTGTGGAACTCGCCCAGGAGCACGCGGCCGGCCAGTTGCTCAGACGTCATCCGCGCGGCCTGTCCGGCCATCACCGTGCTGTCGCGCAGCCACTCCATCATCTTGACGGGATCGCCCATGCGGTTGAACCGCCCGAAGTAGGTCGGGCACGGCGAGAAGACCTCGAGGAACGAGAACCCATCGTGGCCCAGCGCCCGGGTTGCGTAGAGGATCGTCTGCTGCACGTGATACGCGGTGCTCCTCGCCACGTACGTGGCCCCCGCAGCCTGCACGAGACGGCAGAGGTCGAAGTCGCGCTCGAGGTGGCCGTGGGGCGACGTGGTGGTGCGGTAGCCCGCCGGGGTGAGCGGGGAGTACTGCCCGCTCGTCATGCCGTAGATCCCGTTGTTGAGGCAGATGGTGGTGATCCCGATGTTGCGCCGGGCGGCGTGGATCAGGTGATTGCCGCCGATCGCCGCCAGGTCGCCGTCGCCGGCCACCACGACCACCCGCAGGTCGGGTCGGGCGAGCTTGATGCCCGTGGCAAACGCGAGCGCGCGCCCGTGCGTGGTGTGGAGGGTGTCCATGTTCATGTATCCCACCGCGCGCGAGGAGCAGCCGATGCCCGACACCACCACGGTCTTATCCCGGTCGATCCCTGCGCGCTCCATCGCTCGGACCACCGCGCCCAGGACGATCCCGTGGCCGCAGCCGGTGCACCAGAGGTGCGGCAGGTGCTCGGTGCGCAGGTAGTGCAGCTCCTTCATGCCCTAGTCCCCCTCCAGGACCCCCAGCAGCTCGTCGGGCCGGATCAGCTCCGAGTCTACGCGATGATACCCGAGCACGCGGCAGCGGCCGGCGGCGGCGCGCTCGACTTCTCCCACGAGTTGCCCAAGGTTCATCTCGGGCACTACGATGCGCTCGACGCGGCCGGCGACTGCCTCGACCTCGTGGGCGGGAAACGGCCACAGGGTCGCCGGCCGCAGCATCCCGACGCGTCGGCCTCGCTCCCGCGCCATCCGCACGGCCCGCAGCGCCGAGCGCGCGACGCACCCATAAGCCAGGACGACGGTCCGCGCGTCGTCGAGGTACCAGCGGTCGGTGGCGGCCAGCTGCTCGCGCCGGCGCTCCACCTTGCCGACGAGCCGTCGGATGAGCCCATCGGCGACCTCCTGATCCTCGGTCCAGAATCCGGTCTCGTCGTGGTAGAGGCCGGTGACCAGCATCCGCCGGCCCTCGCCGAAGTGCGCCATCGCCGGCACGTCCGGCGCATCGCCGTCCCGCGGCCGCCGCGCCTGCGGCAGGGTGTCCGGGTCTGGTAGCACCACACGCTCGCGCATGTGGCCGGTGATCTCGTCGGTCAGCACCACGACCGGGATGCGCAGCTCATCCGCGATGGCGAAGGCCTTCGCGGTGAGCACGTACGTCTCGAGCACCGACGAGGGCGACAGGACGACAACCGGATGGTCGCCGTGCGCACCCCACCGGGCCTGCATGACATCCCCCTGCGCGGGCGAGGTCGGCATGCCCGTCGACGGGCCCACGCGCTGGACGTTGACGATCACACACGGGGTCTCGGTGATCGCCGCGTAGCCCAGGTTCTCCTGCTTCAGCGAGAACCCCGGCCCGGAGGTGGCGGTCATCGCGCGCATCCCGGCGAGCGACGCGCCGATCACCGCCGCCATGCTGGCGATCTCATCCTCCATCTGGATGAAGACCCCACCGGTCTGCGGCAGGCGGGCGGCCAGCATCTCAGCGATCTCGGTGGACGGCGTGATCGGGTAGCCGGCATAGAAGCGCAGCCCGGCGGCCAGCGCGCCCTCGACGCAGGCTTCGTTACCCTGCATGAGCCGGGGCTGCGACATCCCGCTCGACGACCTCCTCCTCGGCGGCGACGACAATGGCAAAGTCGGGGCAGCGCAGCTCGCACAGCATGCAGAGCGTACACGCCTCGAGGTTGACGACCAGGGGCACCCCGTCGGTTCCGGTCTCCAAGACCTGCGGGGCGCAGAACGCCACGCAGATGCCGCACCCTTTGCACCAGACTTCGTTGACCCGGATCTCTCCGGCTCTTCGTTTACCCATGCATCTGCCCCCGTCGAAGGGAGGACTCCCGTGCCTACTGTAGGGAATTTCCAGGAGGCGCCGTATCGGCTAGAGACCGTATTTCGCGCTATGGACGCCGCGCGCGTGTGAAACACGCGCGCGGCGTAGGGAGGGCGCGCCCCGCCGACGAAATCCCCCGGCACGGAATCCACCGTGCCGACACCCGACCCGCTGGGCCGCCGAGGCCTGCTGATCGTCAGCCTGCCCCGCAACGACGCGGCGCTCGCCAGAGCCGCCGCATCGGCGGGCGCCGACCTGTTGAAGGTGCACATCAACGTCCACCACCGGGCTTCGGGCACGCGCTTCGGCCCGCTCGACGACGAGGAGCCGGCGCTGTGGGCGGTCCTCGAGGTGGGCCTGCCGACCGGGATCGTGCCCGGAGAGGAGCGCATGGTCACGCCCGCCGAGGTTCCCCGGCTCCGGCGGTTCGCGTTCATCGACGCCTACGTGCACCGCCTACCGCTGTTCCTCTACGACGTGGGCGTGCCCGTCATCCCGGCGGTTCCTCACGGCTATCAGCCGGGCGCCCTTGGAGCGCTCGCGGCCCTGCCGGGCGAGTGGCTGGAGGCGGCGATCGTCGAGCCTGACGGCTACGGCCGCGATCCGGTCGCCGAGGACCTGGTCGCGCTGGCGCACCTGGGCGCGGTGACGCGGCGGCGCATGATCGTGCCCACCCAGCGCCGCATCTGCCCCGACGACCTCGCCCGCTACTTCGCCATCCCTCAAGTATGGGCGATCATGATCGGCGCGGTCGTCACCGGCCGCACGGCGCGGGGCGTGGGGCGCGCCACCGAGGCGTTCCGCCGGTCGCTGGACGCGCTCTTCCCATGATCGTCGAGGCGCGAGCGCCGACCCGTGTGGATCTGGCCGGCGGGACGCTCGACATCCATCCTCTATATCTGCTCGAGGACGACGTCTGGACCGTCAACGTTGCGGTCGACATCCCGGTGCGCGTCCGGCTGGAGCGTGCGCCGGGCGGATACACCATTGTCTCGAGGGACCTGCGACAGCGGGTGACCGCGCCCTCGCTGGACGCGATGCCCCTCGACGAACCGCTGGGCCCGGCCTGCCGGGCGCTGCGATTCGCCGGGCCTCCGCCGGGCCTGAAGGTGACGCTCTGGTCGTCGGCGCCGCCGGGATCGGGACTCGGCGCGTCGTCGGCGCTGCTGGTCGCCCTGCTGGCCGCGCTCGACCGGCTGGGTAAGCGCCGGCGCGGGCGCGACGACCTGGTCCTGACCGCGTGGCGACTCGAAGCGCAGGCGCTGCGCACGCTCACCGGACGGCAGGACTACCTGGCCGCGGTGTGGGGAGGCATGAACGCGATCCGGTTCGGCGCCGCGCCCGACCTCGTCGAGCCGTTGGGCGGCAGTACGGCGCTGCGCAGGGGCCTTCAGGAGCGCCTGGTCATCGCCTACACCGGCGCGCCGCACGCCTCAGGCCTGACGAACTGGGGCGTGGTCCGCGCCTACCTGGACGGTACGCCCGCGACGGTGAACCATCTGCGCAGCATCGCGGACGTGGCCCGCCGGATGCGACGGGCGCTGCGTGTCCGCGACCTCGACACGGTGGGATCGCTGCTCGCCGAGGAGTGGGAGCACCGGCGCCGGCTCGCGCCCGGGGTCTCGACGCCCGTCGTCGAGCGCGCGATGGCGGTCGCGAGGCGACACGGCGCGCTCGCCGCCAAGGTCTGCGGCGCGGGAGGCGGAGGGAGCGTGCTGTGCTTTGTGCGCGCCGGGGCCAAGCGCTACTGTGAGGACGCCCTGCGCGCCGCGGGGTTCGGCGTGCTGCCGGCACGCGTCGCCCGCCGCGGACTCGTCGTGCGCGCGGTGGGCCGCTGAGCCCGCGCGATGCTGACGGCCGACCACAACCTGCGCCTGCTCTTCGGCTCGCTCTTCCTGTGGCTGCTGGGCGTCGGCCTGTACGAGGGGCTGCTCCCTATCTACGCCCGTCAGCTCGGGGCCTCGCCGGTCCAGCTTGGGACGCTCTTCACCCTGAGGAACCTGGGGTTGGCCGGCGGCTTCCTCATCGGGTGGCTGTTCGTCGACCGGTTCAGCCGCCGGACGCTGATGCTCGCTTCGTGGTTCTGCGGGCTGCCGGTGCCGCTGATGCTCGCCGCGGCCCCGAGCTACCTGTGGCTGCTGCCGGGCCTGCTCCTCTACGAGCTCACGTTCTTCGCGCTGCCGGCGATCAGCGCCTACGTGACGGAGCGCGTGCCGCCCGGACAACTCGCCTCCGCCTTCGGTGCGATGGGCACGATCACGTCCATGGCGTTCCTCGTCTCGCCCACCGCGGGCGGCATCATCGCCGACCGCTGGGACATCCGAACGGTGCTCGTCATCGCCTTCGCGCTCTTCCTGGCCTCCACGCTGCTCGTACTCCGGCTCGAGCGGAGCGGCCCGGGCACGATGCCGGCGCACGGCGCGGGCCGGATGACGTGGGCCGACCTGGTTCCCGCGGCGCCGGCGCTGGCGGTCTACGTCGGCGTCTACTTCATGGTGCTGCTCACCGTGCCGTTTGTGCCCCCGTTCCTGCGCGAGGTGCGCGGCGTCTCGCTGTCCGAGATCGGGCTGCTCGGGTCGCTCCAGGCGGTCGGCGCGGTCCTGCTCACGCCGATCGCCGGCCGCCTCGGCGACCGCGTCGGCCTGACGCAGACCATGCACTGGCAGATCGGGGTGCACTCAGCCGGGATCCTGCTGACCTCCTACGGTCCCTACGGCCTGCTCTTTCCGGCCGCGGCGCTGCGGTGCCGGGCACCGCTGCACACGCTCGCCCAGGCGATGGTCGGCGCCACCACCCCGCCCGCGGTCCTGGGACGGGCGTTTGCGCTGGCCGGGATGCTCTCCGCGGTGCTCGCGGCGGCTGGCGCGTTTGCGGGCGGGTTCGCCTACAGGATCAATCCCGCCTATCCGCTGCTGATGTCGGTCGGCGTCGGCGCCCTCATCGTCCTGGGGCTGTTGGTCCGGCCCATCCGGCGACCGTGACTGTGGCGATGTCGTGACGCTCGAGGAAGCTGTCAAGTCGAAGGCGCGCGAGGTCGGCTTCGACTTGGTGGGGATCACCACCGCCGAGCCGTTGCCCGAAGCCGAGGCCGCGTACCACCGCTGGCTGGAGGCCGGGATGCACGCGGGCATGGCGTACATGGAAGCGCACCGTGACCGCGTCGGCGACCCGCGGCGCGTCCGCGCCGGCGCGCGCGCCATCGTGGCCGTGGCCATGAACTACTGCGCGGGCGAGCCCGATCCCCCCGACGGCGAGCTGCGGGGCCGGATCAGCCGCTACGCGTGGGGCGACGACTACCACCTGGTCATGGAGGAGCGCCTGCGCGCGCTCGGTGCGTTCCTGGTCGCGCAGGGCGCGCACCTGGCGCGCTGCTACGTGGACACCGGCCCGCTGCTTGACCGCGCTATTGCTCAGCGCGCCGGACTGGGCTGGTGTGGCCGCCATACCTGCCTGATCACGAGGGCGTTCGGCACCTGGGTGGTGCTGGGCGAGATCCTGACCGACCTGGCGCTCGCGCCTGATCCGCCGGCGGGGGGCGACTGCGGCCTGTGCGAGAGCTGCTATCACGGCACCGAGGCCTGTCCCACCGGCGCGATCGTGGAGCCCGGTGTCGTCGACGCGCGCCGGTGCATCTCGTACTGGACCATCGAGCACCGGGGATGGATCCCGCGCGAGGTGCGGCCCACGCTCGAGGACATGATCTTCGGCTGCGACCTCTGCCAGCAGGCCTGCCCGTTCAACCGCCGCGTCACGCTCACGGCGCACGCGGAGTTCCATCCGCGGCCCGAGACCGGGACGCGGCCGCGCCTGCTGCCGCTGTTGAACCTCTCGGAGGCCGACTACCGCCGCCGGTTCCGTCGCAGCGCGGTCAAGCGCGCCGGGCGCGGCGGCCTGCGCCGCAACGTGGCCGTGGCGCTGGGCAACTTGGGCGATGCGCGCGCCGTCCCCGAGCTGATCGTCGCGCTCCACGATCCTGTCGATCCTGTGGTCCGCGGGCACGCGGCCTGGGCGCTGGGGAAGATCGGCGGTGCGGCGGCGATGGCCGCGCTGCGCCAGGCATACGAATCCGAGCGGGACCCTCTTGTGGTTGAAGAGATCAGGAGCGCGCGGCTCCGTGCCGCGCGCTGACTAGATCCAGCCCAAGATCCGGGCAAGCGTCGCCGTGGCGAAGGTGACGGCGAAGGCGACTCCGAGCGGCACCAGCGCGCCGAGCGCCGTCCACCGCGGGCTGCGGGTCTCGGCCCAGATCGTCCAGATCGTCGTGCCGCAGGGGTTGTGCAGCAGGCTGAACAGCATCAGGTTCACCGCGGTCAGCAGCGTCCAGCCGTGGTCGCCGACGAGCAGATCTCTCAAGTTGTCGAATCCCTCCGGGCCGATCATCATGCCCGCGCCCGCGTAGACCATCAGGACCGTCGGCAGGACGATCTCGTTTGCCGGGATCGCGATCACGAAGGCCATGATCACGCCGTCGAGCCCGACCGCGCGCCCCAGCGGATCGAGCAGGCCCGCGGCCAGCGCGCTCAGACTCCGGCCGCCGAGGGGCACGTTGCCGAGGATCCAGATGATCGTCCCGGCCGGGACGGCCACCTTGACCGCCCGCATCAGCACGAACAGCGTGCGGTCGATCAGCGATGTGTAGAGGATGCGGATGACGTCGGGCCGGCGGAACGGCGGCAGCTCGAGCGTGAACGCCGACGGCTCGCCGCGCAGGACCGTCCGCGACATGCCCCACGACGCGACCAGCGTGACGATCACGCCGATGAGCACGACCAGTACGACCGACCCGGCGGCGGCGAGGGCGGCGAGGTGTGCCGGCAGGGCGGCGGCGACGAAGACCGAGGCCAACAGGATCAACGTCGGGAAGCGCCCGTTGCACGGCACGAACGTGTTGGTGAGGATCGCGATCAGCCGCTCGCGCGGACTGTCGATGATGCGGGTCGCGATCACGCCCGCGGCGTTGCATCCGAACCCCATGCTCATCGTGAGCGCCTGCTTCCCGTGCGCGCCGGCGCGGCGGAACAGCCGATCCAGGTTGAACGCCACGCGTGGCAGGTAGCCCAGGTCCTCGAGGATCGTGAACAGCGGGAAGAAGATGGCCATCGGCGGCAGCATGACCGACACCACCCACGCCAGGCCGCGGTACGTCCCGTGCCAGATCAGGCCGGCAATCCACGCCGGTACGCCCAGGCGGCCGAACGCGGCCGCGCCCTGTTCCTCGATCCAGAAGAGGAACCCCGCCAGCAGCTCGGAGGGGACGTTGGCCAGGCTGACGGTGATCCAGAAGACCAGCGCGAGTGTGGCCAGCATGATCGGCAGGCCGAAGATGCGCGAGGTCAGGACCCGGTCGACCCAGTGGTCGGCGTCGACCCGAGCGCGTCCAGTCTGGCGCACCGCGCGGGCCGCGATACGCTGGGCCTCGGCGTAGATTGCCTCGACGAGCCGATCGCGGAAGGCGCCGTCGAGGGTGCGGCGCAGGGCGTCGGCCCGTGCCAGGATGTCGGCGCCGCCGCGCACCGCCTCACGCACGCGTTGGTCGCCGTCGAGCAGCCGCATGCCGATCCACCTGGCGCTTGGCAGGCCTGGGTACGCCCGGTCAAGCATCACAGCCAGTTCGTCCGCGGCCCGGGCCAGCGGTGCGCCCACCTCGAGACGGCGTGGACGGGTGACGATCGTGCAGTCGGGCCGGCCGAACAGGATGAAGTCCCGGGCGATCTCTTCGTCGACCGACGCCGAGAGCAGGGAGTAGGTCCCGGGCAGGTCGACCAGCGCGTACTTGCGGCCACGGTGCTCGAGGACCCCTTCGGCGCGCGCCACCGTCTTGCCCGGCCAGTTGCCGGTGTGCTGCCGCAGGCCGGTCAACGCGTTGAAGACCGTGCTCTTGCCGGTGTTGGGGTTGCCGGCCAGCGCCACGACGTAGTCCGGGTTCGGCGTTCGGATCCCCAGTGCTGCCGTCCGGGGGGCTCCGGGATCCATCAGTGCGCTCCGCGCGTGATCGTGGTCGGGTCGACGATGACGTGTTGCGCCTGTTCGCTCCGGAGCGCGATCAGCGTGCCGCGTACCCGGTAGGCGAGCGGGTCGCCGAACGGGTTTGGCAGGGCGGCCTCGATCGTCACGCCCGGCGTGACCCCAAGGTCGAGCAAGCGTCGCCGCGTCAGACCCTGGCAGGAGGCGTCCAGCGCGCTGACCGTGGCCCGATCGCCGACGCGGAGCGCCGTCAAGGGCACGCCTACGGGTGTGGGGATGTGTGCCGCCGGCCTGACCGCTACGCCTGCGGCCACGATCGGCGCCAGGCTGTGCTGCGCCAGGTCCACCTCGGCCAGCAGCCGCGAGGGTGTAGATTCGATGACGCGGATCTGCGCACCGGGCCGCAGGCCCATCGCCAGGATCTGCTCGTAGGCCGCGGCCGGTTCGTCCTCGATGTGCGCGATCTCACCGGGCACGCCGACGGGCCACCGTGTCAGCGACACGCTGGGCTTGCGCTCGAGATCGCCCGATGCCGTCGGGATGGGATCGCCGTGCGGGTCGTGCGGGGGGTGTCCCAGCCCGGCGTCCAGGGCATCCAGTTCGCCGGGTGGACGGGAGTGCTCGCGGCGGTCCGCCTCGGCGTGAAGGTCGGCCAGAGGCCAGCCCGCCTGATCGGAGAGATAGCGCTCCCACAGGCGGTGGGCGCGGACGACCTGCAGCGCCCAGTCGTTGCCGGTCGCCGTGAGCCGCAGGCCCGAAGGACCGGTCTCGACCAGGCCGTCGGCGTGCATGCGCTCGACCAGCCGCAGAACCGCGCCGGTGCGCCGCCCGAGCCGTGCGGCGAGCGACTCCAGCGTCACGGGCACGCCGCGGTGGTTGGCATCGTGGACGTGCTTGAGGGCGTCTTCGATGGTTCAAGGCGGAGGCTCCGTCGTCGGGCCCCCGCCCCGGCGAACATTTAGTCTCAACTAAAATCATACCGCGCCGCCACGCCCGATGCAAGACGGCGCTGACGGCGCGGTGCCGAGCAGCGGCGGGCTACTCCCTGACCACGACCTCGCCGCGCATGGACTGATGGCGGTTGCAGAAGTACGTGAAGGTGCCCACCCTGACCTCCCCCACGCGGCGCACCGGCCGTTTGACAGACGACGCCTGCGCATCATCGCACACCCCCGTCTGGATACACCCGCGCAACGAGTGGGAGATGCGGCGGTCTTCCGCGAAATCCCTCCTTTATGCGGAGCGGTCGTGTGCTCGTTCCCATCGCGGCCATGGTCCTCGCGCTTGTGGGCCATCCGGCGATGCCCGCACAGCTGGTTGTGGCGGCACCGGCCCCGTCGATCGCGGTCCTCAACGTCGATGTCTGGCCCGAGCACGACGACCCGCGCGTGCTGATCATCTACCGGGGGCAGTTGAGCGGCGAGGTGCCGGTTCCCCACACGCTGACGTTCGCGGTTCCCCCAGCCGCCCAGGTCAACGCCGCCGCCTATCGGTCCGGCGACGGGCAGCTCTACTCGGTCGACTACCAGTACCGGCAGGAGGGCGGCCGGCTGCTCGTGACGCTCACGGTGCCGGAGCGGGGCTTCCAGTTCGAGTACTACGCCGACCTCATCACGGGCCGCCCGCAGCGCACCTTCACCGCGGACCTGGTCTTCCCGCTCCCGGTGAACGCGATGCGCGTCGCCGTGGAGCAGCCGTTCCGGTCGTCGGCGCTCGTGCTGGATCCTCCGGCCGCGAGCACGACCGTCACCCCGGCGGGCTTCACCCATCATCTCTACACCGTGGGATCCTGGCCGGCCGGCCAGGTCTGGTCGGTCAGGGCGAGCTACGAGAAGGCCGACGAGATGCCGTCGCTGCCGCGGGCGGCCGCGCCTCCCGGTCCACCCACGCCGGCATCGTCGGCCATACGGATCTCGTCCTGGGGATGGGTGGCGCTGGTCCTGGCGGTTCTGGGGGTTGGAGCCCTGGTAGCGTTCTGGGTGGCGCAGCGGCGCGAAGGTGCCGGCCCCGCGTTGCGGCCGGCTGCGCGCGCGGATGCGACGACGCGCAGGGACCGCCGGCGGCCGGCATCCCAGGCACAGTTCTGCGCGCACTGCGGCTACCGCGCGCGGCCCGGCGACCGCTTCTGCAGCCGCTGCGGCCGACCCCTGCGCGGAGAGTGATCCACAGCCGGTCCGTGCGGATCGTGCGCCGGTTGCGCCTGAGGTGGTTAACGTCCTGGTTGCGTCGGCGCGCTACCTGGCCGCGCACGCGCCGGCCATGCGGGCGCAGGGCCAGACGGCCCTCAGGGGCTGCGCGGGCCGGACCGGAAGGGCTCTGGTCCGCTCGCCCGGAAGCGGATCTGGGGGGAGTCCTTGGGCACAGGGAGTGTCGCGATGGACACCAATGGCACCTCGCAGCCGGCCGCGGCGCAACGGATCAAAGACGCCGGAGACTGGGCCGAAGATCTCCGCAAGCAGGGATTCCACTGTTCCGAAGCCGTGCTGCGCGGAGCCGCGGCCGCGCTGGGAATCACCCTCGACGCCTCGGTGATGCGAGTCTCCAGCGGATTTCGCGGGGGCGGGGGCGGCTACGGGCATCGATGTGGCGCGCTCGAAGCCGGGGCGATGCTCGCCGGGTTCGTCCACGGACGGACGGAGCCCGAGGAAGACAACGCTGCGGTCAGCCAGCTCGTGCGCTGGCTCCACGAGCAGTTCGTCCGGGAGTTCGGCAGCGAGGAGTGCAACGTCATCAGGCCGATGGCCTTCACGCAGTGGAGCGACGACTTCTCCTGTGGCCCCGTCTACCGGCGGGGCGCCGAGCTGGCCGCCCAGGCCGTCCTGACCGCGCAGGCGCTGTGCGCGGCGTGCCCGCCGTTTGATCCGGAGCGCGGCAGGGCGGAGGAGGTTGTCGTCGATACGGCCGCGCTCGCGGCAGCGACCGAGCGTCTCAGCGAGCTGGCAGCCGCTGGTCGCGTGCGCATCACCGACGGAGCTCGCCCGGCCCTACAGCGCGCGGAGGTCACGGATGCCGACGTCGCGTTCAGCCTTTGCCACATCCGTCGCGTGCACCCGGCGTGGGGCGGCGCCTATTCAGTGGAAGGCCGCAAGCCCGACCGCTGGGGCCTGATGTCGGTTGTCCGGTTCGCCGCCGATGCCGAGGGCGACCTGGTGGAGGTTGTGGGAATCTGCTAAACCAGGCAGGAGCCGTCCCCCGGGGGCGTGGTATAATCGGGGGTAGCGAGCGGGTGTAGCTCAGCGGTAGAGCATCGGCTTCCCAAGCCGAGGGTCGTGGGTTCAAATCCCATCGCCCGCTCCAGGCCGCATCAGGACTGGGTTCTAGCGGCCAGGGTGAACATCGGCTTCCCAAGCCGAGGGTCGTGGGTTCAAATCCCATCGCCCGCTCCAGTGCAGTCCCCTGCCAGATCGCGATCGCGAACACGGACCCCGAGAGTCAGAGCGTACTCCCAGATGAGCGTTGGTCAGGAATCCCGGAAGTGCTCGCACAGTCTCTCCCAAGGCCCACGCGGTCTGAGAGAGGGCGGCAGTAGGCTTCGGGCGAATTCCGGTGCGGCTGCCTGATGAGGTGACCCGATGAACGCGAGAACCCGGCTGCCGCTGTCGGGCACTCTGTCGCTCACGTTCGTTGCGGTGTTCGTCGCCCTGGCCGCAGAGGTCCTGGGCACAAGACCGGGTTACCTGGCATCCGGTCCGGGGTCAGTGCCCAACGAGCAGGCCATCGTGAAGCGGATCTGGGCGCCGGGGCTCGACGAGGGCTACGTGCCCCAGGGTCTCACGTACGTGGAGGGCGCTATCGTCATGTCAGCGTACCGGAGCACGGATCCCAATGTGTCAACGGGCCCATGCCGGGTGTTCAGGGTGGACCCAACTTCCGGGCGCTACACCGCGCAGTTCGACATGCCGGCCGACTGCGGGCACGCCGGCGGACTGGCGTACCTCAGGGACGGTTCACTCGTCGTATCGGACACGCGTCGGCTGTACAAGATCGACGTGCAGAGGGCCTTCCACGACGGCCACACTCAGAACGCGCTGCAAAGCACGATACGCCTGGGCGGTGATCTCAAGGGTTCCTTTGCCGCCTTCGACGGCACGGATCTCTGGATCGGCTCGTCGGAGGACGAGGCGAGCAAGGCTAGGCTCCACCGCGTGAGCCTGAAGTTGTTTGACGAGTTCAACGGGAGGGGGACGGTCAGGGAAGATCGGGCCCTGTCTGTTCTCGCCATCGGCGTCAACGGCCAGGGGGCGACGGTGGACCGGCAGGGCAACCTCTGGTTGACCTTCAGCAACAGCAGGCGTGGTGTCTTACAGAAGGTTGACCCCAAGTCTGGCGCTGTCGTCGCGCGCTATGAGGTGGTCATCGGCATCGAGGACGTCACGTTCGACGACGAAGGCCGCCTCTGGTCCGTGTCTGAAGCCGGATCGAAGCGCTGGCTGCGATGGTCGACGTTGTTCCCGATCATCTTCCAGGTGGACGTATCAAAGCTCAGGTAATGGTGGCTCTGCACCCCAGCGAAAACGAAGAGGGGCATGGGCTTCAGCCCATCGTTCCCCCTCGCTGGAAGGGCGGTCCGGTCGCCCTCGTGGCCGAGAGGCGGCCGTCCGCACCGTAGATGCGCACGATGGAGGGGCCGAATGCCACCGCCGTCGTGTCCCCGCGCTGGCCGGCGAACTCGGGGCCGGCGGTGACCTTGAGCCGCACGCGCCCGACGGTGACCTCCACGATCTTCTTGCGGCCCAGGGGCTGGACCAGGTCTACGACGGCGGGGATCCCCTCGCCCAAGCGCACCTCCTCCGGGCGGATGCCCAGAAACCCCTCTCCCTCGGCGCCGGGGGCCGAGATGGTGAACCCGTCGGCCATGGCAAGGCCGCCGCTGAAGCGGCAGGGGATCAGGTTCATGGGCGGGCTGCCCGTGATGGTGGCGGCCAGAGTGGTCGCCGGCCGGGCGTAGACCTCCTCCGGCGTCCCGATCTGGTCGGCCGTCCCCTCCCGCAGCACAAGGATGCGGTCGCCCAACGCCATGGCTTCCTCGTAGTCGTGGGTCGCATAGATGGTAGTCTGGCGCGTGCGCTGCTGGAGGTGCCGTAGCTCGCCGATCATGACCTCGCGCACCTTGGCGTCCAGGTTCGACAGAGGCTGGTCCAGCAGCAGGATCTTGGGTTCGCGCACGATCGCCCGGGCGATGGCGACCCGCTGCTGCTCCCCGCCGCTGAAGGTGTGGGGCAGGCGCTCCAGCAGGTGTGGGATTCCCAGGAGGTCGGCCACGTGATCGACCTTTCGCCGGATCTCCTCGATCGGCATACGGCGCAGGCGCAGCGGGTGCGCGATGTTGTCGAAGCCCTCCATGTGCGGGTAGAGGGCTAGGTCCTCGAAGACCATGGCGATGTCCCGCTGGCCGGGTTCCTGCCCGGCGACGGACTGCCCGTCGATCAGGATCTCGCCGCGATCGGGCCGCTCGAGCCCTGCGATCAGCCGCAGCGTAGTCGTCTTGCCCATCCCAGGCGGACCGAGCAGGCAGACCAGCTCGCCCGAGCGGACGTCGAACGAGAGGCCGCGTACCGCCTCGATCCGACCGTAGCGCTTGGCGACGTCGCGCAGCGCGATCTCAGCCATCCAGCGCCTCACCGGTGGCGGCGTCGAAGAGGTGCAGTTCGTCCGACGGGAAGTCCAGTGCCACCTGCTGTCCGATGGTTAGCCTGAGGCTGGGCCGGATCAGGGCACGCAGCCGGTGGTCGCCCACGGCCAATTCGATGATCTGGTCGGCGCCGGCCGGCTGGATGAGCATGACGACGGCGGAAACCGGACCTTCGCCCAGGCGGACCCCCTCCGGCCTGATCCCCAGGACGATCAGCCGCCCGCGCGGTCCCAGGTCCGGGCGCCGTCCGGCCGGGATGACGAACCCGGGGCCCGCCAGGTGCGGCTCCCCGTCCCGGCTGGTCACCTCGCAGGGGAGGAAGTTCATGGTCGGAGAACCCACGAAAGCCGCGACGAACCGGTTGCGGGGACGGCGATATACTCCGTCGGGCGACCCGATCTGCTCCACCTTCCCCCGGGCCATGATGATGACCTGGTCGGCCAGCGAGAGCGCCTCCTCCTGATCGTGGGTCACGTAGACGGCGGTCTGGTTGAGGTCCAGCTGAAGCCGGCGCAGCTCGGCTCGGAGCATCTCTCGCAGGCCGGGCCGGATGTTGTTGAGCGGCTCGTCCAGCAGCAGCACCCGAGGCCTGGTGATCAACGTCCGGCCCAGTGCGACGCGCTGCATGGTGCTGAGGTCGAGGCGCGCGGCCGGGTGGTCGAGCACCGCCGTCAGCTCCAGGACCTCCGCCATGCGGCGGACCTCCCCGTCCACGGTCTCTCGAGGCTCGCCCCGGATGCGCAGCCCAAACGCCAGGTTGTCGTACGTCGTCATGTGCGTGAACAGGGCGTAGTTTTGGAAGACCATCCCGATTCCGCGGCGCTGTGGGGGGACGTTGCTCACCGGCGCGCCGTCGAACAGGATCTCCCCGGAGGTCGGCTGCTCCAGGCCGGCGATCATCCGCAGCGTCGTCGTCTTACCGCACCCGGAGGGGCCCAGCAGGCAGACCAGCTTCCCGTGCGGGATGTCCAGTGATACGTCGTCTACGGCAACAGTGCTGCCGAACCGCTTGACGAGACGCCGCAACGCGATGGTGGCCACGACTACTTCACCAGGCCGAACGTGAACCCGCGCACCAGGTGCCGCTGAATCACGTAGCCAGCTATCACGACCGGCAGCGAGGCGACGATGCCCAGGGCCGCCTGGGGCCCATAGAAGCGTCCCACCGCCCCGGCATAGTAACTGACCTGGACGGGGAGCGTGATGGCGTGGCGGCTGGTGAAGATCAGGGCGAACAAAAACTCGGTCCAGTTCAGGATGAACACGAATAGCAGCGCGGCCGCCACCCCGCCCTTGACTAGCGGCAGGGTGATGGTGAACAGCACCCGCCAGCGGCTGGCGCCGTCCAGGATCGCCGCCTCCTCTACGTGGCGCGGCACGCTGTCAATGAACCCCTTGATCATCCACAGCGGGAAAGCCACGGTGAACCCGGTGTACATGAGGGCCAGGCCCAGCCGCGTGTCAATGAGCCCCAGCATGCGGTAATAGACGAGCAGCGGGACCGCGAATGCCACCGGCGGGAACATGCGGGTCGTCAGCGCCAGGAAGGGCAGCATGGGCCCTCCCACCTGGTAGCGGGAGACCGCGTACGCAGCGAAGAAGCCGATGGCCACCGAGGCCGCAGTAGCCAGGGGGGCCACGATCAGGCTGGTGATAAACGCCCGGGTCACCGGCTCGGCGGTCCGGGTCATCTCTGCCACTACGCCGACGGGGTTGCCCACCTGGAACAGGACCTGGTAGTTGGCCAGAGTCGGTTCTTCGGGAACAAGCCGCGGCGGATGCGCGGCCCATTCGGCTGGCGGCTTGAAAGAGATCGAGACGGCCCAGACCACCGGCATCAGGACCACGGCGGCCACGGCAACCGCGGCAACCCACCGCACCAGCGGCAGCAGCCCCCTCACTGCGGCACCTGCTGCTGCTCCATGGGCTTGACGGCGTACCGGGTCAGGACTGCCACCATGACCAGGATCAGGACCGCCATCGCCGCAGCGTAGGAGAGCTGCCCGTAGATCGCGCTGAGCCGGTAGATGTACAGCGAGATGCTCTCGGTGGAGGTTCCTGGGCCGCCGCGCGTGATGATGAACACCAGATCGAAGATCTTGAACGCTTCCAGCGCGCGGATCACGACCGCGACGTAGATGATGGGCCGCAGCATCGGAAGCATGACGTACCGGAAGATCTGCCATGGGCTGGCCCCCAGGGTCATGGCGGCTTCCTGGGGCTCCTTGGGGAGAGCCCCCAGCCCCGAGTACAGGATCAGGAACATGAACGGCGTCCACTGCCATACGTCGGCCAGCACGATTACCCCGAGCGCCGAGAGAGGGTGCCCGTACCAGTCGAAAGGCGCGTCCGGGCCGAAGGTCAGGCCGATGATGTAGTTGACCGGCCCGCGGTCAAGGAAGAGCAGGAAGAACACCAGCCCCACGACGACCCAGGGCAGCATCATGGGATACAGGATCACCGAGGTGAAGAACCGCTTGCCCAGGAACTCGCCCCTGAGCAGCAGCGCCAATCCCAGTCCCAGGAGGAACTCCAGGCCGACGGCGGCGACCACGACGCCCAGCGTGCGGGCCATGGCCTCCCAGAACCGGACATCGCGGACAACGCGGGCGTAGTTGCCCACCCAGGCCAGCGGTGCCTGCCACCAGTCCACACCCATGATGGGCTGCCAGTTCACCACGCTGAGGTAGAGGACGATCAGCGTGGGAACGATGAGGAGGAACCACAGCAGGAGCTGCAGCGGGGCCACCAGGATGACCCTGAAAGTGCTGTCCCTGTTGGCGACTTCGGCGATCCGGCCTCCCAGCAGCCCCGCCATGCGCTCCACGCGCTCCCTACACCAGTACACCATACGGTTCTGCTCGCCTCGGCCTCGACGCCCTAGGGCGGGAACTTCCCGAGCTTCTTCCACAGGTCCTGGAGCCGCGCCGGGTAGCCCTGCCGCTCGCTGCGCCAGGCCTCGATCTGTCCCAGGCGGCCGAGGCGGTCGGTGATCTTCTGCCACTCGGCCTCCGTGTCCTTGAGGGCCGCCTCCGGGGCCTTGGTCCCGGCGAAGGCCTGCTGCAGGTTCAGGTTGAGCTTGTCCAGGTACTCGTTGGCGCCTCGCAGTGAGAGGTCCGGGAACGCATCCTGGGTACCCTTGAGCAGGATGGGCAGAAGCTCGGCGCCGTAGGCCTTCTTCATCTCCTCGGCCTCGAACCACGGCTTCCGGAAGATGTCCAGCGTGCCCACGCGGGCTATGGCCTCCAGGCCGGTCTTCGGGCCGGTGAACCACTGGATGAAGCAGTAGGCGGCCTCTGGGTTCTTGCCGTAACGGGAGACGCTGAAGCTCCAGCCCACCACATGGGGAACCGCCCGGATGAGATCGCCGTTGTGCATGGTGCCCGGGACCTCCATGGCCCCCACCTTGCCGACGATCTTCGAGGTCTTCGGGTCCTCGGCCCATTTGCCCAGCGACGGCCAGGCCCACGCGAAGAACACCGCGCCCGCCGGGAAGCGGGAATAGGCCACCGTCCAGTCGCCGGTGACGGCTTCGGGGAGCATGTGGTTGCGAACCAGCTTCACCTGCTCCTCCAGCGCGCCGACGCCTTCGGGCGAGGCGATCATCGGGTCCATGTTGTCGTTGAAGTATGCGCCCCCCCTGGACACGAACCGCGCCGCCCAGGCCGTGTAGGCGAAGTAGCGCTCGGCGTACATGTGCGCGCCCCGCAGGCCTTTGTCCGGCCGGTCGAAAAACGCGATCCACTCGTCGAACTCCTTCCAGGTCTTGGGGACCTCCAGCGGCCGGCCGTACTTGTCCTCAAACCGCTTCTTCTCGTTGGGGTCTGCCATCAGGTCCTTGCGGTAGAAGCAACTGAAGGCGTCGTCGTCGGCACCCACCGCGAACCGGCGCCCCTTGTAGGTGGTTGTGAACCGGTCCAGCGGTGGGACGTAGGCATTCGGCCCATGGTCGATTTCGGGGTCATACCTGGCGAAGTAGTCGGTCAGGTCCACGATCAGACCGGCCTCGGCCATGTCCGCGATCCAGTTCACGAACGTCAAGAAGATGTCGAAGTTCCCGGTGCGAGCCACGGCCTCGTGGAGCGACTTGGTGTAGATGTCCGGCTCGGCGCCGATCTCCGCGCTCACGAACTTCAGCCCGGTGAGCTTGTTCCACTCCTCCAGGGCGGGAACGATGTTGTTGCGTTGACCGGAGTGGTGCATGATGGTGAACGTCTCGCCGGCCTTGAGCTTGCCGGCGTCCTTGAGCGCCTTGATACCGTTGAGCGCGCGCTCCTCAGGGGTGGCGCCGGCGACCTTCGCGACGGTCACCGGTGCCGGTGTGGGCGCCTGCGCGGCTTCGCGTCGGCAGCCCGTCAGTACGGACGACGCCAGAGCCGCCCCGCTGAAAGCGACGGTTGTCCTCAGTACCTCGCGACGCGTCCACTTCACGCCGTCCAGCTCGGTACCCATGCCTCCTCCCTCCCACTGCTCGTTGTCTCGTACCGTGGAACAGGGTTATGAAGACCGCCACGGTGTACCTTTCGCGACGACCTTCTGCATCCCCTGCCGAAGTCTTCCCGGCGATCACGCCGGTGCGGCATGGATAGGAGGAGACGCCGCGGCGCACAGAGAAGACTCTTTCAAGAATGCGGAGACGGCGTCTCATACAACGGGACAACGACAGACAGGCCGCCGGATCCCACGGTATCCGTGCCGTGGAGCGGGCCGTCGGAATCCTCAAGGCATTCTCTGCGTCCTCCCCCGAGTTGGGGGTTACCGACCTCGCGCGCACCCTGGGGCTCCACAAGAGCACTGTGCACCGCCTGCTGGTGACGCTGGAGCGGGAGGGGTTCGTCACCCAGGACACCATCAGCGGCCGATATCGCCTTGGGCTTCACCTGTTTGAGCTGGGGAGCCTTGTCGTCCACAGCGCGGAACTGCGGCAGATCGCGCGTCCCCACCTGGAGGAGATGCACCGGGCGTGCGGGGAGACGGTGCACCTGGCGATCCTCGACGAGGGAGAGGTCGTCTACATCGACAAGATCGAGAGCACCCGCAGGGTCCGCATGTACTCCCAGGTGGGCCGGCGCGCGCCCGCCCACTGCACCGGGCTCGGCAAGGCGCTGCTGGCGGCCTTGCCCTACGGCCTGCTGGATCAGGCCCTCCAGCGACGAGGACTGCGCCGGTATACGGCCAGAACGATCACCTCGGCGGACGACCTGCGGGACCACCTGGCCCTCGTGCGACAGCGGGGCTATGCCGTCGACTCGGGAGAGCACGAGGAACTCATCCGCTGCGCCGCAGCGCCGGTCTATGACCACACCGGGGCTGCCGTCGCCGCGGTGAGCATCGCGACGGTTGGCGCTGAGATCGAGTCCCCGCGCTTCGAGGAGTACACCGTCCTGGTGACCCACTGCGCGGATGCCATCTCCGAGGCACTGGGGCACGGCAGGACAACATCGCCGCTGCGAGGTGCTGCGAATGCGAATCGGCACGTACGTCGCGGATAGCAGGCAGACCTGGGGGCTCATCCTGGACGATCGGGCCATCGACCTCCCCCGGCTGTTGGAGGCCGTCGGCCTCCCCTCGGCGCCCGACGTGCGGGGATTCCTCGGCCAGGGCGGGATCGCGCAGACGATTGCCCAGGCCCTGGAGTGGGGCGACCCTCCGGCGTTCGCCGTCCCTCGCTCCCGGATCCGGCTGCTGGCGCCGGTCCCGAACCCCTCGAAGATCGTCTGCGTGGGATTGAACTTCGAAGACTACCGGCGGATCCTGGGGCTGGAGTACCTGGCTGTCCCCCAGATGTTCCTCAAGGCGCCCTCGGCCGTCATCGGGCCAGACGAGACGGTGGAGATCCCCGAGGGCTACGGCACGGTGTTCCACGAGTTCGAGATCGCAGCGGTCATCGGCCGGCGGGTCAGGGAGGTCCCGGAAAATGAGGCCCGGGAGGCGATCTTCGGCTATACCATCATCGGCGACCTGGTGCTGCATGACATCGAACTGCTGACGCGCGAGTACCAGCAGTGGGCCAAGAACTGCGACACCTTCGCGCCCATGGGCCCCTGGATCGCGACGGCCGACCAGGTGCCCATCGAGCGCGCGCGCATGGTGCGGCGCCGCAACGGCCGGGTCGAGTGCGAGTCCAGCACGGCGCAGATGCGCCGGCCGTTTGAAGAGTTGATCGCTTTCATCTCAACCTTCACGACCCTGGAGCCGGGCGACCTGGTGACCTCGGCCTCGCCGCCGGCCGGGCCGTTTGAGCCCGGCGACATCATTGAGGCGGAGGTCGAGGGAATCGGCGTGCTGCGGAACCCGGTGGTGGGCCGGCCGGTGGAGCGTCGGCATGCCCGAGCCCTCGGGCTCTGAGCGCCCGCGGCAGGCCGGGCCCCCGGCACCGTAGCCGTGGCATCGGAGAGGCCGGCATGCCTGATGTGGTGACCATCGGTGAGACGATGCTCCGGCTCTCGGCGCCCCCTGGGACGGCACTGGAAGAGGCCCACCACTTCCTGGTGCACGTGGCCGGCACCGAGTCCAACGTCGCAGTGACGCTCAGCCGCCTGCGGACCAGCGCGGGCTGGATCTCGCGCCTGGTGGACAACCCGCTGGGCCGGCGCATCTGCAACGAGATCCGGGGCCACGGCGTGGATGTCTCTCGCGTCCTCTGGACCAGCGAGGAAAGGGTCGGGACCTATTTTGTCGAGCTCGGAGCCTCACCCAGGCCGGGCCGCGTGATCTACGATCGGGCCGGATCGGCGATGGCCATGATCAATCCCGACGAGGTGGACTGGCCCTACGTCAGGGAAGCCAGGGTGGTGCACATCACCGGCATCACGCCAGGCCTCAGCCCATCGTGCCGGGCCCTGGTCGCCAGGGCCCTGGCCGAGGCCCACGCTGGCGGCGTGACCATCTCCTTCGACGTCAACTACCGGGCCAAGCTCTGGTCCGCGGCGGAGGCCGCCTCCACGCTGGCACCGTTCCTGAGCCAGGTGCACATCCTGATCTGCACCGCGGCCGACGCCCGGACGCTGTTCGATCTCCAGGGGGATGCGGGGAGCGTCGCCAGGGGCCTGCGCGGCCGGTTCCATCCCGAGGTGGCGGTGGTCACCGACGGGATCCAGGTCGCCGCCACGCTCGACGGCGGGACGATGGCCCGGGAGGGCTACCCCGTGGATGCGGTGGACCGGATCGGCGCAGGAGACGCCTTCGCGGCAGGATTCATCCACGGGTTCTTGGCCAGCGGGATCGAGCAGGGGTTGGAGTACGGCGCCGCACTTGCGGCGCTCAAGCACACCTACTACGGCGACATCGCCTGGGTTTTGGAAGAGGACATCCGAACGCTGATCTCAGGCCACGGCGTCTGGCGATAGGAGGCGACGATGAGGGTCAGGGACCGCGTGGCGATCGTCACAGGAGCGGCCATGGGGATCGGCAAGGGCATTGCCACCGCGCTGGCCCGCGAGGGTGCGCGGGTCGCGATCGCCGACATGAACAGGGACGAGGGGAGGCGCGCCGCCGACGAGATCACCCGCGCCGGGGGAGAGGCGCTGTTCGTGGCCACCGACGTTGGAGACGAATCGCAGGTGCGCGCCATGGTGGACGAGACGGTGGCGCGGTACGGCCGCCTGCACATCCTGGTGAACAACGCGGGGATCGGCGTCTACACGCCGGTGCACGAGACGACGCTGGCCGAGTGGGAGCGGTGCCTCCGGGTGAACCTGACCGGCGTGTTTCTCTGCTCCAAGTACGCGCTGCCGCACATCAAGGCCGCTGGCGGCGGCTCGATCATCAACGTCGCCTCGGTCCACGCCGTCCAGAACGTCGGTGGGACGGCACCATACGCGGCCAGTAAGGGGGGTGTGACAGCCCTCACCCGGGTGATGGCCATCGACTACGCGAAGGACAACATCCGGGTGAACGCCATATGCCCCGGTTGGATCTATACCCCGCTGATCGAACGCATCTTCCGCGAATCCCAAGACTTCGAGGGCATGAAGAAGACCGTAGCCTCGCGGCAGTTGTTGGGTCGGCTGGGGACGCCCGAGGACATCGGGTACGCCGTGCTGTACCTGGCCAGCGACGAGTCCGCCTTCGTTACCGGCGCCTCGCTGTTCGTGGACGCTGGCCTGACCGCACAGCTGGAAACCTGGTAGGAGGCGCGCCGATGAGCGAGCGGATCGCACGGGTGCAGGAGGCACTGGCCGCCGAAGGGCTATCAGCATTGGTCTGCCGTCTGCCCGAGCACGTGGTCATGCTGAGCGGGTACTGGCCGGTCATCGGGCGATCGGCGGTCATCGTGCCGGCCGAGGGGAAGCCGGTCCTGATAGCGCCCGAGATGGAGCGGGAGGCGCTGGCCAGGGCCTTCGTGGACGACATCAGGATCTTTCCGGTTTGGAGAATCGGCGACCCCCTGCCCGACGAGAGCCTGGGGAGTCTGCTTCGAGACGCCGCCGCCGCGCTGGGCCTGCCGGGCAGGCGGGTCGGCTGGGAGGGGGACGGCGACGAGGAGATCGCGCCCAGCCAGAAGGTGACCGAGCCCTGGCGGCCCGCGGCGCCGTCGCGGGCGATCCTGAATGGAATGGGTGCCAACCCGGTGGACGCTTCGGGTCTGCTCGCCCATCTCCGCGCCAGGAAGACGGCAGAGGAGCTGCGGCGGCTCCGTGTGGCCAACGAGATCGCTGCCCTCGGCATCCGGGCCTTCTCCAAGGCCGTCCAGGAGGGGCGCTCGGAGGCCGAGGTGGCGGCGGAGGTCGAGAGGGCCATCCTCGCGCAGGGGACGGGCTACGAGGGCACAGTCCATGCCCGGGCCACGGCCCTTGTCTTTTCGGGGGCCGAACGGCTGCACCGGGTGGGATGGGGCTACGCCCCTTCCACAGTGCGCCGGCTGCAGCGCGGTGATCTGGTGATGCTCGAACTGTCCACGGTCGCCGACGGCTACTACTCCGACCTGACGCGGATGGCAACGGTCGGCGAGACGACGGAGCGGCAGCGCGAGCTGCTGGAGGTGACTGTGGAGGCGCAGCGGGCCGCCATCGCCGCCATCCGACCGGGTACCACGGGTGGCGAGGTGGACGCCGCTGCCCGCCGGGTCCTGGAGGCCCGCGACCTAGCTGGCTACTTCATCCACATCACCGGCCACGGCCTGGGGTTCCGCTATCATGAACCCGTGCCGCTGCTCTACCCGGGGGCGGAGAACGTCCTGGCGGAGGGCATGGTGACCAGTGTCGAGCCTGGCCTCTACGCGCCCGAGTTTGGCGGGATCCGCATCGAGGACAACGTCGCGGTCACCGCGGACGCGGCCGAAGTCCTGTCCATCTGATCAGCGCGTTCCCTGCATCCGGCCGGGCAGGAGGCCGGCTCCCGTGAGCAGACGGACCTGAAACTGCTAACGAGGCTCCGCCTCAGACCGACGAGGCATGAACTGGCTTAGATGATTCGAGTTTCGAGAGACTGTCATGATAGTTCCTGTAGCCTCCGCTCGGCCTCGCTGCGGCTGAAACGCGGTTGGAGAATGGCCAGCCATTCTCTGGCCCACCCGTACTTGACAAGGAGGCCCCGGTCGTGGGAACTACGGAGAGATGGAGGAACCACCTCTCTTGTGGGACCGCCAAGCGGTCGGTGGGCCACGAAGGCCACTGACGACCGGAGCCTCGTCATGAGTATACCACTGAACGTCGCCACCCTGTTGAAGGAGCACGTCACCCTGGAGGTGGAGAGCATCGACCGGCTCT